>CACZKE010000007.1 GCA_902781705.1 uncultured Bacteroidia bacterium
CGTATTGATGCTGCCGCCGATCACGCCCACCAGTTCATACACCTGCGTCTGGGACTCCGGTGCCGCGTTGAATTCGGCGATGGTCACCGCCTTCACGTCACCGGAAGGCTGAGGATCGTCCCCGCCGGTCACTTTCTCGATGAACCAGGCGGAAACCACCTCGATCTTGTCACCGAAGGAACCCCGGTAACCGCGGATCTTGATCTTGTCACCCTCCGCGAGGCCCAGCGAGGCGTAGGACTTGTCGTTCTTCGCGCCGTAGCCGAGCTCGGTCGCCGTGAGGCCATAGACATACACGGTACCGGTCTCGTCCGCGAGGTCGAAGTTTCCGTAGGTCGTATTGATGCTGCCGCCGATCACGCCCACCAGTTCATACACCTGCGTCTGGGACTCCGGTGCCGCGTTGAATTCGGCGATGGTCACCGCCCGCCTTCACGTCGCCGGAAGGCTGCGGATCGGTACCGCCGCCGCCTTGGCCGTTCAGGGAATAGAGGTACGCCGCATTGGCCACGGTCTCGGGCGTGTTGCCGCGGTAGTTCATGAGCTTGCCGCAGATCACGACCTCGTCGCCCACCTTGATGTCGGTGCCGGACGTGTACTTCTTGTTGCCGAGATAGAGGATGCGGTAGGCATAGAGCTCACCGTTCTGGGATCCGTCGTCGGAAATGTAGAAGGTCGCGTTCCCGAAAGTGCCGCTTTCCCCGAAGGTACCGGCGTTGGCGATGCGGGAGATCTTGCCCTTCACGAACACCTCGTCCGTGGAATCGTAAACCTCATTGCTCGTCCAGGTAAGCGGCTTCACGGCCTGGAGGGCCGCCGCCACGTTGTACGGGTCGGCCTGGGTGCCGGTGCCTTCCGGCGTGCCGACGGGTTCGTCGGAACCGCCACCGCCGCCGGTGCCTTCGTTCTTGCCGTTGTGGTCATAGACGAAGGCGGTGCCCTGGACGGTCTCCGGGGTATTGCCGCGGAAGTTCACGACGTTGCCGTACAGGATCACCTCGTCACCCACCTTGATGTCCGGATCCTTGGAGGTCCACTTGCGGTTTCCAAGGTACAGGACGCGGTAGGCGTAGAACTGGTCGCCGTTCGTGGTGCCATCGTCGGAGATATAGAAGGTGGCATTCCCGTAGGTACCGCTGGCCCCGAAGGAGCCGCCATCGGCAATCTGGGAGATCTTACCCTTCACGAACACCTGCGAGGAACTCTGGACATCGGCGCCGAGGCTCTTGACATACTTGACCGCACCCGCCACGGTGAGCGGGTTGTCCAGCGTGCCGATGATTTCCTCGCCCCGTTCGCCCGTCTGGCTGACAGCGAGGGTCTTGTAGTCATAGCCGATGGTGAACTTGACCGTCTTGTTGCGGTTGTACCCGGCGTTGTTCAGGATGGTGAGCGTCACCCGCTGGGGCTGGTCGGAGGCCAGGCCCTTTTCGGGGGTCACGGCGATCCAGGGCGTCTCGTCGGCGTCCCAGAGGATCTCGCTGGACCAGTCCCGGTTCGCCGTTACATTCAGCTGTAGGGTCGTCAGGGACATGTCCGCCGCATAGGAGGCCTTCTTGGTCTCAGCGTCGAACGACAGGTCCGCTCCGGCCACCTTGAGGGCGGGAAGGTCGATATCGGCTTCTTCCTGCCGGCAGCCGGTGAAGAGGGCGGCCGCCGCGGCCAGGAGGGTAAGGAAGCGTGCAGAACGTTTCATATCGCTTGAAGTTGGTTATTCAGTTTTACCGTTGAGGGAATACAGGTACGCCTTGCCGGAGACGGTCTCCGGGGTGTTGCCCTGATAGTTCATCAGCTTGCCGCAGACGATCACTTCATCACCCACGGCGATGTCGGTCTTGCCAGCCTCGAACTTGACGTTCCCGAGATACAGGGCGCGGAACACATAGAACTCGCCGTCACCGGTGCCGTCGGCGGACAGGTAGAAGGAGGCGTTCCCGTAGGTGCCGCCCTCGGTATAAGTCCCCTTGGAGGCGATCTTGCAGATCTTGCCTTTCACATAGACCTCGTCCGTGGACTCATACTCGGAATTGCTGGTCCATGACAGGCCGGAGACAGCGGCTGCAGCCTCGGCGGGCGTGTACGGATTGTTCAGGGAACCCTTGGCATTGGCGCCGGCAATCTTGGTGACGATGACGTTGATATACTTGCCGCCGCCGGAAAGGCCGTTGAAGTAACCCGTCACGGTGATGGACTGGCCGTCGAAGGACTTGGCATCCAGCGCTTCCACCGGATAGACGAGGCTGCCCTGCTTGGTCGCGGAATCCACGCCGTCCAGCTCCACGTTGTAGTAGTTGCCGGAGACCTTGAGGGTGCCGGTGAAGGTGATGTACTCGGCGACGGAGGCCGCATAGTCGAGGGCGGAGGCAGTGATATCCTTCGCAGCCGGATAGCTGACGGAGGCGGTGCCGGTCTTCTCGACGGAGGTGATCGTCGCGAGCTCAGGCACGCCGTTGTAGGTGGTCTTGGTCGCCAGGACCTTCACCACGTCGCCCACTTCCACCGGATTCGCGCCACTGTCATAGGCATAGATGGCAGTGGTGCCGTCGGAGATGACGAAGCCGCGGGTAGTCTTGCCCACGACGGTGGATTCAAGCGTCTCCACGCCGGAGTCGTCCGGCAGGGCGACGATTTCGGTGACGGACTGGCCGGTGGGCGGCAGACCTTCCTGGGACACGGTCACGGTCTTGGAGGAGTTGGCGGCCTTGAACTGGATGTCCGCCTTGCGGATGGCGGTCGTCGTATTGGCGTCGTACTCGAAAGAATAGACCACCGCATCACCCTCGCCCGCCGCGATATCGGTCATGCGGACCCAGGACTCGGACGGGAGGACGGCCATGCCGTTGGCCTTGGAGACGACGGAGAGCGTGAAGGTTCCGGCATCGCTGCCCACGTTCACCTCACCGGGTTCGATGGCGATGAGGGACTTCTCCACGCTGATGAGGGTGGCGGCCACGAGTTCAAGGGTGGAGCCGTACAGGGATCTCGGGCCCTGGACGGTGATCACGTCACCGGCCTCGACGCCGAAGGAGCTCCAGCCGCCGGACGCGTCCTTCGGGTACTGTCCCAGGGCGTTCAGGAGGCCGTAGATGTAGATGGAGCCGGTCTCGTCGGCCACATCGACGTTGCCATAGTTGGTGTTGCGGATACCGGTGACGGTCGCACGGATGCGGAACACTTCCCCGTCGGAACCGGCCGCCACCTGGGCGATGGTGGAGAGCGGAGCGTCAAAGGCGCCCGGACCTTCCTGGACGACGGTGAAACGCTGCTGCTTGCCGCCCACGTTCACGAGGAGATCCGCGGAGCGCTCGGAGGAGCCGGGGTTGGGATCGGCCGCGAAGACGATATGGTCACTGCCGACACCGCCGGAAAGCGGGTTCACGGTGAGCCATTCCGGGATGGAGGCCGTGTCGAAGGACCAGGAAGCGGTAGCCGTATAGGCGGAGGAGGATATACCGCCCGCGAGCGGGATACCGATATAGGAAGGGTCCACCTTGAATTCGGGGATGGAAGAGATCACCTGCTCCTGCGCGCAGCCGGCGGCAAGCGCCGCACCGGCGAGGATGGAAAGGATGTAAGTCTTGATTTTCATGTCGTTACGCGCTTAACAGGTTAGTTGAACAGGTACTTGATACCGATCTGCATATACCAGCAGTTGCCGTAGCTCTTGGAAGGAGTCCAGGTGGAGGTGCTGCCGTCCACGGAGGAAGAGAACACCGGCACGCCGTCGTAGTCCACATGGTCCAGGCGAAGCGGGTTACCGTAAGTGTTGTTGTTCCACAGACGGGAAGAAACGCCCCACTTGGAGTTGAAGAGGTTCCCCACGTTCTGCACGTCCACGCTGAGCTGGAGGACGTTGGTGGAGGAACCGATCTTCACCTTGAAGTCATGCATGTAGCGGAAGTCGAAGACGTGGCGCATCGGAGCCGCCATGTCGTAGGCCTCGGCATACTGGCCGAGATGCTTGGACAGATAGGCGTCGTTGCGGACAAAGGCCCAGAAATTGTCCCGGTCGGTTTCGGAGACGAAGCGGAGCTCGTTCTTGTCCTTGGGGATATAGAGGGCATCGTAGTTGTTGCCGTCGCCGTTGAGGTCGTTGCCGTAGATCCAGCTGTAGCCGCCGTAACGGATACCCTCGTAGAAGAGGCTGTAGTGGTTGTTACCCTTGTCCGTATAGGAGATGGAAGCCATCACGCGGTCCGGATTGACATACTGGGAAGTATGGAGGGAGAGGAAGTTGGCGCCCTCCACGGAAGGAACGTAGTTCATCGTGGAAGCGGCGTTGGAACCCGGCAGGCCGGTAAGTTCCTTGTTCACCGTGTGGGTGTAGGAGGCGTTCAGGCGAAGGCCGCGCACCGGCTCGGCATTCACGGAGAACATCGCGATCCAGCCGTAACCTTCCGGCGTATTGGAGAGGATGTAGGCGTCGGAGCCGTTGTACTTGTAATCCAGCACGCCGCCGGTCTTGGTCGAAGGATAGATATGGCGGTTGTCGGGGCCGTTGAAGGTGGTCCAGCCCTCGTTGTCCCGGATATTCCAGTTCTTCATCGTCACGGCGTTGAGCGTCTTGGTGAAAGTGAACTCACCGGTGACGGAAAGCGGGAAGGAGGTCGGGAAGTTGTAGTCCAGCGCCAGGGAACTCTTCCAGACCTGCGGCATCTTGAAGGAGGGATCCACGCCGTTCACCGTGGAAGGACGGACGCCGTCCTTGTCGGGACGGTCCAGCGGATACTTGTCCGGATCCAGGGAATTGAGTTTTTCGGCGAGCGCGTCAGCGTCGGTGATCATCTTGCCGGTGAACTCATTCAGCAGCGGATTCGGGTTCGCGACACCGCCGCTGTAAGTGGTAGTGAGGGCGACCACGTTCTGGACCATGCCGGAGTTCGTGGGCATATTGGTGAAGAACACGAGCGGGATACGGCCGGAGAAGAGGCCGGTACCGCCGCGGACCCTCAGGGTCTTGTTTCCGAACACATCCCAGGTGAAACCGAGGCGCGGGGAGAAGATGATGCTGGACTTGGGCCATTTGCCGGTGTCCAGATGCTTCCCGCCGTAGTCCAGGTTCTGGATCTGGACGTTCGTCGCCACGTCGTTGTTATTGAACATGAGGCGGTCCAGACGGACGCCGTAGTTGACCTTGAACCGGTCGGAAACGCTCCAGTCGTCCTGGAGGTACAGGCCGGCCTGGTAGAACCGCACCCGGGCGGCAGGTTCCTTCTCGCCGTCATAACCATAAGTCAGGGCCACGGTCTCGGGCGTGCCGTCGTTCAGGAAATCCTGGAGGGACGCATAGCGGTAGTAACCGGTACCGTTGCGCATATAGTGGTTGTCCGCCATCTGGTATTCGAAGCTGGCACCGGCGGTCACCTTATGGGCACCGGCATACCAGGTGAGGTCGTCCTTCACGGTGAGGGTGTTGTTGTTCACCGCATTGGTCCAGGTGAAAAGTTCGTAGCCCGCGCTGATGTACGGGAGCATCTGGTCCATGGCGCCGTTGGACTTGTAGGAATTGCCCAGGATGTCGATGTGCGGGAACTTCGCGGAGTTGGATCCGCGCACGTCCGCAATCATCGAGTAGGTCGCCAGGAACTGGTTGGACAGGGCGTTGGAGAAGCGGCTGTTCAAGTCCAGGGACCAGGTCTGCACCCGGTTGTTCATCGAATACATGTTGTTCGCGAACGTCATGCCGTACTGGGAGACGCGGGCGAAGGCCGGTGTCATGCCCGCATTGGAGGAGGAAGGGTTCGGACCCAGCCAGTTCTTGTTGTTGGTGTAGTTGTAGCGCAGGGCCAGGTGATGCTTCTGGCTGATGTTCCAGTCGATGCGGCCAAGGACCTTCATATTGGACTTCATGGCCGGGAAATCGGTATAGGAGCCGGTGTCATAGCCATAGTCCCGCATGAGCTTGTCCTGCACGGCCTGGAGGTCGGCAGTGGTCGTCCGGGAGATAAACTGGTCGATATTCATCACCCCGTCCTCGGAGGCACGCCAGCGGAAGGCGGTGGAAGGGGTATCGACATACTCGAAGTTCGCGAAGAAGAAGAGTTTGTTCTTCACGATCGGGCCGCCGAGGGTAAAGCCGTAAGTGGTCCTCCGGTCGATCTCGCGGGCGGAGAGTTCCTCCTCATACACGCGGTTTCCGTGCATGTTCTCGTTCTGGTGGTACACATAGGCCGTGCCCCGGAACTTGTTGGTACCGGACTTGGTGACGGCATTGACGCCGCCGCCGATGAAGTTCGTCTGGCGCACGTCGAACGGGGAGATCACCACCTGCATTTCCTCGATGGCATCAATGGAGATCGGGGCGCCGCCGCCCGGGAGGCTCTCGGAGAGGCCGAAGTTGTTGTTGAAGTTCGCACCGTCCACGGTGAAGTTCACGTTACGGCCGTCGGCACCGGAGAAACTCATGCCGTTACCGCCGTAAGGGGAGATCTTCGCCAGGTCCGTGATGCTGCGGGAAACCGTCGGCATCGCGAGCATCTCCGTCTGGGAGATGTTCGTGGAAGCGCCAGTCTTCTCCTGCGCCGCGAACTTGGAGGTCGGGGCCGCAACGACGACGGCCTCGGACAGGAATTCGGAGGACTCCTTGATCGTCGCGTTCAGGTTGTAGGTTTCGGCCAGTTGGAGGGTGACGTCGGTGTAGTTGACCTGCTGGTAGCCCAGGCAGGACACCTCGACCCGGTAGGGACCGCCGGTGCGCATACCCTGGATGGTGTACAGGCCGTCCGCATTGGTTACGGAGCCGTAAGAGGTGCCGGAAGGCTCGTGGATGGCGACGACGGCGGCGCCGATCACGGGTACGCCGCTTTGGTCCACCACACGGCCGCCGAGGGACGAAGTCGTCACCTGGGCGGAAGCTGCGATACCCGCGAACATCATGATGGCCGCAAGCAGGAGGCTTTGGAGGGATTTTTTCATAAGTGGTTATCTGGTGTTTTTATATATTGTCTGTAACTTGCGAATATAACCATTATTTCGCAAAAGGGCAAAAAAAAGCGGAGCCCCTCCGAGCTCCGCTTTTCGTATGTAACTGTATGTTAACCTACTAGTTGAAGAAGTACTTGATACCCAGGAGAACCTGCCAGCACTCGGCGGTGTTCTTGAAGTAGTTCGTGTAGGTCTTGGTCGGATAGTTGCCGTCCACCTTGTTGAAGGAGAAGGTCGGAACGCCGGAAGCATTGACACCCTCGTACTTGAGCGGCATGATGGTGTTGGCGCTCGGGTAGGAGTTGCCGGACTGGTTGTAGGCGAACTGACGGACACCCCACTTGCTGTTGATCATGTTGCCGATATTGTCGATGGAGGCGCTGATCTGGAACTTGTGGTCGGTGGAGCCGATGTGGAACTTGATGTCCTTCGCCAGACGGAGGTCGAAGCGGTGCACGAACGGAGCGCGGGCGGCGTTGGCCTCGGCATACTGGCCCTTGTGCTTGGACAGATAGTTGTCCTGCTCGACGAAGTTCCAGAAGGCGTCGCGGTCGGCCTCGGAAGTGAAGGCCACCTCGTCCTTGGAGGCGGGGATGTAGATCAGGTCCACGCCCAGGCCGTCACCGTTCATGTCGTTGCTGTAGATGAAGCTGTTGCCGCACGGGGAATAACCCGCATAGTACAGGTCCACCTGGAAGCCGCCGATGAGGTCGATGTAGTAGGAGACATTGGCGGAGATCCGGTCCGGAGTGACATACTGGCTGCGCTGCAGGCCCACGAAGTTCGGGCCGTCCACGGAGTAGATGCCCTGGTAGGCAGAGTTGGCGGCAGAACCCGGCATGCCGGAGATTTCCTTGGACTCGGTGTGGGTGTAGGAGAACATGGCCTTGAGGTTGCGGACGGGCTCGGCCTTCACGGTGTAGTTGAAGGTATAGCCCCAACCCTCGCGGGAGTTCGTCAGGACATAGGCGTTGTTGGTGCCGTAGAGGTAGTCGCCTTCATACTTGAGGCGGTTGTCCGGACCGGCGAAACGACCTGCCACCTTGCTCTCGTTGATATTCCAGTTCAGCAGGCGGGTGCCCCAGATGGTCTTGTTGAACATGCCTTCAGCGGTCATGGACAGCGGGAAGGAGGTCGGGAGCTGGATATCCAGGGCGAGGGAACTCTTCCAGATCTGCGGCATGTGGAAATCGGGATCCACACCGTTGATGTCGGCGTTCTTGCCGATCTGGCCGTCCTGCGGGGTCACGGTGGTATTCAGGCCCAGGGCCTTGATGTACTCGTCGTTATTGGTGATCAGGTGACCGCCGGTCTCCTTGCCGCCGTTGAGGGTGATGAGGGCGCTCTTGACATCGCCAGGATAGTTGACGCCGGTGATCTTTCCGTCGGCATCCTTGGCGAAGGAAGAGGTGTACTTGACCGTGGTCTGAATCATGCCGGCATTCTGCGGCATGTTGGTGAAGAACACGAGCGGGAGACGGCCCTGGAACAGGCCGGTACCGCCGCGGATGATGAGGCTCTTGTCACCGTAGATGTCCCAGTTGAAACCCACGCGCGGGGAAACCTGGACACGGGTCTTGGGCCACACGCCGGTATCGATGCTCTTGCCACCGAAGCTGATGGCCTTGATGGCGTTGTTGGTCATCAGGTCCTTGTTGTCGAAGGCGAGCATATCGGCACGGAGGCCGTAGGAGAGTTTGAAGTTCGGAGTGACCTTCCACTCGTCCTGGAGATAGGCGCCGTACTGGTCGTAGTTGATACGGCCGGCCGGGCTGGCGACACCGTTGTTACCGTAGGTATAGACGAAGCTCAGGGGCAGGTTGCCTTTCAGGAAATCCTCGGCGCTGGCGAAGCGGTAGTAACCGGTACCGTTGCGCATGTAGGAGTTGTGGGCCATCTGGTGCTCATAGGAGAGACCGGCGGTGATGGTGTGGGAACCCAGGTAATAGGTGAGGTTGTCCTGCACGTTGAGGACCGTGTTCTTCACACCGTTGTTGTAGGTGAAGAGTTCGTAACCGAGGGAGGTGTAAGGAATGAAGTTACCGGTGCTGTAGTCACCGTCGGTCATGATGTCGATGTGCGGGAACAGGCCGGACTTGGAGCCGCGCTGGTCGTTGATGGAGGTATACGTCGCGATGAAGCGGTTGGAGAGGTCGTTCGTGAAGCGGCTGTTGAGCTCACCGGCGACGGACCAGACATCGTTCTGCTGGCTGTACATGTTGTTGGAGAACGGCTGGGATTCCTTGCTGGCGCGGTTGAAACCCCTGTTGCGGAAGTTGTCGTCGCAGGAGTTGCCGTTCGGGGCATACCAGTAGGCGTTGGTGGTGTTGTTGTAACGGAGGTTCAGCTTGTGGGCGTCGGAGATATTCCAGTCCAGACGGGCCAGGAGTTTGCGGTTCTGGGTGCCGCCGGGATAACTGTCGATGGAACCCGGATCATAGCCGTATTCGTTCTTGAGCTTGTCGGCGATCTGGTTGAGGACAGTGACCTTGGACGCGTCAGCACGGTCCTGGATCTTCTCTTCCGGCTTGTTCTGCATCTCGAAGTTCACGAAGAAGAAGAGCTTGTTCTTCACGATGGGACCACCCAGGGTGAAGCCGTAGATCAGGTCGGATTCGGCCTGGCGGTCTCCGAGATCCTCGCCCCACAGCTTGTTGCCGCGGAGATTCTGGTTGGTGTAGTAGGTATAAGCCGTACCCTTGAAGGTGTTGGTACCGGACTTCGTGATGGCATTGATGCCACCGCCCACGAAGTTGGACTGACGCACGTCATAGGGGGCCACCACGAGCTGGACCTCCTCGATGGCATCGAGGGAGATCGGGGTGCCGCCGCCCGGGAGGGCATCGGACAGACCGAAGTTGTTGTTCAGGTTCGCACCGTCCACGGTGAAGTTCGTGGAACGGCCGTCGGAACCGGCGAAGCTCATGCCGGAGGCATAGGGGCTGAGTTTGGTGAGGGCGGAAAGGGTGCGGCCGGAGTTCGGCAGGTTCATCATCTCGTCGTTGGAGATGTTGGTGCTGGCGCCGGTCTTGGTGGCGGCGAAGCGGGAGGCCGGAGTGGCCACGACGACGGCCTCGGAGAGAGACTCCACGTCGTCGTTCAGGTAACCGTCCAGGACGTAGTTCTCACCGAGGGCGAGTTTGATGTCCGTGAACTTGACGGTCTGGTAACCCAGGCAGGAGACCTCGACGGTGTAGGGACCGCCGGTACGCATGCCCTGGATGGCATAGAGGCCTTCGCCGTTGGTCACGGCACCGTAGTTGGTACCGGAGGGGAGGTGGGTCGCCACGACGGCGGCGCCGATGATGGTTTCACCCTTGCTGTCCACGATGCGGCCGCCGAGGGAGGCGGTGGTCACCTGGGCAAAGGCGACAACGCCCGTCATCATCATAGTGATGGCGAGCAGAAAGCTTTTGAAAGCGTTCTTCATAAAAGTTGATTAATATAGATGAATAGTTGTTTTCGCTAACCGGACGCAAAGGTAGAATTTTTTTCGGAAAATATGAAATCACGCCGGGCCGTTTTTCTCTTTTCCCTCAGAATCAGCCATATACAAAAAACGCTTTGTGTCGATTTACACAAAGCGATTTCAATAAGTCGATGATTGTCAGTCGATTCCGAAAAACGGTAGGATCATAGCCCGAAAGCCTCCTTCACCGTGGGGACGCTGTCCAGGAGTTCCCAGCCGAAGAACTGGACGATCTTGCGCTGTCCCTGGACGGTAACGGCCTGAGTGTAAGGCTTTCGGCCCATGTGGCCGTAGGCCGCGGTAGGACCGTAGATGGGATTCTTGAGGCCGAACTTGTCGATGATTTTCGCGGGGCGGAGGTCGAAGATTTCACTGATCTTTTTCGCGATTTCACCGTCCTGCAGGCCGTTTTTCGCGGTGCCGTACGTGTCCACGAACACGCTCACGGGCTTTGCCACGCCGATGGCGTAGGCGAGTTGGACGAGGCACTCGTCCGCCACGCCGGCGGCCACGAGGTTCTTCGCGATGTAGCGGGCGGCGTAGGCCGCGCTGCGGTCCACCTTGGACGGGTCCTTGCCGGAGAAGGCGCCGCCGCCGTGGGCACCTTTGCCGCCGTAGGTATCGACAATGATCTTGCGGCCGGTGAGGCCGGTGTCGCCGTGGGGACCGCCGATGACGAACTTCCCGGTGGGGTTCACATGGAGGATGAAACTGTGCACGAGCCGGGCGGTCTCCTCCGGAAGGGCGGCCTTGAGGCGCGGGATGAGGATCGTTTCCACGTCGTAGCGGATCTTGGCCTGCATCTCGAAGTCCACCTTGGCCTGGCCGTACTGCTTCACGGCCTCGGCATAGGTCATCCGGCCCAGGCTCGCGGGGACGAATTCGTCGTGCTGGGTGGACAGGACGATGGTATGGACCTTCACGGGCTGGTGCGTATCCCCGTCATATTCGATGGTGAACTGGGACTTGGCGTCCGGACGAAGGTAGGGCATCAGTTCCGACTCCCGGTGGCGGATGTCCGCCAGGATCCGGAGCAGCAGGTGACTCAGGTACAGCGGGAGCGGCATGTAGTCTTCCGTATCGCGGCAGGCGTAGCCGAACATCATGCCCTGGTCGCCGGCGCCCTGCTCTTCCTCGTTGCCGCGCTCGACACCGCGGTTGATGTCGGCGCTCTGCTCGTGCAGGGCGGACATGACGCCGCAGGAATTCCCGTCGAACATGTACTCGGCCTTGTTATAGCCGATGCGGTTGATGGTGCTGCGGACGGTGGTCTGGATGTCCACATAGGCCTCGGACTTGACCTCGCCCATCACCACGACCATCCCCGTGGAGCAGAAACTCTCGCAGGCAACTTTGGACTCTGGGTCCTGGCGGAGGAACTCGTCCAGGATGGCGTCGCTGATCTGGTCGGCCACCTTGTCGGGATGGCCTTCGGAAACGGATTCGGAAGTAAACAAGTAGTTCATAGCAAAAAAATTAGCCCCATGCTAGAACGCGGAGGCTAAAAACACAAAACACTGATATGAAATGTAATTTAGCATTTTTTTGAGTGGTTGCAAGCAATCCAAATCTCTCCACTTCTGTTTTTGGGACGGCAAAGGTACTACTTTTTTCTGAATCTGCAAGAAAATATTTTGATTTTTTAATAGTCGCCCCGGTCCAGTTCGCGGCGGACGTCGCGCTCCTTGATGGTCTGGCGTTTGTCATACTCCTTCTTGCCTCGGGCGAGAGCGATAAGGAGTTTCGCATAGCCGTTGTCCGCGATGAAAAGTTTGACGGCGACGATGGTGAGGCCCGCCTTCTTGTCCTCGATGGCCAGGTGGTTGAGTTCCTTCCGCGTGAGGAGGAGCCGACGGTCCCGGACGGGCTCGTGCTGTCCCCAGGAGCCCCAGTGGTACTGGGCGATGTTCATGCCCCGTACGAAGAGTTGGTTGCCGGCGAAATAACAGTAGGCATCCTGCAGCGAGACCTTTCCCGCCCGGATGGACTTAATCTCGGTCCCCACCAACTGGATGCCGGCGGTATAGGTCTCCAGGAACTCGTAATCGAACGAGGCCCGGCGGTTCTTGATCTGTATGCTGCTCTTTGCTTTCGGCATGTTACTCCCCTGTCATTTCGAGCGACACCACTGTCATTTCGAGCTTGTCGAGAAATCTCGAAAGGGATTGCAAAGGTACAATTATTTTCCGTATTTTTGCGTCATGTCCCTTCCGAACAAGACAAACCTCCTGCCCGACCGTCCCGGCATCCCCCCGATGGCCCCGATGCCCGAGGCCGAGACCCTCGACATCCCGGCCCTGGCCGAGTCCTATCTCCGCGGGGACATCGACCTCATCTGCGTCCTCGGCCCCACCGCGTCCGGAAAGACGAAGTATGCGGTGCAGTTGGCAAAAGAGATTTCTCGACTCCGCCCTTTGGGCTCCGCTCGAAATGACAACAACGTTGATTTCGACCAAGCGAAGCATAACGACAACGGTTGTCATTTCGACCAAGCGAAGCGCAACGAAAACGGTTGTCATTTCGACCAAGCGAAGCGCGTGGAGAAATCTGCAGCCGAAATCCTGTCGGCCGATTCCCGGCAAGTCTATACCGGCATGGACATCGGCACGGGAAAGGATCTCCGGGAGTACGGCGAGGTGCCGTACCACCTGATCGACCTGGTGCCGGCGGGGAGCAAGTTCAACATCTACCAGTATCAGGCCGCTTTCGCGGAGGCCTATGCCGATGTGCGCTCGCGGGGAGCGGTTCCCATCCTGTGCGGCGGCTCGGGGCTGTACATCGAATCCGTCACGCGCGCATATAAGTTCGACAAGGAGAACGGCGTCCCGGCGGAGCGGCTGCCGCAAAAGACTTTCTACATCGGCACGCTCGTTTCCCGCGAGGAAAGGGTGGAGCGCATCGACCGGCGGCTGGACGAACGATTGGAAGAAGGGCTCGTGGAAGAGGTGCAAGGCCTCCTGGACAGCGGCATCCCGCCGGAGGACCTCCTCTGGTATGGACTTGAATACAAATTCGTTACGCAGTATATCCTGGGAGAAATCTCCTACGACGAGATGCACATCCTCCTCGCCAACGCCATCCACCAGTTCGCCAAGCGCCAGATGACCTGGTTCCGCGGCATGGAACGCGACGGCGTCCGTATCCACTGGGTCCGGCCGTAATCCCCCTCCATCCTTTCCACCTCCGGACCTCTTTTTGCTGTTTTCCGGCGACACTCCTGCCTTTAGACCGGGGGACCCGTCGAATGGAAACACCTGACCCACAATGCCTTATCCAAAAGTACCCGGGAAAAATTTCCCGGGTACTTTTAAACAACATTCTCTGTATCAGTCACTTCCATTCGACGTCCCTTTGATACTCTTTCGCGGGTTTCCCTCAGGACTCTTTCGAAGGCTGATGGCTGAACGACCGGCGCGGCCCTTCGGCCTCCCGCCAGTACGCGGCATCGAAATCCGTGGGGTACGCAAATGGCTCCCCTGCCGCCTTCCCTTCCCGGTCCAATCGGAATGCCATATACGTAATGGGCAGGCCCATCTTCAGGAACATCTGCTCATAGAACGTCTGCACCTCGAACACCGCATCTATATCTTTCAACATAGGTTCTGGGAGGGGGGACCCTGGAAAACCTGTGGCCACCCTCGGCCGCATAAGAGGGAGGGGCCCAGCCGTAAGGTTGGGAGGGGTCGCGGAGCGACGGTTTTCCAGGGTCCCCCCTCCCAGAACCCCTTGCTTATAAATGTCCGTTCCGAAAGCCAATACCTCCAAGTCATTGGCCCGGACGACGGACTGGGTGTATTCGTAGAGGAAACGCGAATCCGTCTTCAGGTGGACGATACCGCCGGGACGGAGGAAGCGGCTGTAGCGCTGGAGGAAAAGCGGCGAGGTGAGGCGGGCGTTCTCGCTGCCGCGGAGTTGCGGGTCGGAAAAAGTAAGCCAGATCTCGGAGACCTCGCCCGGGCCGAAAAAGGCGTCGATGAACTCGATCCGGGTGCGCAGGAAAGCGACATTGCCCATCGATTCCTCGGTGGCCTCCTTCGCGCCCTTCCAAAGCCGCGCCCCTTTGATGTCCACGCCGATGAAATTCATCTCCGGATGCCGGCGCGCCAGGGCGATCGTGTAATCCCCTTTCCCACAGCCCAGTTCCAGCACGATGGGCTGCGCCTTCGCAAACATGTCCCGGTTCCAGTTGCCCTTGATGGCATGGTCCCGGAGCACCAGTTCCCTGGAGCCCTCCGGCTTGGCCAATACCGACGAAGCGTCCGGCTGCAGCAGGCAGCGGAACGTCTCGTTCTCCGCGAATTTCTTCAGTTTACCGTGTCCCATCCAAAAACTCTTCCTTGTTACGCCTGACAATCAGGCCCATGCCCCGGAGCCCCTCCGGCGGATCCACCGGCCGCACCGTCAGGGTCCACTGTCCCCACTCATCCGGCCGGACTCCGGCCCGGTATGGGACCATCACCTCCCGGGAAAAATACGACGTACGCCCTTCCATCGGCATATACACATCCTCGCGGAACACATGGAACGACGGGGAGGTCCACGTCACCGTCAGCGGCAACGCCCCCATCCGCACGAGCGAATCCAGCGGTGCATCCACCCGCGTATAGAAATCGAAGTCATAAGAGGCCGTCGAGTCCCCCATCTCCACGAAGAACGTATAGGGGCCCTCCCCTCCCACGAACCGCTCGACCGACATGGGCTCGCGGCAGCCAACCAAAAGCAAACATAAGAGAGAGACCAGGGCATAGGACGGGTATAACTTCCCCCAACCTGTGGCCACCCTCGGCCGCATAAAAGGGAGGGGCCCACGGCTTGCCGTGGGAGGGGTCGCGTAGCGACGGTTGGGGGAAGTCATACCCGTCCTATGCATCTTTCTTGGGTCTGTTCTTACCCTTGTTCCGGTTACCGCCCTTGTTGCGGCGCTTCTTCTTGCGCGCTTCGTCGAAGCGGGAGATGCTGTCGTCGCCCACGGCGGTGACGAACTCGGGGGCGGAAGGGGCGACGTCCGGAAGGAGCGTCTCCGGCTTCTGGCCGTTGCGGTTCATCATGATGATCTCGCGGACCTCGGAGGCCGGGAGCGGATACATCTTCGCGAGGGAGCCCTTCTCATAGGAGAACCACATCGTCTCCCGGAGGATGTCCGTCTTCACCAGGTAGGCCAGACCATCCTGGAACTCAAGCGGTTCCGAGACCTTGGGGATGCGCGAGTGCGCATCCATGTAGGCCGACACCTCGTAGTTCAGGCAGCATTTGAGCTTGCCGCACTGGCCGGCGAGTTTCTGCGGATTCAGCGACAGGTCCTGGACCCGGGCGGCGGAGGTGGAGATGCTCTTGAACTCCGTGATGTAGTTCGCGCAGCAAAGTTCCCGGCCGCAGATGCCCAGGCCGCCGATCAGGCCGGCTTCCTGCCGGGCCCCGATCTGCTTCATTTCCACCCGGATATGGAACTCCTCGGCAAAGTCCTTGATGAGTTGGCGGAAGTCCACGCGCCCGTCGGCAATGTAGTAGAAGATGGCCTTCGTGCCGTCCCCCTGGAACTCCACGTCACCGATCTTCATCTCCAGGCCCAGATTCGCCGCCAGCACGCGGGAACGGATCATCGTCTCCTGCTCCCGGGCGATGGCGTCCTGCCAGCGCTCGATGTCGTAGGGTTTCGCCTTCCGGTAGATCTTCCGGAATGTCGTCTTTTCCGGATCGATGCCCTTGCACTTCATCTGCCGGGCCACGATGGGGCCCTCGAGGGTGACAATGCCGAGGTCATGGCCCGTCTGGGCCTCCACGACCACCAGGTCGCCCGTTTTCACGCTCTGGCCGGAAGCATTGACATAGATACCCTTGCGGGTATTCTTGAAACGGACCTCGAACAGGCTGTTGTACTGCTCCTGGGCGATGCCCTTGAGGTAATTGTACACCTCCAATTTGCAGCAGCCCTGCCGGTAGCGGATGTCCTCCGTCCCGGTTTCCTCATTGCCGCTGATCACGCAGCCGCGGAAGCAGTCATATCGTACGTTTTCGTTACTGTCCATCATAATACGGTCATATAGAGCCGGTCCGCCAGTTCGGCGAACAGGATTTTCTGGTTCACGTTCCGCTCCAGCAGCAGGAGCGCCCGGTCCAGGGCAGCAAGCCCCTGCCGGGAAAAATTCTTGCGCAGCCGTCCGGCGAGATCCCGGTAGAAAGGCTGCTCGTCAGCCGGGATGTCTCCCAGTTCCGACAAACCCTGCTGCAGCAGGAAGATATTACGGAGCCCCTCCCCCGCGAACCGGCAAAAGGATTTCTGCTTCTCGCGGGAATCGAGCGCCGCTACCGCCTCCCCCGTCTCCAGGACGCCGAGGAGGTCCTTCCGGACCAGGGCGTCCATCAGGTCGTGGAACAGGTCCGCGTACACCGTGGGCTCGCCGCCCAACTGGGGGTGGGCTTCCCGGGCCTCATCCCGGGTCAAAGGCGGGATGCGCATGAAGAGGCAGCGCGAGGCAATCGTCGTCAGCACCTTCTCCGGTGCGTGGGTAATCAGCAGGAACAGCGTCTTCTCCGGCGGTTCCTCCACCATCTTCAGGAGACTGTTCGCCGCCTGCTGGTTCATTTTCTCGGGGAGGTACAGGACCACCGTCCGCCAGCCCCCCTCCACGGCCGACAAGGACAGCCGCTCCAGGACGGACCTTGCCTCGTGGACCGAGATATTGCTCTGTTTCCCCTCGATGCCGATGGCCGCATACAGTTCATTCTCAAAGAAATACGGATTCTCCGCGAGGAGGTCCCGGAACTTCCCGATGAACTGGGCCGAAACCGGCTTGTCCGAACCCGCCACGGGGAAAATGAAGTGGACGTCGGGATGAATGAGTTTTTTCACCCGCGGATTGTGCCCATAGACCTCGTCCAGAAACTCCAGGACAAGCGGGTAGGCACCCCCGCCGTCGTTCTCATGCAGGAGCATCGCATGCGGAATCCGGCCGCTCTCCGCCATTTGCCGGAGGGTGGCCGCGAGTGCCGCGCTGCTGCCTGCTCGTTCCATCGGTCAATAGGTTCTTTCGCCCACAAAGCGGGCCAGTTTCACAAGATACGATTTTTCTTCGGATTCCGGCAGGATTTCCAGGGAAGAAACCGCCTCGTCGAGGCGTTTTTCCATTTCGGCGGCCGCTGCGGCGACGCCGTTCCGGTCCATGACGAAGTCCCGCACCCGGGCGGCCAGTTCCGGCATGTCGGAGATCCGGCTCACCAGGTCCCGCATTTCCAGCGCATCCTCCTCCGGAACGGACTCCAGGACGCACAGGAGCGGCAGGGTCACTTTCTGCTCCAGCAAGTCGATGCCCACCGGCTTTCCCAAAGCGCCGCCACCCGTGTAATCGAAGATGTCGTCCTTGATCTGGAAGGCGATACCCAGATGGCGGGCATACGTTCCCAGGGCCTCCGTCCACGCTTCGGGCGCATCGGCGGAGATGGCGCCGGACAGGACGGCCGCTTCGAACAGGGAGGCCGTCTTGGCATAGATGATCCGGAAGTAGTCCTCCCGCGACGTATCGGCCTTGGAGGCCCGCTGCATCTGCAGGAGTTCGCCCTCGGCCAGGTCGGACAGCGTCTTGCCGAACAGGCGGATCACCCGCTCGCTGAATCGGCTGGCGTCCAGGACCGTTCCGATGGCCTTCACGAGCCAGAAATCGCCCAGCAGGACCGACGCCGGGCTGCTCAGGATGGACATCACCGTGGGACGGCCCCGGCGTTCCGTCGCTCCGTCCACCACGTCGTCATGCAGGAGCGTGGAGTTGTGGATGAGTTCGGACGCCGCAGCGAAACGGACGGAATCCCCGTTGATTCCCCCGCACGCGCCGGCCGAGAGCAGGGTCAGGACCGGGCGCAACTGTTTGCCGCCCTGCCTGAGCAGGGAACGGTTCGTCGCGTCCAGCAGGTCGATGTCACTGCGGAGGACATCGGCCATGAGCGCTTCCACCCGGGACATGGGCCCGGAGAGCAGGGTCTTGATTTCCTGGATATCCATTTCGTTATTTCAGATGGGAGGCCAGTTCCTCCACCGTATCGGCGAAGATGACGAGGTTCCGGTCGCAGGTCTCGAGCATGCCGTGGCTCTCATAATGCCGCAGCAGGTCCTTCCAGGGGTCGTAGAACCCGTCCAGGTTCAGGACCAGCAACTTACCGTCGTACCGGCCCAGTTTCCTCAGGACATGCGTTTCCACGAACTCGTCCAGCGAGCCGATACCGCCGGGCAGGGCGATGGCGGCGGAGGTTCCCTCCCGCATCCGTTCCTTCCGCTCCGACATCGTATCGGTCCAGATGAGTTCCGTCAGGTGAGGATACTCCAGCCCTTTCATGAAACGGGGTATCACGCCGGTATGCTCGCCGCCCAGGCGCTCCATCTCGTCGGAGAGGGAACCCATCAGACCGCGGAAACTGCCCCCGGAAACGAGGCCCCATCCATAAGCGTGCAGCGCGCGAACTACTTCACGCGCTGCCTTGTCATACTTGGGGTCGATGCCTTCGGCCGCCGAGCAGAAGACGACCGCCTTGCGGGACGCCATCGGCTAGAAGAGGATCGCCAGGGTAATCTTGGCGCCCTGATAGTTCTTCAGATCGACGTAAGAGGATTTGATATCCTTCAGGTCACCGGTATCCAGGTGGTCGGCCTTGTAGAGGGGGCCGAAATTGCGGAACAACTGGACGGAGAGTTGGATATGGGTGGCAATCTCCAGGCCCAGGCCGGCACCGACGCCGTACTCGAGTTTGTTCTTCGCCTCGACAAGGGCCTTGTTGATGGACTCGACCGAAGTCTCCGTTCCGGAAAGTTGCAGACGCTCGCTGCCGGTCACGCCGTAGCCCACATAAGGCTCGACGAACAGGTAGGGACGGAAAGCCAGCAGGTCCGGACCCCACTGGAGACCCAGGGAAAGTTCGGCAAAGCCGGTCTTGGAGACGACGTCATTGTTCTGCTTGAGGTTCGCGCCCTTCACGGAATAGGAAAGGGTGGGCTGGATGGCGAAACCGGCGCCAAGGTCGGCTTTGTACAGGATACCAGCCTGGTAGAGGGTCATCGCCTTGTTTTCCTTGGGAGTTTTCGCACCGTCCATGGTGGAGAGGGTAAGTCCGCCCATCACGCCGAACTGCTGGGCGCTGGCAACCGCCATCGAGGCGAAAAGGGCCGCTATGGCCAAAATCTTTTTCATATGATTCGTTTAAAGGTTTGCGTTGATCTTGTCCACGAGGACGTTCTTGGGCATGGCGCCCACGGTCTTGTCCACGAGTTGGCCGCCCTTGAAGAAGAGCAGCGTGGGGATGTTCATGATGCGGTACTTCATCGCGATCTCGTCGGCGTCGTCCACATTGACCTTGACGACGGAGATCTTGTCGGCCATCTCTTCCTCCACCTCGTCCAGAAGCGGGGAAAGCATGCGGCAGGGGCCGCACCAAGTGGCCCAGAAGTCCACGACGACGAGTTTCCCGTCCTGGAGAAGTTCGTCGAAATTGGTATTGGTAGCAACTTTTGCCATAGGTAAAAATGTTTATATCCTTGCAAATATAACAAATTATTTTCAGAGTGCATCCTCCACCGGGAGGACATAGGCGCGGAGGCCCAGATTGGGATTCTCCCGGTCCGTTTCACGGAGGCGGTCCATGATGACGGGCGCCAGGTCGCTGGGAACGGCCGTCAGGATGGCGTGGTTCTGCGTGGGCCAGGCGTGGTTGCCCAGATGGGGCTCCCCGTCCTCGGTACCCCGGCCGCCGATTTCCTCCCAGACGGTGTATCCCCGCTGGCCGCAGGACTCGAGGAGTTCCACGATTTCCTGGTTATAGGCCTGGTTGTAGGCAATGAATATCGCTTTCATAATCAGTTGTTTTTGGCAGCCCGGCGGGCGCGGCGGCGTTCCCGGTGCTCCGTGATGCCGCAGTACAGGACCGGGATGATGACGAGGGTGATGAGGGTGGAGATCGAAAGGCCCCAGGCCACGGTGATACCGAGGCCCTTCCACATTTCGGAACCTTCTCCGGTACCCCAGGCCATCGGCAGCATACCGAGGACGGTGGTGAGGGTGGTCATGAGGATCGGGCGGAGACGGCTCCGGGCCGCGGTCACGGAGGAATCGCGGACGCTCATCCCGCGCTCCTGGCACAGGATCGTATAGTCGATGAGGACGATACCGTTCTTCACCACGATACCCAGGAGGATGATGATACCGATCATGGACATCACGCCCACGGCCATCCCGTGCAGCATGTTTCCGAGGGCGACGCCCGTAAAGGCGAACGGAATGGAGAACATGATCACGAGCGGGCCCAGGAAGGACTCGAACTGGGAAGCCATCACCATGTACACGAGGATGACGATCAGGAGCATCAGGAGGATCATGTCCGAGAACATGTTCTGCTGGTCCTCATAGTCGCCGCCGATGTCCCAGGACAGGCCGGCGGGCAGCGGATCGGCCTCCAGCATGGCCGTGACGGCCTCCACGCCCTCGCTCAGGGCATGGCCGCGGGCCATCATGCCGGTGACGGTGATGTACCGGTCGCGGTTCTTGCGGGTGATGGTCGGCGGGACGCGGGACTCCACGACCTGGCCGAGGTCACGGACGCGGATGCCGCGGCCCTGCGGATTGGTGATGACGATGTTCTCGATGTCGGCGACGCTCTCCCGGAACTCCGGGGCGAAACGGACGCGGATGTTGTATTCCTCACCGTCTTCGCGGTAGAAGGATGCGACGGTACCGCTCATGGCGGCGCTCACGGCCGCTGCCGCGGTCGTGGAGGTCAGGCCGTTCAGCGCCAGTTTTTCGCGGTCGAAATCGACCTCGTATTCCGGCGTGTACTGGTCGCGGCTCAGGACCACCTGGACGAAGTTCGGATTCTCGACCATCTTGGAACGCAGGTTCCGGGCTGCAGTTTCCGTCTCCTCGAAGTCGTAGCCGTAAATCTCCAGCTGGACCGCCGCACGGCCGCCCATGCCCATGCCGCCTTCCGTGACGGTGGACTTGTTGATTTCCGGGAACTGTTTGAGGTCCGCCCGGATCAGGTCCGCGATCTCGG
The DNA here is from genome assembly GCA_902781705.1 of uncultured Bacteroidia bacterium. Taxonomy (GTDB): domain Bacteria; phylum Bacteroidota; class Bacteroidia; order Bacteroidales; family UBA932; genus Cryptobacteroides. The sequence goes on from CACZKE010000007.1 coordinate 21,422, forward strand.
CGGTGGAGCGCTTGCGGTCCTCCATGGATCCGACGTTGATGTTCATCGTAATCAGGTAGGTACCGTTGTTACGCATGGAGGCGAAGGCGTTGTCGGAATCGGCCTGGCCGAAGTTGTAGCTCAGGACCTTGACCTCGGGGACATCGGCCGTAATCTTGTCATACAGGCGTGCCGCCAGGTCGCGGGTGACGTCCTGGGCGGTGCCGATGGGCAGTTCCACGGACACCTGGATACGGCCCTGGTCCTGCGTCGGGAAGTACTCGGTCTTCATCCGGGGAACGTAGATGGCGAGGACGCCGGCGAAGATGACGGCGGCCGCCACTATGACGATGCGCTTGTGGTTCATGCACCAGGCGATCACGCGGGAATACCAGGCGGAGAAAGCGTCCAGGGCCCGGTTCACCGGATCGAAGATGAAGTGGTAGAGCTTTCCGCTCTTGTTCTCGTTCGTGAGGAGCTGCGAGCACAGCATCGGGACGAGGGTGAGGGCGGCGGTCGTGGACACGATCATGATGATCGAGACTATCCAGCCCAGTTGCTTGAACATGATGCCGGCCATGCCGGAGATCATCGTGAGCGGGAGGAACACGCACAGCATCGTGAGCGTGGACGCGATGACGGAGATACCCACCTCGGCGGTGCCGTGGACGGCGGCTTCCTTGGGCTTCTCGCCTCGTTCCAAGTGTGTCGTCACGTTCTCCAGGACGACGATGGCGTCGTCCACCACCATGCCTATGGCTATGGACAGGGCGGACATGGAGATGATATTCAGCGTGTTGCCGGTGGCGAACAGGTAGATCAGGGAAGCCAGGAGGGCGATCGGGATGGACAGGATGACAATGAGGGTACCCCTCCACCGGCCCAGGAACACATAGACCACGAGCATCACCACGAGGAAGGTGATGAGGATGGTCTCCTTCAGGGAGTTGATCGTGTTCAGGATGTTGTCGGAGGAGTCCACGACCGTCGTGACCTTGATGTCCGAAGGGAGGTTCCGCTCCAGCTTCTTCATCTCCTTCTTGACGCCGCGGATCACGTTCACGGTATTGTAGCCGGACTGCTTCTGGATGATGATCTGCGCGCCTCGGACGCCGTTCGTGTAGGATTCCTGGGAGCGTTCCTCCAGGCCGTCCTGCACGCGGGCGACGTCGCGGAGATAGACGGTTCCCCCGTTGAACGAACCCAGGACGATGTCATTCAGTTCCGACGGATCCCTGAACTCCTTCTTGATGCGGAGCGTATAGGTGTCGGAGCCGATGTCGATGCTGCCTGAAGGGACGTTCCGGTTCTCGGCGGCGATGATCTGGGAGATGGCGGCGATGGAAAGCCCGTAGGCCTCCAGCTTGGTGGGGTCGCAATAGACCTGGATCTCACGCTGCGGGGCGCCGGCCACGGAGACCGTACCCACGCCAGTGACGCGGGCCAGCGGGGTGGCCACGCGGTCGTCCAGGATCTTGTCCAGGGCGGAGACGCTCTGGTCGGCGGTGGCGGACATGATCATGATGGGCATGTCGTCCACGCTGAACTTGAAGATTGTCGGGGAGGACGCACCGTCGGGAAGCGTCTGGGAGACCATGCTCAGTTTGTCGCGCACGTCGTTCGTCGCGACTTCGATGTCCGTTCCGTAGTTGAATTCCAGGGTCAGGACGGAGATGTTCTCCCGGGAGTTGGACGTGATGTCCTTGAGGTTCGCAACGCCGTTCAGGGAGTTTTCGAGGACCTTCGTGAGGTTGTTCTCCACGTCCTCGGCGCTGGCGCCGGGATAGGAGGACATCACCATGATGACGTTGGACTCCACGTCCGGGAAGTTGTCCACGGGGAGCCGCGTCAGCGCGAAGATGCCCAGGATGGCGAACGCCACGAACACGAGGGCGGTCGTCACCGGATGGTTGACGGAAGTTCTGTAGATGCTCATGGGAGGCCTCCTTACTGGTTGAGCACCTGGACCTTCACGCCGTCCTTGAGGGCCGCCTGGCCCTTCTGGACGATGAGTTCGCCTTCCTGGATTCCGTCGATGACCTCATACTCAAAGGCCGTGTGCTTGCCCAGGGTGACGGGGACGTAGCTGACGGTGTCGTCGGGTTTCAGGACATACACGAAACGCTGGCCGGTACCCTCCTGCTTGACGATGCAGCGGTCCGGAAGGACGATGCGGTGGCTCGTGCCGAAGTTCACGCTCACGCGGGCGTACATGCCCGGACGGAGGGCCCGGTCGGCATTGCCCACGAGGACCTCGGCGCTGAAGGTATGGGTGGCGGCGTTGATGGTCGGATACAGGCGGTTCACCTTGCCGGTGAAGCTGCGGCCGGGCAGGGCGTCCACGGTGATGGACACGGTGTCACCTTTCTTGACCTTGGTGTATTCGCTCTCGGAGATGCCCACGAGGAGTTTCACCGGGATGACCTGCTGCACGGTGAACAGCGGGGCGCTCATCGCGAACATGTCCCCGACATCAAAGTTGCGGGCGGTCACGAAGCCGTTGATGGGGCTGCGGAGGATGGTGTTCTCCAGCAGGTTGTTGTAGTTGGTCTTGCGGACCTTGTAGCCGAGTTCGGCGGCCTCGAAGTCGGACTGGGACACGCCGCCTTCCTCATAGAGGCCCTTCAGGCGGGCGTACTCGATCTCGTCGTTCTGGATCTGGAGTTCCAGCTGGTCCAGTTGGAGACGGTCCATCTCCGCGAGGACCTGACCCTTCACGACGTAGTCCCCCACTTCCACGTTGATCTTGCGGATGCGGGCGCCGGTCTGGGGCATGATGTTGTTGGTGGCATAGGCCTCCACGGTGGAGGAATAACTGTTCTCGTCGGCGACGTCACGGGCGGTGGCGGTAACCACTTCCACGGTCGGAATGACTTCGGCCTGGGGAGCGCCGGCACCCGGGGCGGGCGTTTCGGATTGTCCGCTGCGGCTCCCGCAGGCGGTCAGGGCACAGACGGCGAGAACGGGGAAAAGGAATCTGCAGTTCATATCTTAGTTTTCGTTAAAATCATATCCGAGGGTCTGCTCCAGGCCGGTCTTCGCGATGACGAAGTTGTACACCGCCTGGGAGACGGCGAGCTTGGACTGGGTCAGGACCAGTTCCGTGTTGTTGAGGTCCGTCAGCGTGCTCTTGCCCAACTGGTAGGACTTCGTGGCGATGTCGTAGGCCTTTTCGGCACTCACGAGGGCCTCCTTGGAGGCGTCGTAGGTCTTCATCGCCGTTTCCATCGTGTTCAGGCTCTGGCGGATGCCGATGCGCAGTTGCCGCTCGGCGTTGATGCGCTGGAGTTCCAGTTCGTCGGCCTGGACGCGGGTCTGCTTGATGGCGTGGTAACGCTGGCCGCCGGAGAAGATCGGAATCGACAGGCTCAGGCCCAGCGTGGAAGACGGGAACCACTTCCACTGGCTCAGGTTGAACATGTCGCTCTGCGTCAGGAAGGAGTAGGAGAAGGACAGGGCCAGGGACGGCAGGTAGGCGTACTGCTGCATCCGGATCTGCTTGGAGAGCATTTCCGCCTGCTGAGCGAGCTGGCGGAGCTGCGTGTTGCCGTCCAGGGAGGCGTCTTCCGCCTCGTGGATGTCACGGAACATCTCGGCGGCATAGTCCTCGAGGGAGCCGGCGATGTCGATGTCCCGCTCCAGGTCGATGCCCATCACGGCCTTGAGTTGCCACAGGGCCAGTTCCACGGAACTTTCCGCGTTGTACAGGTTCGGGATGGCGGCCGCGACGTTGGATTTCGCCCGGGTAAGGTCCAGTTCCGATGCCTTGGCGGCATTGTAACGCATCTCGGTGAGGCGGAAATTCTCCACCGCATTCTCATAGACGGAGTTATACACATTGTACGCCTCCTTGGCGAACAGGATGCCGAAGAAGGCCTGCTTGACGGAGGCGACGGTCCCGAGGCGGGATTCCCGGGCCTGCTCCACGGCCAGTTCCACCTGGTCGCCGGTGAGCCGGAGGCTCTCCCAGAGTTGGAAGTTCACCAGGGGCATCTGCGCGTTGATGCCGAAGTTGACCGAGTGGGAACGGCCCATCTCGATCGGCTCGGAGGAAGACTGGGTGTCCTCGCTGGGTTTGGGGACATACGGGACGAACGGAGTGCCGGTCGCCTGGTACAGGTCCATGATGTAATACATGATGGGCTCCATCAGGCCGGCCATCATCCCGGCCATGCCGCCGCCGGAGGAAGAGGAGGATTCCCCGTCGTCATCGTTCCTGTCGGAGCCGAAATAGACCTTCTGCTTCTTGAGGGCGTAACTGTACATCCCGGAGGCGCTGACCTGCGGAAGCAGGGCGGCATAGGATCCCTTCTGGGCATACTTCTGCCGCTCGATCTCCATGTCCGCGACCTTCACAGTGGTGTTCTCACTGAGGGCGATCCTGAGGGCGTCGTCCAGGGTCAGGACCACCTTTCCCTCCCGAGGCGCCGCATCCTTGTACTGCGCAACGGCCGGGAGGGCCAGGAATGCGCCTGCGAAAAGGATGGCTAATTGTTTCAAATACATATACTAACTAACTGATACTCTACTTACAGGCCGCCGGAGTACAGCAAAATTCATACCCGTGGCAAGTCCCTTCGCGCACGAAGTGCGCAAAGTTACGGATAATTCCCGTAATTATCGGAAATTTTCGACGAAAGGGCGTTTTTCTTCTACGAAAGCGGTTTCGCGTAATGCGTCGCCTCCTTCTTCGCCTTCACCGGCTCCGGATGGACCGCCCGGGCCGGGATTTTCTTCACGAAGGCGTACACGATAAAACCGATGCCCAGCAGGATGAACGGGATGGACAGGAGTTGGCCCATGTTCAGGGTCATGGACTCTTCGAAGGCCACCTGCGGCTCCTTGATGAACTCGATGAGGAAGCGGGCGCCGAAGCACACCGTCAGGAAGATGCCCACGAACATCCCCCGGTACATCTGGTCCAGTTTCTTCCAGTACAGGCCGATGAGCGCGAAGCCCAGCAGGAGATAGGTGAACCCTTCATAGAGTTGGGTCGGATGCTTGGGTTCAGTCTCTCCGCGAAGTTCGAAGATGAAGCCCCAGGGAAGGTTCGTCACGTCACCGTAAATCTCTGAATTGAAGAGATTTCCGAAGCGGATGAAGGCCCCGGCGAACGCCACGGCGATAGCCAGGTGGTCCAGCAGCCACACGAAGTCGAAGTCGTTCTTCTTCCCGTAGTGGTTCGCGAACCACCACATGCCGAGGATCAATGCGATGGTGCCGCCATGACTCGCAAGGCCGCCCTTCCAGGGCATGAAGATCTCGAGGAATCCCTTCCAACTACCGAGATAGTAATCCGGCTGGTAGAACAGGCAGTGCCCGAGCCGCGCACCCACGATCGTGCAGATGAGAAGCGTGTACAGGAGCGGATCCAGAAGTTTCTTGTCCACCTTTTCCCGCTCGAAGAACCAGGAGAAGATAAACCAGCCCAGGATGAAGCCGCTCACAAACAGCAGCGAATACCAGCGGAGTTCGAAACCTCCGATATGCAGGATGGCAGGATCGACGTGCCAATGGACGACAAGCATGTTCATGACAAAAAAAGCCGGGTCTTCTGGTGGACCCGGCTACAAATATAGCAATAATTTCTTACTCCTGGATGGCTGCGATGCCCGGGAGTACCTTGCCCTCGATGGCCTCGAGCATGGCGCCGCCGCCGGTGGAGACGTAGGACACCTTGTCGGCATAGCCCATCTGGGTCACGGCCGCGACGGAGTCACCGCCGCCCACGAGGGTGTAAGCGCCGTTGGCGGTAGCCTCGGCGAGGTCCTCGGCGATCTGGAGGGTACCCTTCGCGAAGTTCGGGAGCTCGAACACGCCCACGGGGCCGTTCCACAGGATGGTCTTGGAAGCGAGGATGACCTTCTTCCAGGCCTCGAGGGTGGCGGGAGCGGCGTCCATGCCCTCCCAGTCGTCAGCGATGTCGTTGGTGTTGAAGATCCGGCGCGGGGTGTCGTTGTCGAAGCTCTGGCCGGCCACGGTCTGGATGGACAGGTACACGTTCACACCCTTCTCCTCGGCGGTCTTGAGGATCTCGAGGGCATCGGGAATGAGTTCGTCCTCATGCAGGGAAAGGCCGATCTTGCCGCCCTTCGCCTTGATGAAGGTGTAACCCATGCCGCCGCCGATGATGAGGTTGTCCACCTTGCCGACGAGGTTCTTCAGGACCGCGAGTTTGGAGGAGACCTTGGAGCCGCCGATGATGGCGGTCAACGGGCGCTGGGCGTTCTTCAGGACGTTGTCGATGGCCTTGATCTCGCCTTCCATCAGGTAGCCGAACATCTTGTCGTTCGGGAAGTACTCGGCGATGAGGGCGGTGGAGGCGTGGGCGCGGTGGGCGGTGCCGAACGCGTCGTTGATGTAGCAGTCCGCGTAGGAGGCGAGTTTCTTCACGAACTCCTTCTGGGACTCCTTGACAGCCTTCTTGGCGGCCTTCTTCTCTTCCTCGGTGGCATCCTCGGCGAGACCGCGGGGCTTGCCTTCTTCCTCGGCGTAGAAGCGGAGGTTCTCCAGGAGGAGGGCCTCACCCGGCTTCAGGGCAGCGGCCTGCGCGTCGGCCTTCTGGCAATCCTCGGCGAACTGCACGGGAACGCCCAGGCACTCGGACACATGGTCCACGATGTGCTTGAGGGAGAACTTCGGATCCACCTTCTTGGGACGTCCGAGGTGGGACATGATGATCAGGGAACCGCCCTTCTCCAGGACCTTCTTGAGGGTGGGCATGGCCCGGCGGATGCGGGTGTCGTCCGTGATGCGGAAGTTCTCGTCCAGGGGAACGTTGAAGTCGACTCTCACGATGGCCTTCTTGCCGGTGAAGTCGTAACTGTCGATGTACTGTTGCATATCTATTTGTGTTAAGTATTTTCCGGACCGCAAATTTAACAATTATTTCCGTATCTTTGCACAGGATGAGCGGAAAGAGATTTCTCGACAAGCTCGAAATGACAAGGAGCACAAGCTCGAAACGACAAGACTATGACCATCGAATACCCTGCGGCTTACTGGAAGGACTATGAACTGCTCGACTCGGGACGGGGCGAAAAACTGGAGCGCTTCGGAAAATATGTGCTCCGGCGCCCGGAGCCCAAGGCCCTGTGGGCGCCATCGCTCCCGGAGAGCGAGTGGAAACGCCTGAGTCACGTGGTATTCCGGCCGGGCGCCGGTTTCGGGAAAGCCGGCAAGGAGGACAGCGGGACGTGGGAGAAGGTGCGCAAGATGGAGGACCAGTGGGGCATCGCCTACAACGGCGAGCCGGATCCGGAGAGCCATGCCGCTTCCGACCTGCACATCGCCCTGAGACTGGGGCTCACCTCCTTCAAGCATGTGGGCGTTTTCCCCGAGCAGGCCGCGAACTGGGAGTACATCTTCCGCGAGACGGCACGGCTGGGACGCATCAACAAGGCCAACGGCCTTCCCGCCCCCAAAGTGCTGAATCTCTTCGCTTACACGGGAGCCGCCTCCCTTGCCGCCAATGCCGCCGGGGCCGATGTCACCCACCTCGATTCCGTCCGGCAGGTCGTCACCTGGGCCCGCGAGAACATGGAACGCAGCGGCCTGGACGGCGTGCGCTGGGTAGTGGAGGACGCCCTCAAGTTCGCCAAGCGCGAGGCCAAGCGCGGAAACCGCTACCAGGGCATCATCCTGGACCCGCCCGCCTATGGGCACGGACCCGACGGGGAAAAATGGAAACTGGACGAGCTCCTGTTCGACCTCCTTCGGAACGTTGCGCAGATCCTCTCCCCGCGCGACTCCTTCATGGTCCTGAACCTCTATTCCAACGGTTATTCCGCCATGCTGGGCGAAACCACCGTCCGGGAAGCCTTCGGCCTCAAACCCGATCCCGGCTTCCTGCCCGTTCCCGGCCATGACGGGAACTATCTCTCCCTGGAGAGCGGTGAACTGGCCCTCCGGGATCCCTTCGGGAAAATCCTCCCGCTGAGCATTTTCGTCCGCTTGAAACGGTAAGATTTATTCTGTCGCCGCGGTATCCGGTACCGCCGGGGCCTCGCTGCCTTCCGGTTCGAGATGACCTGCGGCCGTACGGACCAGCAGTTCCAGGGAATCCAGGACCTGGTCCGAGAGTTTCTTGTCGCCGTACTTCTCAAAGACGTCGGCGAGATATACCAGGCAGCGGTGTACGGTTTCGAAGTCGGAGGCGGAGTACTCGTAGTATTCCAGGTAGAAACGCGCCGTGGACAGAAGTCCGTCGGCGAGTTTCGAGCCCAGTTTCCGTGCCTTTTCCCGCTGCTGGAGATAGTAGTAGTTCTCCACCATCTGGATGACCATGTAGTCGTTGCCCGAGAAACCGAGGATGATGCTTTCCAGCGGATAGTTCTCCTCCGGGAAGTTCTGCTGGCACTGGTCCATGATCTCCAGGGCCTTCTTGTCCTCGCCGGCGTCGATGAGGGCGTTCGCGACATTCAGGTGCAACTGACGCTGGGACAGCACACCCATGAAGGTGTAAAGGTTCTGGTAATCGACGAAGTAATCCTTCCGCTTGAGGGCATCCCACTTGAAGGTGCCGTCCGTCATCTTGCGGTAGAGGTCGAGCGCATCGACCTTGCCGGGATCGGTGGTGGCGATCTTGTTCTTGATCGGGGTGAACCGGTAGGAGAAGCCATCGTACATCAGGTACTCCTTGATGCCGATGTTCAGGTCGCCGCCCATGTTCAGCAGGTTCAGCGGACGGTCCCACTCGTAGCCGTCCAGCAGGTCCAGCATGAAGAGTTCGGGCTTGGAGAGGTAGTTCTTGTCCTCGGACATCGTGAGGGTGATGGTCTCGGGGATCTGGTCGGCCATGGACTCGGGAACGATGCCGTACTTGAGGCAGTTCTCCTTGTTCACCGGTATGACGATCTTCCGGGCCATGATGAAATCCACCTTGCGGCCGGAGGACAGCGGGACCTTCGTCTCGGGGTCGTTGCTCTTGAAGACGTTCATCACGTCCCGGAGCATCACCGGCGAACCGTCATCGTAGGCGATGAACACATATTCGTTCGTGCCGTAGAGGTACTTGGACTGCGGAATGGTGATCGGAAGCGGCTTGGACTCGTTCGAGGCCCACTTCATCTGGTCGATGTACCAGTCCGTACCCAGGAGGGAGGTGTTCACCACGCGGACGTCGGTCCGGCAGCCCTCGATCTCCTGCGCATACCAGAGCGGGAAGGTGTCGTTGTCACCGTGGGTGACGAGCATGCCGTTCGGGCCCACGGAATTCAGGTAGTTCTCCGCCATCTCCGTGGAGGTGTAGCGGTTGGAACGGTCGTGGTCGTCCCAGTTCTCCTCCGCCATGAGGGCGGGAACACCCAGGCACAGGACCGACGTGCCCACGGCGACGGCCTTGGAGGCCTTGCCCTTGGAAGCGTCGTTCAGCCACTCATACAGGGCCGCCACGCCGAGGCCGATCCAGATGGCGAACATATAAAAGGACCCGGCATAGGCGTAATCCCGTTCACGCACCTGATACGGCGGCTGGTTGAGATACAGGACGATGGCGATGCCCGTCATGAAGAACATCAGGAACACGATCCACGATCCCCGCTTGTCCCGGTCGAACTGGAACACCAGGCCCAGCAGGCCCAGAAGCAGCGGCAGGAAGAAATAGTGGTTCTTTCCCTTGTTTTCCGCAAGGGGTGCCGGCGCATCGCTCTGGTCGCCCAGGCGGAGCCGGTCGATGAAGCCGACGCCGCTCTCCCAGTTGCCGTAGAACAGTTCGCCCGGCGAAGGACTGTGGATATCGTTCTGGCGACCGACGAAATTCCACATGAAGTAGCGCCAGTACATCCAGTTGAGTTGATAGTCGAAGAAGAAGCGGAGATTGGCCCCGAAGGTGGGCTTCTTGTGGGTCGCCCCCTTCACCCGGATGCCCTTCCCATCCATGTACGACTCGTAGAAATCCACATGGGAGGGACTGGCGTTGGACCACATCCGCGGGAAGAGCATCTTGCCCTCGGGGAGGTAATCCGCATCGGCCGGAGCGTCCACATGGGCGTACTTCCCGTTCAGCGGCGCCCAGTACTTGCCCGTCTTCAAGTCATAGGGGGCGTCGAAATACTGGCCGTACAGGAGCGGCGTGGAGCCGTACTGCTCGCGGGAGAGGTAGCGGACCAGCGTATAGGCGTTGTCCGGCTGGTACTCGTTCGTCGGGGTCTTGACGGCAGACCGGATGATGACGATGGAAAACAGCGAGAAGCCGACGACGAGCGTCGTCACGCACAGCATCACGGTGTTCCAGAACACCTTGTCCTTCTTGAGCGTGTAGAACAGCGCCCAGAAACAGAGGGCCAGGAGGGCCACCATGAAGAAGAGCGAACCGCTGTTGTACGGCAGCCCGAAGCCGTTCACGAAAATACGGTCGAAGAAGGCCGCGAGTTTCGGGAGGTACGGGATGAACAGGAACACCAGCAGGAACTCGATGACCACACCGATCATGAAAATGCCCAGGAGTTGCTTGAATGGCAGGTTCTTGTCCTCGTTCTTCCGGTAGTAGTACATGAACACGAAGGCCGGAATGGTCAGGAGGTTCAGCAGGTGGATGCCGATGGATAGGCCCATCAGGAAGGCGATCAGGACGATCCAGCGGTTCGCATGGGGCTCGTCGGCCTGCTCGTACCACTTGCACATCGCCCAGAAGACCAGGGCCGTCACGAGCGAAGACATCGCATAGACCTCGCCCTCCACGGCGGAGAACCAGAAGGTGTCGGAGAAGGTATAGGCCAATGCACCCACGGCACCGGCGCCGAAAATGGCGATCGCCTGCGCCAGGGAATAACCTTCTTTCCCGGGCTTGACCAGCCGCTTGGCGAAGAAGACCGTCGTCAGGTACAGGAAGAAGACGGTCAGGGCCGACAGGATGCCGTTCATCGCATTCACCGTCACGGCCGCCTTCTCAGGCGGGACGGGAATGGTGAAAATGCGGGCGAATAACTGGAAAACCGGGTTTCCCGGAGGGTGTCCCACTTCCAGTTTGTAGGAGGAGGCGATGAATTCCCCGCAGTCCCAGAAGGAGGCGGTGGGCTCTATCGTGGAAAGATACGTCACAGCCGCGATGACGAAAACGGCAGCGGCCACGATCCGGTTCCACAGGTTGAATCTCTTCTTGTCCATGTACTTCTTTTCGCTATATTTTGCAAAGATACGAATAATTCTCGTTATATTTGTGCCTGCGAAAACCAAGCCGAAAACCTATGAATTCTGTCGAAATCGTCCCCGTCGCGGGACGGCGCATGCTGAAAGCATTCATACATTTTCCCTTCGACCTGTTCAAGGACTGTCCCCAGTGGGTGCCTTCCTTCGAAGACGACGAAATGAAATCCCTTTCTGAAGAGAATCCTTCCCTCGCCTTCTGCGAGCGTGAACTGTATCTCGCCCGCCGGGACGGAAAGGTCGTGGGGCGCGTCGCCGCCATCATCAACCACAAGGCCAATGACAAGTGGGGCGAGGAGACCGTCCGCTTCGGCTGGATCGACTTCATCGAGGACTTCGACGTGGCGAAGGCCCTCATCGACGCAGTCATCGCATGGGGCCGAACCAAGGGCGCCAAGAAGGTGAAAGGCCCGCTGGGCTTCACCGACATGGACCGGGAAGGTCTCCTGGTGGAGGGCTTCGAGCACGACTCCCCTTTCACGGTCATCTACAACTTCCCCTACTACGGCGAATACCTGGAGCGCATGGGCTTCCGCAAGGACGTGGACTGGACCCAGCGGTACATCGACCTCCCCGACACCCTTCCGCCCATGTTCCAGTACGCGGACCTCGTGGAGAAGCGCTACGGCCTGCACATCTGGCGGGGAAAGACCCTCCGCGAAATGGCCAGGCGCGGCCGGGAGATGTTCCATGTCCTGAACGACGCCTTCGCGCCGCTCTACGAATACTCCAAACTCACCGAGGAACAGATCGACGGGTACGTGAAACAGTACGTTCCCATCATGAACAAGGACCTCGTCGCCTTCTGCGTGAACGAGGAGGACAAACTCGTCGGCTTCACCGTCACGATGCCGTCCATTTCCCGGGCCGTCCGGAAGGCGAAGGGCCGTCTCTTCCCCTTCGGCTTCATCCCCATCCTCCGGTCCCTCCGGCACAACGACACGATCGAGGCACTCCTCATCGGCGTCCTTCCGGAGTATCAGGGAAAGGGAGCGAACGTCCTCATGTTCAAGTACATCCATGAAAATTGCATCCGCCTGGGAATCAAACGGATGCTTCTGAATCCGCAGCTTGAGGAAAACTACAAGGTCCAGTCCCTGTTCGGGGAATACGACCCGAAGCCGTTCCAGCGGCGCCGCTCCTATGTGATGGATCTTTAGGCCAGGGCCTTCAGCACATTGTCACACACGTCCCCCACGGTGACGGGCATGGGCTCGCCGTCGGGGAAACGCATCTTGAACTTCTCCTCCACCGCGAGGGAGAGGAGCATCATCGTGAGGGAGTCGATGCCGAGCCCGTGGACGAGTTCGGTATCGAACGTCACATTCGAAAGGTCCGTGTGCGGACGCAGGACCGTCAGGACTTCCTTCAGTCCCGCAAAGACTTCCTCCCTGGTCATACGCGTGCGACTTTCATGCTGCCGGTGCGCTTGAAATCCTCCGTACGCACGGTCACCTTCAGGATCCGGTGGGTGGAAGGCAGCGTTTCATTGATTTTCTTCACGAGGTTGTCCATGTAGGCGGTCACCTCTTCCCAGGGCTTGCCCTCGAAGGCAGGCATGAACGGAAGGATCTCCACGGCGATGACCGGGTTTCCGTTCAGGGTGTCCTCCTTCACCATGGCGTCGCGGACGCAAGGATCGGCATAGAAGGGCTCTTCCAGGCTTTCGGGGCTCACATTCTCGCCGTTGGAGAGGATGATGAGGTTCTTGATGCGGCCGGTGATATAGAGGAAGCCGTCCTCGTCGACGCGCATGAGGTCGCCGGTGCGGAACCAGCCGTCCTCGGTGAAGGCCTCGGCGGTCTTTTCGGGATCCTTGTAGTAGCCGGAGAACACATTGTCGCCCTTGACCTGAAGTTCACCGTCCACGATCCGTATTTCCTGGCCGGGATAGACCTTGCCGATGGAGGTGGGATGGGTGACGGCGTCGGCATTGGCGGAGGTCAGGTTCGCGGTCTCGGTGAGGCCGTAGCCGAAGCAGAACTCGACGCCGAGTTTGGTGAAGATGTCCACCAGGCGCGGCGGAACGTTCGCGGCACCGGAGATGATCATGCGGAGACTGCCGCCGAGGAACTGCGGGCCGTACATCTTGCACAGGCCGGCGAGGATGTCGCAGATGCCCGGAACGATCACGAGGAGGGTGGGCTTGATCACCGGGAGTTTGCCGATGGTGGCCTTCATGTCCTCGCAGGTGAAGAGGATGTTGCCGGTATAGAAGCATCCCATGGTGCCGGCGATGAGGCCGAACACGTGGCTGAGCGGAAGCAGGGCGATATAGCGGTGTACGCCGATGACCTTGCCGGGCTTGAAAATGGCGTTGTAGGAGCCGCGCATGAGGGCGCGGTGGCTCAGGACGGCACCCTTCGGGGTACCGGTGGTGCCGCCGGTGAAGAAGATGGCGGCGGGCTGCTCCTTGTCCACGATGGTGACGGGAGCCTGCTCGTCGGCGATGCTCGCGGCGGGAAGGACCTTCACGCCCTGGAGTTTCGCGGTGAGGGGCATGAACTCCTCACGGACGAAGATGGCGGCGATGTCGAACTTCATGCAGGAACCGACGATGGCCATTTCCGGAAGGGAGGCCGGGAAGTTCATCGCGACGTAACCGGCGCTGGTAACGGCGAGGAACAGTTCGATGGCATCCTGGCTGTTGCGGTCGAAGATGGCGATATGGGATCCCTTCGGAAGGCCGAGGGACTCGATGAAGGCACGGCGGCGGGCGACGCGCTCCCCTAATTCCTTGTACGTAATGGTGTGGGCGAGGTCGGAGAGGGCCGGCATGTCGGCATACTCCTTCTCCATCCACTGGACGAATTCTCCCATGGTCGGGAAGTACGGCAGACGCTCGAACTCCTCCCGCGGGATCATGTCATGGAAATAATTGGACATTATTCTTGCAGGTTTTGGTTTAATGGGCACAAAGGTAGCAAATATTCGCCGAAAGGCCAAGTCAGCGCTCTCCGACAAACATCCGGCAAAGGCCCAGGGTGAAGGTCTTGCAGCGGACGCTGCGGAAGCCGGCGGCCTCCATCATCGCGCAGAAATCATTGGGCGCCGGGAAGTTGTGGACCGAGGCGGGCAGGTATCTGTAAGCGGCCTTATCGCCGGAGATGGAACCTCCCACCCAGGGCAGGATGTGCAGGAAATACAGGTCGTAAACCCAACGGATGACTCTATTCTGCGGGACGGACAGTTCCAGGATAACGGCCTTTCCACCGGGCTTGAGGACGCGCCGGAATTCCGCCAGGCCTTTCTCCTTGTGTTCGAAATTGCGGATACCGAAGGCGCAGGTGACGCGGTCGAAAGTTCCATCCCCATACGGAAGCGCCTCACCGTCGGCCACTTGCAGGTCGATCCGGTCTTTCACGCCGGCCTTCCCTGCCTTCTCCATGACAAGGGCCATCATCCCTTCGGAAATATCGGCCCCGGTGACTTTCGTCCCTTCCGCAGCGGCCCTGGCGATCGAGATGGTGGAATCCCCGGTTCCGCAGGCGACGTCCAGGATCCGCTGCGGAGTTCCGTCCACGATCTCCTTCAGCGCATGGCGCCGCCAGAGTTTGTCCACGCTCAGGGACATGATATGGTTGAGTTTGTCGTAGGTCGGTGCGATGTTGTCGAACATCTGCTGCACCTTTTCTTTCTTTGGCATTACGGCACGGGGTCATAGCCGGAGCCGCCCCAGGGGTGGCAGCGGAGGATGCGGCGGACGGAGAGGTAGAGGCCCTTGAAGGGGCCGTGCTTGCGGAAGGCCTCGAGGGCGTACTGCGAGCAGGTGGGGGTGAAACGGCAGGCCGGCGGGGTAAACGGGCTCACGCATACCTGATAGAACTTGATCAGGAACACGAACGGGAAAATGAGCACCTGTTTGAGCCAATTGGGCATGGTCAGTCGTTCTTGGCGGCGACCGCCGTGAGGACGGCGGTCATCGCGGCGTAAATATCGGCGGAAGGAAGGACCTCGCGGGGCAGGTACACGAACATGATGTCGATCCCAGCGGGAAGGAGTTCCTTCTGGAGGCGGTAGGATTCCCGGATGCGGCGCTTCAGGAGGTTGCGCTTGACGGCGCGCTTGAAACTGCGCTTGGGGACGGAGACAAGGATGCGCGCGGGAGCATCGGCCTCGGGGCCTTCCCGGCGCAGGAAACGGTAGCGGAGACAGCCCGAAACACCGCCCTTGCCATGCTCCATGAGCGCTGCGACGGGTTTTTTCCCGCACAGGCGCTCGGACTTGGGAAGGGTGGCCGGGGCCACGGCTACTGCTGCTTTTCGAGATAGGCCTCGATGGCGCGGGCCACGGAGGGAATCTCGGGCGTGGGTGCCTTGACTTCGATGGAAAGACCGGCCTCCTCCATCGCCTTGACGATGGAACGGCCGTAGGAAACGAACTTGATGTCTCCCTGGACGAACTCGGGGAAGTTCTCCTTCAGGGACTTGACATCGGCCGGGTTATAGAGGACGATCATGTCGTAGGCATGAAGGTCCAGGCCGGAGAGGTCCTGCGGGACGCTCTTGACGAAAACGGCGGTCGTGTAGTCGAGTTTCTGGGCGTCGAACAGGCGCGTGAGGGCGTCGCTGTTGGAATTGTCCGACGTGGTGATCAGGAACTTCTCGCCCTTGTGCTTGGCCGTCACCAGCGCAATGACACTGTCCGGGGTACCCGTGCCGTAGAAAATCTTGCGCTTGCGGTACACGATGTGCTTCTGCAGGTACATCGCCACGAGCTCGGTCGTGCAGAAATACTTCATCGTCTCGGGAATCTTGCAGCGAAGTTCCTCGGCGAGCGAGAAGAAAGCATCGATGGCATGGCGGGAGGAGAATACGATGGCCGTATAGTCAAGGATGTTGATCCGCTGGGCGCGGAACTCCCTGGAGGTCAAGGGTTCGATGAGAAAGAACGGGCGGAATTCGAATTCCACGCCGAACTTCTCCGTGACGGCCTGATAGGGGGTCAGGATACGCGGGGCGTTCTGGGAAACCAGGATTTTCTGTACACTCATATATAGCAACTACTAACCTACCGGAATCACCGCCGAGCCGACCAGAAGGGCGGCAGGGAGCAATTCGAGGCCGCAAAGGTACAAAAAAGTTGTCAATGGTTTGCAAGAAGTCGACAAAATTTGTGTTCGGCGAAGTAGATAGAGCAGATATGTCAAGCCCGTCTCAACGAGCAGGAAGCGCTTGACCATCAAGTCGTCCGCTCCGATGATATAGAGGATTCCGACCGTGACGAGGGCCATCATCATCAGCAGGATGAAATACGTGTATCCCACCCGGTAGGCCATTTGATAATCGTCGTACCGGCGGCGCGGCATCATCCAGCGATATAGGACAAATCGCAACAGAAGAAAGCCTAAAATGGCCCCGGCGACGGCCAGGAGACGGTAATCCGGTTCCAAATCCTGCAGGAAGGCCGGATCGTACAACCGGTACCGGAAGACCAGCAGGATGGCCGGGAGAAGGAAAACGGCGGCGACGAGATTCCGGTCGCGGCTCACTTTGACGCTGTTCTCCAGCGGGGCGCTGCCCCGGGCCCGGCTGATGCTGTCCCGCAGGTACGGCAGTACGTTGAGGAAACTGCGGATCGTCACGAGGAACAGCAGGACCGCGGCCACGACGAGAATGGTCCCGCTGAGCGGCACCGTCTCCACCGGGGCGGCGGCCTCCGGCGGCGTCGTGGGCAACAGCAACTCCCCGGAACGGAAAATGTCCTCCTGCAGCATCAGTTCCCCCGTTTGGCGTTATACCCCATTTCTTTCAGGAGGGCGGTGACCTTGTCCCGGAAATCGCCCTGGATGGTGATTTCCCCGTCCTTGGCCGTTCCACCCACGCCGCAGCGCGTCTTGAGCGTCTTCCCGAGTTCCTTCAGGTCATCGGCGGTACCCACGAAACCGGTGACGAGCGTCACCTGCTTCCCGCCCCGGTTACGACGGTCGATAGCGACGATGAGCCGCTGCTTGTCAGGAGGGAGCGTCTCCGCCTCCTCCGTGCCGGCCGTCTCGTATTGAAAGTCGGGATTCGTGGAATAGACCACGCCGAGACGCGATTTCCAGTCGTTGTCCTTGCCCATGATATCGCTAGCAGTTACGGCCCGAAGCGTCCACCATGCCCTTGATGTGGGCGTTCAGCGCCTCGTTGCCGATGAGGGATTCCAGGGTGCAGTGCATCCGGTAGCGCCAGTAATAGCGCGGGATGGCCGGCACGTTGATGCGCTCGTCCTTCGGGTCGCCCGGATACCGGACTTCCCCGTCGGTGGCGAGCCAGTCCTGCAGCGGAAGGATGGCGAGCATCGCCGGAGACTTGAGGTGCGCCCCCAGGATGAGGTCCGCCACCCAGGGCTCGCAGAACTGCGGCGCCTCGCCGGCGCAGTGGAGCATCCCGTTGAAATACTCCTGCGTCAGTTTCCGGTCCTCTTCCCACCAGGCACGGAGCGGCGCGGTATCATGCGTACCGGTCGCGCACACGCAGGCATAGGGATAGCGGGCCGGATCGGCAAAGGTGTCGCGCGGATCCTTGGGCATCCGCTGGATCTCCAGGGACAGGATGTCCAGTTCGTGCATCGTCTCCGGGACGCTGTCCGGAATCATACCCAGGTCTTCCCCGCAGCACAGCATGCCGGTGCTCCGCACGAGGGCAGGCAACTTCTTCAGGGCCGACTCTTTCCAGAACGCATTGTGACGGCGGTAGAAGAAATCGTTGTACAGGGCATTGTAACGGTCCTTGAGCCACTCCGGAAGCTGCGCATATACTTTGGTGTTCTGCGCGGAGATACGCGGATGCCACATGTCCTTCCGGCGCGGATCCTCCACGAAGAGGACGTCCGTATCCCCGGTGTTCTCCGGGTTGAATCCCTGGTTCCTGAGGTCTTCGCCGCTGTACGGAAGGGCCGGATTGAAATGGCCCATGAGCCCGGACTTGTACGGCACCGGAATCTCCCAGATACGGAAGAATCCGAGGATATGGTCGATGCGGAAAGCGTCGAAATACTCCGCCATCTTGCGCATGCGGGCCTTCCACCATCCGTAGCCGTCCTCGGCCATCTTCTCCCAGTTGTAGGTCGGGAAGCCCCAGTTCTGGCCGTCCACGGCGAAGGCATCCGGCGGGGCGCCCGCCTGGCTGTCCATGTGGAACAGGTCCGGATGCTGCCAGGCATCCACGCTCACGCGGGACACGCCGATGGGCAGGTCGCCCTTGATTGCCACCCCATGCAGGTGCGCATAGGCCACCGCATCCTTGAGTTGCTTGTCCAGCAGATACTGCAGGAAACAGTAGAAATCCACCTCGGCGGCGTTCTCCCGGGCGAAGGCGAGGGCCTTCCGCCGGTCATAGCCGCTCCAGTCGCCCCACGTGGAAAAGTCCGGCGAGCCGTTGCGGTCCCGGAGGACGCTGAACACGGCATACGGGAGGAGCCACTCCTCGTTGGCGTCCATGAACGCCTTGTACTCGGCAGAAGCGGCCGCCTGCTGCCCCTTGGCGCTCTTGAAGAGTTTCCGCAGCAGCGTGAGTTTGGCCTGCGTGACGGCCTCGTAATCGACGGCCGGCAGGGCCTCCAGTTCTTCCTTCCGGGTCTTGTAAGCCGCATCCTTGCGCACGCCGGCATCCGGCAGATGGATGTACATCGGATGCAGCGCGAACGAACTCACGGCGTTGTAGGGATAGGAATCCTGCCAGGTGTGGGTCATCGTCGTATCGTTGATCGGGAGGATCTGGACGATGCTCTGCCCGGCCTTCACGGCCCAGTCCACCAGTTTCCGGATATCGTGGAATTCGCCCACGCCGAAACTGTCCTCCGTCCGGAGGGAGAACACGGGAACGGCGACGCCGGCTCCGCGCCAGGGACGCACGAGGAATTTCGGGTCGACGTCGGCGACGGTCACATGGCTGCCTTCCGCGGGCACTTCCCCGAAGAAATGGTTCGGACCTTCCTCCCAGGCGACGGGCTCCAGGGTCTTCGTGTCCACGATGACGAACTTGTACTCAAACACGTCCTTCACTTCCAGGGTCGTCTCCCAATACGGGAAGCGGCCGTCGTCCAGCAGGTGGAATACCTGCCAGTCACCCAGGGCTTTCCCACTGCCCGCGAGGGCGACGGATTCGCCGGTGCGCACCTCGGGCACGGCGACGCGGAAGGTCACGTTCCCCTTCCCCACGGCCGTGGGACGCGGATTCCGGAAGGAGGCGCCGTCCGGGCGGCGGAAGATCACGTCGCTGAAGGCGTAGGCATAGAAGGAGGAATTCACCGGACGGTCCGTCCAGCGGTCCCTGATAACCAAAGACTTGGCTTTCGCCGGTGCCGCATAGTGGTGGCTGCGCCACTCGGTACGGACGGTCTTTCCGTCCCGCTCCACTTCGAATCCGTAGCGGTCGCCGTCCCGGAGGTTCCGTCCGGTCAGTTCCGCCTGCCAGATTCCGGCATAGGCCGGCACCATCGGGAAACGCTTCTTTCCGACCCGGAGCACGAGGCTTTCGCCCGGTACGGTATGATAATGAAGGATGATTCGGATATCCATATCTTCGAATTGGTTATTGTTCCATTGCAAAGCAAAATTAAGGAATGCGGACGGATTTCCAAAACAAACCCTTATCTTTGCGGTGCGAACGGTTGAAAAAAAGCGACGAATGACACAGGGACAGGCGACGGTCGTCAAGAATGCAGGAAGCCACTACGAACTTTCCGAGTTGCCGGCGTGGCGGCTCTTCCCCGCCGTGCTCCGCGGACGCATCCGCCTCAAGGCAAGCCAGATCACCAATCCGGTGGCGGTCGGGGACCGGGTCCGGTACGAACTTCCCGACGGGGAGACGACGGCGGTGATCACCGAAGTGCTGCCGCGGGAGAACTACGTCATCCGGCGGTCGACGAACCTGTCGCGCCAGGCGCATATCATCGCCGCGAACATCGACATGGCCTATCTGGTCGTGTCCCTGTACTTCCCCGAAATCAAGTTGCCTTTCCTGGACCGGATCCTCGTAACCTGCGGGGTGTATGGGATTCCGGCGACCATCGTCCTGTCCAAGGTGGACATGTACCGGGAAATGGCGCAGGACCAGGTGGATGCGTTCCATGCCATCTATGAAGGCGCCGGTTACCGGGTGGTGGACTCCTCCGTCGTCACCGGCGAGGGCATCGACGCGCTCCGGGAGGCCTGCCGGGGGAAAGTGAACCTGTTCTCCGGGGAATCGGGCGTGGGCAAGTCCTCCCTCATCAAGGCGCTGGATCCGTCCCTGGACCCCAAGATCGGGCAGATCTCCACGGCCCACCTGCAGGGGAAGCACACGACTTCCCTATACGAGATGTATCCCTTGACGACTGGCGGATATGTCATTGATTCTCCGGGGCTTCGCGGATTCGGGCTGGTGGACCTCGAGAAGGAGGAGATCGGCAAGTACTTCCCCGAAATGCTCCGGGCCTCCGAGAGCTGCCGGTTCACGCCCTGCACCCATACGCACGAACCCGGCTGTGCCGTGAAGGCGGCCGTGGATGCGGGCTCCATCTCCGCCGAACGCTACAACTCCTATCTCGGCATGCTCGAGGAAGACCAGAAATTCCGATGAACCTTCACCGGAACATCCTCAAACTCGCCGTCCCGAGCATTTTCGCGAACATCACCGTCCCCCTGGTGGGCATGGTGGATATCGCCGTAGCCGGGCATCTGGGCGCTTCGGGCGCCATCCCTGCCGCCACCCTCATCGGCGGCATCTCTATCGGCACGATGCTCTTCGACCTGCTCTACTGGAACTTCGGTTTCCTTCGCGGCGGCACGGGCGGACTGACTGCGCAGGCGTTCGGAAGATGGCGGAGCGGGATTTCCGAAGCGGTCCGCGATATCACGCTGACGCTCAAGCGGGCGCTGGGCATCGCGCTGGGGTCCGGGCTGCTGCTGGTTGCCCTGCAATGGGTGGTGGTCCAGGTGGCGTTCCTCCTCGTGGATTGCTCGTCTGAGGTGCAAGAACTTGCTACCCAGTACTTTTACATCCGCATCTGGGCGGCGCCGGCGACCCTGTCGCTGTTCGCCTTCAAGGGCTGGTTCATCGGCATGCAGGATACGGTGAGGCCCATGACCTCGGACCTCATCGTCAATTTCACGAACATCCTCCTGTCCGTGGGACTCGCCTTCGGCTATGCCGGCCTCCCGGCCCTGGGCTTCGCCGGCGTCGCCTACGGTACGCTCATCGCCCAGTGGACGGGATTCGCCTATGCGGCCCTCGCCGTTTGGAGTCGGTACGGGCGGCTCTTCCGGGAGGCGAGGGATTCCTTCGCTCCGCTCGGAATGACAGAAGGAACGGGAAATGGCAGCTGGCGGGCGTTCTTCGTGCTGAACCGGGACCTGTTCATCCGGTCCATGTGCATGATCGCGGTGTATATCGGATTCACGATGATATCGGCCCGGTATGGGGACATGATGCTGGCGGTGGGGGCGATCCTGATGAAACTCCTGATGATTTTCAGTTATTTCACCGACGGGTTCGCCTACGCCGGGGAGGCCTTGACGGGGCGTTTCATCGGCGAAGGGTCGCCGGAGGGCGTCCGGACCACCGTCCGGCAGACGTTCATATGGAGCATCGGCGTCACCTTCCTTTTCTTCCTCGTGTACGGGGTGGGCGGCGTACCGCTCCTGAAACTCATGACTTCCGACCCGGATGTCGTGGAATCGGCCCGGGAGTTCATTCCCTGGCTGCTTTTGATGCCGGTCATCGGCTGTCCGGCCTTCACCTGGGACGGCATCTTTACCGGGGCCACCGCATCGAAGGACCTGCGGAACTCGACGGCCTGGTGCGTCCTGGGCTTTTTCGGAGTGTGGTTCATCGGCATCGGCCTCGCCAAAGCCCTGCTGGGAACGGTTTCCGAGACCCTCGCCATCCACATCCTGATGGCCGCTTATTTCACCCATCTTGCCGTCCGCGCACTCTACTTGACGCTCCGGGCCCGGAAAGCCATCCCGGGCGTTTGAAAATCCGCGTAAAAAGGCGTATATTTGCAGGCTATATTTATTTGAAGTAAAAATGACTGCAAAAGAAATTCGCCAGAAGTACCTGGACTTCTTCGCTTCCAAGGGGCATACCATCGTGCCCAGCGCGCCGATGGTGATCAAGAACGACCCCACCCTCATGTTCACGAACGCGGGGATGAACCAGTTCAAGGATATTTTCCTGGGCAACGCCCAGCCCAAGTTCCTCCGGGCCACCGACAGCCAGAAGTGCCTCCGCGTGAGCGGCAAGCACAATGACCTGGAGGCGGTGGGCCACGACGGCCGCCACCACACGATGTTCGAGATGCTCGGCAACTGGAGTTTCGGGGACTATTTCAAGACCGAGGCCATCGACTGGGCCTGGGAACTCCTCACCGAGGTGTACAAGATCGACAAGACCAAACTCTACGCGACGGTCTTCGAGGGCGCGGCCGAGGACGGCACCACCCTGGACACCGAGGCGCAGGAGGCCTGGCTGAAGCACATGCCGGCGGACCACGTCCTGCTCGGCAACAAGCATGACAATTTCTGGGAGATGGGCGACACGGGCCCCTGCGGCCCCTGCTCGGAAATCCACATCGACCTGCGCTCCGACGAGGAGATCGCCAAGATTCCCGGCCGGGAACTCGTGAACACGGACAACGACGAGGTCATTGAGATCTGGAACCTCGTTTTCATGCAGTTCAACCGCAAGGCCGACGGCCACCTGGAGCCGCTCCCGGCGAAGAATATCGACACGGGCATGGGCTTCGAGCGCCTGTGCATGGTCCTACAGGGCAAGACGTCCAACTACGAGACGGACGTGTTCAGCGGCCTCATCGGCAAGTTGGAGGAACTCTCCGGACACAAGTACCACGAGAGTGAAAAAGTGGAAGTGGCGATGCGCGTCTGCGCCGACCACATCCGTGCCATCGCCTTCTCCATCGCCGACGGACAACTTCCGTCCAACGTGAAGGCCGGCTACGTGATCCGCCGCATCCTTCGCCGCGCCGTCCGCTACGGCTACACGTTCCTGGGCTTCAACGAGCCGTTCCTCACCCGCCTGGTCCCCCAGTTGGTGGAGGACATGGGCGAGGCCTATCCGGAACTCAAGGCCCAGCAGAAACTCGTGGAGAGCGTGATCCGCGAGGAAGAAAACGCCTTCCTGCGCACGCTGGACCGCGGTATCCGCCTGCTGGAAGACACGATGGCGAAGAGCGCCGCGACGAAGGTCATCGCCGGCACGGACGCCTTCGTCCTCTATGACACCTACGGCTTCCCGATCGACCTGACCGAACTCATCGCCACCGAAAAGGGCTACACCGTGGACCTCGACGGCTTCCAGGTGGAACTCGGCAAGCAGAAGGAACGCGCCCGCAACGCCACCGCCAACGAGTTCGGCGACTGGGTGGAGTTCGCTTCCGGCGACGAGGTGGAATTCCTGGGCTACGACCTGCTGGACTATGAGGGCGCCACGCTCCTGAAGCAGCGCACGGTCAAGCAGAAGAACAAGGAACTCTACCAACTCGTCTTCGACAAGACCCCGTTCTACGCCGAGATGGGCGGCCAGGTGGGCGACACCGGCTGCATCGTCTCCGCCTCCGGCGAGAAGATCGCCATCCTGAACACCGTCAAGGAGAACAACCTCACCATCCACCTTGCCGAGCGCCTGCCCGCCGACGGGACCGAGTCCTTCGACCTGCATGTCGATGCCGCCCGCCGCGCGAAGATCGCCGCGAACCACTCCGCGACGCACCTTCTCCACGAAGCCCTGCGCGAGGTGCTGGGCACCCACGTGGAACAGAAGGGTTCCTTCGTGGGCCCGGACTACTTCCGCTTCGACTTCTCCCACTTCGCCAAGATGACCGATGAGGAGATCCTCGCCACCGAGAGGAAGGTCAACGCCCTCATCCGCAGCAACTTCCCGCTCTGGGAAAAGCGTGACGCGACGATGGACGAGGCCAAGTCCATGGGCGCGATGGCCCTGTTCGGCGAAAAGTACGGCGACGTAGTCCGCGTGGTCCGCTTCGGCGACTCCGTGGAACTCTGCGGCGGCACGCACACCTCCGCGACCGGCAACATCGGCCTGCTGAAGATCGTCTCCGAGAGCGCCATCGCCGCCGGTGTCCGCCGGATCGAGGCCCTCACGGGCGAAGCGGCCGAGAATTACGTCCACGCGATGGAAGTCACGCTCAGGACCGCCCGCGGTTTCTTCAACAACGTGCCCGACCTCGCCGGCGCCATCCAGCGCCTCGTGGAAGAGAATGCCGAAGCCCGCAAGCAGTTGGAGGCCGCCGCGAACGAAAAGGCCGCCCAACTAGCCGAGCGCGTGAGCGCGAACGCCCAGGAGGTGAACGGCATCCGCGTCGCCCGCTTCGACATGTCCGTCGATCCGGCCATGGCCCGCAACATCGCCCTTCTCCTCCAGAAGAAGGCCGAGAACCTGGCGGTATGCGGCGCCTTCGAGTTCGGCGGCAAGCCGAACCTCGTCCTGATGTATTCCAACGATCTCGTTGCCAAGGGCAGGAACGCCGGCAAGGACATCCGCGAAGCCGCCAAACTCATCCAGGGCGGCGGCGGCGGACAGCCCGGCCTCGCCACCGCCGGCGGCCGCGACACCTCGAACCTCCCTGCCGCCCTCGACAAACTCGTCGAACTGGCTACCGCATAACATGAAGAAACTGGACCAGTTCATATTGAAGTCGTTCATAGGACCGTTCTTTGCGATCCTCATGATCGTCATCTTCATCCTGGTGATGCAGTTCCTCTGGCTGTACATCGATGAACTGGTCGGTAAAGGACTGGAACTCAAGGTAATCCTGGAGTTCCTCATGTGGGGAAGTTGCCAGGTGCTGCCGCTCGCGATCCCGCTGGCGACGCTCCTGTCGTCGATGATGACCTTCGGCGACATGGGCGAGAAGTACGAACTCACCGCCATGAAGGCGTCGGGCATCTCCCTGGCCCGGATCCTGCTGCCGGTAACGGTCGCCAGCGCCATCATCGCCATCGGCGCCTTCTTCATAGGCGACCGGCTGGTCCCCTACTCCATCAACCAGATCTACACGATGCGGGACGACATCGGCCGGACCAAGTCGGAGATCAAGATCCCCGTCGGCACGTTCTACGACGGAATCGAGGGGTACATCCTCCGGATCAGCGACCGCAACGACGAGACCGGAATGATGTACGACGTGATGGTCTATGACCACTCGGCCGACAAGGGGAACACCCGCCTCACGGTCGCCGACAGCGGCATGATGAAGATGTCCAAGGCCAAGGACTACCTGACTTTCCAACTCTACGACGGGACCAACTACCAGGAGACCAACACCCGCAAGTACCGTGACACCACCCTGGCCCTGCAGCGGATCCATTTCGCGCGCCAGGAGATGGTGATCCCGCTGGAAAGTTACACCTTCCATCATTCTGACTCCGCCCGCTACGGCGACCAGGTCAAGTCCATGTCCATCGCCCAACTCGAGCACGGTATGGATTCCCTGGGGGCCCTGTCGGACGCCGGCGTGCGGAAATACCTCTCCGAACTCCAGGGATCCGGAGCCCTCCAGTGGCGTAACCAGTTGGATACGAACTGGAAGGAATCCGGAAAACAGCCGCTGCAACTCAAGGAGGAGCCCGCCAAGTGGGACGATCCCAGGAACCGGAAACAGGTTTACGAACGGGCTTCGTCCAGCGCACAGCAGTACCAGTCCACCCTGCAGAGCCAGGGCATGGAGGCCTACGAGTACTCCCGCCTCCTCCGCTGGAGCGAGGTGGAAATCTGGAAGAAGTACGCGCAGGCGATCGCCTGCTTCATCCTCTTCTTCATCGGCGCGCCCATCGGCTCGCTCATCCGGAAGGGCGGTCTGGGCACCCCGGCCGTCGTTTCCATCCTGTTCTTCGTCCTGTACTGGGTTGTGGACATCTCGGGCACGAAACTGGCCCGGGACGGCTCCGCGACGCCTTTCGTGGGCAATTTCATCTCCACCTTCGTCCTCGCTCCCATCGGGGCCTTCCTCACCTGGATGGCCATCCGGGAAAAGTCCCTCAACACCGACGGGCTCAAGACCTGGTGGCGCAAAATCTTCAGCAAATTCATGTCCCTGTTCAAGAAAACCCGCATCGTGTATATGGGCACGCCCGAGTTCGCGGTGGCCCCGCTGGACGCCCTCGTGCAGGGCGGCTACAAGGTGGTGGGCGTGGTCACGGTGGCCGACAAGCCCAGCGGCCGCGGCCTCAAGATGAACGAGAGCGCCGTGAAGAAATACGCGGTGGCCCATGACATCCCCGTCCTGCAGCCCGACAAACTCAAGGATCCGGAGTTCCTGACGGCCCTCGCCGCCTGGAAAGCCGACCTCTTCGTGGTCGTGGGCTTCCGGATGCTTCCGGAAGTGGTCTGGAAGATGCCGAAGATGGGCACGTTCAACCTCCATGCGGCCCTCCTGCCGCAGTACCGCGGTGCAGCCCCGATCAACTGGGCCGTCATCAACGGAGAACACATCACCGGCGTCACGACCTTCATGATCGACAAGCAGATCGACACGGGCGGCATCCTCCTGCGGCAGGAGTGCCGGATTGCGGATACCGACACCGTGGGCGATGTCCATGACAAACTCATGGCCCTGGGTGCGGACCTCGTGGTCGAGACGGTCGAAGGCCTCATCCAGAAGAACGTGGAAACGCGCGTCCAGCGCAGTTTCGTCCAGGGTTCCGAGGTCCTGAAACCGGCGCCGAAACTTACCCGCGAACTCCAGCACATCGACTGGAACGACACCACGGAGAACGTCTATAACCTGGTCCGCGGTCTCTCCCCGTTCCCCTGCGCCTTCACGGAACTGGTCAAGGACGGCCAGGCGACGCAACTCAAGGTCTTCTTCGGCGAAAAGCGTACCGACCTCCACGCCGCCCCGGGCACCGTCCTCTCCGACGGTAAGACCTACCTGGCGGTGGCCACAGCCGACGGCGCCCTCGCCCTCACCGACATCCAACTTGCCGGCAAGAAGCGCATGGACGTCAAGTCCTTCCTCCTCGGTTTCCGGGAGCCCACGTCATATACGACCTCGCAAGGAACCTCCAAGGCCGAGATAGAAAAGACCAAACCCAAAGACGAAGATTAGGTGGCAGGACGCCATGAATAACGTCGTAATCCTCTGTGACGGGGAGTTTCCCCGGAAAGACTATCCGCTGTACCTGCTGGACAGCGCCGATGCAGTCGTGTGCTGCGACGGGTCGGTGGTGAACTATCTGCGGCACACGCGGAAAAGATTCGGCGAAGAGCGGATGCCGGAGGCGGTGGTGGGAGACATGGACACGCTGTCCGGGAAATGGCAGAAGCGGCTGGAGCGGCTGATCGTCCATGAGAGCGAGCAGGATGACAACGACCTGACGAAGGCGATGCGGTATGTGCTCTCGAAGCATCCGGAGGTGTCGGAGATCCATATCCTCGGGGCGACGGGAAAGCGGGAGGACCATACCATCGGCAACCTGGGCCTCCTGATGGAGTACACCCGTCTTTTCGACCTGGAGGGCATCCGGGTGGACATCGTGTCCGACTACTCCACGGCCTTCGCCATCACGGACAGTTGTGAACTGCACGTGGGAGAGGGTCGGCGCGTATCGCTGTTTTCACCGGACAATTCACTGACTATCAAATCCGAAGGACTGCAATGGCCTACGGATGCAGTCGTCTTCGATGCCTGGTGGCCCGCGACGTTGAACCGGGCGGTGGACGACGTCATAAAACTTACGTTCTCACATCCTTCCCGCGCGCTCATCCTCCTGGATTGAGCGATTTTTTATTATCTTTGCAACTGCTAACAATAAAAGGACTTATGCTTAAGAAACTCCGCGTCGCACTGGCGGTCATCTTCTGGCTGGGCATCACGCTGCTGTTCCTGGACTTCACGGGAGCGCTGCACGGATGGCTGGGCTGGATGGCCAAGGTGCAGTTCCTCCCCGCCGTCCTGGCCCTCAACGTGGCCGTCATCATCGGCCTTGTCCTCCTGACGCTTGTCTTCGGCCGCGTCTATTGTTCCGTCATCTGCCCGCTGGGCGTGTTCCAGGACGGGGTAGCGCATCTCAATGTCGCCCGCAAACGCAGGAAGAAGGACCACAAGCCCTACAACTACAGCCCCGAAGTGAAGTGGCTGCGCTATGGCGTCTGGGTGCTCTTCGTCGTCGCCCTCATCGCCGGCGTACAGGCGCTCGTTGCCCTGCTGGCCCCGTACAGCGCCTGGGGTCGCATCGTCCAGAACCTCTTCCAGCCGGTGTATATCTGGGTGAACAACCTGTTCGCCGCCCTGGCCGAACGGGCCGGCAGTTATGCTTTCTATGACAAGGAAGTCTGGCTGCGGAGTCTCCCGACCTTCATCGTCGCCGCCGTCACACTCATCGTCGTGGTCGTACTGGCCTGGAAGAACGGACGCACCTACTGCAACACCATCTGCCCGGTGGGAACCACGCTGAGTTTCTTCTCCCGCTTCGCGATGTTCCGCCCGGTCATCGACACGGAAAAGTGCAAGAACTGCAAGCAGTGCGAGCATCAGTGCAAGGCCGCCTGCATCAATATCGCCGAACACAAGATCGACTACTCCCGCTGCGTAGACTGCTTCAACTGCATCGACACCTGCAAGTTCGGGGCGCTGCATTATCAGTATGCATGGGGCTCATCCTTAAAAACGGCCCAAAACGAGGACGGAAAGGCCAAGAGTTCGGTTTCATCCTCAAATAAGGCCAAAATTGAGGACGAAGGCAGACGCGCGTTCGTGACCGGCGCGGCGCTGGCCGTGGGAACGGCGACGCTCAAGGCGCAGGAAAAGAAGGTCGATGGGGGTTTCGCCACGGTCCTGGACAAGGAGGTTCCGAACCGCGACGTGCCCGTCACGCCTCCGGGATCCAAGAGCATCAAGGATTTCTACCGCCGGTGCACGGCCTGCCAGTTGTGCGTAGCGGAGTGCCCGAACGGCGTCCTTCGTCCCTCCACGGACCTGAAGCATTTCATGCAGCCCGAGATGTCCTACGAGCGCGGCTACTGCCGGCCGGAATGCACCCGCTGCTCCGAGGTGTGCCCCACGGGGGCCATCCTGAAAATCACCAAGGAAGAGAAGACGCAGTACCATGTGGGTACGGCCCAGGTGAACCGCACGCTGTGCGTCACGGAGGACGGGACACCCTGCGGCAACTGCGCCCGCCACTGCCCCACCGGCGCCATCCAGATGGTCAAGGACGATGAGAACAGCCTCCCCCGCCCGGTCGTGAACGAGGCCCTGTGCATCGGCTGCGGCGCCTGCGAGAACCTGTGCCCGGCCCGGCCCATCAGCGCCATCACGGTGAATGGACGGCATAACCACCTGGATTAGATTTCTCGACAAGCTCGAAATGACAAACAGTATGGAAAGAAGAGACTTTATCAAGATATCGGGCGCCGGGGCGCTGGCCATGGGGGCCGCCGCCGTGGGATGTGCGCCCAAGCCCAAGACGGTCGGGACCGAGGAAGGCCCCGAACAGATGGTCTACCGGGAGAATCCCGTGAACGGGGACAAGGTGTCCCTCATCGGCTTCGGCTGCATGCGCTGGCCCATGATCGACCAAGGCGACGGGAAGCGCGTGATCGACCAGGAAGCCGTGAACGAAATGGTGGATTACGCCATCGAACACGGCATCAATTACTTTGACACGTCACCCGCTTACCTGATGGGTCAGTCCGAACTGGCAGCGGGCATCGCCCTGAGCCGTCACCCGCGGGACAAGTACTTCATCGCGACGAAGCTTTCCAACTTCGGCGACCAGTCCCCGGAGGCCTCCATCAAGATGTATCACGACTCCTTCGAACAGCTCCGGACCGACTATTTCGACTACTACCTCCTCCACTCCATCGGCCGGGGCGGCGTTGCCGCCTTCGAGCAGCGGTACGTGCAGAACGGGATGATCGACTTCCTCCTCAAGGAGAAGGAGGCCGGACGGATCCGGAACCTCGGCTTCTCCTTCCACGGAAAGGCGGAGGAGTTCGACGCCCTCATCGGCCTGCACGACCGCGGGGAAATCCACTGGGATTTCTGCCAGATCGAGATGAACTATGTGGACTGGACCCATGCCGACGGCGTCCGGAACGCCAATGCCGTGTACCTGTATGAGGAACTGGACAAGCGCGGGATTCCGATCGTGATCATGGAGCCGCTCCTGGGCGGCCGCCTGGCGAACGTTCCCGACGCCATCGCCAAGCAGATGAAGGAGCGCGAGCCGGACAAGTCCATCGCGTCCTGGGCCTTCCGCTTCTGCGGCACCTATCCGCGGGTGCTGTGTACCCTCTCCGGCATGACGAGCATGGACCCGCTGATTGACAACATCAAGACCTTCGGCCATTTCAAGCCCCTGAACGAAGAGGAACTGGAATTCCTGGAGCGGATGGCCACCCAGATGAAGGAGTATCCGCTGGTGAACTGCACGGACTGCAAATACTGCATGCCGTGCCCCTGGGGCATCGACATCCCCGGCATCTTCAAGCACTACAACACCTCCGTCACGGAAGGCCGCTACGCCCAGACGCAGGAGCAGAAGGACTACCGCAAACTCAAGAACGCGTACCTCGTGAGTTACGACCGGGCCATCCCGACCCTCCGCCAGGCCGACCACTGCATTTCCTGCGGAGAATGCCTCTCCCATTGCCCGCAGTCCATCCCGATTCCCGGCGAACTGCAGCGGATCAACCGATACGTGGAGAAACTGAAGCAGGATACGCTGTAAAAAAAGTCCCGCAATTTCCTTCCGGAATTGTGGGATTTTCTGATTTTTTTACTACCTTTGCAGTCCGGTTTGACCGAAAGGCCCCGGATACGTATTGGAGAGATGCTCGAGTGGCTGAAGAGGCACGCCTGGAAAGCGTGTGTACCCCAAAAGGGTATCGCGAGTTCGAATCTCGCTCTCTCCGCAAAACGATGAACGGCAGCTGGTTGCGAAAGCAACCGGCTGTTTTTGGTTTCGGGCCCGTCGAAAGCTTGCTTTCGTAAGGGACCAGAACCGGAAACAGACAAGCGGCCGTCAGGCCGCAGCTGCCGTTCCATCGTCTTGCAAGGCCCCCCGGGGAGGGCACCGAGATAGCGACGGCCTCCGGCCGGCGGCGGCGAATCCCGTTCTCAACGGCTTCTCAGGGCATGCCCGGAGGTCTTGAGCGCCTCCGCGTCCAGCCGGCCGTCACAGAGGACTTCTTTTCCGTTGATGAACACCCGCCGGATGCCGAAAGCCCTTTCCTGGTCCGGTACGGCCGATGCCATTTCCGCTTCGTCGAAAACGGTAAGATCGGCATAATAACCCGGTTTCACATAGCCCCGTTCGGGGATGGAGAAACGGTCGGCCACTCCTCCGGTCATCTTCCGGACCGTGCGCGGCATCGTATCGCCCCGTCCCAGGATGGAATCGCGGATAAATTTGGGGAAACAGTCATAGATGGCGGGATTCTGCACGCCGTGTTCCTCCACCCAGGCATCGGTCATATACAGGACGTCGTCCCGTCTGGACTGCCAGGCGATGATGTCCGGGGTACTGTACGGTCCCATGTTCACCCGGCCCTTGAAACCGGACATCTCACAAAGATCCAGGTAAGTGTCGATGCAGGATTTCCCGCTTTCCTTCGCAATCTGGTAAACGGTCTTTCCTTCATATTTCTCATTCCCTTCCCCGACATAGGCGATGACGATGTCTTTCCAGCCGAAACCCAGCAACTGGATGGACGCCCAGGCCAGGACGGCGAAACGCCACTTGTTCCAGGGCTTGCGCTTATCCGCCGGAGAAAGGGCCTGGTACCAGGCGGGAAGAATGACCGTAATCACGGAGACGCCCAGCAGCTCGTTATAGATATCGAACTGTGCATCAATTCCTTCCGACTTCATTTCATCCAGAATCCGGTGTACCTCGTCCCGGTATTTGAAAGTATTGCGTCCCACGAAGATGGCATGGGAATACTGCAGTTTCATGTGTGTACCCCTGGACATCTCCCGGAGTTCGTCCAACGCCCGGAGGATATGCGCCCTCCCGAGGAGCGGATAGTCCATGGAGACGGCGGATTCCGCGCGCGGATGAATGGTCAGCGGGCGGTCATACTTCTCCGCAAGAAGCGCAACGTCACGGGTTTCCGCAACACTGGAGAAGCGTCCGGGCTCATACATCATGCCGAGCGACAGGCCGCAGGCCCCTTCCTGAAGCCCCTTTTCCATCAGGGCGAGCATCCGTTCCCGCTCCCGGGTCGACAATTCACGATGCTCCCACCCGGCAACGCTCGTCCGGGCCGTACAATGTCCGACGATAACGGCCATGTTGCAGGGATTCTTCCGGTCGATCGCCTCAAAGAAATCCTTCACCGAAGGGTAAACGCCCGTCGTGTCCCCGCGGTATCCGAAAAGGCCGCCCCCCACTTTGTCCACATAGGGGCTGTCCGGATCGAACCCGACGGCCGACAGGCCGCAGTTACCGGTAATGAAGGACGTGATTCCCTGACGGATAAAAGGTTCCAGGTATTTCAACGGTTCCTTCTTGATGGCGAACCAGTCGTTGTGGGAGTGGGCGTCGAAAAAACCGGAAGAAACACTCAGGCCCGACAGATCGATCACCTTGCCGGCTTCTTCCCGAAGGTCGGCCCCGACAGCGACGATCCGTTCGTCCTCTACCAGGATATCACCGATGAAAGCATCCGCTCCGGTACCGTCATAAATCCTGGCGTTTTTCAGAAGAATTCTCATAAAAAAGAAAGGTTTGTTCCGCGAAAATACTCAATTTTTTTCTGCCGAAGGGCATTCGTAACCCTGCTTATTTGCCAAAACCGAGGTTGGGAATCACCCTAGGTGCATGCGAACCTTAGAAATAGGCAATTATCAAGGTCGGGGAGACTGGACTATCGTTATTTCCGTATATTTGTACCAGCAAACAAACCGAACATGAAAACCGTCATCCAAAGAGTCACCTCCGCTTCCGTCACGATCCACGGGACGCTCCGGTCCGAGATCGGACCGGGGTTCCTCATCCTGCTGGGCATCGGCCACGAGGACGGCCAGGAGGATATCGACTACCTGGTCAAGAAAATCGCCGGACTCCGGGTGTTTGACGACGAAGACGGGGTGATGAACCGCAGCATCCTCGAAGCCAGCGGGGATATCCTGGTAGTCAGCCAGTTCACGCTGATGGCCTCCACCAAGAAGGGCAACCGGCCCTCCTACGTCCATGCCGCCCCGCACGAAATCGCCATCTCCCTGTACGAAAAGTTCTGCCGGGACCTTTCCGAGGCCATCGGCAAACCCGTGGAAACGGGTGAATTCGGGGCGGACATGCAGGTCGCGCTCGTCAACGACGGACCGGTGACAATTTGCATGGACAGCAAGAACAGGTAGGGGCTATTCCTCGGCAATTACCTGCTTCGCCGCAACGCAGAGGGCCTCGTAGAAATTGGCCCCATAGGCCGCGATGAGCGGTTCGCGGAGGAACTCATAGGCCCGGATCCCCTCCCGGCGTCCTTTGTCGAAGGCGCACTGGCAGATGTCCCAGCGGTGCAGGTTCAGGCCGATGGTGCCGTTCCTGAGCTGGACGGCCCGGACAGGATAGAGTTGGCAGGAGATGGGCTTCCGGAAGGAAGACTTTCCCTCGAAGAAACGACGTTCGATGGAGCAAAGACAGTTCCCGTTCTCGAACAGGCAGAAAGCGCACTCCTCGCTTCCGGGAACGAGCGGAGTCACGAGATCCCCGTCCCGGTCGATTTCAAAGAATCCCTTTTCCTCCACGGCCTTCCGCCCTTCCTCCCGCATCAACGGGGAGAAGACGTCATAGCATGCCTCGATGGGCTCCAGTTCCTCTTCCAGAAGCGGGGCGCCGCTGTCCCCCACGATGCAGCATTTTCCCCGGCACACGGGATAGTCGCAGGCAAAGTATTCCAGGATGACGTCCTCGGAGACCAGGATGTCCCCGATCTGGACGATGGTGCCGAATCTTTTCTTGTGTCCCATTATTCCACGACGTATTCAGCGGTCCTTCCCGAAGCGAGCGCGGAAAGCATCTCCTTCAGGGAAGCCGGCGTTATCCCGTTCACGCTCTCCTTGTAATGGGAAACCATATCCTTGCCGATGCCGTAGCGGGCCACGACCGCACTGACGACCGTCTCCGGTGCCGTCAACTCCCGGTTCATGTCCGAGAGGACCATGGCCTTGTAGGCGTTGACGTCCTTCTGGGATACCGTGGCGGCCGCGGCCTTGCGGATGCCTTCGCGGATGGCGGGAAGGGCGGCCGAGGCCTTCTTCCCTTCGCAGGACACAACCATCCACAACCGCTCCTGCGGATAGGAGTGGAACCCGGTGGTCACTTCCGTGGAAAGGCCGGTACCCTGAAGGGCGGCGACGACATGGCGACGGAGGACATCGGCCCCGACCTCGGCCATGACGTAGTTGACACCGGACAGCGGGAATTCCGCATCCAACCGGACATAGGCGCCTTTCTCACCTTCACTTCCCTTCTGCGTGCCACCGGAGACCGGCGTATAGCGGACTGCCTTCCGCGACTCGGCTCCCCGCTGCGTGCGGAAACCGCCGATATATTTCAGCAGGTCCTTCCGGACAGTGGCCTCATCGACATCCCCCACGATGACGAGCATCCCGTCATTCACACGGGAGAAACGCGATTCCCAGAACTGCGCCGCCTTGGCCTGCGTGGCCTGTCCCAGGGCCGAGGGGTATTTCCGCGACGTATAACTGAATCCCGGATACATCATCTTGTACAGCCGGTCCTCCACGGATTCCCGGGCCCATGCGGCGTTGCGCAGATAGATCTCAAACTCACCCCGGTTCACGGTACGGTTGTTTGCGAGAGCGAGGAGCGCTTTCAGCAGGGACGGCAGTTTCGATGAAGGGGCGCTGCCGTGGATGGACGTGAAGGTCAGGGAAACCTGCGTCTGCATGTCGATGCCATTGACAGCCAGGTGGTCCCGGAAATCGGGTGCGGACATTCCGGCGGCGTCATACAGGGAGAGCATGTCGCCGAAATAGCCGCCTTCTCCTTCCTCCAGGCCGGTGACCCCCGAAAGGCCGCCGCCCAGCAGGAGCGCGTAATTGAACATCCGGGAGCCGGGGACCTGCTTATAGACGACGCGTATACCGTTGGAGAATGTCCACAGGGAGCCCCCGGAGATGGGTTCCGGCTTCGTTTCCTTGATTTTCACCTTCGGGCAGGAGACATCCAGGGAGGAAGTGTCGCGCTGCCAGGAATAGTCCTTGGAGTCCCGGAACGTGGAACCGTACAGGTAAGCCAGGTTATACTGGAACAGGGCGTTGTCCTCGTCCAGGGAGTCCAGTTGCGCCCGATATTCGAGCGTCAGGTTCGAGAGTTGGCTCAACAGGGAGGTCGAGAACTGGTTGAACAGGCGCGTCTCCGTGCTGTCCGCCACGTTCTTGCGGGCGAAAAGCCGCGTTTCTTCGCTGTAAGGAGCCAGATTCGCCCCGTACAGGAAATGGGATACGCAACGATCCACATACTTCCGGTTGGAAAGCGCGGCTCCGCCCCGGAGCAGCATCCCGGCCATCATCGCCTGTTTCGCCTGGACGAACTCATTGACGGGAATGCCGAATTCATCCAGGCCTGCGAGCGTCTGGGAGACCGTCTTCATCGCCGGCTCCAGATGCTCCCGGTCCGTCAGGACCTCCACGGCATACTCCTCGTCTCCCCCGGTTTCCGAACTGTTCAGATACTGGAAATCCACTTTCCCATACGGGATGCCTGCATCCCGGAGATTCCTTTCGATCCGCCGCAGGGCCACGGTGCGGAACTCCCGGCTCAGGATACCCATCACGAGGGCCTGCGCCGTGTTCATCTGCTCCTGTGCCGTCCGCGGGGAAGCGTAGGCGATCCGGACCACGCCCTTGTCCCCCGACTGCGTCGGTTTCCAGACCACGGAAGGCATCACCGAGGGTTCCCAGACATAATCCGGTCCATGGCTGTTCTCCACGAAATGCTGCGGGACCATCATCGAGAAGATGTCCATCTTCTTCTTGAACTCCGCCGGGTCGATGTCACCGCTCACGATGACGGCCTCGTCGGCCTGCGAAAGGGCTACCTGGGCGAAAGTCACCAAGAGGGTGGAATCCAGAACGTTGGCATCATAGACGGGAACACGGTCCAGATGCAGGACCGTATTGCCGTCACGGTCCAGGAACCAGCCGCCCGGGCGGGGGCCGATGCCGCTCCGCCGCAGGAAACGGGTGTCCAGGCCGTCGGCAGCCCCGGCATCCGGGGCCTCTCCCCGACGCACGAGGGCGAAATCGGCAAACCCCTTGACGGCGTCATTCTTGACCATATAATAGGACACTCCGCAGCGGAGCGTCCCCCGCTGGATCTTGTTATCCGCAGGCAGGGAAGGAAGAGTCTGCGCGGCTGGCACAATTCTTGAAAAAATCAGGAAGGCCAGACAGGCTACGATATGAAAATGTCGGGTGGACATGGATTAAACGCATTTAGAGTACAAAATTAACATAAATAATTGCTATTTTTGCAAAATACGTGCAAGCACAGACGGAAACGAATTAACAACAAATAAACCGTAACGAAATGAAAAGATTATTTGTCGCGCTCGCGGCGTTCGCACTCGCCGCTGGAATCGCCTCCGCACAGGACTTCAACGCCGCTGTGGAAACCTTCAACATGGGAGCCCAGACCCTTGAGACCAACAAGGCCGAGGCCCTGACCCAGTTCAAGAACGCCCTCGCCCAGTTCCAGGCCTGCGAGGAAGCCGAAGCCGCCGAAATGATCGCCAAGTGCAAGGAAGCGATCCCCCAGACCATCCTTTCCATCGCGAAGGAGCAGATTAACGAAGCCCAGTATGACGAGGCCGTCGCCACCCTCAAGGAGGCTGCCGCCGTCGCCACCGAATACGGTATCGAGGATGTCATTGCCGATACCAAGGAACTTATTCCCAACGCTTACACCCGCAAAGGTGCTGCCCTGCTGAAAGACAAGGACTTCGCCGGTGCCGCCGCCGCTTTCAAGGAGGTCGTCGCCCTCGATCCCGCCGATGGCCAGAGCCAGCTCCTCTACGGACAGGCCCTGATGCAGGCCGGTGACAACGACGCCGCCGTCGCCGCCCTCGAGGCCGCTGCCGCCAATGGCAAGGAAGACCAGGCCAACAAGCTTCTCTCCAACCTCTTCCTCAAGGAAGGCATGGCCCTGGTGAAGGCCGGCAAGAGCGCCGACGCCATCGAGGCCCTCGAGAAGTCCAACGGCTACGTGGAGAGCGCCAACGCCTACAAGCTCATCGCCAGCGCCAACACCAAGCTCGGCAAGAGCGCCAAGGCCATCGAGGCTTACAAGAAGTATCTGGAGATCAGCCCGAACGCCAAGGATGCCGCCGACGTGATGTTCACCATCGCCGCCACCGCCCAGAAGGCCGGTGACAAGGCTACCGCCATCGAGTACTACAAGAAGCTCTCCGGCAACGCCAAGTACGCCGCCCAGGCCAGCCAGCAGCTCGGCGCCCTGCAGAAGTAAGCGCATCACCAATTCGGCTGAAAATCAGCCGGTTACATAAAACTCCCTGGTACGTTTGCACCAGGGAGTTTTTCGTATCAGGCTGACGGTGAGCGCTTTGGGCGCAACGCTCATTCCAGGCCAAACAGGCCGTAGGCGGCTTTCAGGTACTGGTCGTAGCACTCGGAGGGCTTGCCCCACATGCTGATGTAATAGAGGATGACGAGGTCATTGACCGGGTCGATGATGTATTCCGTCCCGGCGGCGCCGCCCCAGCGGAACACGTCGTCGGACATGGCGGGAACGTTTTTGCGGGAAGGCGTACCGTGGAAGAGCTCGAAACCGAGGCCGAACTGGAAGCCGGGACCGCCGGCGTTCACTTCCGGAAGACGGTTCTGCCGCATCATCAGGATGGTCTCCGGCTTCAGGATCCGGTGACCGTTGAATTCACCCCCGTTCAGGAGCATCTGGCAGAACTTCGCATAGTCCCGGATGGGCCCGTACAGGCCCAGGGTGCCGCCGGCATAGGTCTTGGGACCCTGGAAGACCCGGTCCACGCCGGACATCGGCGAGGTGACGAAACGACCGTCCTGCCCCTTGCTGTAGGTTGTCACGAAACGGGGCTTCAGGGACTCGTCGTCGAAGAAATAACCCGTGCTGTTCATCCCCAGCGGGGTGAAGATGGTCTCCTGCAGGTACTCCGGCAGCGGTTTTCCGCTGATGATTTCAATCAGGTAGGCGATAACCTCCATGTCATAGTAATAGTTCCAGTCGGAACCCGGCTGGAAGCCCAGCGGGAAACGGAGGTTGAATTCCACATTCTCCTTGACGGTCGTGCGGGGAGCCATCACGCTCTCCCCTGCTGCGGCCAGGGAACGCAGGTATTTGTTGGTAACCGGGGCCAGGTAGCCGGAGGAGTGGCTCAGCAGATGCGCCACTTTCACGGGCTGCTCGGCCGGAACGGTCTTGAAACCGCCCTCGCCGTCTTCCACCAGGACTTCGTCCGGAAAGTTCGGAATCCACTTGGACACAGGATCCTCCACATCCAGCAGACCCTTTTCATACAGGGTCATGAGCGCTGTCGCCACGACCGCCTTGGTCTGCGAAAAGAGGATATAGATATCGTCCGTCTCAGCCGGAAT
This sequence comes from uncultured Bacteroidia bacterium, assembly GCA_902781705.1. Taxonomy (GTDB): domain Bacteria; phylum Bacteroidota; class Bacteroidia; order Bacteroidales; family UBA932; genus Cryptobacteroides. The sequence continues at coordinate 60,110 of CACZKE010000007.1, forward strand.
CCCCTGTTCCAGGTTTTTCTTGCCGAAGGATTTCTCATAGACGACGTCCCCGCCCTTGGCGACGAAAGCTGTCACGCAAGGGACTTTTTCCGCATCGACAAAACCCTGCAGGACACTGTCCAGGGCGGCGACACGCTCCGGCGTGACACCCAGGGCTTTCATGTCCGGATGGTCGTTGAACTGCTGGGGCATCTTGTCCCCGCCACCGCACGAAGCGGCTACAAAGGCGGCCGCCACGAGGGCCGCCATCGTCATGCATTTTTTCATGGATCGCAAATTAAAATCAATTCGGAGGAATCGGTGAAGCCGTTACCGGAACAGCATCGGCAGGAAATCCCGGATGGATTTCCGCCAGACCTGCCACTCATGGACGCCGGGATAGGAAGCAAAGCGGACATCGACACCGTGGCTGCGCATCTGTTCCACGACGCCGCGGGTGGCATCGATCCGGGGATCCTGCTCCCCGCAGGTCATGAAGAACAGGTCGAAGTCTTTGTTGAACTTCGCCGTATCGGTAAACAGTCCGGGGACTTCCTTCTCCAGGTCCAGATGCTGCTGGATACCGAAGCTGATGCCCCCGAATACACCGGTGGAGAACACGCCGACGGCGGAGAAGAGTTCCGGTGAGCGCAATCCGATATAGAAAGACTGGCCGCCGCCCATGGACAGGCCGGCCATGGCCCGGTACCGGCGGTCCTTCTTCACGCGAAACTGCGACTCGACGGTCGGAATGACATGCTCCGTCAGTTCCTTCCGGAAACCCTGCATTCCTTCCCAGTTGTACCGGGACCCTCCGGGCGTATGCCCATTGGCACAGACGACGATCATCGGCTCGCATTTCCCTTCCGCGATGAGCGCATCCAGGATGTTGTCCGCCCGGCCCTGGATGAACCAGCCGGTCTGGTCTTCGCCGCCACCGTGCTGCAAGTACAGGACCGGATACTTCTTTCGGCTCTTTCCGTAGTCCGCCGGCGTATAGACGCGCATTTCCCGCCATTGGCCGCAGACCTCCGAATAATAGTGGACCACGTGGATGGTACCGTGCGGGATTCCCCGCTGCCGGTCGAATTCGGGACAGCCTTCCTCGGGAATTTCCACGGCATTGACATACCCGCCGTTATTCGGATAGAGGATATCGCGCGGATTGGACACGGCGATGCCGTCCAGGTAGAGGGTATAGATTTGATAGCCCGGATTCATCGGGGCAGTGGTCCAGGTCCAGGTACCGTCCCCGGAACGGACCATGTCGCCCTCCTGGTCCATGGCTACGACCCGGGCTTTGGTAATTTCGGGGGCATGGACCTGGAAAGTAACGGTACGGTCCGCGTGGACCTGCGGCTTGAAATAGGTAGGAGCCGGCCGGCCCGGCTGCGCAACCGCAGACAGGCCGACCATCAGGAAAACAAGCGAAAGGAACCGCTTCATCGCGCTACCAGTTCTTGCGGTCCACGGTCCACTCGGGATACTTCCAGTGCATGTATTCCGTGTCTAGGAAGAGGGCGGATTCGCCCACCTTGCCCTTCAGGTGCCAGTCCAGCCACTTGCGGACGGCTACGGCATAGCCGCCGCCGTACATCTCATAGAAGGTGCCATGGTGGCCGTCCGGCGGGGTGTTGACCATCACCACGGGGACTTTCTTGATGTTGACGAAATCTTTGGCGGCATTGGCATAGGCGATGTCGGTGGGACCGCCGATGATGTAGAGCATCGGAGTGTGGAGGGTCTCCAGGGCGGACTTGCCTGCTCCGGACATCGTGATGTCGCCGATACCGGAATTCAGCAGGATGCAGGTCGTCAGGCGCGGGTCATGGGAGACGGCCAGGACCTGGGCGCCGCCGCAGGACTGGCCCATCGCCGCCACGTGGCAGAGATCCAGCTTGCCGCAGTACTCGGACTCCGGATTGACGTTCTGGTCGGTCAGCCAGTCCAGGGCTTCCAGCAGCTGGCGGGCATAGGTGCGGGGACGCATGGCCTCCGGCGCGGGATTGTTCTTCCGCGCCTCCATCATGGCCTGGCGGCGCTTCTGCTGCTCTTCCTGACGCTTCTTGACCTCGGCCGGCGTGGGGGCCTTGATCTTCTCGCCGTTGGCCAGGACGACATTCTTCCCTTCCGGATACATGTCCTTCATGACATTCTTCCAGTTCTCGATCGGGTCTTCCTCCTCATAGGGGCCGATACCGACGACCATATACCCGTGGGAAGCGACTTCGTTCAGCAGGAAACGCATCTGGACGGTGCTGTTGGCGCAGCCGCCGTTCGCATAGAGCAGGATGGGGAGCTTGTCCACGGCCGACAGGTCCTTCGGACGGTAGATGGTGAAGTTCGGGAGAGAGGCGTCTCCCACGACCACGGCCTTGAAAGGGCCGGTGCCGCCGTCCTGGACGGTCTGGGTTTTCTCGGTCTGGGCAAACCCGGTGGCCGCTACGGCCACCAGCAGGAGGGTAAGAATGGCTTTACGCATCGTCAGATAGTGTTTTGTGGTTATGAATCAAATGAACATCAGCGGGCCCATGCCGTGCCTTCCGGGCTGCGGCGCCAACGGAAGTATTCGTCCAGCACGTTCAGGGCCGCTTCATCCGGTACCGGTCCGGCATAAGGGACCGCCCCGCTCAGGTACATGGCCTGGGGATTTCCATTGTCGAAGGCGGGCCAGGTAGGAAGCCCGGGACCGTTGGGGTCGCCCGTCTTGGCGAAATTGGTCCAGTATTTCCCCATCGCCTGCATCAGTTCCTTGTCGCCGGGGATGGCGCGTTCCGGATCCACCATCTGGAACACGTAGGCAATGTCCTGTCCATGCGGAGAGCCAAAACCGTACATCGGGGAGTCCGCCGGATACTCGGGATGCTGGTCGAAATAATACAGATAGGCGGGCGCCTTTCCGGTCCGGGCCTGCAGGCGGCACCAGCTCCACGTATGCCAGCCGAAGGCGGCATCCCGCATCAGATTGCGTGCGGAATGGGTAACGGTACCGTTTTCAAGCGGATAGGCTTCCAGCAGTTTCCCGGTGAAGGGACCGTAACGTTCCTCGAGCTCGGCCTGGTGCACCTTCCCGTCCTTGTTCCGGGAGAAACTCGCCCCTTCGTCGGAATTGTATCCCGCGATGACGGCGACATCGTTGTACTCTCCCCTTTCGTACATCCGGTACTGGTCGTCCGGAATCACATGACCGTCCACGATGGGCCAGCCGCCTCCGACGGCCAGGCCCCGTTCGACGAACTTCTCGGCCGGCAGGGCCCGCAGCTCCTCCACGGTGGAGACGCCCAGGCTTTCGGCGATCTTCACGCCCTCGGCTTCAGCCTGGGCAAGCGTTTTCATGTTTTCACCCGGATAGGTGGTGGGCCGGGTGGGCCCGAAGGAACCGCCGCTCTGGGAGATGGCGCCGCGGAACAGTCCCTTCGCCAGCGGGGACGCGCAGAGCATGCTGACGGAGATACCGCCTGCCGACTCCCCGAAGATGGTCACCTTGGTCGGGTCTCCGCCGAAGGCGGCGATGTTCCGCTGCACCCACTGCAGGCCGGCGATCTGGTCCAGCAGGCCATAGTTTCCGGATACGCCTTCCGGGTTTTCGGCACTCAGGCCGGGATGGGCCAGGAAGCCGAGTTTCCCGACACGGTAGGCCGTGGTCACGACGATCACCCCGTCACGGGCGAATGCCGTCCCGTCGAAGAGGGGGTCGGTCGTCGTTCCGGCGCCGAATCCGCCGCCGTAGATCCAGACCATCACCGGCAGTTTCTCCTTCGGGGATTTCGCCGGCGTCCAGATATTCAGGTACAGGCAGTCCTCGCTGTTGCCCCAGGGGTTTTTCCCCCATTGGACCGGGCTGTTGGCAAAATCGGTGGTTTCCCGGACCCCTTCCCAGGGAATGACCGGCTGGGGCGCTTTCCAGCGCAGGTCTCCCACGGGAGGAGCAGCGAAAGGAATCCCCTTATAGACCGTCATATCTTCCAGGACCGTTCCCTGGATCCAGCCACCTTCCACCTTGACCCGGCCGGGTTCGGAGGAGCAGGAGACAAGCTGCAGGGCCATCAGGGCCGCAAGGACCAATAAACGGAGCAAGTTTGGAAAGTGTTTCATATCAGTGTGTGCGTATTAGAAAAAGGTCATTGTCCGTCCAACAAGTCCTCGACGGCCCGGATGAAGCCCTCGGGGGTATCGGCCTCCGGGATGATCCAGGAGGAGCCGGAGACCAGGCGCGGAATGCCGCTGCGGCCCTGTGCCGTCGTGCGGCCGAACAGTTCCAGCGTCCGGGAGAGATAATCCGCCGTCCATACGCCGTCCAGCGGCGCACCGCGGGAGAGTTCCCGGGCCTTGGCGTCGGCCTCCGCCGGGGAACGCGGGTACCAGCCTCTATCGCCGTCCGCCGCGAAGAGCCACTCGTCGAAGGTCCGGAACAGGTCCGGATCGGCCTTCCAAAGTCCCAGGGCCAGGCGGGCGAGGTCGCAGGAACCGGCGAAAGGATCCTCCGAAGCAGCGGGAATGTACGGGTTGCAGGCAGGACTCAGGGGCGTCGGACAAAGGACGAAGGAGACCTTGCCCCCGAAATGGGCGACAGCATCGTCCAGGAAGCCGTGGATGGTCCGGCAATGGGAGCAGCGGTAGTCGTAGAGAAGGGCGACCTTATCGTCGGCGTCCGCCGGTCCTACGACGGGCGAGACGGCCGCTTCGGGGATAGGCAAAAGAGCGTCGGAACGGCCGGTCTGCGCCCGGTAGGAAGGAGTCGTGAAAAACTGGAAGGCCATATAGGCGACGGCGACGAGCACACCCGCACCCACAGCCCCGAAAACTGCCTTCTTCCCCAGGTCCCGGGAAGAAAACAGGCATAGGAGGGCCGTGAGGATGCCGCACGCATGGGCCGACATGCAATAGGGGCAGAAAGCCTTCACTTTCGCCGCCTGCAGCCAGATGAACCACAGGCAGCACAGCAAGACCGTGACGGAGAGGCCCAGCAGGACCTTCCGGACGGTCGTGTCAAAATCGAAGAAAAGATACAGAATGCACACCAGCAGGGCCAGGTAAGCCCCGACGGCCAGAACACTGATGGGCAGGAAGCCCATCAGGAGCGACCACCGGCTCCCCGTCACCGTGGCGCAGGACGATCCCGCCCCGCAGCCGATAAGCCCCATCCCCGACAAGGCGTGGGCCGTCAGGATGATGGAAAGGACCAGGCCGACGGTGCACAGAAGCGCCATCGCCGGTCCATAGTATTTCCTGTATCTTTCTTTCGTCATGACTCAAAGATAGTCATTTCCCGTCAGAAACGGCGCGGAAGGTCGTAGTCCATCAGGGCGCGGTCGTGGTTGTGGACCACCTTGCACTCTTTGTCGAAGACCATCGTATTGCCGTTTTCGGCCGTATAGGGTTCCCATGCGGGAAGGCCGGAGACGTTCGGATCACCGGTCCTGATAAAGGAGATCCAGGCGGAACTGATAAGGTCGGAGAGCCGGTAGGCATCCGGCGTCCCACCCGTCATTTCACGCTGCAGGGCGATGTTGTTGAACATGAACGGGAGTTCCATGCCATGGCAGGCGCCGAGGGCGTTGCCGGAAGGTTTCCAGGTGAAGAAGTACATATACACCGGAGCCGCTCCCTGGGCGCTCTTGACATCGGCCATCTTCACGGCCGCCTTGCGGAGGAACATGTCGGTATAAAGGACCTCCTGCGGGGTATGGCCGGGATAGGCGGCGTCGTAGGCCTTCAGGAAACCGGCGGCCTTGTCCTTGCCCATCTGCTTCTCCAGGCGGCCCAGGACTTCCTCCTGCGTCAGGACCGGGCTGTTGTCATAGGTGAACTCGTTCTTGTTGGAACCGATGATCATCGGGATGTTCCGGCTGATCTCCGGGGCTTCCGGATCGAAGGATGGATCCGTGACATACTTGCCGTCCACGGTGGGGCAGAATCCGGAGGAAGAATGCAGCTTGACCGTAGCCCGGTGGCCGGCCGCGGCGAGTTCCTCATAGGTGAAATCCGCCAGTTTGTCGGCCTCGGAGGGCTTCAGGCCAAGTTCCTCGACCACCTGCAGGCCGAGCGCCTTGCCGTCCGCATCATTGTTGTGCAGGATCCAGGAGCCGCTCTGGGCAATCGCCCGGTGGAACAGGCCCATCGCGGAAGGCATCGCCATGAGGGTGTTCACCTTTCCGCCGCCGCCCGACTGGCCGGCGATGGTCACGCTGCCCGGGTCGCCGCCGAAGGCCTCGATGTTGTCGCGTACCCACTCCAGGGCCTTCACAAGGTCCTGCATGCCCAGGTTCACGGACTCCGAGTATTTGCCACCCAGGCCGCGAAGGTCGATGTAGCCGAGGATGTTGAGCCGATGGTTCAGGTTCACGACCACGATGTCTTCTTTCTCGGCGAGGGCACGGCCCTCATAGCAGGGCAGGTCGTTGCCGGAGCCGGAAGCGAAGCCGCCGCCGTGGATCCAGACAAAGACCGGGCGTTTCTTCCCGTCGGCCAGGCCTTTTGTCCAGACATTGAGGACCAGGCAGTTCTGCTCGTCCACCGGTTCGATGTTAAACTGGAAACCGAAACCGTAGTCGGTCCGGTCCTCCCGGTAACGCAGCGTAGTGGATGTCTGGGGTGTCTTGGGCCCATAGGTACGGCATACCTTCACGCCCTCGAAAGCATCCGGGGCCTGCGGCGGCATGAAGCGTTCCGCCTTGGCGTAGGGAATGCCCTTGAAGGTATAGATGTCACCGTCCTTGTAGCCCTGTACCTTTCCGTACCGGGTCTGGGCGATGGTGGTCTCATCGCTGACGATCGCACGGGGCGCCGTCTCCGGCCCCCCTTTCTGGGAAGCCGCGGTCCCGCAGGCGGCCGAGAGGGCACCTGCGAGGACCAGGAATATCCATGTCTTTTTCATAGCAAACGGGGTTTAGAACATCCGGTTCGTCTGGTATTGGAGCAGACCGTCGTCGTGGTGGTTCGCCACCCGGCACTCGTTGTCCAGGATCATCACGGCGCCGTTCTCCTCCGTCCAGGGATCCCACTGGGGAAGCCCCTCCACATTCGGGTTGCCGGTGCGGAAGAAGGCGATCCAGGCGGAACTCACGGTATCAGCCAGCTTAAAGGCCTTCTCAGACGCCCGGGTCATCTCCGGCTGCAGGGCGATATTGTTGAACACGAAGGGCAGCTCCATGCCGTGGCAGGCACCGATGTCGCTGCCTTCCGGTTTCCAGGCGAAGAGGAAGCTATACACCGGGGCACCGCCCTGGGCGCTCTTCGCCTTCACCTGCGTGGCGGCGCCGGGACGGAAGAAGAAGTCGGTATCCAGGAGGTCGCGCGGCTCCATGGCCGGATAGGCGGCCTTGTAGTCCGCGATGAACTGGTCGGCCTTGGCCTCGTCACCGCCGAAACGCTCGACGAGTTTCGCACGGGCCTCCTCCATCGTCGTGCCGGGCTTCGCCACGCCATAGGAGAATTCATAGAGGTTCGTACCCACCAGCATCGGCACGTCCTTGCTCTGCTCGGGAGCGATGGGGGCCTCGGTGATGTACTTGCCGTCCAGGGTCGGAAGCTGTCCGCCGAATCCCACGCCACGGCTGCTGCGCGAAGCGCGGCGGCTCGCCGCCACCAGCTCCTCATAGGTAAAGGAGTCGAGCTTGTCGGTATGGCCGGGGGTGACACCCAGTTCCTTCGCAAAGGCCAGGCCGAAGGCCTTGGAGGCCTCATTCTCCGCGTATGGCATGTTGGAGCCGCTCTGGACAATGGCTTTCTGGAAGAGGCCGCGGGCGGAAGGCATCGCCAGGACGTTGGACACCTTGCCGCCACCGCCGGACTGGCCGCCGATGGTCACGTTGCCCGGGTCGCCGCCGAAGGCTTCGATGTTCTTGTTCACCCATTCCAGCGCCTTCACGAGGTCGCGCTGGCCCAGGTTCACGGACTCGGAATACTTGCCGCCCAGGCCGCGCATATCCGTGTAGCCCAGGACATTGAGGCGGTGGTTGACGGTCACGGCGACGATGTCGCCCTTCTCGGCGAGGGCCCGGCCCTCATAGCACGGAAGGTCGTGGCCGGAACCGGAGGAGAAGCCGCCGCCATGGAACCACACGAACACCGGACGCTTCCTGCCGTCCAGGATGCCCTTGGTCCAGACATTCAACACGAGGCACTCCTTCTCGTCCATCGGTTCATAGACGAACTGGAAGGCGAAGTCGTAGTCGCTGGAAAGGTCCCGATAGTTCAGGTTTTCGCCCTGGGGCGCCTTGGGGCCGTAGGTACGGCACATTTTCACCCCGTCGAACTTGTCCGGATCGACAGCGGGCATGAAACGTTCCGCCTTGGCGTACGGGATGCCGCGGAACGTATAGACGTCCCCGTCCAGGAAGCCCTGGACACGGCCATAGACCGTCGGGACGGTGGTGGTTTCATCGGACACGATGGTCCGCAGGGCGGCCGGGAAGGCAGGCGCCGCAGCCTGGTTCCCCCCGCAGGAGACAACCGTCAGCGAGACGGCGGCGGCGAGGATGATGGAAAGCATTTTCATTGCAGTCAGATTTTTCGGGGATGGCTCCAGCCCATGAGCCGGTACAAAGAAAACGGTTTTCCACCGGAGGGGGGCCGGTCTATTTTATTTAATAAGGGGAAAATCCTTTTCCCCGGCATCCAAAAAATTTTCCACCCGAAAGAAAAATGCGTCCACTCCGCTTCCCCGGGAATCCTGTACTTTTGCTTCGGACGGGAGAACAGCCCCTCCCGGTCCGAACTGATAACCAAACCAACAAGCCCGTTCTTATGAACCATTTGCCTATTTTTTTGAAAAACTTGAAAGCCGCCGCCGTTTCGGCGACGCTATTCCTGTGCACGGCCCTGGCCGTACAGGCGCAGAGCCTGACCGTGACCGGCTCGGTCACCGACCCCGCCGGGCAACCGGTCATCGGCGCATCGGTCTTCGTCACCGGCACCCAGAACGGCACCGTCACCGACGGCACCGGCAGCTACACCCTTCCCCGCGTCCCCTCGGACGCCGTCCTCCAGTTCTCCTGCATCGGCTACGCCACCGTGGATGAGGCGGTCAACGAACGCAGGACCATCAACGTCGTTCTCGAAGAAGAGAACGAGATGCTCGACGAAATGGTCGTCATCGGTTACGGTACCGTCAAGAAGAAAGACCTGACCGGTGCCGTCTCCGTCATCAAACCCGAGGAATTCCAGAACAAGACCAACACCTCCATCGGCGACCTCCTCCAGGGCGCCGCATCCGGCGTCAGCGTCCGTTCCACCGGTGAAATCGGCGGCGTGCCGTCCATCCAGATCCGCGGTACGGGCAACCTCACGAACAACGACCCCCTCTACGTCATCGACGGTCTCCCGACCAACAACGACATCAACTTCAATGTCAATGACATCGAGTCCATCCAGATCCTGAAGGACGCCTCCGCGGCGGCCATCTACGGCTCCCGCGCCGCGAACGGCGTGGTGATCATCACGACCAAGAGCGGCCAGGAGAGCAAGACCAAGTTCGAATTCAACGCCCAGGTCGCCGTCCAGAACCTCAAGCGCATCAGCATGGCCGGTGCCGAGGAGTGGAAGAAATACTATGACGAAGCCATCGACAATGCCATCGCCGACGGCATCGAAGGCGTCACCCAGCGGATGGACCACTGGAACAACGACACCGACTGGCAGAGCGCCTACTTCAAGACCGGCGTTTCCCAGAACTACGACCTGAGCATGTCCGGCGGCACCAAGACCGGCAAGTACCGCACGTCCTTCAACTACATGAGCAACAGCGGTACCACCATCAACCGCCGCCTGGAACGGTACACCCTCCGCGTGAACACCAGCGGCAAGCTGGGCATCTTCACCATCGGAGAAAACATGTCCCTGGGCCGCACCTATATCCGTAACGCAGGCGGCGGCGCCCTCCGCAAGGTGGGCGGCTCCATCGCCGACGTCGTCCGCATGGTCCCGACCATCGCCGTCCGCGACGAGGAGAACGGCAACGAAGGCGGCTGGGGCATCGGCAACGAGGCGCACGCCCGCGCCCTCGGCGCCAACCCGGTGGCCCAGTCCAACGACCGCGACCGCTGGACCAACGTCCTGTTCGCCCGCGGTACCGCCTACGCCGAGGCCAACATCTTCCCCTGGCTGAAATACCGCTTGAACCTGGGCGTGGACATCAACGCCAACGTCACCAACTCCTGGACCTCCGGCTATTCCGTGGCCCTGAACTCCGCTTCCGGCTCCAGCTCCGCCACCGAGAGCAACTCCCGGACTTCCACCTACCTCGTGGAGAACACCCTGTCCATGGACAAGACCTTCGGAAAGCACCACGTCGATGCCATCGTGGGTACGACCTACCAGATGACCGACTACCAGACCAGCTCCGCCAGCCAGCAGGGCCTGATCCAGACCGCCAACGGCGATTTCCTGACCACGGTCTCCGCCGGTACCCAGAGTGCTTCCGTCTCCGGTACGATGTATCGCGCCGCCCTGATCTCCTACCTGGGGCGGATCAACTACGACTTCGACGGCCGCTACCTCCTGAGCCTCACCGGCCGTATCGACGGTTCCTCCCGTTTTGCGGCCGACTATCGCTGGGGATCCTTCCCGTCCGTCTCCGCCGCCTGGCGTATCAGCAAGGAGCCGTTCTTCAACGTCAAATGGATCGACGACCTGAAAATCCGCGCCAACTGGGGTAACCTCGGTTCCCAGAATGTGGGCTACTACGACTACCAGATGTTCATCAACAACTACGCCCAGTACCTGTTCAACGGCGGCAACGGGGAGATCACCCATGGCCAGACCATGGTGAAGCTTTCCAACCAGAACCTGACCTGGGAGCGCCTGGAGCAGGCCAATGTCGGCCTGGACCTCGGCGTCCTCGGGAACCGGCTCCAGATGTCCGCCGAGTGGTACCGTTCCACCTCCCACGACGTGCTGACGCCGCTCCAGCTGCTGATGACCACCGGTAACGGCGGCGGCAACCCTTACGTGAACGCGGCCTCCATCCGGAACCAGGGCTTCGAACTCACCGCTTCCTGGCGCGACCAGGTGAGCAAGGATTTCTCCTACTCCATCGGAGCCAATGTCAGCCATTCCGCCAACAAGCTCCTGAGCTTCGGCTACGAGAACAAGGAAGGACAGACCACCGACTACACCATCACCACGGCCGGCGAGCCGATCGGCATGTTCTACATGATCGAGACGATGGGGATCTTCCAGAGCCAGGAAGAGGTGAACAATTATGTCGGCGGGGAGGAGCGCAAGCCCATCCAGCCCACCGCCAAGCCCGGTGACCTCAAGTACCGGGACGCCAACGGGGACGGCTCCATCACCCCGGCCGACCGCGTGGTCGCCGGCAACCCCTGGCCCAAGTTCGAACTGGGCCTGAACCTGAGCGCCAAGTGGAAGGATTTCGACTTCAGCCTCATCGGATTCGGCAAGTTCGGCCAGCAGGCCTTCAACTTCAACCGCTGGTACCAGGAAGGCTTCCAGGACTGCAACAGCGCCCCCGTGGGCTACGACTACTGGCGTCCGGACAACAAGGATGCGAAGAACCCGCGCCTGCTGTATGCCGACGAGCGCAACGTCTATACCTGGATCACCCGCTGGCTGGAGGACGCCTCCTTCTTCAAGTTCAGTTCCGTTTCCGTGGGCTACACCCTGGCCCCGAAAGCCCTCAAGAAGTATTTCGAGAGCATCCATTTCTCGGTCTCCGGCCAGAACCTGCTGACCCTTACGAAGTACAGCGGCTACGACCCGGATTTCCAGGGAACCCTCTTCGAGCCCGGCATGGACTTCTGCACCTATCCGTCCCCGCGCTCCATCATCTTCTCCGTCAATGTCAAGTTCTAAACCGGCACTTATCATGAAAAAGATCATCCTCATCTCCTTCATCGCCGCGGCGGGACTGCTGTCGGCCTCCTGCAGCAAGGCCCTGCTGGACCTGGCCAACCCGAACGCCCTCGTGGCCGAGAACTCCTGGAACACCCAGGCCGATGTGGAAGCGGGCCTGGTGGGAGTCTATCATACCCTGTACAACTGCTACTGGAACAGCTTCAACGCCTTCCAGATCTCCGGACAGTCCGACGAATTCTATTCCCTGTCCCCGGACGCCGACCTGGCCGGCTACGTGAACCTCAAGTACACCAACACCGACCAGCGCTGGAACCACAACTCCTGGATGTACCTGTACCAGTCGGTCTTCCGCTGCAACCAGGTCATCGAGTATGCCGAGAAAGTGGAATGGGAGAGCGAGGCCAAGAAGGCCGAGGTCGTCGCCCAGGCGCGCGCCATGCGCGGCATGTCCTACTACAACCTCGCGATGCTCTATAAGAAGGCCCCGCTCGTGGACTGGGTTTCCGCCCCGGCCGACCAACCCGCCGAATCCACCTTCGAGGATCTCGTCGCCTTCATCGAGAAGGACTTCCTGTATGCCGCCCAGAACCTCCCCGAGAAGTTCGCCGAGGTGGGCCGGTTCAACAAATACTTCGCCTACACTTTCCTGGGCAAACTCTACATGAATTCCGGGCAGTGGCAGAAGGCCAAGGATGCCTTCGAGGTCGTCATCAAGAGCGGACGCTATTCCCTCGTTCCCGAATACCGCGACAATTTCAAGCACACCGCCAACAACAACGCCGAGTCCATCTGGGAGATCCAGAACTCCGACCGCAACGACTCCTGGGGCGGTTTCTGGGGCATCGCCAACGATGATGCCGTGTGCAGCTTCACCGCCCGCCGCGACGAATTCCTGGCCCCGAGCTTCGGCGGCGGATTCGGCGACTACAGCGTGTACCAGTGGGTCATCGACATGTACAAGGATGAAAAGGATAAGGACGGCGGCTACGACATCCGCCTGCGGGACAATGTGATGTATCCCGAGATGTTCGACGACTTCCCCGGCCAGGTGCTCTACACCAAGTACACGAGCTGGAACACCGCCGAATGGGGCACCCAGGCCCGCTGCCGCAAATACTGCGTGGACTACTATGCCGAAGGGGCCGTCGCCCTGGGCAACAACCCCATCGACATCCGTATCCTCCGTTATGGGGAGCTGCTGATGAGCTACGCCGAAGTCCTGGTGGAAGTGGGCGGCGCCAGCGCCATCCCGGAGGCTGCCAAATATGTGGACATGGTCCGCGAACGGGCGAACCTGTACCCCCTTGCCCAAAGTGTCCATAAGGATTGCCTGAACGACCTCAAGGCGTTCAAGAAGCGCCTGCGGATCGAGCGTGAGAAGGAGACCTGCTTCGAGTACGAGCGCTTCTTCGACCTGCGCCGCTGGGGTCTCGGCACCGACGAGGAATTCACAAACGAGGTGAAGGCCCGCGCCCAGAAATTCAAGGACAACTTCTCCAAGGGCAAGGAATGGCTTCCCATCCCGAAACCTGAAGTGGACAACAATCCGAACCTCACCCAAAATGATGGTTATTGATAAATAGTTGGTTATTATGGGGAAATACGGGAGCCGGGAGGTTCCCGTATTTTTTTGCGTCCACAAGGGTGGAAAGTTCTTCCGGAAAATTTTTCCCCGTCAAAAGAAAGTCTTTCCACCTGTCCTGAAAGCGGTCCGGATATCTTTGTAACCGGATTAAACCCACAAAAACGCCGAAACACACAACCAATTTAATCAACTAATCAACAAAAGGCATTATGAAAGGACTTTTCAGGAAAAGTTTGATGGCCTTCGCGGCCGTCCTTCTTGCCGGCTTGCCCGTCTTTGCCCAGAATCGGACGGTGTCCGGAACGGTCAAGGATTCCAGCGGTGAGCCCGTCCCCGGAGCGGCCGTCATGGTCAAGGGGAACACCTCCATCGGCACCAGTACCGACGCGGAGGGTCTCTACACCCTGCCGGGTGTGCCCAACGGGGCCACCCTCATCTTCTCTTTCATCGGCATGGACACCCAGGAAGTCGCCGCGGGCAACCGCACGAAGGTGGATGTGGTGCTGAACGAATCCGCCGAGATGCTCCAGGAAATGGTCGTCATCGGTTACGGTTCCATCAAGAAGGCCGACCTCACCGGTGCGGTCTCCGTCATCGACACGGACGACTACAAGAACAAGTCGAACACCTCCATCGCGGACGCCCTCCAGGGCCTCGCCGCCGGTGTGAGCGTGCGTTCCACGGGTGATCTGGGCGGCCTGCCCACCGTGCTCATCCGCGGTACCAGCTCCCTCACCGACAACACCCCGCTGTATGTGATCGACGGTATCCCGACCTCCAACAACATCGGTTTCAACGTGGATGACATCGAGTCCATCCAGGTCCTGAAAGATGCTTCCGCCGCCGCCATCTACGGCTCCCGTGCGGCGAACGGCGTTATCATCATCACCACCAAGCAGGGCGAGGCCGGCAAGGTCACGGTCAATTTCTCGAACCAGACCGCCGTCCAGTGGAACCCGCGGATGAAATTCGCCGACGCCAAGGAATGGAAGGAAATCCAGACCCGCATGATCCAGGACGGTATCGACCGCGGCACTTCCGACCGCACCACCATCCCGAACTTCATGGGTGGCGACACCGACTGGCAGGACCAGTATTTCAAGACCGGTATCCAGCAGAAATACGACCTTTCCATCTCCGGCGGCTCCCGCGACGCCCGTTTCCGCGTCGCCTACGGCCACATGCAGAACAGCGGCGCCCAGGTGGGCCGCGACATGCGCCGGGAGACCGTCTCCATCAACTCCACCCTCAAGAAAGGCATCGTCACCTTCGGCGAGAGCCTCCAGATGGGTCTGACCAACATGTACAACTGCGCGCCCTCCACGGGCGGACTGGGCGAGATCGTGGGCATGCTGCCTATCGTTCCCATCTATGATGAGAACGGCAAGCGCGGCTATGGTATCGGCAACGCCGAGACGGCCTTCACCACTTCCCACAACATCGTGGCCGAAGCCGATCCCGAGAAGAGCTGGTCCAAGCGCGAATTCCTCTATCTGCGCGGCAATGCCTGGGCGCAGGTCCAACTTCCCGTCAAGGGACTCTCCTACAAGCTGAACCTGGGCGCCAACATCATGGACAACCACACCCGTTCCTGGGAGACCGGCATCCATTACGCCCTCAACTTCACGGACCTCCCGTCCTCCGCCACGGCCTCTTCCACCCGGAGCACCACGTACATCATCGAGAATACCCTCAACTACGACCGCGAGCTGGGCAAGCACACCATCAACGCCGTTCTGGGTCAGTCTTACCAGAACAACTTCTCCCAGAGCGCCAGCTCCGTCCGGGAGGACCTCATTTCCACCGCCTCCGGCATTTTCCTCAAGAACGTTTCCTCCGGTATCAACCTCAAGGAAGCCACCGGCACCACCAGCCAGAGCCGGCTGATCTCCTACTTCGGCCGGATCAACTACTCCTATGACAGCCGTTACCTCCTCCAGGCGACGATCCGTGCCGACGGTTCCTCCCGCTTCGCCCCCGGCAAGCAGTGGGGCGTGTTCCCCTCCATGTCCGCCGGCTGGCGTATCTCGCAGGAAGACTTCTGGAATGTTTCCTGGATGAACGACCTGAAACTCCGCTACAGCTACGGCCGTCTGGGAAGCCAGAACATCGGCGACTACGACTGGATGTCCCTGGTGAACAACTATACCTCTTACCTGCTGAACGGCGACGCCGGCGGTGAAGTCCCCGGCCAGACCATCATGGCGCTCTCCAACATCGACATCTCCTGGGAAACCCTCGTCCAGCACAACATCGGTGTGGACATGGCCTTCCTGAACAACCAGCTCATGGTGACGGCCGAGTACTACATCAGCAAGTCCCAGGATTGCCTGTACAGCCAGCCCATCCTGAAAACAGTCGGTTCCTCTTCCGACCCGGTGGTGAACTCCGCCACCCTGACCAACCGCGGTATCGAACTGTCCGTAAAGTGGCGCCAGAATATCGGCCGTGACTTCAACTACTCGATCGGCGCGAACTTCTCGCACAACGACAACGTCCTGAACGGCCTCGGCTACGGAATCGATTTCCGGGACGACGGCACCACCTATTCCCATGTGGGCCATCCGCTGGGCCTGTTCTACGCCATCGTGAGCGACGGCCTGTTCCAGAGTGACGAGGATGCCGCCAAGTATGTCAAGGACGGCAAACGCATCCAGCCCAACGCCAAGGCCGGTGACATCAAGTGGGTGGACTTCAACAATGACGGCCAGATCAACAACGACGACCGCCAGATCCTGGACAAGAAGAGCCCCTGGCCCGGTCTCGCGGCTTCCCTGAACCTGATGATGGCCTACAAGGGTTGGGACATGCAGATCTCCGGTTTCGGCGAGTTCTTCAAGTGGGTCCGCAACGGCACCCGCGCCCAGACGGACGCCCTCAACACCTGGGCCCAGCGCCGCAGCGGCCTGGACTGGTGGACGCCCACGAACAAGCACAACAATGTCTGGTATCCGCGTGAGTCCTATGGCTACACCGAGAACCAGCTTGGTTCCAGCGACCGCTGGCTCGAGCGCGGCGATTTCTTCAAGTTCAACTCCATCTCCCTCGGTTACAACTGGGAGCCGAAGGGCGCCGTGGGGCTTGTCATCAAGAACCTCCGTGCTTCCGTCACGGCCCAGAATCTCCTGACCCTCACCAGCTATACGGGCTGGGATCCGGACTTCACGGGCGGCATCTTCACCCCGGGCAATGCCGGCAACACCATTGCCAACCCTTACTCCGTCATCTTCGGTCTTAACATTACATTCTAAGAGATATGAAGAGAATCATCACCATACTGTCTGTCGCCGCGGCCGCCGCGCTGCTGGCGCCCTCCTGCTCGAAGGATATGCTGCAGCTGGAAAACCCGAACTCCCTGAGTTCTTCGACAGCCTACACCTACGAATCCGACCTGGACGCGGCCCTTGTGGGCGTGTACCACGCTTTCAACGGCGGATTCTTCAACAGCGGCATGTCCATCATCTTCGGTTCCCAGTCGGACGAAGGCTACAGCTATTCCCCGGCCATGGACCTGGTGGATTTCGTCAGCTTCAAGTATCCGAATTACGACCAGAACTGGAACGTCACCCAGTGGAAGTGCCTGTACAACCAGATTGCCCGCTGCAACCAGGTCATCACCTATATTGAGAACGTGGAAGAATGGAAGGAATTCAGCAAGGAGCAGATCCTGGCCCAGGCCAAGGCCATCCGTGCCTGGGACTACTACATGCTCACCATGCTGTACCAGCATCCGCCGTATGTGGACTACATAGCCCCGGCCGGCGACCAGCCCGCGCAGACGCCTTATGAGACCCTCTGCGAAAAGATCATCGAGGATGCCAAGTACGCCTACGACAACCTTCCGTCCGATTACCTTTCCGGCCCCTGGAAGGGCCAGTACCGCGTGACCAAGTGGTTCTCCGCCACCCTGCTGGGCCGGGTGAACATGAACAGCGGCAACTACGCCGAGGCCGCCAAGTGGTTCAAGGATGTCATTGACAACGGCAAGTCCGTCGGCGGTGAGAAGCTCGCCCTCGTGGATGACTATCTCTGGAACAGTGACGACGCCCATGAGAACAACAAGGAAGCCGTCTTCGAGCTCCAGTTTGCCAAGGGCAACGCCAACGCCGGTTACTTCGCCGCTTACGGCTGGGGCTGGAACGACGGTGCCACGCCGGACCACCGCAACTGGAGATGGAAGCTCATGTGCCCGTCACCGGTGGGCTGGGGAGACTTCTGCGCGGAGACCTGGCTGGTCTATGCCTTCAAGAACGAGAAGACCGTGAAGAACACTCCCCGCACCACCGCCGGTCAGTTCGACCAGCGCCTGGAGTGCTCCCTCTTCTACCTGGATATCTGGAAAGACTATCCCGGCCACGCCCAGTGGCAGTGGGGCGAAGGTTACGAGGAAAAGGTTGACGCCGGTGAACTGGAAGCGCCGGGATGGTACAACAACGGCAGTTACTGGACCGGGGACCGCGTATTCACCAACAAATACACCAACTGGTACGGCGGTGACTACAACGTGAAGATCGCCGACAACGAGCCCACCAACGTGCGTGTGTTCCGCCTGGGTGAAATCCTGATGGACTATGCCGAGTGCCTGGCCCAGACCGGCGACCTTAAGGGCGCCATCGACCAGATCGACATTGTCCGGCAGCGCGCCGGCCTGGCGAAACTCGCGGACCGCGAACCGATTCCGGCGGTCTGGACCAACCCGCTCACCGACGATGTGATCGACTTCAACAAGGACTACGGCTATGCCGCCATCAAGAGCGGGAACTATACGCTCGCCGACGTCATGAGCGTCATCGACCTCGAGGACATGAAGGAGACTTGCTACGACTCCGAGCGCAACGTGAACCTCCGCCGCTGGGGCGTCGGGGACACCGGTGGCGCTTTCTACAAGCGAGTGGCCGCCCGTTCCAGCAAGTACAAGAACCAGTTCGCCCCGCACAAGGTCTGGATCCCCATCCCGCAGTCCGAGGTCAAGAACAATCCGAACCTCGATCAGATCGAGGGCTATTGATCCCTGCTGTCCCAGTTTGCATGATACAGGTGCCGGAATCATTTGGATTCCGGCCCTGTTTTTCCTATTTTTACGTATTGATTTGACCGATTGACCATGAAGCGATTTCTGCTCATCCTGACTTTGACCGCCCTGGTGCTTCCCGCCCGCGCCGACTGGGCCGGAGAGTTCCGGTACTATGTATATGGATCCGAACAGGGCCTGTGCGACGAATATGTCCTGAACACCTACAAGGACCGGAACGGATACCTTTGGGCCTGCACGTCCAACGGACTGGACCGGTTCGACGGAAACCGCTTCGTCCATTTCAGTTCCCACTCGGCCGACGCGAGGACCCGGATCGAGAACGACTTCATCTACGGGGTCGCCGAGGATGGTAACGGCTGCATCTGGGCCGTCAGCAATGCCGGACTCATGCGAATCAGTTGCAAGGAAGGAACGGTATCCTTCTCCAAGGACCTCTGGCAAGAGTCCGACCTGCTGACCTTGCCGATGAACGGCATCCAGGCCGACGGTGACCGCCTGCTCTGGGTCCTGCAGCGGGACGGACTGGTCGCCGTGGAACTGGATGAAAAGAGCGCGGTCACCCGGGTGGAGAAATATCCGGCTCCGAGCACATCCCTCCGCTACATGTCCGTGGGGGAAAACGTCATCTGGGTCGGTGGATTCGACGGCGTGTCCTGCTTCCGGAAAGGCCGGGCCGGTCAACTCGAGGCCGTACCGGGTCCGGAGAATCCCAAACTGGCCGACATCCGGGACGTTTCCACCGTCCTGATCCAGGGGAACTACCTTTGGATCGGTACCGAGGACGGGCTGTTCTGCTACGATGTCCGGTCCCGTTCCCTGACCACGTTCCAGCATGACCGGCAGAATCCGTCCTCCCTCTCCGACGATCACGTAACCTGTCTCGCGGCGGATTCCTCGGGCGATATCCTGGTCGGAACATCCCGGGGAATCGACCATTTCACCCGGGCCGGAAAATTCGGGCACATCACCCAGGGACGCCCACGCAAATCACTGAACACCAACTATGTAAACCATATCCTGGTAGATCGGGACGGTACGCTTTGGGTGAGTACGCTCGTGGGCGGCATCAACCAGATCACGCCCAAAAACGTGATGGAAGAGGACATCCTGTCCGTGACCGAAGGGATTTCCAACATCGTTGCCTGCAACTATGAAGACCGCGACGGGAACCTGCTGATGGGAATCCTGGGCAAGGGCCTGGGAATCCGCCGGGCAGGACAGGATCAGGTGGAAATCCACTCGCTCAAGGGAAAAGGCGGCCTGTCCCAGGAGGACATCTTCGTCATCCGGCAGGACCACAACGGCGATTACTGGATGGCCAGCCGCAACGACGGACTGATCTTCCTCTCGCACCGGGATCTGTCCCGTCCCCGTTTCAAATCCTACCATACGGACAACTGCGGCATCGCCTCCAACCATATCTTCGACCTGGAATACGACCCGGTCCGCAAGGGAATCTGGTACTGCACCAACGAGAGCCTGGGATTCCTGGACATCGGACAGATGACCTTCCATCGCATCTGGCTGTCTTCCGAGACCGACTATGCGGCAAGGTTCCACTGCCTGTACCTGGACAGCCGCGAACGGCTGTGGGCAGGCGGATACGGCCTTTGCACGATAGACTTGAAACGGAATTCCAACCTGGACGGCACCGTCGACGTGGATTTCCGGCCGTCGCTTTCCGCCTCCGGCGACGCCCATTTGGAACGGATCACCTCCATCACCGAGTCACCGGACGGGAAAATCTGGGTCGGGTGCCAGGGCAACGGCGTCTTTTCCCTGGAGGAAGACGGTCATTTCGCGCCGATCCCGGTCCAGTACGGCCCCTTCCGGAGCCGCGTCACCAAGTTGATTCCCGACTCGTCCGGCGATATCTGGATCGGCACCACGGACGGCATCCTGTGTTACTCTCCCTCCCTCCGCCGGATGTCCAAGTTTTCGGAAGCCGACGGCCTGCCTTCCAACCACTGCTACATCGATTCCGGTTACCGGCTCTCCGACGGACGGATCACCTTCGGAACCACCAACGGACTCGTATTTTTCAACGCTCCGATCCAACGCCTTCACAGTACCGACAGGAAGGTCTTCATCACGGGATTGGAAAAGGAGGACGAATTCTCCCTGGGGGACATCACCCAGGTGGACATCTACCCGGACCATCCTTCCTTCAACATCCATTATTCTGCGCTGGACCTCTCCAACCCGCGCAGCGTCCTGTACTCCTATAAGATTGACGGACTAGATACTGACTGGACGGTAAGTCCCGCAGGAACAGTACGTTACAACAACCTTAAGCCCGGAGATTACACCTTCCGGGTGCGCTGCACCAATGCCGATGATACCTGGTCCACAGAAGAAACCCTCCTGAACGTCAACGTGCATCCGCGGTTCATCCAGACGCCCTGGTTCTGGGGACTGCTGTTCCTTACGCTCCTCTCGGGCATCCTGTACATGGTGTACCTGAATGCCCGGGCCGCCCGCATCAAGCAGCGTGAACTCTCTTCCGAAGTGGCGGAGAAGACCGCCGACCTCACCCAGGCCATGCAGGATATCCTCCGTTCCAAGGAATCTATCGAAGAGCAGAATCTCCTGCTGGAGGAACAGAAAGCCAAGCTGGAAGAGTATTCCGCCCGGATGGACCGGGCCAACAAGGAGAAGATGGCCCTGTACACCCAGCTCACCCATGAGTTCAAGACGCCCCTTTCCCTGATTCTCGGACCGGTCAGCGAAATGGCTGCGACCAACAAGGACGCGACCCTCGCCCCGGCCATCGAGATCATCGACCGGAATTCCAAATACCTGCTTTCCCTGGTAAACCAGGTCCTTGACCTGAGAAGGGTGGATTCCGGAAAAGTGAAAATGCATCAGGAAAGTTTCAACATCGCCCGGCTGTCCGACATCTATGCCCTGGACTACGGAACCGTCCTGAAGGAACGGAACATCACCTTCGACACGGCGACGCGGATGGTCCACAAGCACATCCTCTCCGACCGGGACATCATCAACAAGATCCTGTCGAACCTGATGTCCAATGCCGTCAAGCACACTCCGGCCGGCGGCCGGATCTCCCTCAGGATGGCGCAGGTACCGCGGTCCGACGGTCAGATGATGCAGTACCTGTCCGTTTTCAACACCGGCAGCTACATCGAGCCGTCGGAACAGAAGAAGATCTTCGGCCTGTTCTACAAGATCGGTGACAAGCCCGGATATCCCACAGCCGGCATGAGCAGCAGCGGCATCGGCCTGTACCTGGTGCGCCAGCTGGTCACGGAAATGGGCGGTGAAATCCGCGTCAAGAGCAAGGAGGGCTGGGGAACGGCCTTCCGGGTCCTCTTCCCGGTCACGCTGGTGAACAGCAAGGCCGTGGAGGACCAACCCTACACACCGCCGGAAGATGAAAACCAGCCTGTCCTCCTGCTGGTGGAAGACAACGACGACATGCGCGCCTACATCAAGAGCGTCCTGTCGGACAAGTACCATATCGCCGAGGCGGCGAACGGCGAAAAAGGCTTCGACCTCGCCAAGAAGATCACGCCGGATTTCATCATCTCCGACCTGATGATGCCGGTATGCGACGGCCTGCAGTTCTGCCGGATGATCCGCGCAGACAGTACCCTGAGCCACATCCCCTTCCTGATGCTTACCGCCCTCTCGAACGACAATGCCCGGCTGAGCAGCTACAAGGAGGGCGTGGACGCCTTCCTGGTGAAACCGTTCGACAAAGAGATGCTCCTCACCCGTATCGAGAACATCCTCAGCAACCGGCAGCAGCAGCAGCATGAGGTTTCCTTCGACCTCAGGAACGCCTATGCGAACGTAAATATCGAGCGATCCGACAAAGTGTTCATGGAAAACCTCCTGAACATCCTCAAGGACAACTACACGAATCCGGAATTCAACGTTCCGCAGCTACAGTCCCTGATGTGCATGAGCATGACGCCTTTCTACAAGAAGATATCGGCCCTCACGGGTCTTACCCCGGCCCTGTTCATCCGCCTGTACCGGCTCCAGACCGCGAAGAAGATGCTGGAGGACCATGCCGGCGACAAGGGCATCAGCATCTCGGAAATCGCCTACATGGTAGGGTTCAACGATCCCAAGTACTTCTCCAAGTGCTTCCAGAACCAGTACCACGTCCTCCCCAGTGCCATCCTGCAGGGAGAGGCATGAGAAAGACACTTTGGAAAGCACATTCTGAAGCCGCCATCAGGCGGCAGAGCGGAGGCCGTGTCCGTCAGGACTTATAGGCCGGGAGCGCCGGGGGATAATAGGGGGCAGAGCCCCCTCAAAGGTCCACCGTGGGCCAGCCGTCCGGGGTCCAGGTGATGTCGCAGACGAGGAGTTTCGAGCGGTATTCGTACTCGCTGTCATAGCCATGCATGAACATGTAGTCCTTGCCGTCAAAGTTCACGACCGCGCAGTGGCCCACACCGGCGTAGTGGCCGTTGCCCTTGGCCACCACGGTACCGCCGCCGTCCATCAGGGATACGCCGTTCTTGTCGATATACGGTCCTGTAACCTTCTCGGAACGGCCGACAACCACGTTATACGTGCTGTTCTTGCCGCGGCAGCAGAGGTCATAAGAGACGAACAGGTAGTAGTAGTTCCCGTGACGGAAGATGAACGGAGCCTCCACGGCACCGTTGCCCGGGTCGAAGTCCGGACCGCGCGAGTCGCGCTTGATACCGTCATCCTTGCCGGCGATGTCCTTCGTCGTCCCTTCCGGACGGCGGCAGATCGGATACCACTCCTGCGGTTCGGCCATCTTGGTCATGCTCTCGTCCAGCTTGAACATCTTGATACCCCGCCAGAAGGAGCCGAAGCACAGCCAGCCGGTGCCGTTCTCGTCCACGATCATGTTCGCATCGATGGCGTTCCACTCGTCGCGGCCGGGGATGGACTCCACGATCATGCCCTGATCCTCCCACTTGAAATCCGGGGACTCGGGGTTCAGCGTCTTGTTCGTGGCGACGCCGATGGCGGAGATGTTGCGGCCGAACACCGAATAGGAATAATAGATGTACCAGAGTCCGTTGTGATACTGGATGTCCGGAGCCCAGGGCATCCAGCGGAAGCCCTTGTCCGTGGCCCACTTCGGCGTCTCCGAAAAGACACGCGGCTCAATGCGCCAGGTCTTCATGTCGGTGGAGGACATGCAGCCCATGCCGGTCGTGAACACATAGTAGCGACCGTCACAGAAAGCGGCGACGGGATCGTGCGCGTCCGGATACTCGACGAGCGTACCCGGCTCGGGGCCGAACCGCTGGGCGGAGAGGGAAACCGTGACCAGGAGTCCCAGGACGGGGAGGAATTTCTTGAGCATAGCTTACAGTATTTTGTTTAACTGGTTGCAAGGTAACGCTTTTTGGCGGAATAAAGGGGGACAATCCTGCGGGATTGGGTGAAAATACACCTGTTCGGGAAAATAATCAACCTTCCCTCGCACACGAATGCCTATCTTGCGGATGCTTTCAAAAGGCATCAAACCAAACACTTTCCGATATGATCAAAAAACCGATCCTTTTCACGGCACTCGCCCTGGCACTGGCCACCCCGGCCACGATCGTGGCGGGCATCGCCCTTTCCAGCGGACCGGCCGCCGTCCCGGCTCGTCCGGAAGGCCCCTGCGACATCTATGCCGCCGGCGACACTCCTTGCGTCGCGGCCCACAGTTCCACCCGCGCCCTGTATGCCTCCTACGAGGGCCCCTTGTACCAGGTGATGCGCCAGTCCGACCGGGCCACGCTGGATATCTGCGTCGTTCCGGCCAGCCCCGGCGATCCGGGCGGCTATGCCAATGCCGCCGCACAGGACGAGTTCTGCAAGAACACCACCTGCTGGGTGACGGTCCTCTATGACCAGTCCGGCAAGGAGAACCACCTGTACCAGGCCCCGCGCGGCGCCTTCGTGGGTGCCGCCCTCGGCGGATTCGACACGATGCCCATCGCGGACATGGCCCCGGTCACCCTCATGGGCCACAAGGTCTATGGCATCTTCTTCGTCCCGGGCATGGGCATGCGGCAGAACGACCCGCACGGCACGGCCGTGGATGACCAGGCCGAAGGCCAGTACTGGGTGATCAACGGTCACCACTACAACTCCGGCTGCTGCTTCGACTACGGCAATGCGGAGACCGACAGCCGTGATGACGGCGACGGCACCATGGAGACCACCTACTACGGCAACCAGCCGCTGTGGTACCACGGCGACGCCCCGGGTCCGTGGATCATGACCGACCAGGAGAACAACCTCGTGGGCTGCGTGAACCCCGATCCGAACGACAAGTACTGCGAGGGCCTTCCCAGCATCAGCTGGCGCTTCGTCACGGCGACCGCCGACGGCGAACCTCACCACTGGCGCTCCATGGGCGGCAATGCCCAGGGCGGCGAACTGATCACCATGTTCGACGGTTCCCGTATCCAGAACGACCGCAACAGCTACGATCCCATGCGCAAGCAGGGCGCCATCGTGCTGGGCAACGGAGGTGACAACAACAATTACTCCTCCGGTACCTTCTACGAGGGTGCGATGACCGCTCCGGACACCTTCCCGACCGTGGAGACGAACCAGGCCATCCAGGCCAATGTCGTCGCCGCCGGCTACGATGTCCAGCGCCTCGCCATCGGTGCGTCCGACAAGACCGCCACCCCGAACGGCCTGCAGACCTTCTCCCCGGGTTCCGTGGGCAACACCACCGTCTCCTTCGTGAACACCACCAAGGCCCCCATCAACGACCTGACGCTCACCATCGATGCCCCGAAGGGCTGGAAGGTGAATGTCCTGGGCAGCAAGGAGACCGCGAAGAAGGTCGATTACGCCGTCCTCCCCGGCCAGACCGTCATCGCGAACTTCACCGTCACCGCCGGCTCCCGCGAGTATAACGGCGACCTGACGGCGAAGGCCGCCTGGACCGCTCCGGACGGCAAGGCCTGGAACGAGACCGCCGTCGAGAAGGTGCGCAACGTCGCTCCCGTGAAGATCAACGAGTTCCGCGTCGCCGACGGCGTGAACAAGACCAACTCCTTCATCGAGCTGTACAACGCCTCCGACAAGGAAGTGGACATCGCCGGCTGGGAGATCGTCCAGCATGGCGCCACCCTGCCCTACTTTTCCACCATCAAGGTCCCCGGCGGCACCAAGCTCGCCCCGAAGGCTTTCTATCTCCTCGGCCTCTCCACCTCCGGCCTCGCCGTGGACGCCGCCAAGGGCGACAAGACCCTGTATGTGCGCGACGTAACCGGCATCCAGGCGGGTGACGAAATCACCATCGGCACCGGTGCCAACGCCGAGAAGCACAAGGTGGCCGTCGTCGTCAAGCACGAACCGGCGCCCGTGGAAGGCGGCGACTTCATGCGCCACTACGGCCGCGTGATAAACGCCCTCGGCACCCCAACCACCCTGTGGCAGCCGCTGCCGGACGGTCCGGTGATCACGATCCCTGCCGGTTCCACCAGCGTTCCCGTGGACAACACCCTCGGTTTCAAGGTGGGCGCCAAGATGGCCATCGGGTACGGTGCGAAATATCCCGCCCCCGTCGCGAACTTCGAGAAATACGAGGTCGTGACCGTCACCAAGGTCGGCAAGCCCGGCACCCAGGCCTGGCTTGCCTATGACGCCAAGCCCGGCGACCGCAACATCAAGGTGTCCTCCGTGGAGAACATCAGTGTCGGCGACGTAATCCGCCTGGACATCGACAGCAAGGGCCACGGCGTGGAATACGTGAAGGTCAAGAAGGTAGGCACCGCATCCGCCAAGAGCCCGGGCCGCGGACCCATGACCCTCGAAGAGGCCGGCACCGGTCTTACCCTCACCAAGCCGCTCAAGTACGCGCACTCCGCCAACATGCCGTTCAGCTGCAACGGTACCGGCATCTCCTTCACCCCGGCGACGAAGTTCGACCACTCCAGCAACGAGCCCGTCCTCGCCCTCGTCTATGAGATCGTCCTCGAGGAAGGCCTCCAGCGCGACCATCCGGTCGACGAGGTCATCTGCGACCCGTCCGTCAAGACCGCCGGCTACCAAGGCGAAATCGCCCCGGACCAGCTCTTTGGCGGACCGGCCCTCGCCCGCATGGGCAACATGACCCTCTACGATGCCGAAGGCCGCGTAGTGGACTGCCTCAACTGGGGTACCATCGTGGATCCGATGCTCGCCGAAGGTTTCCAGGGCCAGTCCGGCCTGGAGGAATACGGCAACTACATCCACCTCAAGGTGGAAAACGAGAACCGCGGCTGGGGACGCGATCCCAACGCGCCTACCCTGCTGAACCCGCACCTCAGCGCCGGCCGTTATCCGGATGGCGCCGACACCGACGACAACATGGTGGACTTCAAGTTCCAGCTTTCCACGAACCTCTACGAGCCCGCCAAGGCCGGTTCCAAGAAGATCACCATTACCGACACGCAGGGCCTCCGCATCGGCCACCTGTTCAACATCGGCTACGGGGATGACCTGGAGACCGTGATGGTGGCGACCATCGACGGCCCGCGCACGCTCACGAGCACCGTCAAGTTCGGCGAATTCACCCGTGAGATCAAGACCACGGTCATCGACCTCACCCTGGGTGCTCCGCTGAAGAAGGACCACATCGCCGGCGCCTCCATCACCGACAACTTCCCGACCCCGGGCTATGCCAACTGCTTCTAAACCAAACATAATATGAACACACGAATGACAACTCTGCTGGCAGCGGCTACTCTTCTCGCTGCTGCATGCGGACAGCGGGCCGTACAGCCGACGCATCCCGGTCCCATCACGGCCGGAGAACACACCCGCGTCAACACCACATATGGCACTGTCGAGGGTTACTTGGACAACGATGTCTATACTTTCAAGGGCATCCAGTATGCCCAGGCCGAACGGTTCATGCCTCCCACTGCTCCCGATCCCATCGAAGGAATCCGGATGTGCAAGCTCTACGGCCCCAAGGCCATGCAGGGGGAAAACCTCATTTGGAAAGACGATACTCAACGGGACTATACCTTTGGCAACCAGTTTATCCTGGAGCCCATGAGCGAAGAAGGCTGCCTGGTTCTCAACGTTTGGACGAAAAGCCTGGACGACGGAAAGAAGCGTCCTGTCTTCGTCTGGATCCATGGAGGGGGCTACTCCTCCGGCTCCGCCCATGACCTGGCCTGTTATGAGGGGCGTTCCCTGGCTGACAAGGGCGACATTGTCACCGTGAGCATCAACCACCGCCTGAACGTGCTCGGTTACATGGACCTGACCGCCCTGGGAGGCCGGTTCGAAAGTTCAGTGAATCTGGGCATGCAGGACATCGTGAAGGCACTCGAATGGGTCCATGAAAACATTGCGAAGTTCGGTGGCGACCCGGACCAGGTCACGATCGGCGGACAGTCCGGCGGCGGTGGAAAGGTATCCACCTTGATGGCCATGCCTTCCGCGAAAGGACTGTTCCACCGGGCCGTCGTCCAGAGCGGATCCACGCTTCGCGTGGGAGACCAGGAGTACTCCCGGAAGCTGGGCCTGGCCACCCTTCAGGAACTGGGCGTGAAACCAGCGCAGGCCGAGACAAAACTCCCGGAATTCACTTATGAGGAGCTCGTCGCAGCCGGCAACCGGGCCTCCCGGAAGATTGCAACGGCCGGCATCCGGGGCGGTTTCGGCCCGGTCATGGATGGAAAGATTGTTGCGGAACAACCCTTCGATCCGGAAGCGTCCGAAATCAACCGTGGCATCCCGATGCTGATCGGAACGGATTTCAACGAGTTCACCTTCGACATCTCCCCGGAAAAGACCCTGGACGAAGTGAAAGCCGCTCTCACGGAGCGGATGGGAGAGGAAAAGGCAGTCCAGTTCATAGAGGAATTCCCGAAAGCTTTCCCGGACGAAGCCCCAAAGGCGATGCTGTATATGGACACCAGATTCCGCGCCGGTGCCATTAAGCAAGCGGCGGCAAAGAGCCGCCAGGGCGGTGCAAACGTCTATGTCTACCAGTTCACCTGGAAACCGGAGAACAACGCCCTGGGTGCCAGCCACGGCATGGAACTCCCGTTCATGTTCAACAATGTCGCCATTCAGCGGGAGATGACCGGATCCTCCGAAAGTGCCTACAAACTACAGGAGGTTATCAGCAACTACTGGCTCGCTTTCATCAAGACCGGAGATCCGAATGTGGCCGGACAGCCTGTCTGGGAGCCCTATAACGAGGAAACCGGACCTTGCATGATCCTGGACAACACCTGCGTGATGAAATACAACCATGACAAGAAACTCCTGGAGATCGCCAATCCTTAGGCTTCCCCTGTAAAATCATTGGCTATTGGAAAGAGAAGAGCTTTATGCGAATTAACCACATAAAGCTCTTTGTCATTTAAAGATACCGTAAACCGGCACCAAGGTCGTTCTCCATGAGGGCACGGTCATTCTGCAGTCAATTTGTGTAAAGGAACCATTTATTCTCGAATTATTCTATATTTTTGCAAACTCAAGACTGATTTAGCATGCCCTCGAACCTCCGATTAGCCCTCACCAGCGCCACGGCCCTCGCCGCGGCGGGCGCCTGCTCCCAGAAAGAGACGGAACCGCCGAAACCCCTGAACGTCGTGTACATCATGTGCGACGACCACTCGTACCAGACCATCAGCGCCTACGACCGGCGGTACATCGAGACGCCGAACATCGACCGCATCTCCGAAGAAGGGGCCCGGTTCACGAACAGTTTCGTCGCCAACTCGCTCAGCGGTCCTTCCCGCGCCTGCCTGCTTACGGGCAAGCACAGCCACGCCAACGGCTTCACCAACAACGAGCACGGCATCTTCGACGGCAGCCAGCAGACCCTTCCCAAACTCCTGCAGGCCGGGGGCTACCAGACGGCGATGGTGGGCAAATGGCATCTGGTGAGCGACCCCACGGGCTTCGACTACTGGGACATCCTCACCGGCCAGGGAGACTACTACAACCCCGTTTTCATCCGGGAAGGCGAACGGATCGTGCGGCACGGCTACTCCACGGACATCACCACCGACGTGGCCCTGGACTGGCTGGATGGACGCGATACGGACAAACCGTTCTGCCTGTTCCTCCACTACAAGGCCCCGCACCGCAGTTGGATGCCGGACTTGCAGGACCTGGGGATGTATGACGATGTCACCTATCCCCTCCCCGAAACCTTCTACGATGACTACGCCACCCGGGAAGCCGCCGCGAAGCAGGAGATGAGCATCCTGGCGGACATGAACGTGGTCTATGACCTCAAGATGGCCGACCGCGAAGGCGAGATCCACACTCCCGAGAACCCGGGTCTGGAGCAGTACGGGCGCGACCTGTACCGGCGGGACCTCGCCCCCGGCGAACTCGTCCCTGGCCGGATGGACGCGGAACAGCAGGCCGCCTGGGACGCCTACTACGATCCCATCATCGAGCGGTTCAAGCGGGACAGCCTGTCCGGGAAAGCGCTGTATGAGTGGAAGTATCAGCGATATATGCGGGACTACTGCAGCGTTATCCATTCCGTGGACCGGAACGTGGGGCGGGTCTATGACTACCTCCGCGACCACGGCCTGCTGGAGAACACCGTCGTGGTCTATACTTCCGACCAGGGATTCTTCATGGGCGAGCACGGTTATTTCGACAAGCGGTTCATGTACGAGGAAAGTTTCCGGACGCCGCTGCTGGTGCGCCTGCCGGGGCAGAAGCGCCACCGGGACATCGACGCCTTCGTGCAGAACATCGACTATGCCCCGACCATCCTGGAGATGGCGGGCCTGCCGGTGCCGGAGGACATCCAGGGCGAGAGTTTCCTTCCATTGCTGGAGGGAGTCAAGCCGTCCAAGGTCATGACGACCGAGGGAAAAGGCTGGCGCAAGTCTCTCTACTACCATTATTATGAGTTCCCGGCCGAGCATTCGGTCCGTCGCCACTACGGGGTACGGACGGAGCGGTACTCCCTGATGCATTTCTACAACGACATCGACGAGTGGGAACTTTTTGACCTGCAGGAGGATCCGATGCAACTACATAACCTCTACGGGGAGCCCGGGACGGAGGACATCACCCGGGAACTGCGTAAGGAACTGGAGCGCCTCCAAGTGCTGTACGACGACCCCATTATCAGCCGCAACTGATCCCATTTTCGGATTTTCACCGTAAAATACCGGGATATGAACGGCCTTCCAGTGCGTTGGAAGGCCGTTTCCGGACTTTATCCGTCTCCATTTTGCTTAGACGGATAGTTTTCCGGTACTTTGCAGGGAAGGATCCGGGACTGGCCCCGGAAAAGATTGAGATGAAGCGAACGCTGATTTTGGGATGCCTCGCCGGCATCTTCCTGCCCCTCGCCTGCGAACGGCTGGACAACGACCGGGACCTCCACACCGGAGGGAACGGATACATTTTCACCCTGGAGGACGTGGCCCAACTCATGGCCGCCGTCCCTGTCGGGGAAGCCCAGATCGGAGAGGTCCGGGATGCCGTGTCCGCCTCCTGCGGAAACGGATATGACGACGAATACACGATGAAGGACCTGTTCCTCACCCCGGGTGCGGGCATCGGCACGGAAACGGCCACTCGGGTGGAGGCCTATCCGGAGCCGCTGCGGGACCTGCTGACCGAACACGTCCGGCGGACCCTGGGCGGGACGCGCGCCCTGGACGCAGAACAGTTCCTGGACCAACTCTCCTCCTCGGACGTCCAGATCTACTGGCCTTATTCCGAACTGTTTGAAGGCAGTTCCGAAAGGCCGGTCATCACCTTCGACCCCGGGGACAATTCCGTCCGGAACATCGGCTACCTCCGCCGGGAGGACGGAAGCGTCGAAGAACTCATCGTCGATGAAGAGATGGCCTGCCAGCGTCCCGTCTGGGTCATCAGCCGGAATGCCGATGCGGAATACCAGTCCCTGGAAATGCGCCGGCGGGAAGACCCGGACTGGGGTACCGGAGGAGGGATTGTCACATCCGGAACCCGTGCCTCGAACAAGAATTATTTCCAGACCCTCGTCCTCCGGTCCATCCAGGCGAACCGGCAATTCGACTCGTGGTTCGCGGGCGGAAGCGAGTTCCTCGTGAAGGTCGGCGCCATCGAGGACTTTACGGCATCCACCGAAGCGGAACTCCGGCTCTATACCCCGTCCGTCACGGATTTCCTTATCGTCGTGCGGCGGAACCAGGTCGGGAAACCAGTGGATTTCAACGCCGTCCTCGTGTCGGAATGGACCGGAATGGTGGACAACTGCGCTTTCATGATGGTGGAAGATGACGGAGGCACTCTCACCACCTGGAAGTGCTCCGCCATGGTCCGGTACAACTCCAAAAGTTACGGTTTCGAAATCGAACTGCCGCTGCATTCCCGGGACGACATCGTCTGGCGGGGTGCCCTCACCAGGACCTACATCGAGCGGAACTGCGGCGCCGTAGGGCATTTCGGCGACGTGGACCTGGTCATGGATCTGATCTGACCTGTTTTCCGGATTCCGATTTCACTGTATCCGAACCGCATAACTCTTTGCGATTCGGAAAACATTTCCTATCTTTGCAGCGTCCAAGAGAAGGGTTTTATCCGGACCTGGACAGACATATTAGATGAAAGTGTAACTGCTTTTATCCTTGGGGGAAATCTGGTAAATTTCATTAGATCAGGGATAGACAGTACCTTCATCACTTGTATGGCAAATTGTGCCCGTCAGTGGCACTCATCCATACGGGTGTGGAGTATTGTTTATTTGATCACGGCTTTACCAGAGCCTCTCCCCAGATAAACGACATGCTCCACACTTTCTTTATGTGGAACCCCCTTCCGAAGGAGCCGGAAGGAATGCTGCGAATTCGTATCCAAGACATATCAGACTTATGAACGGAAGGATGAATAGTTATAACAAGTTGATTAATTTCCGTTCAAACAAGGGTGCGGCCGCGAGGTCCCGCCCTTTTGTCGTGCCTATTCTTACTCAACCATCTTTTATTTAACTTATGAGATTCAACCTCAAATCCATTCTCCTCGCCGCCACCATGCTGGCAGCGGGCGTCGTCGCCCATGCCCAGGTGACGACTTCCTCCCTGGGAGGACGCGTATCGGACAAGAGCGGTCCCGTCGCAGGCGCCACGGTCATCGCCACCTACGGTCCTACCGGTTCCACTTACTATGCCGTCACCAATGAGAACGGCAACTACCGCATCAACGGCATCACGCCGGGCGGCCCCTACTCCGTGAACATCGAAATGCTCGGCTACCGGAAAGTCGAGAACCAGAATGTCTATGCTCCCCTCGGTGAGACGGTCCTCGTGGACGGTTTCCTGGAGGACGAATCCCTGAACCTGGACGCCGCGGTGTTCGTCGCCGACGGCAACGATTCCGGCATGAACATCAAGCGCTCCGGCGCCGGTACGGCCGTGAGCCAGCGCACCATGCAGGCTCTGCCGACTGTCAGCCGCAGCATGAACGACGTGATGAAGCTCACCCCGCAGGCCTCCACGACCACGAACGGTCTGGCCGTCGGCGGCGGTAACTACCGCTCCTCCTACGTCACCGTGGACGGTGCGGCTTTCAACAACGCCTTCGGTATCGGTTCCAACCTGCCGGCCGGCGGAAGCCCGATCTCCCTGGATGCCATCGAGCAGATGAGCGTGAACATCACCCCGTTCGACGTCCGTCACTCCGGCTTCACGGGCGGTGCCATCAACGCCGTCACCAAGAGCGGTACCAACGAGTTCCACGCCTCCGCCTACGACTACTACACTTCGGACAAGGTCCGCGGTTACAAGGTCGAAGGTGAGGACCTGAACAAGACCACCTTCCTGAATAACACCATTGGCTTCACCGTCGGCGGCCCCATCATCAAGAACAAGCTGTTCTTCTTCGTCAATGCCGAATACACGGCCGATACCGTCCCCGGCTCCAACAAGGTGGTGAGCACCGCTTCCGGCCGCGTGGATCCGAACTTCACCCCGAATACGGACGTCGTCCGGCCCACCGAGACCTTCATGCAGGAGGTCCTGAAGACCCTCGACAGCAAGTACGGCTACAACCCCGGCCGCTACCAGGGCTATTCCCTGAGCACCCCGGACTACAAGATCATGGGCCGTCTGGACTGGATCATCAACCAGGACAACAAGCTCAACCTCCGCGTGAGCCACACCCACAATTTCGACTCCAACTCCCCGTCCAGCTCGGTGAACCCGATCAACCCGAACCCGTACAACCGCAATACCTACGGCCGTACTTCCACCTATGCTCAGTTCTTCGAGTCCAGCCGGTACTACCAGGAACAGAACTTCACCTCCGTCGCGGCCGAACTGAATTCCCGCCTCTTCGACGGCAAGGGTGCCAACATGCTGCGTGCCACCTGGTCTCACCAGAACGAGCCCCGCAGCTTCGTGGGCGGCAACTTCCCGACCGTGGACATCCTCGAGAACTATGTGGACAAGGACGGCAAGAACAACCGCGCCGTGCTGACTTCCTTCGGTCCCGACCCGTTCACCTACGGCAACCTCCGCGACGTGCACACCGTCGTGGTCACGGACGAACTCACCTGGTCCGCGGGCATCAACAACTTCGTCGCCGGTCTCCAGTACGAGTACGACAACACCAAGAACGGCTTCATGCAGGGCGGCCTCGGCTACTATGTCTATGACAGCTGGGAGTCCTTCCTCGCCGAGGGCAAACCGGTGGCCTTCGCCATCACCCACTCCAACCGCGACGACCTCGCCCAGGTCTTCCCGGCCTTCTCCTACAACCAGGCTTCCGCCTATATCCAGGACGAGTTCGACTTCAGCGACTACTTCAAGCTCACCGTCGGTCTCCGCGCCGAGCTCCCGTTCTACCCGTCCATCGCCGGCAATGAGAACAAGGAATTCCTGACCCTCGCCGCCGGCAGCCAGTCCATGAAGGGCATGAGCACGGCCGACATGCCGAAGGCCCGCATCAACCTTTCCCCGCGCATCGGCTTCAACTGGGATGTCCTGAAGAACCGCAGCCTCGTGGTCCGCGGCGGTACCGGCCTGTACACCGGCCGCATTCCGTTCGTGTGGATCGTCTCCGTGGCCGGTAACAGCAACTGCCTCCAGGCCCAGTACATCGACACCGACGGTTCCAACCCCAACACGCCGTCCTTCCACGCCACCACGGATGAAATCCTGAAGGACATCTACGGCGGCTCCTTCAAGGCCCAGGATCTCGCCGCCCCGACCGGTGCGACGATCATCGACCGCGAGCTCAAGATGCCCACCACCTGGAAGACTTCCCTCGCCGTTGACATGAACCTGCCCGGCGGTATCAAGGGTTCCATTGAAGGTATCTACAACTACGATTTCAACACGGTGCAGGCCCTCCGCCTCGGTTATGTCGAGGGTGACGGCATCCAGCTTCCGGGTGAGCCCGCCAAGCGCGCCTCCTTCTCTTCCGAACGGATCAAGAACAGCCTCGGCAGCACCGTGAGCCCGTACTACCTGACGAACTCCGACCTCCACGGAACCTACTACTCCGTGACCGCCCAGCTCTCCAAGAACTTCAACAACGGCCTGAGCCTCATGGCGGCCTACACCCGCAGCGACTCCAAGTCCATCCAGGAAGGCTACGGCGACCAGGTTTCTTCCCTGTTCTCCGGCGGCAACTACAGCGTGAACGGCTCCAACAAGCCCGAACTCGGCCACTCCGCCTTCGTCTCCCCGAACCGCGTCATCGCCAACATCGGCTACAAGATCCAGGAAGGCAAGCACCTGGCCACGACCCTGGGCCTGTTCTACGAGGGCTTCAACCACTGCTTCGTGGGTGGTTACTCCTACACCCGGTACTCCTACACCTTCGGTGTCCGTTCCGGAAGCTATGTGAACGACGTCACCGGCGTGGGCGGTTCCCAGAACCTGATGTACATCCCCACCGACGCTGATCTCACCAAGATGACCTTCAAGGACGAGGCCAACAAGGCCGCCTTCAAGGAGTTCATCGAGAACGACAGCTACCTCTCCAAGCACCGCGGCGAGTACTCCGAGCGCGGCGCCAAGGTCGCTCCCTGGCAGAACCGCATCAACCTGAAGGTCGCCCAGGACTTCATCCTGGACGTCGCCGGCAAGCCGACCACCCTGCAGGTGGGCGTGGACGTGCTGAACGTCGCCAACCTCCTCAACTCCAACTGGGGCCTCACCAAGCAGGTCAGCTCCGAGAACATCCTCGAGATCAGCAAGGCCGGCAGCGAAGGTGTCTATACCTTCACCGCCCCGACCGTGAAGAACTACCGCAACACCTTCAACACTTGGCAGCTGCTCCTGAGCGCCCGCCTGTTCTTCTAAGCGTCCCGTCCAAGAGGCTGTCAATCAGCCTGATACAAGAAAGAGCCTGGTGCAGATGCACCAGGCTCTTTTATTTAACAGACTCAGAGTCAAACCGCTAGCTACCGCACCGTCATCTCGCAGACGCGGCAGTCGAAGTCCAGGCGGAGGCGGCGGCCGTTGTTCACGAGGTACAGGGGGTCGGGACGGGTGCCGGGGCGCTGCTTCGGACAGAGGCCCAGTTCGTGGCGAAGGCAGTATTTGGTACGCATGTATTCGATGCCTTCGCGATGCGACAGTTCATAGGCATCCTCCATCTGCACGGCGCCCCGCTCCCGGTAGATGTCCCGGGCGACGGAATTGGCCACGTTATCCTTGTAAGTGAGCGTTTCCGGCGCAGGAATCGGACCGACCGTTCCTTTCCGCAAGGGTAACATCCGGACCGGAAGGGCGTCCAGCTGCTCCGCCAGGCGGCGGCGGATGCCGTTCAGGAAAGAGGCGGGCAGGAAGGGAACGGCATCTCCCGCTTCCACTTCCTGAACCGTAAAGGTATAGATGTCCGTACGTTTGGAGAGTTGGGCCCGGACAGTTTCCAGCATGCGGGCGGGATCCCGGGCCGGATCGGCCGTGACCGTCTCCGTCAGGGACGCGGAACGGCCGTCTTCGGCGATGGCTTCGGCCGATATTTCCCTGCCGTCGAAACGGACGGAGATCCGGACGCCGATTTCCCGCACCGGGCGGTCCGCTTCCAGGCGGCGCTCAAACTCCGCATCGATATTGCGGTACAGCCGCACACCGGGCCGCAATCCCTCCACCTCCTTGCAGCGGATGGTAAAGCCTTCGCACACATCACCCCGGAAACCGACGATGGCACCGTCCCCGCCCACGAAAGCGAATCCGTCGCCATTATGCAGCGTAAGGCCCGCTGAAACGGGTTTCAGGGCAATGACGCCCGGCTTGAGGGAGCCAACCGTGCCGATGTATTCGCCCATGGACTTGGGCGCATCCATCGAGGCCCAGGAGCCCCGGCGGCCGTCCAGGAAGAGTTCCGTATAATCCCGGTTGAAAGACTTGCGCAGATCCGGGGTGAAACCGCCCCGGACCATTCC
The DNA here is from genome assembly GCA_902781705.1 of uncultured Bacteroidia bacterium. GTDB lineage: Bacteria > Bacteroidota > Bacteroidia > Bacteroidales > UBA932 > Cryptobacteroides. The sequence continues at coordinate 96,857 of CACZKE010000007.1, forward strand.
GAAGGAGGCCCGGCGATACCGGTCCGGATAACGCCGGCACAGGGCGTCCAATGCCTCGGAATAGGCCCGGACGACATTCCGGACATAGGAGATGCCCTTGAGGCGGCCTTCGATCTTGAAGGAATCGGCCCCGGCCCCGGCCAGATCTTCCAGCCGGTGGATCAGGTTGAAATCCTTCAGCGACAGCAGCGCCTTGTTCCGGGCCAGGACACGCCCTTCCCCGTCCTCCAGGTCATAGAGCGACCGGCAGGCCTGGACACAGGCACCCCGGTTGGCACTCCGGCCGGCCAGGTGCTCTGACAAATAGCACTGACCGCTGTAGCACACGCACAAGGCACCATGGACAAAGACCTCCAGTTCAGCCCCTACGGCCTCCCGGACGGCGCGGATCTGCTCCAGCGAGAGTTCCCGCTCCAGCACCAGCCGCCCATAGCCCAGGCTTTCCGTGAAACGCGCCTTTTCCGGCGTACGGATGGCGCACTGGGTGGAGGCATGGAGGATCATCCCTTCCGGAGCCAGCCGGGTCACGGCCGGATCCTGGACGATCAGGGCGTCCACGCCGGCATCGGAGAGTTCCTGCAGAAGCCGCCGGGCCTCCGGGATCTCCTCCTCATAGATCAGGGTGTTGAAAGTCACGTAGATCCGGGCGCCAAACCGGTGCGCATAGGTGCACAGTTCCCGGATGTCCTCCACCGGATTCCCCGCCGCCTGGCGCGCCCCGAAGGCCGGGCCGGCGATATACACGGCATCGGCGCCGCAGTCGATGGCGGCCCGGCCGATTTCCGCCGTGCGGGCGGGGGCAAGGAGTTCGAGATTTCTCGACTCCGCCTCCGGCTCCGCTCGAAATGACAAAGGGGGCTCCGCTCGAAATGACAACGTAGCCGCCACGTTATTTCGTGTAGAAGATGAAGCGGTTCTTGTCGTAGAAGTCCTTGACGATATCGGTCTGGCCGAAGCCGGCGTCGCGGAAGACGGCCGCAGTCTCCTTGCCCAGCACTTCGTTGATCTCCGTCAGTCCCTTGCCTTCATGGGCCAGGAAGCGTTCGGACCAGCGGGCGATGGCCCGGTAGAACTTGAGCGGATCCTCGTCCGGGACGAACAGGGCCGATGCCGGCTCGTAGTCCAAGACGTTCTTCCGGATCAGGTGCTTCTCGGACTCCATCACATAGGGCGGATTGGAGAGGATGAGGTCAAACTCCCCGAAGTTGAATTCCTGTTCGGGGTCCAGGACATCGGCATTGACGAAAGTCGGGGCCTGGGCGCCGGAGGCCTTGATCTCGGCGGAGAAATTCTGGCTCCGGGCCACGTCCAGGGCGCCTTCGGAGTTGTCCACGCCCACCACATGCGAGCCCGGGACCGCCAGGGCGACCGTCCAGGCGATGTTGCCCGATCCGGTACAGAGGTCCAGGATGCGCACGGGCTCGGCACTCCGGCCGTACGGGATGCGGCGCTGCTTGATCCGGGCCGCCAGTTTGATGGCCTCCCGCACCAGGAGTTCCGTCTCGGGACGAGGCACGAGGACATTCTTGTCCACCTTGAAGATATGTCCGCAGAACTCGGTCTTGCCCACGACATACTGGATGGGTTCGCCGGCCTGGAGCCGGACCATTGCCTCGGCGAGGGGCTGCACCTTCTTCTTGTCAATCTGGTACTGCGGCTCGATGATATGCGTATAGTTCTTGGTTCCCAGCACTTCGGAGCACAGTTGCAACACCACGGCCTTGGCTTCCGCCGTGGGGTACAGGTTCTCCAGCGAGGTGACGCCGTCGCGGATGAATTCGGACAGGAGCATGGGCCTAGGCGTTTTCGATGATGGTGGTCAGGAAATCCGTGATGCTCAGGCCGGCAGCCCGGACCATCTTCGGGACCAGGGAGGCGTTGGTCATGCCCGGAATGATGTTTACTTCCAGGAAATAGATCCCGTCCGGTGCGACGATATAGTCCATCCGCACCAGTCCCTTGCAGCCGAGACGGCGGTAAATGCGGCGGGAGATGTCCTGGATGCGGCCTGTCAGTTCGTCCGGGATCTCCGCCGGGCACACTTCGCGGCTGCGCCCGTTGTACTTCGCGTCGTAGTCGAACCAACCGGTTTCGGAGATGATCTCAATGACGGGAAGGGCCTTCACTTCACCGCCGTCAAGATAGACGGCGCACGTAAGCTCATGCTCGGAACGGACTCCTTTCTCCACGATGACGGTATCCCCTTCCGTCAGGGCATACCGGACCGCAGCCGGAAGGTCTTCCGCCCGGGTCACCCGGGTGATGCCGAAACTGGAACCGCCGGCCGTGGGCTTGACGAACAGGGGCAGGCCCAGTTGTTCGACCGCCCGGGAAGAGAAGGCCTCCACGTCTTCCCCTTTCCGGTAGAAGGCGTCCGGTGCCAACTTCACATAATCCACGCCGCGGAGATAACTCTTGCAGGAGTATTTGTCGAAGGCCACGGTAGTGACGAAAGCGCTGCAGGAGGAGTGCGGGATGCCCAGCATCTCGAAATAGCCCTGCAGGAGGCCCGTCTCACCGGGGGCGCCGTGCTGCATGATGTACACGAAGTCGAACTTGACCTTCTCGCCCAGGACGCGGACGGAGAAGTCCGTCTTGTCCACCTGGGGCTGCGCTCCCTCGGGGAACGGAACCCGCATCGAATTGGCCTTCCGCATCGCAACGAGTTTCCAGTCCCCGAAACGGGCGAAGATTTCATAGACATCGTATTGGAATTCGTCAATCCGGGAAGCGGTGAATTCCCCGCTCCGGCACGATACCTCCCACTCGGAGGAGTCGCTGCCGTAGATGACGGCTATGCTCTTGTAATCAGACATAAGGTCGATGGTAAGTTATTCAAAGTAATATTCTTCCAGGTCGGACTTCGCGGAGGCGGCCCGTTCGTCGCCGTCGCAGAAGGATCGCTCCACCCCGGCGGGGAAAGCATCGTTCGAGGAGATGCCCAGCGTACCGTCCGCGAGGACTTTCTTCATCCAGATTCCCCAGATGGGAAGGGCCATGTTGGCTCCCTGGCCCAGGGCGGTGGAGGCGAAATGGACATAGCGGTCCTCCGCACCCACCCAGACACCGGCGGTGATGGTGGGGGTGTAGCCGATGAACCAGCCGTCGGAGTTGTCGTTGGTGGTTCCGGTCTTGCCGGCGATGGGACCGCTGAGCCCGTAGCGGAAGCGCAGGCGGGAGCCCGTACCGCCGTCCACGACGCCCCGCATCATCTGGATCATCGCATAGGCGGCGTCCTCGGAGACGGCTTCATGGCGGCGTTCGGAGAACTGGCCGAGCACGTTGCCATCGCTGTCCTCGATCCGGGTAACGAAGAGCGGATAGGTGTAAAGGCCCCGGGACGGGAAGGTATTATAGGCGGTAACCATCTCATAGACAGAAAGGTCCGCCGATCCTACACAGAGGGAGACGACCGGGTCGATCCGGCCGCTGATACCCATCTTGTGCATCATGGCGACCATCGCCTCGGGCCCTAGCTGCTTCATCAGGTAGGCCGCCACGGAGTTGGAACTCTGGGCGAGTCCCCAGCGGAGGTCCACCATCGTCCCGCTCGTATGCGGGTCCTGCGGGGTCCAGGTCTGGTTCCCGTTCACCACCAGGACCTGCGGCACGTTGAGCACCTGGTCGCAGGGGGTCATCCCGGATTCCATGGCCAGGGTATAGAGGAACGGCTTCACGGTGGATCCCACCTGCCGCTTGCCCTGCCGGACATTGTCATACTTGAAGTATCGGTAATCCGGTCCGCCCACATAGGCGCGGATATGGCCGGTGACGGGCTCGATGGCCATGAAAGCCGCCCGGAAGAAGGACTTGTAGTAGCGGATGGAGTCGTCCGGGGTCATCACGGTATCCCGGTAACCGGGTTTGTCCCAAGTGAATACGCGCATGGGCACCTTCTGGGAGAAACTCTTCAGGATTTCCGAATCGGACTTGCCGGAGGCCTTCATCATCCGGTTGCGGTCGCTCCAGCGGCGGGCCTGTGACATGGCGACATCCATAATCTTCTGGTCCGTCCCGTTGGCGAAGGGAGCGTTCTTCTTGCCCCGGAGTTCCCGGAAGAACGCTTTCTGGAGATTCGTTCCCAGATGTTCGGCCACGGCTTCCTCCGCATAGCGCTGCATCTTGTAGTTGATGGTCGTATAGATGCGCAGACCGTCCTGGTCCAGGTTATACGGGGTACCGTCGCTCTTGAGGTTCTTGTTGAGCCAGCCGTACAGGGGATCGTCGGCCCACTGGAGGGAATCCGCCCGGAAATCCTCCACCGTGGGATAATCCCGCCGGCGCGGACGCTCGGCGCTCATCGTACGGCGGAGCATGTCGCGGAAATAGGGGCCCACACCCGTGGTCCGGTCCATGCCGCGGCTGTGCAGTTCGATGGGAAGGTTCCGCAGGGAGTCGCATTCCGCCCGGGTCAGGTAGTCCTGGTCCGCCATGCGGCCGAGCACGAGGTTCCGGCGCTCCAGCGCCTTGTCGGGATTGATGGCCGGGTTATAGCGGGTGGGCTTGTTCACCATGCCCACCAGGACCGCGCTCTCCTCCACCTTCAGGTCGATGGGATTCTTGCCGAAGAACTGCAGGGAGGCCGACTGGATGCCGTAGGAGTTGGACCCGAAGAACACGGCGTTCAGGTACATGTCCACGATTTCCTCCTTCGTATAGTTGCGCTCGAGTTTCACCGCGGTGATCCACTCGCGGAGTTTGATCCAGACCATGTCCAGTTTGGAAGCGTGTTCCTTGCGGGGATAGAGCGTCTTGGCCAGCTGCTGGGTGATGGTGGAGCCGCCACCCTGGCTGGAATCGCGGGAGAGGAGCGTCTTGAACAGGACGCGGAACAGACTCTGGATGTCGATGCCGGAGTGCCGGTAGAAACGGGCGTCCTCCGTAGCGACGGTCGCGTGGACCAGGTGCAGGGGCAGTTCGTCGTAGCCGACGAAGGTACGGTTCTCGATATGGTAGGTGGTCAGGATCTCGCCTTCCTCGGCGATGACCTGGGTCGCGAGTTTGCTGTCGGGGTTCTCCAGTTCCTCGATGGTCGGGATCTCGGCGAAGGCCCATACGATCACCAGCAGGATGAGTACCAGGGCGATGGGTGCGAGGAGGAGGATCCAGAACCAGCGGATGATCTTCTTGCGGGTATTCTCTGACATTTTAAAAAATTTCTTTATGTGCGTACAAGACCTAAGGTCTTGCGGGATGTTCCGAATTACAAAAGTAATCAGAAAATTTGGAATAATCCCCGAAATCTCGCTTACTTTGCAAAATAATAGGTAAACGCAGAAGATAATGGAGGGAAAAAACCTGGTCATCGTAGAGTCTCCCGGAAAGGTGAAGACCATCCAGAAGTACCTGGGCAAAGAGTATCTCGTCAAAGCCAGCATCGGACATATCCGTGACTTGCAGGAAAAGAAACTGGGCGTGGACGTCGCACACGGCTTCCAGCCCGAATACGTGGTTCCGGCCGACAAGAAGAAAGTCGTCGCCGAACTGAAGAAGCTCTCGTCGGCCGCCGAGACCGTCTGGCTCGCCTCCGATGAGGACCGCGAAGGGGAAGCCATCTCCTGGCACCTGTCGGAGACGCTGGGCCTGAACAAGGCGAAGACCCGCCGCATCGTATTCCACGAAATCACCAAGCCGGCCATCCTGGAGGCCATCGAGCATCCCCGCGACATCGACCTGAACCTGGTGGACGCGCAGCAGGCCCGGCGTGTGCTGGACCGGCTCGTGGGCTTCGAACTCTCGCCCGTGCTGTGGCGCAAGATCCAGCCCAAACTCTCCGCCGGCCGGGTGCAGAGCGTGGCCCTGCGCCTCATCGTGGACCGCGAGAAGGAAATCATGGCCTTCCACAGCGAGCCCTTCTATCGGGTGGAAGCGCTCTTCCATCCGGAGGGAACGCCCGCCACGCTCAAGGTGAAAGCCCTGCTGGACACCCGCTTCCCTTCCGAGGAAGAGGCCCGGAAGTTCCTGGAGGACAGCATCGGTGCGTCCTACCGGATCGACTCGCTGGAAAAGAAGGAGGCCACCCGGTTCCCGGCTCCGCCTTTCACCACATCCACCCTGCAGCAGGAAGCTTCCCGCAAGCTCCACTTCCCGGTGGCAACGACCATGCGTGTGGCGCAGGCCCTCTATGAACGGGGTCTGATCACCTATATGCGTACCGACTCGGTGAACCTCTCCACCCTGGCCCTGGGTGCGGCCAAGAAACTCATCCTGGACAATTTCGGCGAAGAGTATTCCCACCCGCGCCAGTATCGGACCAAGACCAAGGGCGCCCAGGAAGCCCACGAGGCCATCCGCCCTACTTTCCTGGAGAACGCGACCATCGACGGGACGGCGCAGGAAAAGAAACTCTATGAACTGATCTGGAAGCGCACCGTCGCCTCCCAGATGAGCGAGTCCCGGGTGATGAACACCTCCATCCGGATCGCGTCCGACAAGCGGACCGAACACTACGCCCTGCAGGCCTCCGAGATGCTGTTCGACGGCTTCATGAAGGTCTATCTGGAAGGCCGGGACGACGAGGAACCCGAAGAGGGAGACCTCGTGCTGCCGGAACTGCATGTCGGCGACCGGATGGATGAAAAGGGCATCACCGCCCAGTGCAAATACACGGCCGCCCCGCCGCGTTACTCCCAGGCCACCCTGGTCAAGAAACTCGAGGAGCTGGAAATCGGCCGTCCGTCCACGTACGCGACCATCATCTCCACCCTCACCACCGGCCGCGGCTATGTGGTGAACGGGGACAAGGAAGGGACGAAGGTCCCGGTCAGGGACCTGTTCCTGAAGGGCGGCGCCCTCTCTTCCAAGGAGCGCATGGAGACCGTGGGGGCGGAGCGCGGCAAGCTGCTCCCGCAGGAGATCGGTGTCATCGTTTCGGACTACCTGGTCAAGAATTTCAGCGATATCATGGACTACGATTTCACCGCGACGGTGGAGAAGGATTTCGACGAGATCGCGGCCGGGAACAAGGTCTGGAACAGCCTCATCGGCGAGTTCTACGGCCCGTTCCACCAGCAGGTGGAAAAAGTCCTCGGCAATCACGAATACAGCCATGTCAGCCGTGAACTGGGCGTAGCCCCGGATGGGCAGAAAGTGACGGCCGCCTTCGGCAAATTCGGCGCCTATGTCCAGAAAGGCGAAGGCGAGACGCGTCAGTTCGCCTCCCTCGGCAAGGGCCAACTCATCGAGACGATCACCCTGGAGGACGCCCTGAAACTGTTCGAACTGCCCCGCACCGTAGGCGAATACGAGGGCGTTCCGGTCATCGCCACCAAGGGGAAGTTCGGTCCCTACCTCAAATATGGCGACCGGAACTTGAAACTGCCCCGTGGAGCCGACCCGCTCAAGATCACCCTGGCCCAGTGCATCGACCTCATCACGGAAGCGGCTTCCGCCCCGGCGGCGAACGCCGTCATCGCGGAGTGGGGTGATATCCGGATTATCAACGGACGTTACGGTCCGTATCTGAAATCGGGCGAGCAGAACTACCGGATCCCGAAAGGAACGGACGCCAGTGCGCTCACCCTGGCTGACTGTCAGGCCATTATTGAAAAATCCGAACCGACTTCCAAGGGGAAAAGACGCTTAAAAAAATAAAGTGGAGGCCCTTCTGCTTGGGATTTGACATTAAAAACGGCGTTTTTCGACGCCGTTTTTTGTTGAATCGTAAATTTTCAGCCCGGAAAATGAACAACTTATAAAAAAATTTTTTAATTTTGTAGCGGTTAGTTTGAAACAGTAATCTTCCAGACCTATGGCTACATCCTATCACATCGACCAGATCGACCAGAAAATCCTGTCCTTCCTTGTCAAGAACGCCCGGATGCCGTTCCTGGAGATCGCCCGCGAATGCGGCGTCTCCGGCGCCGCCATCCATCAGCGGGTCAAGCGTTTGGAAGCGAACGGAGTGATCACCGGATCCCGGCTGCTGGTGAAGCCGCAGGCGCTCGGCCTGAACGTGTGCGCCTATATCAGCATCTCCCTGTCGGAGTCCACCCGGTACCCCGAGGTCATCGCCCAACTCAAGAAAATCCCCGAAATCGTCGAGTGTCATTTCGTAACCGGACGCTACGCCATCCTCGCGAAGGCGTACTGCCTGGACAACGACCACCTGATGGAAGTCCTCCTGAACACCATCCAGAAGATTCCGTATATCCAGTCCACGGATACGATGATCTCCCTGGACGAGCCCATCGAGCGCCAGGTGTGGGTGAAGGAATTCAAGAGTACGACCTATACCGGCCTCAACCGCGGGAAATCCGAAGAATAGCCTCGGCCAGGAGGAGGTCCTCCTGCGTCGTCAGTTTGATGTTGTTCCGCTCCCCTGCGATGTAGGAGAGCGGAATTCCGTATCGGCGCGCGACCGACGCGTCGTCGGTGAAAAGCGTGTCATACCCCTGCGCATAGGCGGCCTTCAAGTCCTCGCTGCGGAAGACCTGGGGGGTCTGGACCCCATAGACGCGGGAACGGTCCACCAGTTCCCCCGAGTCTTTCAGCGAGCCGTCGGAAACCTTGTCCAGGACGGCGAGGGTGTCCACCATGGGCACGACCGGAATGAGGGCGCGGACGCCCTGGTCCATCTGCGCGAACATCGCCCGGATGAGGTCCGCGGACAGCAGCGGGCGGACCCCGTCGTGGATGGCAACGACGGCCCCGTCGGGAACATGGGCCAGAGCGTTCCGGACGGAGTGGAAACGGGTGATGCCACCCTTGACAAGCCGCTGGGGACAGTTGAACCCTTTTTCCTGGCAGTAACGGCGCCACCAGGCGACATGTCCCTCGGGTAAAACCGTAATCACCTGAATGTCAGGGTATGCCTCCACGAACCGTTCGATGGTCCGCTGCAGGACGGCCCGTCCGTCCAGGGAAAGGAACTGCTTGGGAAGGGCGGAGCCCATCCTGAGGCCCGACCCGCCGGCAGTCACGACCAGGTACTTTTTTCGCTCCATTAAGTGAGAATCTTTACGCGAATGTAAGATTTTTTTCTTAATTTTGAGCGATTATTCACTTACGAAAAACTAGAAAGAGAAAACATGGCATTCCGTTTCCTGAACCAGGAGCTCGCTATAGACCTCGGCACGGCCAATACCGTCATCTTCCAGAATGACCAGATCGTGCTGGACGAGCCCTCCATCGTCGCCATCGACAATACGAACAACAAGTGCATCGCGCTGGGCCAGAAGGCCAAACTCATGCACGAGAAGACGAACCCCGGCATCCGCACCGTCCGTCCGCTCCGCGACGGCGTGATCGCGGACTTCAACGCGGCCGAGATGATGATCCGCGGTTTCATCCGCCAGGTCAATTCCAAGCACCGCAGCCTCTTCGCCCCGAACCTGAAACTCGTCGTGGGCATCCCTTCCGGTTCCACGGAAGTGGAGATCCGTGCCGTCCGTGACTCCTCCGAGCATGCCGGCGGCCGCGACGTGTATCTGATCTTCGAACCGATGGCCGCGGCCCTCGGTATCGGCCTGGACGTGGAGGCGCCGAAGGGCAACATGGTCGTCGACATCGGAGGCGGCACCACCGAAATCGCCGTCATCTCCCTGGGCGGTATCGTCCAGCAGGATTCCATCCGCGTGGCCGGCGACGTCTTCACGACGGACATCCAGAACTACCTGCGCCAGCAGCACGTCATCAAGGTGGGTGAGACCACGGCCGAAAAGATCAAGATCGCCGTGGGTTCCGTCATCCCGGAACTGGACGTGGAGCCCGAACCGTTCCTCGTGCGCGGTCCGAACCTCATGACCGGCCACCCCGTGGAGGCCCTTATCCCCTACCAGGAGATCGCCCACTGCCTGGACAAGTCCATCGCCCGCCTGGAGACCTCCATCCAGCAGGTCCTGGAGCAGACCCCTCCGGAACTCTACTCCGACATCGTGGAGAACGGCATCTTCCTCTCCGGCGGCGGAGCCCTCCTCCGCGGCCTGGACAAGCGCCTCTCCGAGAAGGTCAACATCCCGTTCCACGTGGCGGAGGATCCGCTCCGCGCCGTGGCCCGCGGCACCTGCATCGCGCTCAAGAACACGGACAACTACTCCTTCCTGATGCGCTAATATGCCCAAAGAGAGGTCGATTCTCCCCCGGATTATCAGTGCAGCAATCTTCATCCTGATGGAGATTGCTGCGTTGCAACTACTCTCACGCAACGCGAGCCTCCAGCAGATCTGGATCGCCCGTGCGGCACACGGGGTGATGGGTACCGTCTGGGGCAGCACGCAGAAGATTGCGAACTACTTCAACCTGAGGAAGATCAACGAAGACCTGGCGAAGGAGAACTTCGAACTTCGCGAAGAGTTGGATACCTACCGGAGTGAGGCCCATGCCCGGCGCATCGACTCGCTGGGCATCGCCCACGGCCGCGTGCAGGGCTTCGACTACGTCCCGGCCGAGGTGATCAAGATCAGCCGCAACAAGCAGCACAACTACATGATCCTGAACAAGGGTTATGAGGACGGCATCCAGGAGAAATCCGGCATCATCACCCGGAGCGGGGTCGTGGGCATCGTGGACGCGGTGAGCGCCCACCACGCCTACGCCTTCTCCTTCCAGAACAGCGACATCTCCATCAGCGGCCGCCTCGGCGAAGAGGGCGCGACGGGCCTCCTGGTCTGGGACGGCGTGCGCTCCAACGGCGCCATCCTCCAGGAAGTGCCGCTCCAGTACAAGTACGAAGTCGGGGATACGGTGTACACCAGCGGCCATTCGCTGGTCTTCCCGCCGGATATCCCGCTGGGCCTCGCCGGCGATGCCAAGGTCATCAACGGTGCCACCAATGAAATCCGGGTGGACCTGTTCCAGGATTTCACGGCCATCCGCTATGTGACCGTCGTCCATAACACGGCTTTCGACGAAGTGGAGGATTTCGGCCTATGAGAAAGAACAGTTTCTTCCTGGTGTACCTCCTCCTGACGGTGGTCCAGATGCTTATCTGCAACTACTTCAACCTGAGTCCGTACGTGATGCTGTCCATCCTTCCGGTGATGGTGCTGTGCATTCCGCTCCGCGTCCCCACCTGGGTCACGATGGTCATCGCGTTCGCGACGGGATTCGTGGTGGACCTGCTCTCCGAGGGAATCCTCGGGCTCAACGTCCTCGCCCTGGTCCCGGTCGCCTTCGTCCGGAAGGAGGTCATCCGCCTCATCTTCGGCGGAGAACTGTTCGCCCGCAAGGAGGACTTCGCCGTCCGGAAAAACGGCTTCGGGATGGTGCTGATGGCCATTATCCTGGTCCAGGCACTCTTCCTCGCGATCTATGTCTGGGCCGACGGGGCCGGCACCCGGCCGCTCTCCTTCCAGGCCATCCGGTTCGGAGCATCCCTCGTCGCCGGGGTGCTGGTTTCCCTGCTGGTCATCGGCATCCTCGCCCCTGATACGCGCAAATGACCACGGACCGCAGGCATATCAAACTCCTGATCGGTCTGGGGGTGGTCGCCGCCGTCCTCCTGGCGAAGATTTTCTCCATCCAGGTCCTGGACGAGCACTACAAGATCGATGCGGACATCAATTCCACGGTCCGGGAGATGATCCTCCCCACCCGCGGGGTCATCTACGACCGGAACGGGAACATCCTCGTGGGAAACAAGGTGGCGTACGACATCCTCGTGAATCCGCGCGAGGTGGAGGCTTTCGACACCCTCGCCCTCGCCGCCGTCCTGGACGTAACACCGGAATTCCTGCGCGGCAAGATGGACGAGTACCACCGGAACCGCCGCAAGATCGGCTTCCAGAGCGTGACGATGCTCAAGCAGATCCCGGCGGAAACCTACAACCGCTTCGCCGAGGTCCAGTACCGCTTTCCCGGCTTCCGGGGGCAGGTGCGCGGCATCCGGGACTACCCCATCAACGCCGGCGGCAACCTCCTTGGCTACGTTTCCGAGGTGAATCAGGCCTATATCGACAAGCATCCGGGCGAATACCGGAGCGGCGACTACGCCGGCATGACCGGCATCGAGGCAGCCCGCGAAAAGGAACTGCGCGGCGAGAAGGGATACCACATCTTCCTCCGGAACTCCCACAACCAGATCGAGCAGCCCTACAAGGACGGCGCGTTCGACAAGGAGGCCGTTCCGGGGCATGACATCGTCACCACCATCGACGCGAACCTCCAGCAGTACGGGCAGGAACTCATGCAGAACAAGGTGGGGGCCCTCGTCGCCATCGAACCGAGTACCGGCGAAATCCTGGCCCTGGTATCCTCGCCGGGTATCGACGTGGACCAACTCGCCGACATCGGCAAGCACTACGACGAAATCGCGAAAAACCCGTACCGGCCCATGTACAACCGCGCCGTGCAGGCTTCTTATCCCCCGGGATCCGTGTTCAAATTGGTGAACGGGCTCATCGGCCTGGAGGAGGGTGTCCTGCGTCCGGAGATGATGTACCCCTGCAACCACGGCTACCACTTCGGGGCCGGACACAAACTGGGGTGCCACGGGCATAAATCGCCCCTCAACATGGAGGAGTCCATCATGATGTCCTGCAACGCCTACTACTGCTACGTCCTCAAGAACATCCTGGACAACAAGAAGTTCGACGGGGACTACGGCGAGGCGCTGGACCATTGGCACGACATGGTCACGAGTTTCGGGTTCGGCACCAAACTGGGGTCCGACTTCCCGAACGAATTCAGCGGCAGCATCCCCACGGCCAAGACCTACAACAGGGCATACGGGAAAGGCCGCTGGAATTCCACCACGGTCATCTCCCTGTCCATCGGCCAGGGTGAAATCCTGGCGACCCCCATGCACCTGGCCAACCTGTGCGCGACCGTCGCGAACCGGGGCTACTACTACATCCCCCATATCATCAAGGCCTCGGAAGGCGTGGAGATCGACCCGAAATATTACGAGAAACAATATACCAAGGTTTCCCCGGAGCATTTCCCCAAGGTCATCAAGGGCATGTGGCGGGCCTGTAACTCGGGCGCCGGTATGGGCGGAACGGCCTGGGTGGCCCATATCGACGGGCTGGACGTGTGCGGCAAGACCGGCACGGCCCAGAACCCCCGCGGCGCCGACAACTCCGTGTTCATCTGCTTCGCGCCCATGGACGATCCCAAGATCGCCATCGCCGCCTATGTGGAAAACGGCGGATTCGGCGCCACCTACGCGGCTCCGATGGCTTCGCTCATGGTGGAGAAATACCTCAAGGGCGAAGTGAAGCGGGAAGACCTGGAAAAGCGGATGAAGGAAGCGAACCTGATGTCCCGCGTGAAGAAGGATTAGGACGATGATCGGAGAGAACACACATCAAAGGGGCCTCAAGCAGTCCATCGACTGGAAACTGATCGGCGTGTATATCCTGCTGGTTCTGATCGGCTGGGTGAACATCTACGCGTCCATCCATTCCGAGGACCCGGCCTCCATCTTCGACTGGAGCGTCCGCAGCGGCAAACAGTTCGTCTGGATGCTCACCGCCTTCGGCCTGGCCGGTCTCATCCTGTTCGTGCTGCCGCCCCGATTGTGGGAAAGCGCCTCCGTGCCCATGTACGTCATCGTCTGTGCCCTGCTGGTGCTGGTCATCTTCGTTTCCAAGGACGTGAAGGGGTCGCACTCGTGGTTCGAACTGGGTCCGATCAAGTTCCAACCGGCTGAAATATCGAAGATTACGACTTCCCTCCTCCTGGCCTCGGTCATGAGCCGGCAGAACTTCAAGATCACCCAGTGGAAGGATTTCCTCCTGGCGGCCGCCATCATCGCCGTGCCCATGCTCATCATCGTGGCGGAAAGCGAGACCGGCTCCGCCCTCGTGTATGCCGGCTTCATCTTCGTCCTGTACCGGGAAGGTTTCTCCGGCTGGTGGCTCGGGCTCATCGGCCTGGTGATCCTGCTCTTCATCACGACGCTTACCATCAGCCCCTATACCTCCATCCTCATCCTCATCGGCATCCTGACCCTGTGCAACGCCTTCATGGGCCCGCGCAAGGAGTTCTGGAAGCGGCTCGGCATCGGCGTCGGCTTCGTCGCGCTGATGGCCGTCCTGCCCTGGCTGTGGGGGATGCTGCAGGGGGCGGTCCAGGGCCATCTGGACTGGATGGAGCGCGTGGCCTGGGTGCCGACGGCCCGGGAAAGCCAGACCTACCGGTGGGCCTTCCTCCTGAAAATCAAGCCCCTGTACATCTTGCTGGGACTCAGTTTCCTGCTCCTCCCTTTCCTGGGCATCCGCGCTTTCCGGGGCAAAGACGGCTTCCTGGGGCTGTCACTGGCCGCTTTCATCGTGGGCGTCGTCCTCGTTTTCTCCACGGATTTCATCTTCCAGAACGTCCTCCAGGACCACCAGCGTTCCCGCATCGAGGTACTCCTCGGCATGAAGGAGGACCTCGCCGGCGTGGGCTACAACGTGAACCAGTCCAAGATCGCCATCGGCTCCGGCGGACTCACCGGCAAGGGTTTCCTGCAAGGAACGCAGACGGCCTTCGGCTTCGTCCCGGAACAGTCCACTGACTTCATCTTCTGCACCGTGGGCGAGGAATGGGGCTTCGTGGGCTGCCTCGTCGTCATCCTGCTGTACGTATTCCTCATCGTACGGCTGATCCTGGACGCCGAGCGCTGCCGGGAAAGCTTCAACCGCATCTACGGCTATTGCGTGGCCTCGTGCATCTTCATGCACCTGTTCATCAACATCGGCATGACCGTAGGCCTGATGCCCGTCATCGGCATCCCGCTCCCGCTCCTCAGTTATGGCGGCTCTTCCCTCTGGGCCTTCACGGTCCTGATCTTCATCTTCGTCGCCCTGTATAGGCAGGAGAAGAAGTATTTCTAAAGCCCTACGGGCGGCGTCACAAATAAGGAAACCGCCAGTCTCCGTAATACTCTTCTTCCGAAGGAAGGTCGATGCGTGCGGCGGCCGTATTGAGGACTTCCACAAAACCGATACCGCCTTCGATGTTGGAGGGGACGGTGACGGGCTCCACGATGGCGGGTTCGTATCCGTCCGAGGAAATGGTCCGTAGGGCACGGAGATAGAAATAGGCGTCCCGGGAACAATGACTGAGGCGGATTTCCAGACGATGCGCAGCCCGGCAACGGTCAAAACCACGCTCCTGGGCCTCGATGTATCCGTAACGCCGGAGGACTTCTGCTCCAAGACTCATGAAATCCGGTCCCTCATCGTTCCAGGAGGAGAACGCATTCATCTTGAGATGCGCCGTCCCGTCCCGGAACATCTGGTCGGAAAAGCAGGCGAAGGATCCGTTTCCGGAAAAGTCAAAAAAGGTCAGGTCGTCCGCACCCATGTTTCCGTCCAACAGGACCGGGTCGTCCAAATCATGTATATACAGGGTGTTATCCACGGAAACGAAAAGGTCGGGGCCTCCGTCCAGGAAAGAATACCAACCCTCGGAAATGTTCCGGAGGGAAATGGAATACCAGTTCTCCTCACCTTTCCGGTCAGGAACATCGGCCCGGAGTTGGAGATAACGGTCCGTCCAGTCTATATGCCGGACGGTAACCCGGGCCGTATCCACCTTCGCGATGGACACCGGTTCCGGAACGGTCATTTCGGAAGATGCCGCCTTGTAGGCTCCCTGATTGGCCTCGAACTGCAGGCGGACTTTGTCCCCCGGCCGGAGCGATGCCGGGAATGTGACGGGGAGTTGGCGGTGATGGTCGAGTTTGAGACCGTCTGACATCAAGGGCATCACGGTCCAGTCGGAATAGTCGGAATGCTGTTCCGTCAGATCTGCCGTACGCACACTGACGTCGGCCACCTCCTTTCCGTTCACGGTACAGATGACCCGGGCGTCCTCCACGGCTTTCACAAGGCCCCCTTCGCTGAGGGAAATACAGACGGTCTGGACATCGGACGCCTGCTCCAGCCAGCCGACGGCCATGAGCCGGGGTTCCACCCGGCTGAAATCGTAATCGATGGTACTCGTACAGGCCCCGACAATGAGCGCTGTCAATGGAATGAAGATTCTTTTCATGGCTTAGAATGTCCTGGTGTAACCGACGGAAGGGAAGAAAGGAAGGAGGGTGATCTTCTTGAGCCGGACCGAATGGACCTGCTGCCATTCCCATGTCCCGTCCGGATTGGAACTGGCCGTGGATGTTTCCTTGTTCTCCTTGAGTACCAGACTCGGATTCTTGTGATTATAGACGTTGTACACGCTCAGGTTCCAGATTCCTTCCCCGCGTCGATGCTTCCGGTGGAAGTTGAAGCCCAGGTTCAGGTTGTGGCTGGAAGGAAGGCGGTAGTTGTTCCGGGAAGTGACAAAGTCCTCGAAGCGCAGGTCGCCGGCGGGTGAAGCCATGACGATCCTCCGCTCCGGAAGGGTGGTCACTCCGCCCGAGGCGAAGTGCCAGGTGGCGCTGAGATCGAACCGCTCATTGAACCTGTGGTTCACCACAAGGTTCACGTTGTGCCGCCGGTCGTAGCGGTACGGGAAGCGTTCGCCCCGGTTGATGGTCGGGAACAGCCGGTCGCTTTTCGCGAGCGTATAGCCCAGCCAGCCGGTGGTCTTCCCCATCGTCTTCTCGACGAAGAGTTCCAGGCCCATCGCCCGGCCGGAGCCCACTTCCACCTTGTTCTCCCATCCGTTGGAGTCGAACAGGAACGCTACGCCTTCCTTGTACTCCAGAACGTTCTGAATGGATTTGTAATACCCCTCCAGCGAGAATTCCCAGCCGGGAATGCCGTTATAGTACAAGCCCAGCGAGAACTGGTCCGACGTTTCGGGACGGATGTCCTTGGTGATGGGGACCCAGAGGTCCAGGGGAAGGGTGATCTGCGAGGAAGACAGCAGGTGGACATACTGCGACATCCGGGAATAGGACGCTTTGGCCGCCCAGTCGTCGGTGAAATTCACTTTCGCGCTCATGCGCGGTTCCAGGGACCAATAGGTTTTTCCCTGGGTGTTGAACAGGGAGGCATGAAGGCCGGGATTCAGCGTCAGGCGGTTCCCGAGACGGATGTCGTCCTCCACATACAGGCTGGCCTCATGGCCCACCTGCGTGTCATTGCTTCTCAGGTTGAGCGTCGTGTCGATCTGGACCACCCCGTCCGATATCTCCTGGGCATAGGTGGACACGGTTTCCGGGATGAAGGTGTGGAATGTGTACTGGGCGCCGAACTTGACCTGTCGGGAAGAGGAGGGCATATAGTCGAAGTCGGCCTTCGCCACCCAGTCCCGCATCCCGGAACGGTAGTCCAGTTGGTACCGGCTGTTGTCGACGGTTCCGTCCAGGGCCGTTTCCTTGGACACCAGGTCCGAGGCCACCTTCATCCGGTAACGATTGTAGGCCACCGTCGTATTGGCAAAGAGTTTCGGGCCCATGACATGGTTCCAACGGAGGGCCGCCACCGTATTCCCCCACCGAAGACCCAGGTACGAGTTGTCGGTGGTGGAACTGCCCATCCGGGAATTTTCGGATTGGTCGTCGTATCGGTAGTGGAAGTTGTCCAGGCCGTTGTAAACGTTGAAAAACAGTCGGTCTCGCTCGCTGAAGCGGTGCGTGAACTTGGCATCCAGGTCATAGAAATAATACGTTCCGTCGAACCCGGCAAGTTTGACGATCGGGGTGAGGAAGAACGTATGCATGCCCCGCGCACTGATGGAATAGGAGGTCCTTCCTTTCCAGATGGGCCCTTCCAGGTGCAGTTTGTCGCTGATCATGCTCACGCCGAAACTCCCGTGTGTCTCATACAGATTGCCGTCGTTAGTGCGGACATCGACGATGCTGGAGATACGGCCGCCGTAGCGGGCCGGGAAGGAGCCTTTGTACAGGGTCATTTTCTTGATGGCTTCCGGCTGGAAGATGGAGAAGATACCCAGCAGGTGTTCCGCATTGTAGATGGGAATCCCGTCCAGCAGGAGCAGGTTCTCGTCCGGTCCGCCGCCCCGGACGTAGATGCCGGAGAAGCCCTCCGTCCCGCCCTGGACACCGGGCAGGAGCTGGAGCGTCTTGATGACATCGGCCTCGCCGAAAAGGGCCGGGGCCGACTTGATGACCTGCAGCGGAACCTCGATGGCGCTCATCTTGGTCGATGCGATGCCGGATTCCTTCTGCGCAGTGACGACGGCCTCTTCCAGGGAAGCGCCGGGAACCAGTTGCACATGGACAGTCCGGTTGCTCCGCGCGGGAATGGTGACCGTCTGCGTCGCATACCCCACATAGGAATAGGTGACTTTGACCTCCTCCTTTTCCGGAATCGTCAGGGAATAGAAACCGAAGTTATTGGTGACGGCCCCGTCCCTGCCGACGGTCGCTCCAGCTCCGATGAGCGTCTCGCCCGTGGCGGCATCCGTGATCAGACCGCTGATCGTCACTTTCCGTACCTTCCTGAGAACCACGTGGTTTCCCTTGATCTCATAGCGGATGTCCGTCCCCTCGAATAGGCTTTCCAGCGCCTGCTCGAGCGTGGCCCCATCGGCCTGTACCGCTTTCCTCTCCAGCGGCAGCGCGGCATCATACACGAAATGGACACCATACCTCTGCTCCAGGGCGGCCATCCCCTCGCGCAGCGTCGTCTGCGCCCACAGGCTCGTCGCGACCAGCAGAAGGACGACCGTCGGTAGCGTTTTTCTTATCATATTCATTTTCAGACGTTTCCTCTAGTATATAAGCCCGATCTTCGGCCCCACGGTGAGATTGGTCCGCTTTTCTGAATGCTTGTAATAGTTGAACGTGACAGGCTGGTAATCCAGGGACACGCCGAAGGAGAGTTTAGCGCCCTTCGTGCCGATATGTCGGGAAACACCCAGGTCGATGGAGCCGAAGACACCGCCCTTCACGTCAAGGGTATGGTCCAGATCTCTCAGGTACTCATAGTCAGAGGCATCGATCGTCCCGTCACCGCCATACAGAACGCCATAGTTCAAGCTGGAATCGCTGAAAAAGGCATACCCCAGCCGCGCCCCGACAAAAGGCGTCCATTTCCGGTCCGGAAGGAAATCGTACCGGGCATACACAAAGGGACGGACGGCATGATACGGTTTCGTCTGCACAATGATGTTTTCCATTCCGCTGGGAAGCAGCCGGCTCATATAACTGGTATAATTCACGCCGGCCCCGGCCGAAAAATGCTCATTGACCTTATACCCTCCGAACAGGTCGAACCCGTAGCGGTTGGCCTCCGACTTCTTGAGGCTGATGCCGTAGGAAGCATCGACCCCGATTTCGAATTTCCTGATTTCCTGGGCGGAGAGGGACGGCAGCAGGCAACAGGCTGCCGCGAGCAATACGATCTTTCTAACTGCGTTATTCATAATCATTTCATTATCAATCGATTTCACAAAGCGCCTTATGTAAAACGACATAAAGCGGTTTACATAATTACCTATGCATGAAGCACTTGCGGGAAACGGTCATTTCCGGTCGATGGTGACGTCCAGGGCGGCTTCGATGAGGGAGAGGGTTTCGTCGAGGTCGGCCGTGGAGAAGGTGCCGGTGAGGAGCCGGGAGGGGGCGTCGGTGGAGAGGGGGACGCCGTAGAAGGCGGAGAGCTCCTGGAGGACGGTTTCCAGCGGGGTGGCCTCGTAGCGGAAGGAGCCGGTGGCCCAGGCCGATGGATTCGGAAGCGGAGTCTCTTCCAGGACGGGGACGGCATCCCGGAGCGAGGCGGACTGCCCGGCCGTGAGGATGAGGCCGTCACCCTGGGTTCCCGCAAAGCGTACGCGGCCCTCGGTGACATCGACCCGCGTGTCCATGCCACCGGCAGCGACCTGGAAGACGGTCCCGAGGACCGTAACCGTGGCCGAGGGTGCCGTGACGGTGAAGGGGTGCGCCTCGTCATGGACGACCTCATAGAGGACCTTGCCGGTCATCGACACCTGCCGGGAGGCCTTGTGCGGCTGGTAGCGGAGCGTCGCTCCCGGGGCAAGGGTGGCGCGGGTACCATCGACCAGGGTAAAGGCCTGCGCCAGGTCGTAGCTGCGGTATTCGGTCCATGTGTTCCGCCAGGAGAAGAATACGCCGAGGGCCAGGGCCGCCGCGACGGGCAGGGTCCACAGCAGCCACACCGGATGGCGCCGACGGGCTCCGGAGAGTTTCTCCCACGCGGCCTGCGTGTCGAACGTCCCCTGCCGATAATGGCGGAGGACAAAGGAAAGATGCTTTTCGTCAAAATGATCCATACACCCTCAAGACGCACAACTCCGTGAAAAGTACCATCAGAAAAATGAAAAAATGAAGTCGAGGATTTCCGGGCCGCCATCGCGGAGGGTCTCCAGCGCCCGGGAAATGTGATTACGGACGGTGTGTTCGGAAAGGTTCAACTCTTCAGCTATCTCCTTGTAGGACAGGCCGTCACGCTTGGCCAGAAGGAGGCATTTCCGGCGCATTTCGGGGAGGGAATCCACGGCGGTCCAAAGGCGGGCTTCCAGGGTGGAGCGCTCCGCTGCTTCGTCGTCGGAAATGGGCCCGTCCAGGTCCATGGGCAGCGGTTCCGTCTTCCCGGTCCGCCGGAGCGCATCGATGCAACGGTTCCGGACGGCCGCATACAGCCAGGCCTTCACGCTCTGAATCGCTTTCTCCTGCTGCCAAAGTGCCGTAAAACTCTCCTGGACAATATCTTCCGCCGCATCCGGATCACCCAGGTAGTGCAGGGCATACAGGCACAGCGGACGGTAATACGTCCGGAACTCCGATTCCAATGCCTTCGACTTGTCCATACCGGCTGCAAAGATACGAAAAATACGTATCTTTGTCGGTATGAGACGATGGATGACTGCGCTGGTCCTCTTCCTCTCCCTGATGGCCTGTCAGGGACAGACGCCGGCCGAAAAGTATGTGACCACGCCGGAAGACGAGGCGTTGGCCGTTCAAGTAATGACGGACCTGAAAGGGTATGCCGATGAACCCGTGGGCGACCGCATGGTCCGGGCGGCGGAGGCGCTGCTTGGACAGCCGTATGTAGCTGGAACACTGGAAGAACCGGAACAGGAAACCCTGTGCATC
The DNA here is from genome assembly GCA_902781705.1 of uncultured Bacteroidia bacterium. Taxonomy (GTDB): domain Bacteria; phylum Bacteroidota; class Bacteroidia; order Bacteroidales; family UBA932; genus Cryptobacteroides. The sequence goes on from CACZKE010000007.1 coordinate 117,750, forward strand.
TACCTCACGCGGACGGACTGCATTCTCTTCGTGGAGACGTGCCTGGGACTGGTCCGCGCAGCTGGGCAGGACGGTTCCTTTGAGACCCTGGCCCGGGAACTGCGCGAGAGCCGGTACCGCGACGGGGTGTGCGGTCGCTATGAAGACCGGCTGCACTATACGACCGAATGGGCCCGGCAAGGCGTGAAACGAGGCGTCCTGCAGGAAATGACGGGGGCGCTGGGCGGCGTGGATTTCGGCCATCCGGTCCATTACATGTCCCGGCATCCGGACTCCTACAAGCGGATGACGGATGTCGATGCCATCGCCGCCATCGAACGGCAGATCAACGCGGTGCCTTCCTCCTACATTCCCAAATCGGCTTTGAAAAAGGCCCTTCCGGGCATCCGGAACGGCGACATCATCCTCTTCACAACGAAGGTGGACGGCCTGGACGTATCCCACTGCGCCATCGCCAAAGTGGCACCAGGGAAGCCGGTCCGGTTCATCCACGCATCCACCGTGCCCATGAAGGTCGTCATGGACCCCAAGACCCTGGAAGAGTATGTGATGGGCCGGAAAGCCGTTACCGGTATCCAGGTGTACCGCGTCCGTTGATATTCTTCCAGAAATTTCGTAAATTTGCGGCGCTCCTAAGAAAGCAAACATTTTAAACCCATAAAACAATGCAGATCGTACAAGTTTTCGGTAGGGAGATCCTCGATTCCCGCGGCAACCCCACCATCGAAGTTGAAGTTACCCTTGACAGCGGTTTTGTCGGCGTCGCCGCCGTTCCGTCCGGTGCCTCCACCGGTGAGAACGAGGCCCTCGAGCTCCGCGACGGCGGTTCCCGCTATTGCGGCAAGGGCGTTCTCCAGGCTGTGAAGAACGTCAACGAGGTCATCGCCCCCGCCATCGTCGGCATGGACGCCACCATGCAGCGCGCCATCGACAAGACCATGATCGAACTCGACGGCACCCCGACCAAGTCCAAACTCGGCGCCAACGCCATCCTCGGCGTTTCCCTCGCCGTCGCCAAGGCGGCCGCCCTGGAGCTCGGTCTTCCGCTGTACCGCTATCTCGGCGGCACCAACGCCTATGTCCTCCCGGTCCCGATGATGAACATCATCAACGGCGGCGCCCACTCCGACGCCCCCATCGCTTTCCAGGAGTTCATGATCCGTCCGGTCGGCGCTCCCAACGAGGCTGAGGCCGTCCGCATCGGCGCCGAGGTGTTCCACGCCCTCCAGAAGGTTCTGAAGGCCCGTGGCCTCTCCACCGCCGTGGGTGACGAAGGTGGTTTCGCCCCGAAGCTCAACGGTATCGACGATGCCCTGGATTGCATCATCGAGGCCATCAAGAAGGCCGGCTACGAGCCCGGCAAGGACGTGAAGATCGCCATGGACTGCGCCGCTTCCGAGTTCTGCTTCAAGGAGGGTGACACCTTCTACTATGACTACAAGCAGCTCAAGGACGGCAAGCAGAAGGATCCGAACGGCAAGAAGCTCACCACCGACGAGCAGATCGCCTATCTCGAGGAGCTCATCTCCAAGTATCCGATCGACTCCATCGAGGACGGCCTCTCCGAGGAAGACTGGGAGGGCTGGGTGAAGCTCACCAAGGCCATCGGCGACCGCTGCCAGCTCGTGGGTGACGACCTCTTCGTGACCAACGTGAAGTACCTCCAGAAGGGTATCGAAATGGGCGCCGGCAACTCCATCCTCATCAAGGTGAACCAGATCGGTTCCCTGACCGAGACCCTGGACGCCATCGAGATGGCCCACCGTCACGGTTACACCACCGTCACCTCCCACCGTTCCGGTGAGACCGAGGACACCACCATCGCCGACATCGCCGTCGCTACCAACAGCGGCCAGATCAAGACCGGTTCCCTGTCCCGTACCGACCGTATCGCCAAGTACAACCGCCTCATGCGCATCGAGATCGAACTCGGCGACGAGGCCCGCTACGGCTACACCAAGCTCCGCTAATCCAGGCGTGCTTAACGAATCAAACCGGCTCCCCTCACGGGAGTCGGTTTTTTTTGTCGACTGCAACGACCTCATCCTCAATTCTGCCCATATTTGAGGACGAACTAACGTATTCTGCCATCTCGTCCTCATTTCTGCCCACCTTTGAGGACGAACTAACGTATTTTGCCATCTCATCCTCATTTCAAGCCGATTCTGAGGATGAACATCGCCAATCGGAGGCCGCAGGCCGACTCATCCCCCTTCCAGGGGGACCGGAGGGGGTGTGCCCCCTCGGGGGCAGCCGCGTAGCGGCAGGGGGTCGGACGGCGGAGCCGACGTTTTTTGCGTTCGACCGAAGGAAGAACAAAAATCCCCGGAACTCCATAGGAGTCCGGGGATTCAAAAAACGGCGGCGACCTACTCTCCCAACTGGTGGGTCAGTACCATCGGCGCGGGTGAGCTTAACTTCTCTGTTCGGAATGGGAAGAGGTGGATCCTCAC
>CACZKE010000008.1 GCA_902781705.1 uncultured Bacteroidia bacterium
CGACACTAATATAGTGATAATCAATGAGATATGCAATAACTCTCAAAGATTTCAACCTTAGCATTTTTCTTTTTTTAGCTACTTGCGAAACTTAAATTATAGGAATTGTTCTGTATCATTATACGGTTAGATACAATGAAATAATAGTAAATAGTGAGGATAAGATTCATTATTCTTTAGTCTTCGAAAATGGCTGGATTGGAGTAGCTATCTTTTTCATTATCTCTGGCTATTTTATGACTAAAGGCATTCTAGAGAATCATGGGTCTGGGTTAAAGATTTATGGGTTATTTCTTGCAAAAAGGTACTACCGTCTATGGTTTCCTTATTTTTTTGCTGTCATCATAATTTATTTGTGGATGATTGTTTGGCCCGTTGAGGGAAGGTGCGTTCCTTTCGGAGTTTTTTTGATAGACTTATTTTGTATAATTCACCCAGGTATTGATTGTGTTGATGGGGCCCACTGGTTTATTCAAACCCTTTTCGTATCTCAATTTTTGTTGGGGAGTTTGTTGCTCATACGGAGTACCGATATCCGAAGGAATTGTTTGTTTTGTATCGCCATATTATCTTTAATATGTAAACTTGAACTTTTGCCACAAAAACTCTGTTATCTGTTCAATTCTTTGTATTTGGCGGAGATAACAATTGGGATGGTTCTAAGCTATGCTGTTAAGGATAAGAATTGGTTTGCTATTACTCTCTGTTTAATAGCAACTCTTTTGGCGTTATTTAAGTCTTTAGAGTTGTTTATCTTCCTTCTTTTGTTTGTCGTTCTAGTAACCATTAAGGTTCAGTTTTCAAATAGTCGTATTACTTGTTTACTAGATAATCTCGGTGAAGTGTGTTTTATCTGGTATCTCGTACATCAGAATATTGGTTACTCTATCCAGAATAGATTAGTACCTCATGGCGATGTGTTCATTCTTTGGGTATTAGTACCGATGTTTATTACATTTGGGATTGCCACCTTTATCAGTATTATTTGCAGTCTTCTTACACCCAATGTACTGTCGAAAAGGTTGTTTCATCAATAAGCATCATTTAGTTAGCGATCTTTCCTCTTATTCTATGCTAGAATTGAAGAATGAAAAGGGGATATTTATAATCTGGAGATGAGTGGTTTTTTACAAGAAACGAAAACAGGCGTTATTTGGAGTGGAATAATGGCATTAGGTCGGCAGGGGCTTAATTTTATTAGTTTAATAATATTAGCCCATATGTTGACGCCCGAAGACTATGGCCTTATGGGGATGATGGCAATTTTCATTGCTGTTGCAGAAACTATCATGGATGCAGGTATGGGTGGAGCCTTAATAAAAAAACAAGGAGCATCCTCGATTGATTTTAACACGTTGGCATGTTATAATCTGGCTATTTCTCTTTTTTTATACTTTGTTATTTTTGCGATTGCACCTTTAGTGTCTTCTTATTATTCGGAGCCGCGACTTACTGTTTTATTACGTTTATATGGATTGGTTTTTATTATTGAGGCTGTTGGCCTTGTTCCAAGAGTTAGAATGTTAAAAGAGTTGAGAATCAAGGCATTGGCAATTATCAATTTGGCGTGTGGCGCTCTATCTCTCGTATTTGCTGTGATTTTCGCGTTATTGGGATTTGGCGTATATACTCTTATCTTCCAGTTAATCATTTCTTCTTCACTATTTGCTATCTCGGTAGTTCTTGTTACTCGTTATCGATTTCGTTTTCAATTCTCCTTGGCGTCATTTAAGGAATTGTTTGGATTTGGTTTTGATACTACTCTTGCGAATGTGATACGAAATGTCTCAGAGAATATCATCGTTAATGTTGTAGCAAAGATCTCACCTTTAACCATTACCGGCTATTTCAACCAGAGCTATAAGTTACAAAACGTTGTTACATCGACTCAGAACTCAATCATTGACAATGCCCTTTTCCCTATTTTAACCAAAGAAGATGATAGAGAGATTGTACAGCACTCTATTAAGATAAACAATATCGCGATTCTAATAATGTCCGTTTCTATAGCGTTGCTTGTTCTCAACGCTCATCTGGAGGTAAGAGTGCTACTTGGGGAGAAGTGGCTTGGGATGGTCAATTATCTTAAAATACTATTTCTTGCCGGGTGGCTTCAATCATTTACGGCCTTTAACCGTAATATATTCAAGTCATTAGCCCAGACAAAAGAAATGATTTTTATAGAGTTGATTAGTCTCATTACCCTTTTGTCCTTATTTATAACGTCGAGAATTGGGGTTTATGGTACTATTAGTTCGTTTCTTTTTTACGTGTTCATTCGATGGCAAACGTCCTTGGTATTCTTATCACGAAAGGGGCATATAAGATATGCGGATTATATGAAGTCGTTTATCATCAAGACATGGGGGGCAGCATTGTCTTTTATAATGGTTTCATTTTTGCATCTTATTGATAACGAGATTCTTAATGGCTTGTTGCAGTCAATCATGTTTCTGCTTTTAGTGGTATTATGGTGCGAATTACAAAAGCAGGAGGATTATCTTGAGCTTAAAAGAATATTGTTATCAAGACTAAGAATAAAATAGGGACAGTCGCAAATTGATGAAAACTTTATAACAAATTGATTGTTAATGTGTTAGAAATTTTGTATCTTTGATTTAGGGAAAAAGAATTCCTCCGAACACCGTAGGAAAGTGAATTTCGGAGGAATCGAACTAAAAGTTACGATGTCAAAAATACGAAATTTTGCTGAGATTACTCCAAATCTCCCGTTCTCGGAGTTCAATTTTTATGAACTGTACCGGGAGACGTTTGAGAAGAGCGAACTGGGAAGGATGAAGAAGATCCTCCCGCTGCATGAGATGGCGGAGAGCTTCGGGCTCGTGAGCAAGAGCATGGCTCCGAAACGCGGACGGAAGTCCTACTTCACCCCGGAAGGGAAGGTGGCGCTGATGTTCCTGAAGATGAAGACGCAGATGAGCTTCCCGAAACTGATGGAAGAACTGAACGGGAACATTCACTACCAGCTGTTCTGTGACATCCTCATAGATCCGGTCCATCCTCTGACGAACTACAAACTGTTGGACGACATTGCGGCGGAGTTGGCCGGTAGGCTGAAGATCCAGGAATTGCAGAACCTTCTGGCAGAGGCATGGAAGCCTTATATGAAGAATCTGGACACGATGTACACGGACGCGACATGCTACGAGAGCGAGATGCGCTATCCGACCGACCAGAAACTGCTGTGGGAGTGCGTGGAGAAGGGATATGACCTGATGTGCAAGGCGATCCGCCAGCTGGGAATCCATCGTCCGAGGACGAAGTTCCTGGATGTTGAAAAAGCGAACCTGACATACCGCAAGCAGCGCAAGCACAACAAGACGCAGACCAGGAGAATCACTCGACGCCTGCTGGACCTGCTGGGCAAGGTACTGAGGGAGATACGGAAGATGGATCGTGAACACGAAGCCGCCAAGTTGTTCACGGATAGGGAGAAACAGACGATAGACATTATCACGAAAGCTTATCGTCAGCAGTGCAACCACTTCCAGAGCGGCGATGCCCGCGAGAGCATCCCGAACCGGATAGTGAGCGTGAGCAAGCCGTATGTGAGACCGATTGTCCGCGGCAAGGAAACAAAGAATGTGGAGTTCGGAGCCAAGTGCAACAACATCCTGGTGGATGGGATATCGTTCATTGAAAAGCTGTCGTTCAACGCCTTCAACGAGGGGGCCCGGTTGCCGCACTGCATCAAGATGCACCGGCGTCTTTTCGGGATGGATGCGAAAAAGATAGGTGGAGATACGAGCTATGCCGGCACGGCAAACCGCGATCTCTGCAAGGAACTGAAGATCCAGACATCCTTCGTGAAGAGAGGGAAGCCTTTCAAGGAGATGAACGAGAAAGACTTTGTGAGACAGGAACTTGCGAGAGTGAGAGCGACGGCGATGGAAGGATCATTCGGGACGCAGAAAGAGCATTACTCGATGCGTCGGATCAAAGCCAGAAGGAAGGAGACGGAGATCCTGTACATCTTCTTCGGCATCCACACGGCGAATGCGGTGCTGCTGGCAGAAAGGTTGATGGAACGACAACAGGAAGAGGCCGCATAGTTGAGCCTCTCAAACGGTTCCGAAACGGAGTTCTCGCCCGAGGCCTCCGGGATGAAAGTGGAAAAAACAACGCGAAATCCGGGCGATGAAGCCCGGATCAAGCGACAAGAAATATAATGACGAGTTGGAAACGGAAGAGAACAAGGGATGACTTCCGGACAACTCAAATTGAAAACATTAAACGACAATCCCTAAAATAGCAGTTAGTTATGAGGACTATTACCAAATATATTTATTTGTTTTACGCGATGATTCTTCCTTTTGGGGCTATTAATCCGTTTGATTTAAGCTCAATTAGGGGGATTTCTGAGAGAATTTCTGAGCAACAAGGATTAGGACAGTATTTTTTCGCCTTATGTGTGATCTGTGCATTGCTTGACGGAAATGTCAGAAAACAAATTGTGCACTTAAAAAAGCTTCTGCTTCCATTGTTTCTTTTGTTTTGCACTTTATTTTGCTCAGAATTAGTGTATACGCAGTTCTCAACTATCGATTATGTTTTCTATATAAAACTTTTGGTTGGTGAGTTCGGGTTTGTTATTATCGCTCAATACTTTATTGAGTATCCCATTGTCATGCGGAAATCGCTTATGCTCTACTCTTATACTTGCGTATTGATTATTCTTGCTTTCTTTTTAGGGTTTCTTCGTGGTTACTATTTTACGAGTAACGGACAATTGTGGCTTTTTGGAGAGAACCCGAATACATATAGTTTTATGATAGGACTGGGCTCTTTAATCCTCGTTAACGATATTGTTCATAATAAGGAATCTTTGTGGCTTTTAATCATCAATTTCGTCTCAATTGTCTTGATTGTTTTTTACTTGATACTGAGTGGTAGCCGAGGAACGATTCTAATGGTTGCTGCCTGTCTGCTCGTTCTTTCCTATAGAGTTATTTTAAAAAAATGGATTATCGTTTTACCAATCATTCTCATTTCGGTTTCGCTTGTTGTGGGTTTCGTCAACAAAAATAATAATGATATTAGTCTGTTTGAACGTTTTAACGCTTTGCAAGAGAGTAGAGGGGATCGTTCCAATCTGATTAAAGAAGCTTGGTCATTATATGCTGAGAGACCATTATTTGGATTTGGTCGTACAGGGTATGTCGAAGAGAGGCTAATTAGATATCGCGAAGAAAGAGATTCTCATAATCTTTTACTATCCACCGCTGCCATGGGAGGTACTGTCGCGGTCATATGTTTGTTAGCTTTTCTCGGGATTATGTTTAAAGAGTGTTTAAAGAAACGTAAATCATTATTGTTTGCGACTGTCTTGTTTTTGTACATCTTTTTAATGTCAATGAAGACCGGAGATGTAATTACTTTTGCTATGATGTGGTATAGTTATGGTGTTGTCTTTTCACTTGCAACCACTCCAGGTAAGATTGTTTCATTGCCATCCGCATCTTTGAGTGGATAGCAGTCAATCAATGAAAGAGAAATAATGGGAGTTTTGGGGAAGAATACAAAGGTACTCGCCAAGCAAAATGATTGGGTGAATCTTGCTCAAGACTTTCAAGATAGTATAGAGCGTTTATTATCCGAATAGTGAGAAAGACGAGAATGAAGCATATTTTTTATCTACATTCAAATATCTGTGTTATTGCAGTCTTTCATGCCGTATCTCAACTTATAGATAAGGGCGAGAAAGTTGTCATTGTATCTGAGCGGAATACAAGATTTCCCGATCTTTCCGATCAATTATTGTTTTATGATATAGAGCCCATAATAGATAAGTATCGGCGTAACACGAATAGTAAACTCAAACAATTGATTAATTATCGTTTTGAGTTGATTCCTCGTTACAATAGTTTTGCGAAAGATGTAATTAATAATGAGGATTTCATACTATATATACCGAGCTATAGTATGTACACCATACTACCTTTTTTGAGAAACGTTCATTGCAGAGGTTATTATTTCATCGAGGAAGGAACAATGTCTTATATGTCACAAGAATCATTAAGACGTCGGTACTTGAAAAGGAGATATTTAAATGGCAGAATGTTTTTGGATTTAATTGGTGCGGGTGAAACGCCAGATTATAAGATAACAAGAAAGTTTAAAGGTTGTATTTGTATATCAGAAGAAGCCTTCCCTTGGTGTAGAGAAAACAAGATTCTTACGAATGTGGATTGTTATTTCTCAATACTCTCAGATGGTGATGAAGATATAGATTCCCTTATTATTACAAATTATTTAAGAGAAGATAAGCAGTTGATTATTAATGCTTTTAAGCTTATTATCGATACGCTCTGCGCAAATAATAGAAATGCCAAAATTGGTATTAAATTCCATCCAACAGCCTATGCATATGAAGCACAAAAAATAAAAGACATTTTATCTGCAATTAGAGACGATTACAAGTTTTTGGATTTTACTCTTCTACCATCATCATACTCGGTCGAGGGGTTAATGTATAAAAGACACATTAATGTATATTCCGTGTTCGGCATGTCTTCTCTTCTCTTGTATTCATTAATGTTAAAGTCTCGTTCTTTTCAATTAACTTATAAGAACGATGAAATTATGTTGAATGAAATTCCAGGTATCCAAGACTACTTGGCAGTTGTTAATGCTTAAGAGGATACCATTTCTTCGTGTGTATATGTAGAATAAGTGTAGTATCATGAGAATAGTTTTTATTTCAAACTTAAGTAGCGTGAAGTCCTTGGGACCAAGTTGGAGCGTACCCGCAAGAGTGAAGGCTCAAGAAAAGATTGATGATGTGTTGTGGGTAAATTGTACAGATGCCTACATTGAGCATTGGAGTGAGGTTGGTTGTTTTCACAATTTGTCGGAATATGGTGGTAAATTGACATTATCTTCATTGCCTAGTGAATATCAAAATCCAGACTTGGTAGTTTTTGAAGATTTCTATTATCCCAATTGTATAAAGTTTCATTTTGAACTTTTAAAGAGTAAAATTCCGTATATTATCGTCCCGCGTGGTGCTTTAACTTCGCCAGCTCAAAACAAAAAATGGTTTAAAAAGAGAATTGCGAATTTTCTAATGTTTTCTCATTTTTTGAAGAAAGCGTTAGCAATACAATATTTGACTCTTGACGAGTACCGTGATTCCACAGATAAATGGAATAAAAACCACGTAATTATACCCAATGGTATAAGCATGCCGATTATTCATAAAAAAGAGTTCTCTTCATATGGTATAAATGCTGTGTTTATCGGTCGACTAAATGCCTATCATAAGGGTATTGATCTATTGATAGATGCCATCAACTCAATTAAAGAGGAGTTAAGGAAGGTCCAATTTACACTAAAAATGTATGGAGAACTTAATAGAGATTATGAACTACTTAAGGCACAAGTCCTAGGATACGGGTTGGAAGATTTGATATCATTTGAGGGAGAGGCATTTGATGATCGAAAGAAGCAAGTACTTCAAAAGGCTGATTTGTTTATAATGACATCTAGATTTGAAGGATTGCCTATGGGGCTTTTGGAAGCTCTTGCATATGGTGTGCCTGTTATAGTGACCCCAGGAACCAATATGGCGACACCCGTTAGAGAAGCTGACGCTGGCTGGGTGACAGAGCCTACTATTGAATCTATCGCAAGTTCCATTATGCAAGCAATAGGAGGTCGGGCCGAGTATGATAAAAAAAGCAAAAATGCTCGAGATTTGGCTGCGAAGTATGACTGGGACATACTTGCACAGAGGTTTCATGACGAAATACACCTCCTTTTAACTCTAAAGAATAGAATTGGCGGAAATAAATGAATTGAGAAAGACGCGATGGACAAGGTATCTTTCATAATAATTGCTTATAATGCCGAAAACGCATTATCTTTTTCTTTGAGTAGTTTAAACAAGCAGGATTATCCTCATGAGAATATAGAGGTCATATTAGTGGATGGGATGTCTAGTGATGGAACAAAACAAAAAATGATCTCTTTTCAGAAAACCGAAACCTCCTTCGCGAAGGTTTTGGTACTTGATAATCCTAAGCACATTTTATCTAGCGGTTGGAATGTAGCTTTAAAGGAAGCGACGGGCGATGTCATCTTAAGGGTTGATGCGCATACGGTTTTTCCTGAGAATTTTATCTCAAGTAATATGAAGATAATTAATGATGGAAAAGATATTTGTGGAGGAAAAGTGCTAAGTATTCTTCAGAATGACACCTCTTGGAATAGAACGTTATTGTCGGCAGAAAACTCTATGTTCGGAGGGGGCTTTTCTTTTTTTCGCCGTGGAGAAATATCTCGTTATACAGATACTTTAGCTTTTGCTGCTTATCGAAAGGAAGTATTTGACTCTGTCGGTCAGTATGATGAACGTTTAGTTCGTACAGAAGACAATGAGATGCACTATCGTATGAGGAAGGCCGGTTATAAGTTTTTCTTCTCTCCAGACATTGTTTCTTATAGATTCAGTAGGAGCTCGTTGAAAGCCTTGCTTAAACAAAAGTACCTGAATGGTTACTGGGTTGGACTTACACATCGTGTGAGTCCAATGGCTTTTTCGGTCTTTTATCTTGTGCCGTTGTTATTTGTTTTGGCGATTGTTATTACTATTGCATCAATACCTATAACCATTTGGCCTGTAATTATTTTGGCTATAGTATATTTGTTCGTATTGTTGTTATCGTTATTTGCTGCCATATTAAAGGAAGGATATCGATGGTCGTTGCTTTTACTACCTATCATTATTTTTTTGTTACATCTTCATTATGGCGTTGGAACGGCCGTTGGCCTATGCGTTGAAGATAAGTGGATTAGTACAAATAAAAGTGACCAAAAAGGACTCCTTTTTAATTTGTTATATTGGGCGGTTGAATTAATCCTACTCCCGTTCAAAGCCATGATGTGGACGTTACAACTATTAGCTTGCAATCATTAACGAATAATAAAAACCTTCATTATGAACATGAAATTGAGAAATATTCCTTTCTCGCCGCCGGATATGACGGAGAAAGAGGCGGCGGAAGTTCGCGATGCGATTCTTTCGGGTTGGATTACAACGGGCCCTCGAACGAAGAAGTTGGAAGGGTTGATTTCTGGGTATGTGGGTACGGAGAAGACGGTGTGTTTGAACTCAGCAACTGCGGCGCTTGAGATGGTGTTGCACTTGCTGGACATTCAACCGGAAGACGAGGTGATAGTGCCGGCTTACACGTATACGGCCACGGCATCGGTGACACAGCATGTGGGCTGCAAACTGGTAATAGTGGACAGCCAGAAGGACTGCGTGGAGATGGACTACGACAAATTGGCTGAGGCTATCACGGAACGGACGAAGGTGATTTGTCCGGTAGATTTGGGTGGTATCGTGGCTGACTATGATCGTGTATTTGAGATCGTGGAGGCAAAGAAGGGGATCTTTAAGCCTGCGAATGCGCTGCAGGCGAAGATTGGTAGAATCGTGGTCTCTGCGGACTGTGCTCATTCGTTTGGCGCGAGCCGGAAGGACAAGATGGCGGGTGAGATAGCAGACTTCTCATCCTTCAGTTTCCATGCAGTGAAGAACTTCACGACTGCTGAAGGTGGTGCATTGACTTGGAGATTGGCCTTTGGGAATGAGATCGTTCCTACAGATGCGAACTATATGCCAACCGTACCCAAGAAAGAAGGAGAGACGTGGAATGAGTTGCTGTATCGGCTTGGACAGCTGTTCTCTCTGCATGGACAGAACAAGGATGCACTGGCGAAGACGAAACTGGGTGCCTGGGAGTATGACATTATCGGCCCTTGGTATAAGTGCAATATGACGGATATCATGGCGGCAATGGGATTGGTGCAGTTTGAGCGGTATCCTTCCATCTTACAAAGGCGTTATGACATCGTGGCTCGCTACAATGACGCATTGAAAGGACTGCCTGTTGCAGTATTGAATCATAGGGGAGAGGACCATTGTTCTTCGCATCACCTTTACATTGTTCGACTGCTCGGAAAAACCCGGGAGGAAACTAATAAGGTTATTGAACAGATGGCAGGGCGGGGGATTGCGACCAATGTTCATTACAAACCCCTTCCCATGATGACGGCTTACAAGGCTCTGGGTTTTGATATCGCCAACTATCCCAATGCCTTTCATTTGTTCGAGAATGAGATCACTTTGCCTCTGCATACAAAACTGACGGACGAGGATGTGGAGTATGTGATTACTAACTTCGTTGATATTATCAAGAATCTTTAATGAAGAGAATCTTTGACGTCGTCGCTAGTGGACTCGGTCTTCTTGTGCTGAGTCCGCTCTTCTTGATACTTGCCATATGGATCAAACTGGATTCGAAGGGGCCGGTTTTTTACAGACAGGTGCGTGTGGGGTTACATAACAAGGATTTCCGGATTTTCAAATTCCGGTCCATGCGTGTCGGGGCTGATAAGGGGAGTCTTGTAACCATCGGTGGTCATGATTCCCGAATTACTCGCTCTGGATACTTTATCCGCAAGTTCAAGTTGGACGAATTACCTCAATTGATTAATGTGTTTGTTGGGGATATGTCGTTGGTTGGGCCACGTCCTGAAGTTCGGCATTATGTGAATTACTGGACTCCGGAGCAGATGCATGTCCTGGATGTCCGTCCTGGAATTACTGATCCGGCTTCCATTAAATTCCGTAATGAGAATGAACTGATGGAGAAGGCTGAAGATCCGGAAAAGTACTACATTGAGGTCATCATGCAGGAAAAGATCAAGCTTTATCTGGAGTATGTGGACCACCACTCTTTTTGGGGCGATATCGGGTTGATCTTTAAGACATTCTGGACTATTATCAAAGAAAGATGAATCCAGGTACGAGTGTCGAAGCTTTTTTTGCTTTGCTAAAGGCCGGACTTTGGGAAAAGAGTGTCCGGCTTTCGCCTTTTGAGCCTATTGATTTTGAGGCAATCTTTCAGTTAGCTGACGATCAGTCAGTTGTCGGCTTGGTTGCGGCAGGGTTGGAACAAGTTGAGGATAGGAAGATTGTGAAGGCTGAAGCGTTGCCTTTTTTGAAAAAGGTTTTTTCGTTGGAGCAGCGAAATGAGGGGATGAATGAGTTCATTGCCGGTTTAGTCGCGAAAATGCACGGGGCCGGTATCGAAACGCTTCTCGTCAAGGGGCAGGGAATTGCACAGTGTTATGCCCGCCCCAAGTGGCGTTCGGCTGGTGACGTGGACCTTTTTCTGTACGAGGAGAATTATGAGAAGGCAAAGGCGTTTCTTACTCCATCGGCTACTTCCGTGGAAGTAGAAGGAGAGTATGTAAAGCATTTGGGGATGACTCTTGATTCCTGGTCGGTTGAACTGCATGGGACGCTTCGTTGTGAATTGTCGCGTAGAATGGATAAAGTGATAGATGACGTGCAGAATAACACATTTGAGAAGAGACAGGTCCGCATCTGGCAGAATGGAGAAACGGAGGTTTTACTGCCAGCGGTGGACAATGATGTTGTCTTTGTCTTCACCCATTTCTTGAAGCATTTCTACAAAGGTGGACTTGGACTTCGGCAGATCTGTGACTGGTGCCGACTGTTGTGGACATATCGCGAGTCGTTGGATGTTGAATTGCTTGAACGACGTTTGCGAAAGATGGGCTTACTGTCAGAATGGAAAGCATTTGCGGCGTATGTCGTAGAGTATTTAGGGATGCCACCTGAGTCCATGCCATTATTCTCTTCTGCCCCATCCTGGATCCGGAAGGCTGGACGGATCCATCGCTTTATCCTCGTGGTTGGGAATTTTGGGCATAATCGGCAGAAGGGTTCTAATGAAAAGCGTTCCTACCTTGTTCGGAAGGCTGTTTCATTTGGGCAGCGGGTGGGCGATTCATGTAGGCATGCCTTGATATTCCCATTGGACTCGTTCCGGTTTTTGCCAAACATCGTGTATTACGGGATGAAGAGTGCGGTGAGAGGGGAATAGTATATACGACGAATGATGCTCTTTTTTTCAGCCCTGACAGCTCTTATCGCGAGTCTCCCTCCCATCCCATCAACCCATTGGATGGTTATGGGTGCTTTTTCCATGGTATTGACGGGATTATCATTGGCTCGGAAACAAACATCGGTGTCAGGCTCTATTGCGCTAGGATTTACAGTCTTTTTCGGGCTGTTTTTGATTGATGCATTGGTGTTGATTCGATATTGGGATATTGTCTCTTTTTGGCATGGGGACAGAATTGATTTGAAGGCAGAATTTGATCGCCTTTTGAATTGTGGTAGAGAGCGTCGGATTGAGATGTTGAACAACATCCTTGCTTTCATACCTTTTGGCCTGTTCTTGTGCGAATACCTTTCCTCATCGTCGCAGTTCCGTCCTTTGCTTCAACTCGGCTATGTGACCCTTGCAGCTTTCTTGTTATCTTTGTTCATTGAGTGTCTCCAACTGTTTTTGCATGTTGGCTATTTCGAGGTGACGGATCTGGTTATGAATACGTTGGGCGCGGTTATTGGATGTGGGGTGGCGATTGCTATTAGGGGGGTATTAGGGGTAGTATGCAGGGAGAAGAATCTGCGTACTTCTATCCATAACTGACTGATTTTTGGGAAAAGTGAGAGTATAAAGTCAGTAAATTACAGCAAGAAGTGTATGATTATCGACCAACATATCCTTGATGCCCTGACCGCCCAGGCCAAGGCGTCCCCGCGTCTCCGGATGAACCTGGACCTGCGGAATTCGCCGGAGGATCAGTCCCAGCGCATGCTGAATGCCATAGAGCCGGGGACGGTGCTTCCCATCCATCGGCACCGGACCACCTCCGAGACGGTGGTGTGCCTGCGTGGGCATTTCGAGGAATACTTCTATGACGAGGAGGGCCGGCTGACCGATACCATCGACATGGTCCCCGGCGGGATGCTCATTAACATCCCTGCCGGACAGTGGCACAGCCTGAAAAGCCTGGAGAGCGGCACGGTGCTGCTGGAATGCAAGGACGGGCCTTGGGAACCGTTGGGAGAGGAAGACATCTTGAATTAGCATATCGTTTCCCTATGGATTTCAATACCGTTATTCAGAACCGGTATTCCTGCCGTGCCTTTGCGGCACAGGAAATTGAGCCGGAGAAGGTCGAAAGGATCCTGGAAGCCGGTCGGATCGCGCCGACGGCGGTGAACAAGCAGCCGGTTCATATCTGGGCGCTTACCCATCCAGATACGCTGGAGGCCGTCAAGGGTGTTACCCGCTCGTACTACGGGGCGCCACTGATCCTGGTGGTCGGTTGCCGCCCCGCCGATGCCTGGGTCCGCCGCTACGACGGCAAGAACGGCGCCGAGGTCGATGCCGCCATCGTCGCCACCTACCTGATGCTCGCCGCTGAGAACGCGGGCCTGGCGACCCTGTGGGTGGGTTCATTCGACCCCGCCTTGCTCGCCGACCTGCTCCCGGGAACTGAGGGCTACGACCTGGTGGCGATCATCAACGTGGGTTATCCCGCTGACGGCAGCGTCCCCTCCGCGATGCATGGGAGCCGTGTGTCGATGGAGGAATTCGTGACCCGGCTCGATTAGGTGTCGCCCCGTGTCGGTCCCCTGCGACTTTTTGGACCGGGACCCACGTTTTATGCCATTTTTGCAGGACCCCTGCTGATTTTTGGACCGGGACCGACGGGGTTGAGCAGGGACCTGTCCTCAAACAAGACAAACATTGACTTATGATCTACGACCACATCAAAAACATCAATCTTTACAAAGGCCTCACGCCGGCGATCGACCTGGCGCTGGATTATATTGCGACCGTCACGGCGGACGTGGAGATTGGCACGCACCTGCTGGACCAGGGGGTCAAGGCGGTGGTGAGCGAGTACACGACCAGCCTGGTGAACGCGAAGGGGTATGAGGCCCATCGGCGGTACATCGACGTCCAGCTCGCCCTGAAGGGGACGGAACTCATTCGCTGCAAGCCACTTCCGCAGGTCACGGAGATCATCCCGTACGACGGGGCGAAGGACGCGGCGCGGTATGCCGACTGCCCGGGCATCGATACCGTGATCGGCGAGGGCTACTTCCTCCTGGTTTTCCCGGAGGATGCCCATGAGCCCGGTCTCGCCCCCGGCGGCGTCTGCGCCCCGGTGAAGAAGGTGGTGATGAAGGTGCCGGTGGAATAAGTTTCAATACGAGTGTTTTGCATTGACGAACTTACATCCCTTTCGGATTCCCAGGTGGCGGACCTCCTGGCGCTGATGCGTGAACTGGATCCGGAGATCACCGTAACGGCTGAGATGGTTCGTGCGGCGGCAGAAGCGCCCGGAACGCATCTGTTTGTCGCGAGGGAGGGGGATGGACCCATCATCGGCTGTGCCTCCCTTTGCGTCTTCGACTCCCCGACGGGCCGGAAGGCGAGTATCGAGGACGTCGTGGTGGGGGAGGCCTACCGGGGACGGGGGATAGGACGGGCGCTGGTCGAACAGGTTGTCGGCTATGCGGGAAGGAAACTGGCGCCGGTGGATTTGCACCTGACTTCCCGGCCGGCGCGGGTGGCGGCGAACGGGCTGTACCGGAAGTTGGGATTCGGGAAAAGGGAAACGAACGTATATAGAATGCATTTGCCAGAATGAAACGCTACTGCCAAACCCTTGAACTCCGGGATGATCCGGAGATGGTGGAAAAATATGTGGAGGCCCATGCCCATGTGTGGCCGGAGGTGCAGGCCGGAATCCGCGAGGTCGGAATCCTGGACATGCAGATTTACCGGCTGGGGACGCGGCTGTTCATGATCATGGACACGGTGGACGACTTTGACTTCGAGGCCGACAACGCGCGCCTCGCGACGCTGCCGCGCCAGGCAGAATGGGAGGCCTATGTCGCTCAGTTCCAGGGCTGCGATCCCGCGGCGCCTTCTACGGCCAAATGGCACCTGATGGAAAGGATTTTTGCGCTGGAGTCTCGATAATTATTGCTATCTTTGGCTTCAAATGGAAAAAACTGAAAAACCTAATTGGCTGACTACCCTTACCAAATGGTATTTCGGCCGGAATGCGTTGCCCTACTGGTGCGTGGTCCTGGCGGATACGGTGATCGTGTTCGTGTCCTGTCTGTTCGTGTACTGGGCCTTCCACCGGACGGGCGTGGCGTATGAGCATCGTTTCGAGATGCTGTACACGGCGCTGTTCTTCTCGTTCCTGAGTTGGATCGGCGCGCGGGCATTCCGAACATATTCTGGCGTAGTGCGTTACTCCGGGTTCGTAGACCTCCTGAAGGTGTGCTATGCGAACATGCTGACCCTGGTCCTGGCCCTCGCCTCGTACTATCTTTTCAAGGCGCTGGATGTCGTGGCCCTGACGGCTATGAGGCCGCTGCAGATATTCGCTGCGTTCGTTCTTTCCACGCTGCTGATGTTCGTGATCCGGATCGTGGTGAAGACACTCTATGAGGTGACGAACACCGGTGCGCAGGCGATGCGGGTACTCATCTACGGAGCGATGACCGGCGGTGCGGCGGTGGCGAAGAGCATCCGGGCGCAGACCCCGATAAAGTTCGAACTGCGGGGCTTCATCTCCCACGACGCCCACCTCAAGGGAATGCAGATGATGGGCGTTCCGGTATACACGCTGGACGAGGACCTGGCTGCCATCGTGAAGAAGGAGCACATCCAGGCGGTGCTGGTGAGCCCGCTGCGTGTGAATGAGTTCCGGGAGAACCAGGCGGTGCAGGATATCCTGATCGGCGCGGGCTGCAAGATCTACATGTCACAGCAGGCGAAGGAGGCGAGCATCAAGAACGGTGTCCTGAGCGACGAGGAAGTGGAGAACATGCAACTTCGGGAGGTGAGCGTGGAGGACCTGCTGCCGCGTCAGGAAATCAAGGTGGACCTGAAGTCCGTGGGCGAGATGCTTCACGGGAAGCGGGTCCTCATCACGGGCTCGGCCGGTTCCATCGGCGCGGAAATCGTGCGCCAGGTGGCGGCCTTCGGCCCTTCGAAGATGATGCTCATCGACCAGGCGGAGACGCCGCAGCACGATATCCGCGAGATGATGAAGCGGGACTTCCCGGAGGTTCACGCGGAAACGGTGGTGACGAGTATCGACCGCCGTACGCGGATGGAGTACATCTTCCAGTCCTTCCGTCCGGAATACGTGTTCCACGCCGCGGCCTACAAGCATGTGCCGATGATGGAGGACAACCCCTCCGAGGCGGTCCTGAACAACATCGCCGGCACGAAGATCATTGCCGACATGAGCGTGAAATACGGGGTGGACAAGTTCGTCATGGTCTCGACCGATAAGGCGGTGAATCCGACGAACGTGATGGGATGTTCCAAGCGTATCTGCGAAATCTATGTACAGAGTCTGAACGCGAAACTCCGGAAGGAAGCGAATGGCGGCGACTATACACAATTTGTGACCACCCGTTTCGGTAACGTGCTGGGCTCCAACGGTTCCGTGATTCCGCTTTTCCGTGAGCAGATCAAGCGCGGCGGCCCGGTGACGGTGACCGACGAGCGGATCGTGCGGTTCTTCATGCTCATTCCCGAGGCCTGCAAACTGGTCCTGGAGGCAGGCACGAAGGGCAATGGCGGCGAGATCTTCGTCTTCGACATGGGCAAGCCCGTGAAGATCGCGGACCTGGCGAAGCGGATGATCGCGCTCTCCAACGCGAAGGGCGTCGAAATCAAATACACCGGCCTTCGCGAGGGCGAGAAACTCTACGAAGAGGTCCTGAACGAGATGGAGGGCACGAAGCCTACCTTCCACGAGAAGATCCGCATCGCCCAGGTGCGCGAGTACGACTACGACGAAGTGGTCAAGGAGATCGACGAACTGGTGGACATCGCCAAGCAGTTCGACAACATGGCCACCGTCCGGAAGATGAAGGAGATCGTCCCGGAGTACAAGAGCAACAACTCGGTATACGAGGTGTTGGACAAGGCATAGGTTTCGAGTGTTTTACCGATAACATGGCAAAGAAGGTTTTCGTATCCGGTTGCTACGACCTGCTGCACAGCGGGCATGTGGAGTTTTTCCGCCAGGCGGCGCAGTATGGCGACCTGTATGTGGGCATCGGCTCCGATGCCACAATCCTGGATTACAAGCACCATAAGACGGTATATACCGAGCAGGAACGCCTGTTCATGGTGAAGAGCATCCGCTATGTGAAGGATGCGTATATCAATGCCGGGCACGGCATCATGGACTTCATTCCTACGGTGGATATCGTGAAGCCGGACATCCTCGTCGTGAACAGCGACGGCGGCAACGAGGACAAGCGCCGCTTCTGCGAGGAGCGGGGAATCGAATATGTGGTCCTTCAGAGAGACCCGCACGAAGGCCTGAAGGCCCGTTCAAGCACCGACCTCAAGAAGACGGAGAGCCAGATTCCCACGCGGCTGGACCTGGCCGGCACCTGGATCGACCAGCCGTACGTGAGCGAGCATGCGCCGGGATGGGCCATCACCATCTCCCTGGAGCCCACCTTCGAGATCCGCGACCGGTGCGGCCTCTCCACGTCCACCCGGAACATGATTAAGAAGATCTGGCCGTACCAACTCCCGAACATGGACCCGGAGATGCTGGCGAAACTCGTGTTCTGCTTCGAGAACGATCCGGAGCGTACGGACGGCATCGTTTCCGGGGCGCAGGACAGCATTGGCATCTGCATGCCCGGTCTGTGCCGGCATTGGTACAACGGCCGTTTCTGGCCGGAGAAGATCGAAACGTGCCAGGATGAGGACATCCTGAAGTGGCTGGAAAGCCACCTGTGCCTGATTCCCATGTTCCCGCGTCGCCCGGACTGCTCTGTGCTGGAAGGGAAAGACATCACGCCGGCCAAGGTCCGCGCGCTTGCCGCTGCGGCCGACGATTGCTGGAAGTCTATCATGGACCGTGATTTGCAGGGATTCGCCAAGGCCTATCGGGCCTCCTTCGAGGCCCAGGTCGCCATGTTCCCCGCCATGATCCAGCCGGGGGTGCAGGAGTACATTGACCAGTATTCCGCGATGCCCGGCGTGCTGGCCTGGAAGATGCCCGGCGCCGGTGGCGGCGGCTACCTCGCCCTCGTCTGCGACGGCCCTTTCCCGGAAGGCGCCATCCCTCTCACCATCCGTCGCGCAGGGATGTGATGCCCCGTGCAATCTCGTTGAAAATGCTTATCTTTGACTAGTAAAAACTTACAGGTATGGCAACACGTGTTTTCAAATTGACCGCCGCATCGGCCAAGTATCTGGGAGCCCTTCCGAAGGAGGACGCCATCCTCGTGGTCAAATCCGAACACAAGGTCCGGAAGATGTTCATCGATGTCCTGGAGCAGGCGCTCTGGCAGCGGGCGGATACCCGCGAGGCCTTTGCCGCCATCGGGGACTATTTCAAGTCCATGGTGCCGGACCCCGCCTTCGGGGAGCAGGTGGACGCGGAACTCAAGGCCCTCCGCCACTATGTCGACGAGGGCGTGGTGTACCGTCCCGCCTTCGCGACCATCCGCGACTACGTCCTCGCCAAATGCGCCAGACTCTGCGCCGAGACGGTCCATGCGGTCGTCGGCGGCACCTTTGTCGACGGGGCCGAGGTCATGGTGTGCGAGGAGGACCAGGGAGCCCTCCGCGTGGACTGGAAAACGTCCCTGGAACGCCTCCGGGAGCGGACGGCTGCGCCCGGCCTGTATGTGCTTTCCTGCGGCTATGGACATAACTCGATGGGTTATTCGATCCGGCTCGGACGCCGCGGCGAGGACCTGATGGCCCTGACCATCGCGGCGGAAGCCGGCACGCCCGCCGATTACTATGTTCTGAACGATCGTATTTTGGATATCCCGGCGATGACCTACGAGGAGGCCGCCGTATTCTGCTCCGTGGAGGACGGCGCCCTGGCCCCGGCGGCCCTGCTGCCCATGATGAAGGCCAACCTGCCCGTGATCGTCCACGACCTGGCCGATCCTTCCCGCCGGACGGTCGTCTCTGCGACCAAACCGGCCTCGGAGCATGCTGTGACGGGGTATGTCCTTGAAAACGGATTCGCCCTCGTAAATGTCCGCGGCATCGGCCTGGTGGGCAAGGTGGGCGTGTCCTCGTCCATTTTCGGCGCCCTCGCGCGCGCCGGGGTGAATATCCGTTACATCTCCCAGCCGTCTTCCGAGTTCTGCATCTCGGTCGCCGTGTCGCAGGAGGATCTGAAGGCCGCCCTGTCGGCCCTTTCCGCCTTGTACAACGACGGTCAGGTGTCCATGGACGATGCCGTGGAAGTCGTGGACGATGTTTGCCTGCTCTCCGTGTGCGGAAACGGCATGAAGGGCGTTCCCGGCACATCCGGACGCATTTATTCCGCCCTCGGCGTGTATGGCGTGAACATCATTTCCGCCGCCCAGGGAGGCGATGAACTCACAATCTCCTTCGTGATCCGGAGTGCGGACCGCGAAGCGGCCGAGGAGGCGCTGGGGATTCTGTAGATTTCTCGACAGGCTCGAAATGACAGGTTGTGTTCCGGACGATACTCAGACAGGTTAAGCAGTACAAGACCGCTGCGCTGCTCACACCCCTGTGGACCACGCTGGAAGTGGTCATGGGGGTGTTGATTCCGTATGTGACGGCGTCCATCATCGACAAGGGCATCGGGGCGGGCAGCCTGCCGGATGTCTACCGGTACGGGGCGATGATGGTGGGGGTCGCCTGCCTGAGTCTCAATTTCGGCATCCTGGCGGGTCGGTTCGCGGCGTACAGCAGCACCGGCCTGGCGGCGAACCTGCGCCTCTCCATGTATCGGAACATCCAGCGTTTCTCTTTCTCGGATATCGACAAGTTCTCCACCGCCGGCCTGGTGACGCGCATGACGACCGACGTGTCCAGCATCCAGAATGCGTTCCAGATGCTGCTGCGGACTTCCTTCCGGGCGCCGCTCAACATGATATCGGCCCTCGGGATGTGTTTCCTCATCCATAAGAAACTGAGTATCATCTTCCTCGTGGCGATGGTCGTGCTGAGTGTGTTCCTTGCGGTCCTCATCACCCGCGCCGCGAAACTCTTCAAGCGGATCCTTCTCCAGGTGGATTCCCTGAACGGGGTCGTGCAGGAGAATGTCGATGCCATCCGCGTCGTGAAGGCCTTCGTACGGGAGCATCACGAGATGGGGAAGTTCGACAAGGCGGCCCTCGGCCTTTTCAACCTGAACGTGAAGGCGGAGACGCTCATGGCCCTGAACGGCCCGGTGATGAACCTCATCGTGAATGCCTGCATCATCGCCCTGAGTTGGTATGGTGCGCATTTCATCGTGGAGGGGAGTCTTACCACCGGCCAACTCACGTCCCTGTTCAGTTATATCATGACGGTCCTGAGTTCGCTCATGATGCTGTCCATGATCTTCGTCCAACTCACCCAGAGCGCGGCAAGCGCCGCCCGTATTGCGGAAGTGATTGACGAAGAGCCGGATATGGACAATCCCGCTGAGCCGGTTACGGCCGTTCCCGATGGAAGCATCGACTTCAACCACGTCTATTTCTCCTACAAGAAGGGCGGCGATTACGCCCTGGAGGACATCGATCTGCACATCCGGGCGGGGGAGACCGTGGGCATCATCGGCGGTACCGGTTCCGGTAAATCGTCCCTCGCGAACCTTGTTGCGCGTCTGTACGACGTGTCCGAAGGTTCGGTGGAGGTGGGCGGCATCGATGTCCGGAAATACGACATGCAGGTCCTCCGGAACGAGGTGGCGATGGTGCTCCAGAGGAGCACGCTCTTCTCCGGGACCATCCTCGAGAACCTCCGCTGGGGCAAGGAGGACGCTACGCTGGAAGAGTGTCAGGAGGCCTGCCGGCAGGCCTGTGCCGACGAATTCATCCAGGGTTTCCCGGACGGGTATGACACTGTCATCGACCAGGGCGGTACCAATGTCTCCGGCGGCCAGCGGCAGCGCCTGTGCATCGCCCGGGCCCTCCTGAAGCATCCGAAGGTGCTGGTGCTGGACGACTCCACCTCGGCCGTGGACACGGCCACGGACGCCGCCATCCGCGCCACCTTCAACGCCCGCATCCCGGGGACGACGAAACTCATCATCTCCCAGCGTATCCTGTCCATCCGCGAGGCCGACCGCATCATCGTGATGGATAACGGCCGTGTGGTCGCTTTCGATTCGCACGAGAATCTCCTGCGTACCTGCGGCATCTACCGGGAAATCCACGAAATGCAGTCCGGCGGCGGTTCGGGCGACTTTGACGAACCCAAAAACTAGACGCTTATGCCCCCGGGATTCGGTAATATGCGAGGAGGAGGGGACCGCGGACCGCGGGCCGGAGCCTCCCTGAAGGACCTCAAGAAGGACTCCACAGTCTTCCGCCTGTTCAAGTACATTTTCAGGAACTACAAAGTGAACTTCGTTGTGGTGCTCCTGTGCATCGTGGTGTCGTCCATTACTTCGCTGGCGTCGTCCCTCTTTACGCGCACGCTCATAGACGATTACATCACGCCCATGACCGCGGCGGCCGTGCCGGACTACGCGCCGCTCGCCGTGGCGCTTGCGAAACTGGCCGCGATCATCCTCGTAGGCATCATTGCGGGTTACGCGCAGTCGCTCATCATGATCCATGTGGGACAGGGGACGATGCTCAAGATCCGCAAGGACCTCTTCGCGCACATGGAGACGCTTCCGTTGCAATACTTTGACAATCACTCCCATGGTGACATCATGTCCGTCTATACGAACGACGTGGACACGCTCCGGCAGGTGGTCGGGAACTCCGTTCCGAGTCTCTTCCGGTCGCTGGTGACCATCACCGCCACCTTCGTGAGCATGGTCGTGCTGAGCGTTCCTCTGACGGTCGTGGCTGTCTTAATGGCCTTCCTGATGTACAAGGTCACGACGGGTCTCGGGAAGGTGTCGCGGAAGTATTTCGTGGAGCGTCAGCGGAACCTGGGCCGGGTGAACGGCTTCATCGAGGAGATGGTCTCCGGCCAGAAGGTCGTGAAGGTCTATTGCCACGAAGAAAAGGCCCTGGAGCAGTTCGCAGGGCTGAACGAGGAACTGCGCGCCAGCGTGTACAACGCCAACAAGATCGGCAACATCATCATGCCGATCAACTCCAACATCGGCAACTTCATGTATGTCCTGCTGGCCATCCTGGGCTCGCTGATCGCCCTCGGGCATCTGCCCGGCGCCGCCCTCACTCTGGGTACGCTGGTCTCGTTCCTTACCCTCCAGCGCAACTTCACCCGTCCGGTCACCCAGATTTCCAACGAGATCAACTCCATCGTCATGGCCGCCGCCGGCACCGACCGCCTCTACGCCCTCCTGGACGAGGCCTCCGAAGTGGACGCTGGCACGGTCACCTTGGTGAATGCCGAGATTTCTCCACGCGCTTCGCTTGGTCGAAATGACAAGACGGAACCTTCTGTCATTTCGAGCGGAGGCGAAGCCAAGGAAGTGCCTGTTGTCATTTCGAGCGGAGGCGAAGCCAAGGAAGTGCCTTCTGTCATTTCGAGCGAAGGCGAAGCCAAGGAAGTACCTTCTGTCATTTCGAGCGGAGGCGAAGCCGTAGTCGAGAAATCTGACCGGACAGGAACCTGGGCATGGAAAGACAGTACGGGCCTCCTGCGGAAACTCGAAGGCCTGGTGGAACTGAAGGATGTGGACTTCAGTTATGTGCCTGAGAAGCAGGTGCTTTTCGATATCACCCTCACGGCCTATCCCGGCCAGAAGATTGCCTTCGTGGGCGGGACCGGGGCGGGGAAGACCACGATCACGAACCTGATCAACCGCTTCTACGAAATCCAGGACGGGAGCATCATGGTCGATGGATTCAGCGTATCAGGAATCAGGAAGGCCGACCTCCGGCGATCCCTCGGCATCGTCCTGCAGGAGACTAAGCTCTTCAGCGGATCGGTGCTGGACAACATCCGCTACGGCCGGCTGGATGCGACGGACGAGGAGTGCCGGGCCGCGGCGCGCCTGGTGCATGCCGATTCCTTCATCCGCCGTCTTCCGGACGGCTATAATACGGTGCTGGATGCCGATGGCGGCAACCTCTCGCAGGGTGAGCGGCAACTCCTGGCCATCGCCCGCGCGGCGGTGGCGGATCCGCCGGTGCTCATCCTGGACGAGGCGACCTCCTCCATCGACACGCGCACGGAACGGCTCATCCAGCAGGGAATGGATTCCCTGATGAAGGGACGCACGACCTTCGTGATCGCGCACCGCCTGTCCACGGTCCAGAACGCCGACTACATCGCCGTCATGGACCATGGCCGCATCATCGAACGCGGCAAGCACTTCGAACTTCTGGAGCAGAAGGGAAAGTATTACGAACTCTATACCGGTAACCAGATCGCCTGAGGGCGTACCTGTTTGGTTTACCGGCCGTTATAGGCCTCGAGCGCCTTCTCCAGCACGGTGAGGGCCCGCTCGAGGTCCTCTATTTTCAGGACGTAGGCCATGCGGACCTGGTTGCGGCCGAGGTCCGGGTCGCGGTAGAAACCGGCGGCGGGAGCCATCATCACGGTCTGGTTCTCGTAGCGGAAGTCGGTGAGGCACCAGCGGCAGAATTCCTCCGCATCGGCCACGGGCAGCGACGCGACGGTGTAAAAGGCGCCGTGGGGCATCGGCGAGTACACGCCGGGAATCCGGTTCAGGCGCTTGATGAAGAAGTCGCGACGGGCCTTGTATTCGTCGAAACAGGCCTTGGAATACTCCTCCGTGCCTTCGATGGAGGCTTCGGCGACGATCTGGCCCAGCAGGGGCGGGCTCAGGCGGGCCTGGCAGTACTTCATCACGGTGTCGCGCACCATCCGGTTCCGGGTGACGATCATGCCGATGCGGATGCCGCACTCGGAGTACCGCTTGGACACGGAGTCGATGAGGATGACGTTCTGGTCCAGCCCCAGGTTCATGGCCGAGAGGTAGGGCTCGTCGGTATAGACGAATTCGCGGTAGACCTCATCGGAGAACAGGTACAGGTCGTACTTCCGGACGATTTCCTTGATCTTCTGCAGTTCCTCCTTGGAATAGACGTAGCCCGTGGGATTGTTCGGGTTGCACAGAAGGATGGCGCGGGTGCGCGGGGTGATGGCCTTCTCGAAGTCCTCCACGGGCGGCAGGGCGAAACCGTCCTCGATATGGGAGGTGACGGCCTGCACGTGGATGCCGGCTGTGACGGCGAAAGAGATGTAATTGGCATAGCCCGGCTCGGTCATCAGCATCTCGTCGCCCGGGTTCATGCAGGCGAGGAACGTCAGGAGGATGGCCTCGGAGCCGCCCGCCGTGACGATGATCTCGTCCGGGTGGACGTCGATGCCGAACTTGGCGTAGTAGCCCGTCAGTTTGTTCCGGAGGGACTCGAAGCCTTCGCTGGGGCTGTATTCGAGGGTTTTCCGGTCGATGGTCTTGAGGGCGTCCAGGCCCTTCTGCGGGGTCGGGAGGTCCGGCTGGCCGATGTTCAGGCGATAGACTTTCACGCCCTCCTGTTTCGCCGCACGGGCGAGGGGTGCGAGTTTGCGGATCGGGGAGGACGGCATCTGCAGCCCCCGTTCGGATATGGCTGGCATGTGTTTTCCGGTTTTAGATGATACCGAGCAGGTGGCTCCGGGAGAGCATGCAGTCGCCGATGGGGGCGGCTTCGCTGCGGAGTTTCGTGAAGCGGATGGTGGTGTCCTGGTTCGCGATGGTCTGCGCGTGACGTTTCACGGCGCTGCGCACCGGGAGGAGGAGGTAGTCGCCGGCGAGGGCCATCTTGCCGCCGATGATGACGAGTTGCGGGTTGAAGACGTTGATCAGGCCCGCCAGACCGCGGCCGAGGTTGCTGCCCACCTTCTCGATGGTCTCGATCGTGAGGATGTCCTCTTCGCGGATTGCTTTGATGACGTCGTTTAAGTTCACCTTGCCCTGCTCCTTGAAGATGGCGGCGAGGGAAGAGGCCCGGCCGGCGCGGAGTTGGTCGGTGACCATCCGGACGATGGCGGAGCCGGATGCGCCCGTCTCCAGGCAGCCGATCTTGCCGCATCGGCAGATCTGGTCGTTGTCCAGGAGCGGGAAGTGGCCGAACTCGCCGGAGTAGCCGGAGGTGCCGTAATAGAGCCGTCCGTCCAGGATCATGCCCATGCCCAGGCCCCAACTCACGTTGACGAAGAGGACGTTCTTCTCCTTGTTCACGGCTCCGGCGAGGTATTCGCCGTAGGTCATGGCGCGGGAGTCGTTCTCGATCACCACGGGGATGTCCAGGTCTTCGGACAGGACCTTGTTGATGGGACGGTCCGGGTCGAAGGAGTATAGGTTGCTGTAGCCGGTCTTGGGATTCACGCGGCCGGCGACGGAAAGGCCCATGCCCAGCACCCGGTTCCAGTCCAGTTCCCGCTCCAGCATGAAGGTCCGGATGCTCCGGGCCATCTTGTGGATGCTTTCCTCATTGAGTTCGAGGATGAAGGGAATATTGTCCTGGAAGGCGACGAGGCCGCCCTTGAAGTCGGTGACGGCGACGCTGGCATGGGAGTGGCGCACGTCCACGCCGATGAAGTAGCCGGCATCGGGATTGAGGCCGTAGATGCTGGGGCGGCGTCCGCCGGAAGTGCCGGACTTGCCCATTTCGATCATGAAGCCCTCGTCCATCAGTTCCCCGATGAGTTTGGTCACGGTGGGGACGCTGGTGTTGAGTTGCTCGCTCAGGGCGGCGATGCTGTATTCCCCACTCTGGATGCACAGACGGAGAATGGTCTTTTTCAGAATGGAGTTTTTGTTGTCTTTTTTGTCCAGGAAGGTGGTTCTCATCGTGATTTAGTTTTAGTGTGCAAATATACTTTATATTTTTATTACTACCAACTAAATTTTGAAAGTTCTTTAAATATTCTTGCATTATTGGGAATACTGTTGAAAAGTCCCGGTTTTTGTTCTATCTTTGTAGGTTAGGAAAACTGTACGGCTATGTTCGAAAGGTTCAAATACTGGAAAAACAGCATCCGGCTTTCTCTCAAGACGAAGATGGTCCTCGCCCTGAGCGCCATCGTGGTGGTGCTCGTGCTCTCGAGCATCATCTCCATCCTGGAGTACCGGCGGATGTCCAACTACGTGTCCGAGATGATTGCGGAGGACATCAACAGCATCAACGTGGCCCAGCGCCTGGCGAACGTGACCGACAACTACAACCTCCAGATTCTCACCGTCATCGGCGACGAATCCCTGAACTCCCTTCCGGACTTCGACCAGAAGAAGTTCGTCTTCTACTGCGACTCCCTCCGCTCCTCCTTCACCGAGAAGCAGATGATGCCTATCACGGACTCGGTCCTGTACTCTTTTTCCGCCTATATGCTTACGTCCCTGGAACTCGAGCAAGTCCTTCAGTCGGACTTCATCGACTCCCGGACCTGGTATTTCGAGCGGCTGCAGCCGTTCTTCAACCGCCTCCGGTCGGACATCGACCGGCTGAGCCAGGCCATGTACGACGACCTCCAGCAGAATTCGCTCGACTTCGACCGGGGTTTCTACCGGAGTATCGTCCCGGGTTTCGTGGCGGTGTCCGTGGGCGTGATCCTGGTCCTCCTGCTGATGTTCTTCATCACCACCTATTACGTGGACCCGCTGGGCAGGATGCTCAAGGGGCTGGACGATTACCGGTCCATCGGACGGAAGTACGAGAACGCCTTCGACGGGGACGACCAACTCGCGGAACTCAATGAGGGCATCACGGAACTGGCCGAGGAGAACCGCCAGTTGCGGCGCCGGATCAAACTGCTGAAGGAAACCCAGCCCAAAAACGCCGAATGAACCTGAAGGTCATATCGCGGAATGTGGGAACGGCGCTCCTGGTGAGTTCGCTGTTCATGCTGCTGTCGGTCTTCGTGTCCCTCGCGGACGAGGGAGACAGCGCCCTGGCACCGCTCCTGATCAGTTTTTCGCTGACGTTTACCGTAGGCGTGTTCCCGTTCATCTTCGTGCGGAGGACGGATCGGATCACCCTCCGGGACGGCTACATGATCATCTTCCTGTCGTGGTTCCTGTCCTTCGTGTTCGGCATGCTTCCGTATGCATTGTGGGGCGGTCCTTTCACGCTGGTAAATGCCTGGTTCGAGAGCGTTTCCGGCTTTACGACCACCGGCTCCACCATCCTGGAGGACATTGAATCGCTGCCGCGGAGTCTCCTGTTCTGGCGCTCGTCGACGCATTTCATCGGCGGCTTGGGCGTCGTGGTGTTCCTGCTGCTGATCATCCCGAACTCTTCGCCGGTCCGCCTGCGGCTGACCAATATGGAACTATCCTCGCTGGCGCGGGACGACTACCGTTCCCGGGCCAACAAGACGGTGTTCATCTTCGCCTGGGTGTACCTGGGCATCTGTGCGCTGGCCTTCGTGAGTTATATGCTGGCCGGGATGTCCCCGTTCGATGCGATCAATCATGCGTTCAGCGTGTGCGCGACGGGCGGTTTCTCCACGCGGAACCTGTCCATCGGCCATTTCCGGTCGGAACTCATCTCCGTGCTCACGATCGTGTTCATGTATCTGGCGTCCATCCATTTCGGCCTGATATTCATGACCTTGGCGAACCGGACGCTCCGGCCGCTCAACAACCCGGTGCTCAAGTTCTATACCCTGGGCCTCATCGTCTGTTCGGTGCTGTCTTCCGTCTCCCTGAAAATGGAAGGAATCGACGCGACCTGGGCGCGTGCCTTCCTGGACGGGACGTTCCATGTAGTGAGTTACGCGTCCACGTCAGGCCTCGCGATCAGCGACAATTCGGCCTGGCCGGTGCTTCCGTGCTTTATTCTCATCATCTGCTCGCTCGTATGCGGCTGCTCCGGATCCACCACGGGCGGCCTCAAGATGGACCGGGTGATCGTCCTTTTCGGGGCGGTGCGGATGCAGATCGTCAAGACGCTCTATCCTTCCTCCGTGTTCGAGGTCAAGTTCGGCCGCCGTATCCTGCGGGACGAGGAAGTGTATCCGCAGATCCTGTACATCGCCCTGTTCTTCCTCCTGATCGGCCTGTCCGCCATCCTGTGCGTGCTGCTGGGAGATCCGAACCAGCATGCGCTGCTGGGGTCGGTGGCTTCGCTGACGAACGTGGGCCCGTCGCTCGGAAGCATCGGCTCCCTGGGCAATTTCAATGCGGAACCCAATGCGCTCAAGGTCATCTTCACCGTGGACATGTTCCTGGGCCGTGTGGAAATCTATCCGGTCTTCGCTGTCGTGGCCAGCATTTTCCACAGGAGGTAGCGGATGGACCGGGCCGGCTTCCTATACGACGAATTCCTGCGGCGTTTTCCCTATGAACCCACGCCTTGCCAGGACCGCCTCCTGCGGGACCTGGGCGAGTTCCTGACGGGGGACGATGCCGATATCCTGGTGGTCAACGGCTATGCCGGTACGGGCAAGACGACGGCGCTCGCCGCGGTGGTATCGACCTTTACCGAACTCCATACGCCCTGCATCCTGATGGCGCCGACGGGGCGTGCTGCGAAAGTCCTGTCCGGCTATACCGGGCGGCCGGCTTCCACGGTACACAAGCAGATCTATCGGCAGAAATCCCATGGGGACGACGGTTTCGGGCAGTTTTCCCTGTCGCCGAACAAGGCGAAGGGGACGCTATTCATCGTGGACGAGGTGTCGCTCATCGGCATCGACGGCGGGGACCGGCAGGGGAGTGCGACCTTCGGGTCGGGAAACCTGCTGGAGGACCTGATCCTGTATTTCCGTTCCGGGGTGGACTGCCGGATGATCCTGGTGGGGGATTCGGCGCAACTGCCGCCCGTGGGACTGGACCGGTCGCCGGCCCTGTCGCCGGAGTATATGGCCGGGGTGGGAGGCGTTCGCTTTTCCGAACTCCGGACGGTCGTGCGCCAGCAGGCGGGCTCGGGCATTCTCGAGAACGCGACGCACCTGCGGGAGTTGTTGGAGGAAGACTGCGAGATCGCGTTGGACGAGTTAGGCCTTTCCGTCTCCGGATTTCCTGATATAGAAAGGATTACAGGCGGTGAGTTGATCGAGGCCCTTTCCGATGCCTATGGCCGTTACGGCGAAGATGAGACGGTGGTCCTTTGCCGATCCAACAAGCGGGCGAACCGCTACAACGCGGGTATCCGCGCGCAGGTGCAGTTCCGCGAGGAGCGCCTCGTCCGCGAGGACAAACTCATGATCGTCAAGAACTGCTACCACTTTGCCGACAAGTTGGAAGGAACGGACTACATTGCCAACGGCGATATCTGCAAACTGATCAAGATCGGCGGTTACGAGGAGCGCTACGGCCTCCATTTCGCCGACGCGCGGCTCGCATTTCCGGACTACCAGGACCAGGAGATCGTCGCGAAGGTCCTCCTGGACACCCTGGATGCCGAGGCCCCGTCGCTTACCTACGAGCAGTCCAATGCCCTGTATCAGGGCGTCAGCGCCGATTACGCGCACCTCACCACCAAGAAAAAGCGCTACGACGCCGTGCGGGAAGACCCCTTCTTCAACGCCCTGCAACTCAAATACGCGATGGCCATCACCTGCCACAAGTCCCAGGGCGGCCAGTGGGACTGCGTCTTCATCGACAATCCCTTCTGGCAGGATTTCCTCACCCCCGACGACCTCAAGTGGCTCTACACCGCCCTCACCCGCGCCGTCTCCAAAGTCTATCTCGTGAATTTCAAGGATGAACTCTTCCAATGATTCCATTGTCATTTCGAGCGACCTCTTCTGTCATTTCGAGCGAAGTCGAGAAATCTTAATCATATGAACGTGAAACGATCTGTACTTCTTCTTGCCCTCCTCCTGTTCTCTCTCACTGCCTCCGCACAGACCTTCCAGTCCGTGCCCTATGCCTACAAGTGGCTGAATAACAAGGAGGTGGCCTTTTCCTACCAGGGTACCTTCACCGACGATGCCTGCTTCAAACTCGTGATGCCCAAGGGCACGCGGGTGGAAGGCGTACAGGCCCCCGAGAAGTATGCGGGGTTCCCGCTGCGGCCGGAGGGCGCCGTGAACCTGACCTATTCGCCGGATTCCACGATGCTGGCCTTCACCCGGGATAACGACCTGTACGTGGTTACGATTGCCGACGGCCGCGAGTGCCGCCTGACCTTCGATGGGACGGCCACGGTCATGAACGGCTACGCCTCCTGGGTCTATTACGAGGAAATCCTGGGCCGTCCGTCCCGCTACCGGGCCTTCTGGTGGTCCCCGGACAGCCGCCGGATCGCTTTCTATCACTTCGACGATACCGAGGTGCCCATGTTCCCGATCTATTCGCCTTTCGGCCAGGACGGGAAACTTCGGGAGACCCACTACCCGAAGGTGGGGGAGAAGAACCCGGAGGTGAAGATCGGCTTTGTCGATGTCCCCGCGGCCCTGGCCGGTTCGTCGTCGGTGGTCTGGGCCGATTTCGACGAGAAGGAGGACCAGTACTTCGGGATTCCGTTCTGGTCCGATGACGCATCGACCTTCTATGTGGCGCGTGAACCCCGGATCCAGAATACCCTGGACCTGTACGCGGTGTCCCCGGTGGACGGGAGCAAGTCGGTGCTGTATCACGAGTATTATCCCACCTGGCTGGACTGGATCGAGGGCATGCTCTTCTCCGAGAAGGGCCTGTACATGGTCCGGAGTTTCGAGACGGGCTGGCAGCAGGTGTATTTCCTGGGCTATGACGGGACGGTGAAGCGCCTGACGGACGGGCCCAACTGGCGCGTCTCCCTGGTCCGGGCGGAGAAGGACGGAACGGTGTATTTCACCGCCCAGCGCGACCCGCTCCACATCCGCGGCGCCCTGTACAAGGTGTCCCCGAAGGGTGTCATCACCGCCCTCACCGACGAATCCCTGACGGTTTCCGGCGTGCAGTTCTCCCCGGACGGAAAGTACTTCGTTGCGATGACCTCTTCCCTGGAGGTTCCGACGCAACTGCGGGTGTATCAGACTTCCAAGCCCTCGAAGAACTATCTGGTTGCCGATGCCGCCGGGCCGGATTTCAAGGCATCGGACTACTCCCTGGGGAAGATCGTCTCCATCGTCCATGACGGCTTCGAACTGCCGGGCATCATCTACTATCCCAAGGACTTCGACCCTTCCAGGAAGTATCCTGTCCATGTGGACATCTACGGCGGTCCCGACAGTCCGCAGGTGACCGACCGCTGGGCCGCTCCGCAGCGCTACGCCTGGTACGCGGAAAACGGCATCATCGAACTCATCGCCGACTGCCGCGCTTCCGGCCACAACGGCCGCGCCGGCCTGGACTGCATCTACAAGCAACTTTCGACCGTGGAGGTGGAGGATTTCGTGGCCTGGGCGGAATGGCTCCAGGGTCTCCCGTACGTGCAGGGGGACAAGATCGGCGTCGAGGGCTTCTCCTTCGGCGGCACGATGACGGCGGTCCTTGTGGCAACGGCTCCGCAGGCCTTCCACTACGGCATCGCCGGCGGTGGCGTCTATGACTGGAAACTCTACGACACCCACTATACCGAGCGTTTCATGTCCACCCCCGAGGACAACCCCGACGGCTACGCCCGCACCCGCGCCATCGACCGCATCGCCTCCTACCCGGCCCGCCCGCAGGGCTCCGCCCCGAAGGAAGGCACCGTCTCCGACGGCTCCGTCATGCTCAAGATCACCCACGGCACCGGCGACGACAACGTCCACTACCAGAACACCTTGCAACTCATCGACGCCCTCCACCGCATCGGCGCCGACTTCGACTTCATGGTCTACCCCGACGGTATGCACGGCTACCGCGGCTATCAGGGCTCCCACTTCCAGGCCTCCAACCGCGCCTTCTGGCTGAAATACCTCAAGGGCGAATAGCCAGGTCTAACCTGCCGGAGAATCTCTTTCGGTCCCCCCACTTTTTCTCCTGCTCCTTCAGTGGCTGCAAAACTTGAAGAGCGGCCATCGGCCATATATGTCGTATAACCACGATTGCCGCTCTTCAGCCACTCTCCAGCCATAGCCTAAAGAGCAGAAACCATCAATGGAACACGGCCTCTACAAGCTCGGTGGGGAGCCGAACGGCGCGAGCGAGTTGTTTGCGTGAAAAGGTTGCTTTGTTCTGCCACAGTACCTTGGCCAAGGAGAGGCGCTCGGATTGTGACACTTTTGGGACCGGTCGGCTGAAGAGGAATTGGCCGTGGTTGTCAGCGATTCTTCTTTCTTCCAGTGGCTGCAAAACTTGAAGAGCGGCCATCGGCCATATATGTCGTATAACCACGATTGCCGCTCTTCAGCCACTCTCCAGCCATAGCCTAAAGAGCAGTGGAACACGGCCTCTACAAGCTCGGTGGGGAGCCGAACGGCGCGAGCGAGCTGTTTGCGTGAAAAGGTTACTTTGTTCTGCCACAGTACCTTGGCCAAGGAGAGGCGCTCGGATTGGGAGAGCTTAGGGACGGACCGATTGAACAAGTGACGCGCCTGCAGTTCTGAATGCTTTCTAAGTTGCTTGAAATCATTTTCTTCTACGAACTTCCGGGCGCATTCCTCATCGTGCCTCGCCAGGTCTTTCTTTCGGACATAGAGAAAAGCGATGTAGCGTTTCGGGGAACCGAACAGGCGCTCGATGTAATCGACATCGATGTAGGAGAGGGGGACGAGCATCCCGGCATCGTCATAGAGCCAGTTGTCGGGAATGGGCTCCCGGGTCTTAAACAGTCGCTCGCGTTCCCGGATGCTCAAGTCACCCACGCGGTGATACCGGGAGGTGTCCCGGCGGTGGAAGATCATACTTCCGATGCCCCATCGATAGTCTTCCGGCAAGAATCGTCCGCCAGCGTCCAGGTTGTTCCGGAACACGTAGATGATCTTTCCCATCAGTTCTTCCTCCGTCGGAATGGCGTCTACTCCGATCCGGATTCCATCCTCGACGAAGTGAGAGCGGCCACTGCTCCGGAAATACCTGCCCAGCAACCTTTTGATTTCTCCGACCATCTTCCCGACCTGCTCCTGCGGCCCGCATACGACCAGATGGAAGTGCGTGTCCATCACGATAATACAGTAAATCCGGATTCCAAAATGCCGGGTCAGGATGGGGAACAGGTTCATCGCATGAATCTTGTCTTCGTCCGTGTCGAAAAGGACGGCCATCCGGGTTCCGTCCGAATACACATGGAAGCAGTCCTCGACCGGCTTCTCCTCCCACCGAACGTAATTCTCATACTCCATATGCCGATTCTTTCCGTACCATAAGCCGATTGTTCCGGAAATCCCTTATCATGGATTCCCTCAGATTCCCTTACCCGCAAAGGTCGTTCGAATTATCCGTCTAAGCAAAACCGTGTACGGATAAATCCGGAAATCGGCCTCCAGCACCCCTGCTGCTGTGTTTGTGCGCCATCTTTTTACAGTTCATTTCTGCATTTTCCATCACGTATCATTCCTGCGCGGTAGTAAAAACTTGAAGAGCGGCAATGGGCCATAGGAGTGGCTACAGGGCCGATGGGTGCTCTTCAGCCACTCCCTGGCAGGGGCCTAAAGAGCGGCAATTGCCCCTACAGGTGCCTCCAGGGCATATCCGTGCTCTTTAAGTTTTCACAGTCTTCACGGATTTGACAGTTTTCACGGTTTTCATGGGCCGAGGGGGGCACGCATCGAGGGTGGATATCATGTGCTCGCTTCATGGGTGGATATCGTGAGAATGCGTCGAGGTTGGTTATCTAGAGTGAGCGATAGGGGTGGATCTCATGAGTGTGGTGCGATTTCTGGATGATGAAAACTTGAAGAGCGGCAGTGTGCCGTAGAAGTGTCTACAGGGCCGATGGGTGCTCTTCAGCCACTCCCCAGCAGGGGCCTAAAGAGCGGCAATTGCCCCTACAGGTGCCTCCAGGGCATATCCGTGCTCTTTAAGTTTTCGCTGTTTTCACGGAATAAACAGTTTTAACAGGCGAGGCGGGGGAATGTAGGGGGAATGTGTGAGAAAATGCTTATTTTTGCACCACCATGGATGCAAACAATTATATGATCCCTACCTCTGCGAAGGAGGTGCAGGCGTTGGGGTGGGACTATATCGATGTCATCATCCTGAGCGGGGATGCCTTCGTGGACCATCCGTCGTTCGGAACGGCGGTGATTGCGCGGTGGCTCCAGAAGTGGGGCTACCGGGTGGCGGTGGTTCCGCAACCCAACTGGCGGGACGACCTGCGGGACTTCCGGAAACTTGGGGCGCCACGGCTTTATTTCGGGGTCAATGCCGGGGCCATGGACTCCATGGTGAACCATTACACGGCCTCCAAGCGCCTGCGTCATGACGATGCCTACACGCCCGACGGCCGCGCCGGCGCCCGCCCGGACTATGCCGTCACCGTCTATACGCAGATTCTCAAGGAACTGTACCCGGACATCCCCGTCATCATCGGCGGCATCGAGGCCTCTCTCCGCCGCCTGACCCATTACGACTATTGGAAAGACTGCCTGATGCCCTCCGTCCTGGTCACTTCCGGTGCCGACTACCTTTGCTACGGCATGGGCGAACGCCCCATGCTCGCCCTCACCAAGGGCATCGAAAAGGGGTGGAATCGTCATCAGATGCAGCAGATTCCCCAAATCGCTTTCTTTGTGAAAGGAGATGTCCCGAAAGGTTGTTCCCATGGAAAGAGGCGCTCATCAGAGCGCCCGGCGGAGGCCGGGTCCGAAGGACTTATAGGCCGGGAGCCGCAGGGGGATAATAGGGGGGCGGAGCCACCCTCAGATGGGCCGAGGGTGGCCACAGATTCTGGAGAGTGTGCCGCCTCCGGCTACCTTTTATTGCATAGTTACGAGGAATGTTTAAAGGATAAGTATAAGTTCGCGGAGAACTTCCATTGGATCGAGCAGCATGCAAACATGATGACCCCGGATACGATCGTGGAACCGGTGGGGGAAGGGTATGTGCAGATCAATCCGCCGTATCCGACGGCTACGACCGAGGAGATGGATTCGTTCTGGGACCTGCCGTTCACGAAGTTGCCGCATCCGCGGTACAAGGGGCACCGGATCCCGGCGTACGATATGATCAAGTTCTCGGTCAATACGCACCGGGGGTGCTTCGGGGGGTGCAATTTCTGCACGATCGCGGCCCATCAGGGGAAGTTCATCTCGTCCCGGAGCGAGGCGTCCATTCTCAAGGAAGTACGGGAACTCAATAAGTTACCGGATTTTGCAGGGAACATTTCCGACGTGGGGGCGCCCACGGCCAACATGTACGGGATGCATGGGAAGAACCAGGAAATCTGTGCCAAGTGCCGCCGTCGCTCCTGCCTGTTTCCGGCGCGCTGCCCGAACCTGGACACCGACCATACCCGCCTGCTGAACCTGTACCATCGGATCGACGCCACGAAGGGAATCCGCCACTCCTATATCGGCAGCGGCATCCGCTACGACCTGTTCCTCACCGAGGACGGTTTCGTGGACCCGAGTTCCAAGCCCTACCTGAAAGAACTTGTCCTGGACCATACCTCCGGCCGCCTGAAGGTGGCCCCCGAGCACACGGAGGACCATGTGCTCCGGATGATGGGGAAACCCTCCTTCCGCCTGTTCGAGCGCCTGAGGAAGGAATTCGACCAGGTGAACCGGGAGGCGGGGACCCATGTGGGGCTTGTCCCTTACTTCATCTCGTCCCATCCCGGCTGTACCCTCCGGGACATGCAGCGGCTGGCGGCCCATCCGGCCCTGAAGGGCATCTGGATGGACCAGGTTCAGGATTTCACCCCGACGCCCATGACCACTTCGTCCGTCATGTATTATTCCGGATACGACCCTCGGGACCTCAAACCGGTGTTTACGGAACGGGATATGGACCGCAAGAGGGAACAGAAATCACTTTTCTTCAAAAATTCTTCGAAAAAAAGCGGACAGGGTATTTCCAATTCCAAAAAAAGGCGCTAATATTGCACCGCAATTTTACCATAAAATCAAATCAAGATGGCAGATAACAAAAAGAGACACGTCGTGAGCTATGAGAAGATGGCCCTGAATCCCGAACTGGCCGCCGCCTTCGCAGCCAAGTACCCCAAGGGATTCAACGACTACCTGACCGACCTCGTGAAGTACCCGAAGCCGGACGGCACCACCTTCTACGCCGTGACCGTGGAAATCCCGGATGCCATCTACCTGGTGAAGATCAACGTGAAGACGGACGACCTCGAGGATGTCGAGCGCTGGCTCGAGGGCGAAGAAGACGCCGAGAACGAGGCCGTGGCCGGCGGCAGCGCCGATGCCTCCGACGCTTCCGGCGAGACCCTGCCCGACGACAACATCGCGCAGTACGCCGGCGGGTCCGATGACGAATAGTCTTTCATGGAAAACCATGGAGTGAAATATGTCTGGGGCCCCCTGCGGGCCCTTTTGCATAAGTGGCCGGAGCGTACCCGGCTGCTGGTTCTCTCCGTGGTGACGGGCCTCTTCTGCGGCCTGGCGGCGGTCCTGCTGAAGGTGACGATCCACGCCATCCAGCACGGGGTGGAAACCTTGGCCGGCCCCCGTCCGTGGCTGTATCTCCTTTTCCCGGGCGTGGGCATGCTCCTGAGTCTCCTGATCGTCAAATACATCGTCCGGGACGATATCGGCCACGGGGTGACGAAAGTCCTCCAGGCCGTGTCCAAGAACGAGTCCAAGATCAAGAAACACAACACGGTATCCTCCCTCGTGACGAGTGCCCTTACCATCGGTTTCGGCGGTTCCGTGGGTGCCGAGGCGCCCATCGTCTATACCGGGGCGGCCATCGGCTCCAACCTGGGCCGCTACATGGGCCTGTCGTACCGGGGCATGACGCTGCTGCTGGGTTGCGGTGCGGCCGGCGCCGTGGCGGGCATCTTCAACGCCCCGCTCGCCGGTGTGCTTTTCACGCTGGAGATCCTCCTTTTCAACCTGTCCATGAGTTCCATCCTCCCGCTGCTGTTCTCCACGGTGTCGGCGACGATGGTCTCCTACCTCCTGCTGGGACGGACCACCCAGTTTACGTGCACGCTGGTGGAGTTCTCCATGCGGAACATCCCCTTTTACCTGGTTCTGGGCATCTTCTGCGGTCTGACCTCGCTTTATTTCCTGAGGACGACGCTCTTTCTGGAGGACTGGTTCGGGAAAAACCTGAAGAATCCCTATCTGAAATGGCTCATCTGCGCAGCCGGGCTGGGGCTGCTGATCTTCCTGTTCCCGCCGCTTTACGGTGAGGGCTATGACCATGTGGGGCAACTCCTGAACGGACAGGGGAGCGGGACGGTGTGGTTCTTCGCGCTTATCCTCGTTTTCAAGGTGTTCGCGATGACTTTCACCAACGCCGGCGGCGGCGTGGGCGGAACCTTTGGTCCCACCCTATTCGTGGGCGCGATGGCCGGATACGTGGTCGCATCGGCCTTGAACCTTCTGCATCCCGGGCTGGTCCCGGTACCGAACTTCGTCCTCGTGGGCATGGCCGGCCTGATGGCCGGGGTGATGCAGGCCCCGATGACGGCCATCTTCCTGATTGCCGAAATATCAGGTGGTTACGAACTTTTACTCCCGCTGATCCTCACGGCGACCGTTGCCTATGGCGTAACGCGGATCTTCGAGAAGTATTCCATTTACACCAAGCGTATCGCCCAGCGCGGCGAACTCCTCACGCACGACTCGGACCAGGCCGTCCTCACCCTCCTGAAGACGGATTCCCTCGTGGAGGAGGACTTCGTCCCGGTCCGGATCGACGACACCCTGCAGGCGCTCGTGGATGCCGTCACCGAGTCGCACCGCAACATTTTCCCCGTCGTGGACGCCCGGGGCCGCTTCCAGGGCTATGTGGACCTGTCCGACTT
This sequence comes from uncultured Bacteroidia bacterium, assembly GCA_902781705.1. GTDB lineage: Bacteria > Bacteroidota > Bacteroidia > Bacteroidales > UBA932 > Cryptobacteroides. Next base: position 37,631 of record CACZKE010000008.1, read on the forward strand.
CCGCCGCGACATGTTCCGGCCGGACCTGTACGGGAAGGCCCGCGTGTACAACTACATGCGCTCCGCCCCGGAATACGTGTATCCGGACGAACCCATGGACCAGGTGATGCGGAAGTTCGAAAAAACGGGTGCCTGGAACCTCCCCGTCGTGGCCCGGGAAGACCGGCGGTACATCGGCTTCGTCTCTAAATCCAAGATTTTCAACGCTTATCGCGAGGAATTGCGCGATTTCTCCCAGGATTGACGCAAATTCAGTCGGAATTCCCCCGTTTGTTTGTTATATTTGCGTGTAGCCAGAACGCTAAAACGCTTTGATTATGCGCGCATATCTTTTCCCGATCGCCGCCCTGATGCTGGCGACCGTTTGTTGTACCAATGAGAAAACGCCCGTGGAAGAGGCGGATCCCTTTGTAGGGACCGGTTTCCATGGGCATACCTATCCCGGGGCCACCGCCCCGGCGGGCATGGTCCAGTTGAGCCCGGACACCCGGGACCGGACCTGGGACGGCAGCAGCGGTTATCACGGGAGCGACAAGACCATCATGGGATTTTCCCATACGCACCTTTCCGGTACGGGCTGTGCGGACCTCGGTGATTTCCTGTTCACGCCGGCCATCGGCGAAGTGAAAGTCGGGGAAAACGGTTTCGAGGTGGCTCCGCTGGCCTTTTCGCACAGCGACGAGATGGCGTCTCCAGGCTATTACCGCGTCCGTTTCCCGGATCCGGGTGTCAACGTGGAACTCACGGCGACCCCACATACCGGTATCCACCGGTACACGTTCACCGGGAAAGGGGAGCGTCACCTGCTGATCGACCTGCACCACAATATCGGCGAGACGAATCCCCACGATATCGTGTTCCAGGCGGTGGGGGACACCCTTGTCCAGGGCGGTCGCATCGTGGACGGCTGGACGCTGGGGCGTCACATCTACTTCTCGGCGGGTTTCTCCGTTCCTTTCACGGCCTGTGACACGAAGGGCGGCGACCGCTATCTTCTGACTTTCCCCGCTGAAACCGAGGAAATTACCGTGAAGGTGGGCATCTCACCGGTCGATATGGCTGGGGCCGAGAACAACCGTCTTGCGGAGGCCGCCGGCCACAGTTTCGACGACATCCGCGCCGCCACGCGCTTTGAATGGGCCCGTCGGCTGGGCGAGGTGACCATCGAGGGCGGTACTCCGGAGCAGCGCCGGACCTTCTATTCGGCCCTGTACCATACGCTGGTCACGCCGGACCTCCAGTCCGACGCCGACGGCCGCTACCGCAACCACGCCAAGGAAATCGCGCAGGTTCCCGCCGGGCGGAATTATTATTCCACCCTCTCCCTCTGGGATACCTTCCGCAGTTGGAATCCCCTCCAGATGCTGCTCCACCGCCCTCTCGTGGAGGACATGGTCTTCAGCCTGCTGGACATGTACGCCTGTGACGGCCGTCTGCCCATGTGGCCGCTCGGCCAGGCCGATACCTACTGCATGATTGGCTACCATGCCGTTGCGGTCATTGCCGATGCCTGGCTCCAGGGCATCCGCAGTTTCGACGGCGAACAGGCCCTCGCTGCGATGATTGCCTCCTCCAACCTGGACCCGGCTTCCGCCGCCTACAACCAGTACGGTTACGCCCCCTGCGACCGCGTCATCGAATCCGTCTCCAAGACCCTGGAGTTCGCCTATGACGACTGGTGTATCGCCCGGATGGCCGAATCGCTTGGACATCAGGATATTGCGGCGGAGTACGACGCCCGTTCCCTCCGCTACCGCAACCTCTTCGACTCCGGGACGGGCTTCATCCGCGGCCGCGAGACGGACGGCAACTGGCGGGCCCCGTTCCGCCCGCTGAGTTCCTCCCGCGACTTTACCGAGGCAATCCCCTGGCAGAGCCGTTTCTTCGCCCCGCACGATTTCGCCGGCTTCACGGCCCTGATGGGCGGCGCAGCCCCCACGAAGGCGGCCCTGGACTCCCTCTTCACCTATGACGAGCGGGATCCCGAAATGAATATCTCCGACATCACCGGCTTCGTGGGTGAGTATGCCCATGGCAACGAACCCAGCCACGCCAGCGCCTGGATGTACAACTGGATCGGCGATCCTTCCAGTTCGCAGAAATGGGTCCGCTACATGCTGGACGAGATGTATTCTCCGACGCCGGAAGGCATCTGCGGCAACGAGGACTGCGGACAGATGTCCGCCTGGTATGTCCTCTCCGCCCTGGGCATCTATCCGGTCTGTCCCGGTTCCGGGCAGTTCATCCTGGCGGCCCCGCTGTTCCCGAAGGCCACGCTTACGCTCTCCGGCGGCAAGCAACTCACCATCCTGGCCGACCATCCGGAGCATCCGTACATCAAGGCGGTTGCATTCAATGGAAAACCCGTTGAAAGACATTATGTTACATACGAAGAACTGATGCAGGGCGGGGAACTCTCATTCACCCTCTCCGCTACGCCGGACCATGGCCGCGACGGCCTCCCGGCCCCGTATTCCCTGACGGGCGGCGCGCTCGTTTCCACGCCGGCCCTTGTCGGCAATCCGCGCTTCTACAAGGATGTCCTCCCGGTCGTCCTGACCTGCCGGACGGAGGGAGCCGTCATCCGCTACACGTTGGACGGTTCCGAACCTACGGAGGCATCGACCCTGTATGAAGGACCGTTCAATCTGGAGAACCAGGACTGCATCCTCTCCGCGAAGGCCTTCAAGGAAGGTCTCGAGCCCAGCGGCACCTTCCGGGCCCATGTCTTCCCGATCGTGTACCGCGAGCCGCGGACCGTCCCGAATCCGCAGCCGGGATGCGCCTACACCTACCATGTGGGCGCCTTCACCTGCACGGCCGATGTCCTGGCGTCGCCCATCGTGAGCCGCGGAACCATGCCGCAGCCTTCCATCGACGGCGCCCCGGACGAGGACCACTACGGCTATGTCTTCACCGGCCTTATCGACGTCCCGTCCGAGGGACTCTGGGAGTTCGCCGTGGCGAGTGACGACGGCGCCGTCCTGTATATCGACGGCGAAAAGGTCGTGGACAACGACGGCTCCCATTCCGCTTTCCTGGCTACGGGCCAGATTCCTCTCCGCAAGGGCCTGCACGCCTTCCAACTCCCGTATCTGGAGGATTACGAAGGCCAGTCGCTGAACTGGGGCTGGAGAGCCCCCGGTGCGGAGAAATTCACCCCCATCCCTGAAACAGCCATTTATCACTGAATATGAAACGTTTCCTCCTTGTCGCCGTCCTGCTTTTCCCGCTGGCGCTCAGCGCCCAGCAGCGGCCGGTCCTGCTTCATTCCCACAACGATTACAACCGGACGGCTCCCTTCTGGGAGGCCTATTCGCAGCACTGCGGCTCCATTGAGGCCGATGTCTTCCTGGAAGGCGGCGAGATCCTTGTCGCGCACAACCGGGAGGACCTGACGGCTTCCCGCAGCCTGAAGGAGATGTATATCCAGCCCATCGTCCGTTGCTTCCGTGAGAACGGCGGCCGGATGTGGGAAGAGAGTGACGAGAAGCTGATGCTCCTCGTGGACCTCAAGAGCATCGATGCCCTCCCGGGGGTGATTGATCTGGTGCAGGCCTACCCGGATGTCTTCGACAGCGAGAACGGCGTGAAGGTCGTGATTTCCGGCGATCGGCCGGAGCCCGAGCACTATGCCGACTATCCTTCCTGCATCTGGTTCGACGGGGAGATCGGCCCGGACCGTCAGGTCCATTATACCGGTGCGCAACTGGAGAAGATCGCGATGATCAGCGGCTGCTTCAAGGATTTCGCCCGCAAGTGGAACGGCAAGGGCCGGATGATCGACCCGGAACTGGACGCCGTGAAGGAGGCCATCGCCGCGGTCCATGCCGCCGGAAAGCCCATCCGTTTCTGGGAGACGCCGGAGGGCACCACCTCCTATTTCACCCTTTGGAAACTGGGGGTCGATGTCATCAATACCGACAAGCCCGCGGCCGCGAACCTCTTCTTTGACGACTGGGGCAACAAGAACTTCATCCTGGGCCGCCACAAGGTGGAGGCGGGCGTCACCGGCACCAAGAAACTGGATGCCGCCACGCGGGATTTCTCCGGCTTCCAGAACGAGAAGTTGCAACTTACCCGTCGCATTCCCACGTACACGCCTACCTATCGGAACGACGGCTCCAACAAGAAGATCAAGAACGTCATTTTCCTGATCGGCGACGGTATGGGCCTGAACCAGATCACGGCCGGGGCCTATGCCAACCACCGCGACCTCAGTCTCCTCAAGATGAAGAGCATCGGCATCCAGTTCTATAACCCCCAGGACGATTTCATCGGGGATTCCGCCTCGGGCGGCAGCGCCCTGGCGACCGGCGACCTGTCCTGGACCCGCCACATCGCTTCCAACCACGACGGTTCGGTGGAGTATTCCCCGCTGACGGACTATTTCAAGGCCCTCGGAAAGGCCACGGGCGTGGTCTCCCTCGGGGACATTGCCGATGCGACGCCGGCCGTCTTCTACGGCCATACTTCCGAGCGGGACAGCACGGAACGCATTACCCGCTACTGGCTCACCAGTGATGTGGACCTCATCTGCGGAAGCGGCGCCGACAATATGGAGGGACGCCGGGCCGACGGCATCGACCTCCTCGCCGGGGTGAAGGCCAATGGCTACACCTACACGAAGGACGCCCTGGCCGTGAACAAGACCTCCGGGAAGGTGATCTGCCTGGATAATCGGATGGGTGCCTATGCGACCGAGGAAACGCTTGATTTCCTGGCCAATATCACCAAGGCCTCCATCGACAAACTGTCCCGGGAATCCAAGAAGGGTTTCTTCCTCATGGTGGAGGGGGCAAAGATCGACTATGCCGGCCACTCCGACTGCTTCCCGGCCTCGGTGATCGAGCAACTGGGCTTCGACCTCGCCGTGGCGGAGGCCCTTAAGTTCGCCGATTCCAACGGGGAAACCCTCGTGGTGGTGACGGCCGACCATGAGACCGGCGGTCTCACGATCCTGGACGGCGACCTGGAAAGCGGTCATATCCTCGCGGTTTACAATTCCGACGACCATACCCCGACGGTCGTTCCCGTATTTGCCTATGGCCCTGGGTCCCACGCCTTTATGGGTACCTATATGAATGTGGAGATTCCCCGCACCATCAAAAAACTCGTCCGCAAATGAAACGACTGACACTGGCCCTGCTGCTTTTCGCCGCCGTTCCCGCCCTGGCCCAGGACCTTCGGAGCGGCCCCTATGAACTTCCTTACAAGAATACCTATGTGAAGAACATCTTCGTCTCGGAGAATCCGTACCGGACCATGAAGCCGGAGACGGTGCAGCCGAAGACCTTCGCGCAGGCGCAGAAGATCCTCCCGGCGCCCTTCTGGGAAGGCCATGAGAAAGAGGTGGAGATGTACTGGCACGCCTGGAAGATCGCCGTCGGGAACATCCGCCAGCCCCAGGAAGGTTCCGGTTTCGTGTCCCCGTACCTGGACGTGGCGTACAACGGCAACATCTTCATGTGGGACGATTCCTTCATGATGCTTTTCGCCCGCTACGGCTACCGGTTCTTCCCGTTCCAGCGCACCCTGGACAACTTCTACGCGAAGCAGCACCAGGACGGTTTCATCTGCCGCGAGATCCGGGCCGACGGGTCCGACTGCTTCGAACGGTACGATCCCGTGAGCACGGGCCCGAACCTCCTTCCCTGGGCTGAACTGCTGTACTACAGGCAGTTCGGCGACATCGACCGGCTCCATCGCGTGTTCCCGGCCCTCGTGGCCTATGCGCAGTGGTGGAAACTCAACCGCACCTGGCAGGACGGTTCCTACTGGTCCAGCGGGTGGGGGACCGGCATGGACAACCTGCCCCGCGTCCCGGAAGGATACAACCAGATCTACTCCAACGGACACATGTCCTGGCTGGACACGAACCTGCAGCAATACCTCGTAAACGACTGTCTGATGCAGATCGGCTTCTACACCGAGCGCTGGCAGGAGATCGAGGAGATGGAGGATGAGATGAAGTTCCTCAAGTCCTATGTCAATGACCGGATGTGGGACGAGGAGACGGGCTTCCTGTACGATGTCTTTGCCGACGGTTCCCGTTCCGCGACGAAGGGTATCTGCGCCTTCTGGGCCCTCCAGACCGATGTCCTGGACAAGGACCGCCTGGATCGGGTCGTTGCGCATCTGTCTGATACGACGGAGTTTGCACGGACGCACCGGGTGCCCTCCCTCTCCGCCGACCATCGGAAATACAACCCCAAGGGCCGCTACTGGCAGGGCGGGATCTGGCCCGGTACGAACTACATGGTCATCGACGGCCTGTGGCGCAAGGGTTATCGGGATCTCTCCCGGGAGATCGCCGACAACCACTACGGGAATGTTTTCCAGGTTTGGAAGGACACCGGTACCTTCTGGGAATACTACGCTCCGGAGGCCGTGGAACCCGGTTTCATGGCCCGCAAGGACTTCGTGGGCTGGACGGGGCTCCCGCCCATCGCGGAGTTCATCGAATGCATCCTGGGCATCCGGTCCGACTTCTCCGAAGGCCGCATCATCTGGGACCTCCGCCAGACCGAGGCCCATGGCATCGAGCGCTATCCCTTCGGCCCCGAAGGCGTCGTGGACCTGAAAGCCGCCGCCCGGAAATCGGCCTCCGACAAGCCCGTGGTCACCATCAAGACGAACGTCCCCTTCGACATCACCGTCCTCTGGGGCGACAACCAGTCCGCCACGGTCCATGTGGAAAAAAGTGGAAAAGTAAATCTATAGATTCTATGAAGAAGATTCTTCTGGCAGCCCTGCTGCCGCTCCTGGCCCTCTCCTGCCAGTCCAAGAAAGTGGAGACCCTTCCCGTGATGTCCTTCAACGTCCGGTACGGTACCGCCGATGACGGCGACCATGTGTGGGACAACCGCAAGGACGCCGCCTGTGCGATGATCATGGACCAGCATCCCGCCGTGTTCGGCGTGCAGGAAGCGCTGGATTTCCAACTGACGTACTTCCAGGAGCACTGCCCGGGGTACAAGTATGTGGGCGTCGGCCGTGAGGACGGCATCCACGACGGCGAGCACATGGCCGTGTTTTATGACACGCAGCGCGTCGAACTGAAGGAGTGGGGAACCTACTGGCTCTCCGAGACGCCGTATCAGCCCTCTTACGGCTGGGACGCCGCCTGCCGCCGGACCGCCACCTGGACGCTCCTGAAGGACCTGCAGACCGGCCGTCACTTCTATTTTGTCAATACGCACCTGGACCACGTGGGCAAGGAAGCCCGGAAGAACGGCCTCCTGCTCCTGGTGGACAAGATCGGTGCGATGAACCCGGAAGGGTATCCGATGATCCTCACCGGCGACATGAACGTGTACCCGGACGACCCGTGCCTGAACGAACTCCGCAAACTCATGCAGGATGCCCGTCAGACGGCCCCCGTGACGGACAACGACCTTACCTGGCATGACTGGGGCAAGGTCTCCGGCCGTCCGCCCATCGACTATGTCTTCTATTCCGGCTTCGAGGGCTGCGAGAAGTTCGAGGCCATCCGCCAGCCCTATGCGGGTGTCGATTATGTTTCCGACCACTATCCGGTGATGGCGACGCTCGTCTATGGACCGGAGAAACCGGCCGTGAAGCCCGCTCCCGTGGCGGAAGCGCCTAAGTATGTGGTGGATGTGGAAGCGCACCGCGGCGGCATGGGCCTGTATCCGGAGGAAACGCTCCCGGCCATGCTCAATGCCGTGAAGCTGGGCGTGAACACGCTGGAAATGGACCTTTGCGTCACGAAGGACGGCGAGGTCATCCTTTCCCATGACAAGTATTTCCATCCCCGCTATGCCTCCCATCCGGACGGGACGCCGGTCCTCTCCGACGAGCCCAAGACCTTCCTCTGGCAACTGCCTTACGAAGAGATCCTGAAGTGGGACGTGGGCATGAAATACAACCCCGCCTGGCCGGAGAAGCATTGCATGCCGGCGGCCAAGACCCGCGCCGCGGATGTGATCACCGCCGTGGAGGCCTGGACGAAGGAGAATGGGCATTATCCCATGCACTATGACATCGAGATCAAGAGCGATCCGGATTATGACGATTATGTGGAAGGTCGTGATTGGCCTGAATATCATGAGTTTACGGATAAGTGCATGGCCGTGCTGGAGTCCCTGAACCTCGGCGACCGCCTCATGATCCAGTGCTTCGACGAGCGTGCCCTCAACTACATCAACGAGAAGTATCCCGGCCATATCCTGGCCTACCTGGTCGAGGGCTATGAGAAGGATTTCGACGAGTTCATGGGCAAACTCGATTTCACCCCGCAGTGGCTCAGCGCCCCGCATGAGAATGTGGATGCTGACCTGATCGCCAAGGCCCGCGCCCGTGGCATGAAGGTGAACACCTGGACCGTGGACGATCCCGACGAAATGCGCCGCCTCATCGACCTGGGCGTGGACGCCATCATCTCCAACTATCCCGACCGCCTGCTCTCTGTCGTGAAGGAGTATCAGAAATAAACCTTCCATGAGCAGACGCGATTTCTCCATTCTGTTTATTCTCCTTTTATCACTCGCTTCCTGCTCGCGCAAGCAGGAAGCGATTTTTCCTCATCCGCCCATCACCCCGGCATGGGCACTGGGGCAGATTGTGTGGGAGGATGAGTTCAATACGCAGGAGTCGGCGATCCGGCTGGTCGACGGTTACCTGCAGCGGGATATTCCGGTGAGCGGGATCATCATCGACAGTCCCTGGGCGACCAGTTACAACGACTTCCACTGGGATCCGGCGCGGTATCCGGTGCCGCAGGAGATGCTGGATTACTTCCGCGGGAAGGATGTGCATACCCTGCTCTGGCTCACCGGATGCATGAACCATTCGGAAAGCGCGCATAAAGTGCGATTCCGCCCTCCCGGTTACTATCCGGTGGAACTAGTAGGCTGAGAACCTTTTTCTGACGGTTTTTGTTTTTTTGCTATATCTCGATCAAGGGCTCTCCCAAAGCTTCTGACAATTTGGCCAGCGAAGAAAGCGTATAGTTGGGAAAGCCTTTGGTCCACCGTGTAATTTGCGTTTCGTTGCATCCGACCTTTCGGGCCAGGTCTTTCTGTGTCATCCCTTTCTGTTTGAGAAGCAGGTCAATCTTGTCAATAATCGCCCGCGACCAGTCCATCTCCCGTTTCACCGCTGGAGAAACCTTTTCCAATTGGGCATGGAGCAACGCATTTGTTTTCATATCCAGTATTCTTTGTTGTCGATATGTTTCAATGTCGTTTTCTTTTTCATGGCAAAGGTAATAATAATTTACTTAAATGTAAAGAATCCGGGCATTTCTTAGAATGCCATTGATGCAAACATAGGTTCCCCTTCCCGGATTTGCAATTTCTTAAAAGTGTTTTGTGTTGTTTCAGTATGCTTTTTAATGAATCTGTACGTTTTTGATGATTCAAGCATGGGAGGGCAGATGGGACGGGGGATTTGAATGGTTCGGTTTGCAAATAAGAATATGTTATCATATATTTGCAAACAGTAAGTGCGTATATTATGATAACATCTTCTGCAAACAGGGTTCAAACGGGATTCAGGCTTGAACCCATCGTACTGGCCCGGGTGAAAGAAGCGGCCAGGCAACAGAACATCAGCGCCAATGAGTTCGTAAACAGGACGCTGAAAGAAGCCACCCAATCCATCGAGTCCGAACAGGAGAGGGAAGAGTGCCGGAAACACACGGAGACCTTTCTGGATACCGCATTCGGGTCGTGGGTCGGTGACGAATCGGAAGAGGAAATCTTGAATGCCGGCAAATCCATGAAGGCAGTCAGGGAGGTTTTACCGCTATGATCCGCTATCTTTTGGATACCAATGTCTTGGTCGACATTCTGCGTGGAAGGGACAAGTCTGCAAGAAAGCGGCTCCTGGAACTTGGAATAGACCATTGCGCCATCTCCGACATCAGTGTTTACGAACTGTATTGTGGTGCGGCCTTCAGTGCCTGTCGGCAAAAGAATCTGGAGATTCTGGAAAAGACTTTCGAGCATTTGGCAGTCATCCCGGCCAGTGACGGATACTGGGAAGCAGCCAAGGAGAAGAAACGGTTGGAAGAGGCCGGTACTCCCATTGAGGATTTTGACCTTTTGATCGGCTGTACTGCACTTAGTTACGGATTCACGCTGGTTACGGACAATCTCAAGCACATGCGGCGGATACAAGGGCTTAAAACCGAAGCCTGGAAATAACACGGGCGGCCCCGAAGGCCCACCCCTGCAAAAACCGAATGATCGAACCTATCGGTAATACGCCTTCAGCGCAGCGATATCGGCCTCGGACAGGACGTCGGCCGTGAGGATGAATTCATCCAGCTGGGCGGGGAGGCGGTGTTTGTACGTGCCGGTGCCGTCCTGGCCGATGCGGAGGGGGAGGGCGTCGAAGGGAACGCCCTGGAGGGCCTCCGGGATGGCCCCTTGCCCTTGCAGGGTGAAATCTTCGTATAGGCGAACCTGCTGCGCTTTCCGGTCCACGACGAGGGCGATGTGCATCCAGCCTTCCTTGTAATCGATTGGCAGCGGTGCGGTAACATCCATCCGCACCGACCTGCCTTTGCCGCCTGCATTGAACTTGATGTCATCCTCCCGGAGGGAGAAAACGAAACCGTCCAGGTAACCGTCGTTCCAGTCTTTGTTGGAAAGCAGGCTCGGGTCTCCCGAAACGCCGCCGGTCTTGAGCCAGAAAGCGGCTGAGAAAGAGCCGGTTCCGACGGAAATACCCTCCAACGTGATGTCCCCGTCGTCCAGGGCGACTCCCTGGCCGTAATAGGCATCGTAGTAATATAACTTGCCGGAGATGGCGGTCGTCACTTTTCCGAAGGCATCGGCCTCGTTGCCGTCCAGGGGCAGATAGGCAAGGACCTCGTGCCCGCTCAGTAATTTCTGGATCTCGCTCAGGGCAGGGGTCTCTTCCGTCTCATGCTTCCGATCTTCGGAAACGGGAATTTCCTGCTCCTTGTGTTCTCCGCCCGTCACGTCCCAGAAAACGCCGGTTGGAACCCGTGAGGTCCATGTTTCCGGGCATTCCAGGCCCAGGGCGTAGGCCGCGATGGCGGCGATGTCCCGGTTGTCGCCATCGACAATGGGGGTATCCCTGTCAACGGTCTTGCCCACCGCGCCGAAGAAGACGGTCGTTTCGGCCTCCGTGTCGCCTCCGTGGGACCCGCCGGGCGTTCCGCCGTGGTCGTTCACGACCATCAGGAGCGTATCGTCCAGCATGTTACGATCCTTCAGCGCCTGATGGATCCGGCCGATCAGACCGTCCACGGCCGTGATGGCCGCCAGGTGGTTCGGCGACCCGTAACCGCTACCATGACCGGCCCCGTCGCAGGAGTCGAAATGGACGAACAGGAGGGTGGGCTTCTTTCCTTCGAGGTAGGACACGACCGCATCGGCCACCGCCGGGTCGTCGGGCCCGTTCCATTTGTGGACCCCCAGGCCGTCTTCGATGATGCCGATGTTCACCGGATCCCAATTGCAGAAGGAAGCCAGGACGGCTTCGGGCATCGCTTCCCGCACCACCCGGAAAATGGACGGATACGGGCTGGCGGGATCATAGGGCATGCTGGCGACGATGGAGTTGGTAAGGCGGTGAAATTCAGGCAATACCCCATGCAGAATGGAACCCCAGTTCTGTGCGCTGATGGTAGGAAAGACCGCTTTCCACTCGTAAGTGACCGCGCCCTTGTCGAAGATTGCGTCGATGTTGGGCGTGGACGTTTTTTGGAAGAATGCGCCCCCTCCATCGACCCCGAGGATGACAACATGTTTGTAAGCACCTTTGGAGGCTGGTTGCGAAACTACTTTTTCCGCCTCTTGTAAAATGCTGATTTCCAGGCTCTGCGACCCGGAAATGATATGGTACACGGCCTGCCGGCTGTTCCTGGCCGGATTGGCCTGCACGGCAAAAGAAAGGAGGTCTCCCATCTTCCCCTGTGTCCTGGAGGGAACGATCCAGGCGTACGGCCCATCAGCCGACAACGTCCAGTCGCCTCCCGAAGTGACCATCGTCGCCCAGGATTGGGCCTGACAATCCAATACGGCGCTCTGCTCGGAGAGTTGCAGTTCTACCTCCGGACTGGAACATGCAGCGAGCAAAACGAAAAGGAAAGCGATGCTTAGGAATCTCATAACTCAGTCGGAATGATCCAGGTACTGGACTTGTCGTTGAATATGCTTGTCAATCACGTCCCTTACAGAATCCTCGATTCCCATGTCGGAGACAACTGTACGGAAGTCGGACACTACATCCTTGATTTCTTCCAAAATGGACGCGGCATGCCGGATGTCTCCCTGCTCGGCGAATCGGAGGATGTCACTGCGTCCTACCTGCCTGTTTTGTCCATTCAGGCTGAGAACGTGCCGGTCGCCGATGAACCTGTTCATCAGATTGACCGTAAAGGTAACGTCGTAGGCCGGCGACAGACGCCATTTCCCATCGGATGTCAGGACAAAGGAGAAGTTCTTGTCATGGTCGTCGCAGACGCCTGCGAGGTAATTGAAAACGGCGCGTCGGTATATCTGTTCCATGTCCGGATAGGGGAGTCGCATCTTCCGACATGCTTTCAGTATCTGCTCATAGGATGTGGTAGGGCCGTTCAATGCTTGCAGCGTTGCCGTGTGTAACTTGCCGCCGTCCTTCCTGTCAAACCGTTCTGTCAGGAAATGATTCTGCCCGTCGATGGAAATCATGCGGCTCTCTTCCATCAGAATCCCGCATTTGCGTGCCATCCTGTAATAGGCCAGTTCGATTTCCGCCGTAGGCCATACGGCGGAATCCTTGAATTTCAGGATGTAATGGGTGAAATTTCCTGGAAGGAGGAATTGTCCGGATTTTACTTCCCCTGTTTTCCAGTCGATGGCAACGATGGCTTTGGGGTGCATTCCGCCGGCACTCATTCCGACTGCCATCAGATCGCCCATTCCGGGATGGCCGTTCAAATCAACGGAAAGACCTTCGCGGCTCCGTTCAATTTGCTGGGAAAGATCATACAACTCTTCCAAAATCAAGGCGTTGTCCGGAGATATTCCGTCGTATAGGGATGGTACGAACTCTAAAGCTCCCATACCTCGCTTCCCGATAAACGCAAGTTTATCCACGGCATTGATGTCCGCGTGGTGAAGATGCCGGTTCTCAGCCCAGGCGGAGAACACGGTATTCCCCCAGTCGTCAGGAAGAGATCCGGACAGGAAGCGTGGTAACCCTTCATATTCGTTTTCCCGGCACCAGTCGGACAGGCCTTGTTGAACGAGGTAAACGGTGTGATTGTAGGGTCCGATGGGGTCGAGGTCCCAGCCATAGGAAACATAGTCCGGATGGAAAGAGATGACTGCACCCAAACGACCGTACTTGGGTTTATATCCTCCGTGCCATTCCAGTTTTCCGATTTCACGCCCCCACAGCAGTATGCTCACGATCCTTCCTTTCATGTCCTATTCTTTTTAGCGTAAAGACTTTCCGGCAGTTCAGGGATCAGTTCCGCGATGTCGTCCAGCCGCTGGATGGCACGCATCAAGGCAATCAGGTTATCCAGGCGGATGGAGTTCCCGTGTCCTTTTTCGAAGCGGACAATGGTCATCACGGAGACGCCGCTCTGCAAGGCTACCTGTTTCTGGGATAGCCCCAACGCAGTCCGGTATTCCCTGAACCGCATCCCGATCCGGGATGCAATCTCTCCGTCGGACAATTCGTAGTGGTCTTGTATCTGGTCGAAATCGTTCATGCTGTAAATATACATATTTGGTGATATTCTTGCAAATTTTATTTAAAAATCATCATAAATGTATATTGTCTGATCGGTGAACGGAAGTCGTTTTTCAATCACTCCGCATGATGGTTTACCCAGCCATGAATAATTGTGTAGAAGCGGCCGATTTGCACAGAAATGTGGCAAATTCCAGAATAATTGTGTGAAAGCACCCCAGTTGATATACAAAACTGAAGGCTGACGGTAAACCGCCAGCCCAGTATTCAGCGAATCCGTAGAATCGCTTCTGCAAATGTGGGATATATTCTTCATAAATCCAAGTCCCTGAGAACTCAATTCTCACGCCGTTTAGCTGATGGACGGGTTGTTGGGAGAGGAATAAAAACGAAGAAAGAATGTCAGAAATCGAAGTTAGTTGTCAAAACAATAAGTAACTGTTTATCATTCACGGACTTTGTTTTGATAGGAAGTACGTTTTTTAGTCGGTTTTTCGCGATTTGAGTACCATGATACGTAAAAAGTGTGTTGGTGAGCCGATATTCTTTTTAATTTTGTAATCGACCAGCTATATAATCAGTATTTTTAAAACTAATAACGTTCTAAAAGAATTGTAAGCAAATATACTAAACTAAACCATAATTATCCACATTATTAACCAATCACTATGCTTTCCAAAAAACTGTTCGGATTGTTTGCGGGCATCATGATGTTCGCGGCATCGTTCGGGGCTGTCGCCCAGAACATGACAGTGCGAGGAACCGTCAGTGACAACGTCGGTCCCATCGTGGGTGCCGTCGTCCTCAGTGGCGGAGCCAACGCAGTAACGGACATGAATGGTGCCTTTACCATCAATGTCCCTTCCAACGCAGTCCTTGAGGTCTCCTGCCTGGGCTATGTCTCCCAGGAGGTCCCTGTCAACGGACGCACCAACATCGACATTGTCCTCGCCGAGGATGTCGAGGTCCTCCAGGAAGCCGTCGCCCTCGGTTACGGCGCCCAGACCAAGAAGAAGGACCTGTCCGCTTCCGTGGGTATCGTCAGCAACCCCGAGAAACTCGCCGGACGTCCGGTTACTTCCACGACCGGCATGCTCCAGGGCCAGATCCCGGGTGTCGTGGTTTCATACACCAACGGTTCCCCGACCAGCAGCCCGAGCATCCTCATCCGTGGTCAAGGTTCCCAGAAAGGTGACTCCGTGCTGTGGGTCGTCGACGGCGTCCCGGGTGCCCCGATCACTTCCATGAACGACATCGAGAGCATCGTCGTCCTGAAGGATGCCGCCTCCGCCGCTATCTACGGTGCGACTTCCGGAGCCGGCGGTGTCATCATCGTCACCACCAAGAAGGCCCAGAAGGGTATCCACGTGGAGTACGACCTCGTCACCGGTATCCGCCACGCCAGCAATCTTCCCGAGCCGCTCACGGCCGAGGAGGAAATCCAGATGAGAACCATCTCCTCCAAGAATGCCGGCATCACCCTGGACACCGGCTGGGACCCGGCCGTGAACCCCTGGATCGCCACCACCCGTACCAACTGGATGGACGAGATTTTCCGCGACGCCCTCTATCAGCGTCATTCCGCTACGCTCAACTACGGTACCGACCAGCTCAAGAGCCGTCTGACCTTCTCCTACAGCAACAATCCCGGCGTCCTGGTCGGTACGTACCAGAACGACTTCGGTATCCGCTACTATGGTGAATATCAGATGAACAAGTGGATCAAGATCACGGAGAACCTCTCCTTCTCCGACGGTGGCGGCCGCGGTACGGACACCGGCTCCAGCCATACGGGTACCATCCTGTCCGCCCTGTACATGCCACCGTCCGCTGAGGCTTATGCCACAGCCGGTCCTTACGCCGGTTCCTACGGCGGTACCACCACGGAAGATCCCGAGTATATCGCCAAGTACGGCAATAACTTCGCAGGTCTGCACGGTGACGCCGTAAATCCGCTCCGCCTCCTGCTGGCCGATAACATTTACGACCACAGCATCAGTTTCTGGACAACGACCGGACTGGAGATTGCCAATATCGTCAAGGGGCTCAAGTTCGTCGATCAATTCTCTTATAACATTGGTTCCGGATACAGGAAGACGTTCACGCCGAAACGTCCTGAAATCGGCAAGCCCAGCCTGACCAATTCCATGACCGAAGAAGCACGTCGCAGTGACGGTTGGCGCAATGAGGCCACCCTTATATATGACCGCACCTTCGGCAAGCACACCGTCGGCGCCCTCGGCGCTTTCACGGCTAACCGTGACTGGAACCGTAAGTTCTCCATGACCGCTTCCTCTTTTGACATTGAGGATCCGTCCATGCAGTATTTCGCCATGGCGGGCTCGTACGGAACGCCTTACGACGAATACAATAATGACGCGAATGTCGCCATGGTCGGCCGTCTGTCCTACAGCTTCGACGACCGCTACTTCGTGACCGCTTCCTACCGCCGGGATATCGCCGGCCGTCTGCCCAAGGAACACAACTACGGTGACTTCCCTGCCGTGACCGGTGCGTGGAAGATCTCCAGCGAACCGTTCTTCCCGAAGACCGACGCCATCAACCTCCTGAAGGTCCGTGCCTCCTGGGGCCGCGTGGGCAACCTCGGTTCCATCGGCTGGCACTACAAATCCCCGGTTCTGACGAACATGGGTGATGTCAATGACAACCGCATGTCGGGTCGTGAGCAGGGCGGCCAGAAGAGAGGTGCCACCTATACGCTTGCGGAGGCCTTCAACTCCAGCCTGACCTGGGAAACCTCCGAGCAGTTCGACCTCGGTCTCGATGTGGACCTGTTCCAGGACCGCCTGTCCATGTCCGTGGACTACTATAACAAGCGGACCTTCAACCTGATCCAGAACCAGAGCACCGACTGGCCCACGTCCATCGGTATCAACCCGATGCTCGTCAACCTCGGTGAGATCAACAACCGCGGTGTCGAGTTTGTCGCCACCTGGCGCGACAAGGTCGGACAGGACTTCAATTACTATGTGACCGGCAACTTCGCCTACAACCGCAACCGGGTCGTGGACACCGGTGTCTTCGACTCCGAAGGTAAGGCGGCCCCTTGGACGGGCGGCGGCGGATACGGCCTGGAGACCACGGCCATCTACCGCAGTGAGAACGGCCAGCCCCTGAACTCCTTCTACATGATCCCTTGCGAGGGCATCTTCCAGAGCGAGGAGGACGTCTATGACCACATCAAGGACGGCAAGCTCATCCAGCCGGGCGCCCGTCCGGGCGACCTCAAGTTCACGGACGTGAACGGTGACGGCAAGATCAGCACCGACGACCGCGTCTATTGCGGCAGTCCTGCTCCGCTGTACACCTTCGCCCTGTCCGCCGGCTTCAACTGGAAGGGTTTCAACGTGGACATGATGCTGCAGGGCGTGGCCGGCAACAAGATCGCCTACATGGCCAAGCAGCTCATCGTTGCCGACGTCGAGGGTAACTTCAGCCGTTCCCGCGACATCCTCAACGCCTGGAGCCCCGAGAACCGTGACTCCACGATTCCGATCCTGTCCCGCAACGACCCCAACGGTAACCTGCAGACTCCGTCCAGCTGGTACCTCGAGGACGGCTCCTACCTCCGTCTGAAGAACCTCACCGTCGGTTACGACTTCACCAAACTTCTCCGGAAGGCCCCGCATTTCGCGGAGCGTGGCAGTTCCCTGAACGTGTACTTCAGCGCCGAGAACCTCTTTACCCTGACCAAGTACTCCGGCATGGATCCGGAAGTGGGCGGCTACGACACCCTGACCTATCCGGTCCACAAGGTCTTCGCCTTCGGTCTGAAACTCAACTACTAATATGAAGCGAATATGAAAAAGTATATTTCCTTAGCTATCGCAGCGCTTTGCGTATTCGGCCTCGCTTCCTGCAGCAAACTCCTGGATTACGGCCGTGAAGGCGTTCCTTCGCAGGACAATTATCCGCTCACGGACCAGCAGGCCAACGACGCTATCGAGAACTGCTACTACGGCCTGTTCGAGCGTGACGGTATGTTCAGCCGTGAAATCTACTGGGAGCAGGGCTGCGCCAACGACATGGTCTGGGGCAAGTCCCGTGGTTTCAACACCCTGGCGACCCTTTCCTACACGGGTAATGAAGGCCCGCTTACCGACTCCTACAACCGAATCTACAACCGCTATGGTATCTCCAAGACCAACTGGGTCGTCCAGACCATGCTTGACAAGCAGGAAAGGGCCGGCAAGCTCAGTGCGGTCGAGAGCCGTGTCCTGGGTGAGGCCTACTTCCTCCGCGGCCAGTATCATTTCCTGGCTGCCTACCGCTACGGCACCAAGGAACTCGGCGTTCCCTTCGTGGCCTATGAGACGGTGGAAGGCGGTTACCACTATGAGATTCCGGAGCAGCAGGAATCCGTGATGAAGAACTACGAGCTCATCGTCTCCGACCTCCAGAAGGCTGAAGAACTTCTTCCGAGGTTCGAAGAGTACGGCGCCGCCGACCGCGGCCGCGCCCACAAGGCTTCCGCCGCCGCCCTCATGGCCAAGGTCTATACCTACTGGGCCATGTGGGACAACTCCCAGTGGAAGAACGTCATCGACTGCGTGAACCGCCTGGAGCAGCAGTATGGCCGTGACCTCGTGGAGAACTACAAGGATGTCTTCTCTCCCGAATTCGAGATCGGTTTCTGGAACAAGGAATACTGCTGGGGCATCCCTGGAACCGGTGGTGCCGACGGCTCCGGAAACGGTGGCGTGGAACTTCCCGGCGTCATGCTCGAAGACAAGGGCTGGGGCGTTTTCAACGGCTGGGGCCAGATCAAGCCTTCCTATGACCTCTATGAGGAGATGGCCAAGGACAACGAGGATACCAACGGTGACGGCGTGAGCGACTACCGCGACCAGAAGAACATCCGCCTGGCCACGACCATCCTGGAATACAACGACGAATTCCCCTACAACGGCGGGACCATGCGTTTCTACTCCCCGGTGAACATCGAGGCCGGTTTCCAGTGCAACAAGTACATGCAGCCTTTCGCCTATGAACTCAAGCGCGACGATGACAAGCAGCCGGAGGCATTCGCAAAACGATATGTCCTGGATAACGGTAACTGGCCGGTCGTGAGAGTGATGTGGCCGATCGTCCGCTTCGCCGACTGCCTGCTCCTCCGTGCCGAGGCCTACCTCGCTACCGGAAACGCCGCTGCAGCCGCCCAGGACATCAACCGCGTGCGTCGCCGTTCCCATCTGAAGGAAATCGGCGGCTCCGCCACCTGGACGGACCTCTATCACGAGCGTCGCTGCGAACTGGCTTTCGAGTTCGCCAACGACCACGCTTTCGACTGCAAGCGCTGGGCCGTGGCCGGTGCTCCGGAAATCAAGGCCCTCGCCCTGAAGGAACTGAACTCCCACCCGCGGGTCCGTATCTATGAGAACCGGATGGACCCCGAGTCTCCCTACGTGGTCGGTCCTTATGCGGACTATCAGACTCCCGTGAAGGTCTGGGACGACAAGTACCTCACCTTCCCTTATCCGACCGATGAACTCACCAAGGCGAACGGGAAACTTCAGAACCCCCCGTCCTGGAGATAAGATCATGGACCTTAAATGCGATTGAAAATGAAAAAGATATTATTTGCGATCATGGGGGCGGCCCTCCTTCTCGCCGGTTGTACGCAGAAGGGTGAGGTCTTCTACCAGAATCCTTACAGGACCATCGTGGAATATACTCCCTCCACCTTCACCATCCCGGGTATCTCCGGAACGGTGACCCCGGTCGAGAACTACGATTGGATCACTTCCAACGGCAACGGCAGCTTTACCGTCCGCCGCAACACCTCAGGACTCGTCCGCCGTGCGGAATTCACTATCTCCGGTTCCAAGGACAATGCCGTCGTCAGTCAGCGTGCCCATTCGCTGGACGCCACCATCACTCCGGCCCTTGTCGGCCAGGGTATCGGCATGGCCGATGTGGACGTCACGCTAGCCACGAATTTCGCAGATGACTACGCGAAATGGGGTCTCATCTACGGCACGAGCAATGATCGTTCACAAGGAAAAGAAGTTCCTCAGAGCGGCGCTCCTGTCGTCGGTGTCAATCACGGAACCGTCACCGGCCTTGCTGAAGATACCGATTACATCATCTGGGCCTATGTGGAATCCACCGAAGGCGACCGTGTTTACAGTAATCCTGTCGGTCTCGTTCCCCCTGTGTATGTCAAGGCTGGTGAAGACCTCCAGGCAGCCATCGACAATGCCAAGGAATTCGCCGAAATCCGCGTCCAGGGCGGTGCCGTGTTCAAGGGTACCATCCTGTTCGATGACAAGAACAAGAACAAGACCCTCTCCGGCGGTTGGAATGCCGACTTCACCGAGCAGAGCTGGAACAATTTGACTGTCATTGATGGCGATGGGGTTAACCGTGGTATCTACTGCGGTCAGGATCCGGTTTCCGACATGCCGCTCCAGGGCTATGTGGAGATTTCTTACTTCGAGATCCGTAACTGCATGTGTCTCTCCGGACACGGCAGCGCCATCCGCGTCTCCGGCGGTCCCATCACGGTCCACCACTGCTACATCCACCACAATGAGTCGGATCGCGGTACGATCAATACCCGCGAAGACGATCAGTCTTCCGACATCACCGTGTACGACTGCATCATCGTGAACAACGTTGCCAACGGCCACGCCGCCGGTGTCTGCGTTGAGGACGGCCAGAGCCGTGCCAATCCGACGCATGCGAAATTCTACGGTAATATCATCGCAAACAACCGTTCCATCAAGAATGACGGTTATGCCGGTTCCGTGTATTTCTACCAGAGTGTCGATGTGCAGTTTGTCAACAACACGGTGATCAACAACTTCAACTATTACGAGGATAACGGTAACTGGTGGGGTAACTTCTATCTCCGTGGCAACACCAACGCCGTGTTGGCCAACAACCTCATCCTGCGCACCTGGGGTGCGAGAAAGGGCGAAGCCGCTTTCCTGCAGGCTGAACCGATCGAGGGCGGTGGCGCCCGTCCCACCTTCCACAACAGCATTGTCGAGGGTGAAGCGTGGCACAATCAGGGCAACTGGCTCATGGAGAACATCCAGATGGTGCCCGTGGGATTCACGGTTACCGATCTCCTGAAGAATCCGGACACCCAGATGGTCGCTCAGGGAGATCTCCAGAACAAGGCTGCCGTATTCGCCTACAACGGTCTCACCGATTTCCTGGGCGAGAACTATATGTCACAGGGCAACGCCATCGGTGCCGGTACGCTGGGAACCCTTTCCTACAATTCCCACGACACGGCCAATCTCGGTGCCAAATACGAGGCCGACATCAAGGCCTTCCTGGAGAAGATTGAAACCGACATCAACGGCAATCCGTTCATCAAGGACGGTAAAGTTGACATCGGCGCCATCCAATCCAAGTAACCGCTGGTTGGTTCAATAATTGGTTTTGCAGGGGCGTTCCTTCGGGACCGCCCTTGCTTTTTTATCCCGCCGTCCCGCCACTTTTTTGGGAAAAAATACATAACTTTGTGATTATGATGAACGTTCGTAACCACATCGCGGCAGCGTTGTTCTCGCTGGCGGCACTTACCCTTTTCAGTTCCTGTCAAAACCGCTGGACGTCCCTGGAGCAGAGATTCCAGGCGCCGCCGGATTCCGTCCGGGCGGCCGTGTACTGGTATTGGCTGGACAACAAGATTTCCAAGGAAGGTGTCGTGAAGGACCTGGAGGCCATGAAGCGCGTGGGAATCACACGGGCGTTCATCGGCAACCAGTCCACTGACGGGTGGGACGAGGGGCTCGTTCCGCTCTTCTCCGACGAGTGGTGGGACATTACCCATACGGCCCTGAAGAAGGCCGGAGAACTGGGCATCGAGATCGGGATGTTCAACTGTCCGGGCTGGAGCCAGTCCGGCGGCCCCTGGGTCACCCCGGAGCAGAGCATGAAGTATGTGGCCGGGCATTATCAGGAGGTGGTAGGGAACGGGACCGAACAGCTGCTGGAGCTTCCGGATGTCGCGTCCGACCGCATCATCGCCGTCCAGGCATGGCGGAAAACGCCCGGGGAATCCCGCAGCTGGACGCTGAAAACCCGCGGGGGAGTCCCGGCGGTCCTGAAGATGACGGTTCCCTTTACCGTCCGTTCGCTCATCCTGGAAAGCGACAATGCCCAGTGGACACCGGTTACGCTTTCTCTGGACGGCCAGGAACTGGCTGCCTTTACCTATGACCGCCACAACATGGGCCTGAACGTGGGCTTCAAGCCGCTGGCTCCCTGGGTGGAAGGCCTGAAGGAAACGCCGGCAGGAACCTATGAACTGAGTCTGGAGGACCCTTCCGACGGCACCTTTACCGTCACCCTCTCCGAGAAGGCGTACATGCCCCGCTATGCCGAGAAAACCCTCGCCAAGATGTTCCAGGAGCCGCTCCCGCTCTGGGATGCCTATATGTGGGACACCCCGGAATATGTCAATTACCGCTACGGCGTGGACCCGATGTTCCTGCAGGACCTGACCCCGCTCCTGAGCGGCGGACAGTTGCGCTGGAAGGTGCCGGAAGGGGAGTGGACCGTTCTCGTCAGTTACATGGAATCCACCGGCGTCACCAATTCCCCGGCCGTGCCGGAAGGAACGGGCCTGGAAGTGGACAAGATGAGCCGGAAGCATCTGGCCGCCCATTACGACGCCTTTGTCGGGGAACTGCTGCGCCGGATCCCTCCCGAGGACCGGACGGCTTGGAAGGTGGTCGTGGAAGACAGTTACGAGACCGGCGGCCAGAACTGGACCGATGACATGAAAGACGCCTTTGTCAAGGCTTATGGATATGATCCTGTCGAGTATCTTCCCGTCCTTCAGGGAGAAGTGGTCAGCTCGATGGAGGAAAGCGAACGCTTCCTCTGGGACCTGCGCCGCCTGGTGGCGGACCGCGTCGCTTATGACTATGTAGGCGGCCTCCGGGAGAAGGCCCATGCGGATGGCCTAGAAACGTGGCTGGAATGCTATGGGCACTGGGGATTCCCGAGCGAGTTCCTCCTGTACGGGAGCCAGAGCGACCAGATCGCCGGCGAATTCTGGAGCGAAGGGACCCTCGGCGACATCGAGAACCGGGCGGCTTCCTCCTGCGGCCACATCTATGGGAAATACCGCATCTGGGCGGAATCCTGCACGGCCGGCGGACCGGCTTTCAACCGCTACCCGCGGCTGATGAAACAGCGCCTGGACCGCTTCTTCTGCGAAGGTATCAACGCCAGTCTCCTGCACCTGTATATCCAGCAGCCGGATGACCGCCAGCCCGGCCTGGCCGCCTGGTTCGGCAATGAATTCAACCGGAACAACACCTGGTTCGAAGGGATGGGGGCGTTCATCGAATACCTCCGTCGCTGCAATTTCATGCTGCAGCAGGGCCGCTATGTCGCCGATGTTGCCTATTTCATCGGCGAAGATGCCCCCAAGATGACCGGCGTCTGCGATCCTCCGCTCCCGAAGGGCTACAGTTTCGATTATGTCAATGCCGACGTCCTCCGGAACCACGCCCGTGTCCGGGACGGTAAGTTGGTGCTGGACAGCGGGATGGAATACCGTGTCCTGGTGCTGCCCCGGCAGGGGACCATGCGTCCGGAGGTCCTGGAGGCCATCGCCGGCTTCGTGGAAGCCGGCCTCTCGGTCGTGGGACCGGCGCCGACGAAATCCCCCAGCATGCAGCACGGCATCTTCGAGGCCGACGAACGGGTGAAGGAACTTTCGGGCAGAATCTGGAACGGGAGCGCGAAGGGCCTGGCCTATCCCGACGGAACCCCGCTGGACCGGGTCCTGGACGACCTGGGCACCCGTCCGGACTTCTCGTACGAGGGTGACGGTCAGCTCCTGTTCATCCACCGGACGCTGTGCGCCGACGGTGATATCTACTTCATTTCCAATCAGGAAGATGCTCCTGTAAAGGTCACTCCTTCCTTCCGCACGGATCCGGCTTTGCAGGCCGAACTGTGGGATCCGGTCACCGGTAAAGTGACTGGGTGGAACGGAAATAACCTTTCCCTGGACCGTCTCCAGAGCATGTTCGTCATCTTCCGGAAGAACGCCGCCAAGCCTGTCGATACGGTTGTAGATGCTGAGCGGAGCGAGGCATCTCTCTCCGGTCCCTGGACCGTGGACTTCGCCGCCTCGGCGGGAAATCCTGCCTTCACTCGCACTTTTGACAATTTGTCGGACTGGACGGTGCATACCGATCCGGCTGTCCGCACCTACTCGGGCCATGCCGTGTACCGCAATACCTTTATGGTATCGCGGAAGGGGAGAGCGACCCTGGACCTGGGTGAAGTGATGGTCCTGGCGACGGTCCGGGTGAACGGAAAGGATGCGGGCGGTGTGTGGACGTATCCGTACCGGTTGGATATTACCGACCTCGTGAAAGACGGGGAAAATACGTTGGAAATCACCGTGTTCAACAATTGGCGGAACCGTCTCATCGCCGATGAGGCGCTGCCGGAGGACCAGCGTGGAACCTGGACCAATGTCCAGCCGTTCGGTGCTTCAGACGAACTTCAGGCATCCGGGCTTTTGGGTCCGGTCACCTTGTCCGTCCTATAGTCCCGGACCTCCGGAATACCGGTTTAAACCCTGGGAAGGCTGCTTCGAAATCTGGGAGCAGCCTTCATTTTTTGTTATTTTGCGCGATTCGGCCCCCACTATTCGCAAATTACTATTAATTTTAAAAAGTATTTATTAATTTTGTAAATGCCAACACCATATAATTAAATCTGTTTAAGAAGTTTCTTGCCGTGGCACGTCTACTACTTATGACCGATTTTTCCGAGGCTTATGCGAACAAGCTGCTCCAGGGGATCATGCGCTATTCCCACGAGCATGAGCCTTGGGTGGTATGCAAGGTCCCGCTCCAGCTTCGGGACAGTGGCCGTCTGGACGAAGTACTCCGTTTCGCCGTTACCTGGGAAGCCGATGCCATCATCGGCCAGTTCCGTCCCGGGGACGATGTGGACGCCTTCCGCCGGAGCGGCATCATTCCCATTGCACAGGATTACCGGCAGCGCATCCCGGGCATCATCAACATCAGCGGCGATTATGCCGCGTCAGGGCGTATGTGCGCCGATTATTTCATGGAAAAGGGCGTGAAGAGTTTCGGCTTCTTCGGCCTGCATGGCTTTATCTGGTCCGACGGGCGCCGCGACGCTTTCTTCGACCAGATCAAGTCCCGGATGCCGGACGCATCGGTCTCGCTACTGGAGAAATACGATGCCGACGAGGCCTGGTGGTACGACCTGGAGCGCCTTACCCGTTGGCTCCGCAGCCTTCCGAAGCCGGTGGGCATCCTTGCCTGTGACGACCAGCGCGCCTACTATGTCATGGAAGCCTGCAAGCAGGGCGGGGAAGGGATGCGCATCCCCAACGACATCATGGTGCTCGGCGTGGACAACGACGAAACCGTGTGCCAACTGACCTCGCCGCCCCTGTCGTCCCTGAACCAGGCGACGGAGGAGGCCGGTTACAATGCGGCCCGCATGATCGACAAACTCCTGGCCCTGCCGCTTGCGCAGCGCTTCAAGGAGGTGGAGGACATCATCGTCCGCCCCACCTTCATCACGGCCCGCAGTTCCACGGATGCCTTCATCCACAGCAATCCCTACATCAGCCGGATGATGTATTTCATCAGTAACAACCTCTCCAACCATTTGAGTGTCAATGATGTCGTGGAGCAGGTCCCGATGTCGCGCCGCCTGGTGGAAAGCATCTTCCGGCAGGAGGTCGGAATCTCCATCTACCAATATATCATCCGCGCGCGCGTGGAACGGATGAAGGACCTGATCGTCAACGGGCATTCCCCGCTGGAAGCGGCGGACGAACTCGGGATGGACTACAAGATCATCGCGCGCAATTTCAAGAAACTGACGGGAATGACTCCGGGCGAATTCGCACGGAAGGAGTCCCGGGAACAAACCATACTGTAATATGCAGAAACGCTACCTTCTCCCTGTCCTTTTGGCGCTTGCAGCGCTGGTCTCCTGCAGCAAGGAGGACAATGACCCCCGCCTCGTGATCATGACCTATGACGGCCTGCGCTGGCAGGAGCTTTTCTCCGGCGCCGACGAAGGCCTTGTGACGGACACCCGTTTCGTCAAGGATCCGGAGGCGCTCAAGGCCGCTTACTGGCGGGAAACGCCCGAGGAGCGCCGCGAAGCCCTGCTTCCATTCCTCTGGAGTTACGGTGCGCAGCACGGCTACCTGATCGGCAACCGTGAAAAGAACAGCCTGATGCGGGTGGCGAACACCATGAATTTCTCCTATCCGGGCTACAGCGAGATGTTCTGCGGCTGGCCGGACGATGCGCGCATCAACAGCAACGACCCCAATCCGAACCCCAACGTGAGCGTCCTGGAGGTCGTAAACCAGGATCCCCGGTACAAGGGGAAGGTGATGATGCTTTCCTCCTGGGAGTCCATCCGCTATGCCGTGAACAACGAGCGCGGCGGTTTCCCGGGCAGTTCCGCCCATGAACCCCTGTACGTGGATACGCCCATGAGCGCGATGATCCAGGAGATGGATACCCAGATTCCCGGTTTCGGCGGTGGGGAACGGGCCGACCATACCACGGCCGCCTTCGCCCTGGAAACCCTCCGGGAAGCCCATCCGAAGGTCCTGTATGTGGGATTCGGCGACACCGACGAGTTCGCCCATGCCGGTACGTACGACCGTTATCTGGAAGGCGCCCACTGGACGGACCGTTTCATCCGCTACATCGTGGAGACCTGCGAGGCAGACCCTTACTACAAGGGAAAGACCACCTATATCCTGACCTGCGACCACGGCCGCGGCCGGGGCGCAGGCTTCACCAGCCATGGTGCGAGCGTCCGCGGTTCCGAGCAGACCTGGTTCATCGCTTTCGGTGCCGGCGTCCCCGTGCTGGGCGAGACCCATGACAACGGAACCTTCTATACCAAGCAGTTCGCCGCCACCATCGCCGACATCCTGGGCGTCGATTTCACCCCGGGGAACGGCGAGAAGTGCGCGCCCATCGACCCCACCTTCCACCAGGAACCTGAAAAGCCGGTTTCCGAAGGCACCTTCGAGGCCGTCCAGGCCAGCCCCAAGGGTCAGGGACTCCGTTACGTCTATCATGAGGCGGACGGGATCATGAGTGTTCCCGAGATGCTGGCCGCTCCCGTGAAGGCGCGCGGCATCGCTCCGGAGTTCTCCACGGACATGAAAAAGCGCGAGGACCACTTCGGCATCGAGTTCGACGGTCTCATGAAAATCGAGAAAGACGGCCTGTACCAGCTTTCCCTGGCCTGCGACGACGGTGCCATCCTCTTCCTGGACGGCAAGGAGGTGTGGAACGTGGACAGGGACGGTGGCGGATTCCGCTCGGGCTGGTACCAGTTCGCTGCGGGATACCATCGACTGAAGGTGCAGTACTGGGAGAATTACGGCGGTGAGGACATGCAGGTGGGCCTCGTCGGAGAGGGATTCGAGTACGACAATCTCCCTTCCGGGATGCTCTGCCATGAGTAGCAGGCCCCTCATCTTCATGACTTTGGTGCTGGCTCTCGTTTCCTGTGCAGGGAATCGGGAGCCCGCCCGTTTAGTGAATGTCTTCAATGGAACGGGTTTTGCCGGGAACACATACCCCGGTGCAACAGTCCCTTACGGTGCCGTCCAGCTGAGCCCCGATACCGATGTGGACAACTGCTCCGGCTACCGGTACAAGGATGACCGCATCCTCGGATTCAGCCACACGCACCTCTCGGGGACGGGCTGTCCGGATTTCGGTGATTTCCTGGTGACCCCGGGTATCGACAGCGTGACGGCGCTGCCTTTCTCGCATGCCCATGAGACGGCCTCGCCGGGCTATTACAAGGTCTCTTTCCCGGAGCGCGGGATCACGGCGGAACTCACGGCCCTGACGCATGTGGGCGTGCACCGCTATACTTTCACCGGCCCCGGCACCCGGATGATCCTGATCGATGCGAACCATTGCGTGGGCGGCTGGTGCACGCCTGTCCGCGTCCATATCGACGAGATGGGCGGGGAGGTGACGGCTTCCCGCCGGGTGAACGGCTGGGCTGACAACCGGGATATCTACTTGAGCGCCGTCTTTTCCGCCCCTATCGTGGATGAATCCCGACCGGAGCCGGGCGTGCTGCTGTTGACGTTCCCTCCTGAGACCAAGGAGGTTACCATCCTTGCCGGCATTTCCGGCGTGGCCCCTGAAGGGGCGTGGTCGAACCGGCTGGCGGAGACGGACGGCATCGGTTTCGACTTTGACAAGGCCCTTGCCTCGGCCCAGGCCCGCTGGGCCGAGGCGCTCGGCTCCATCCAGGTGAAAGGCGGACCGGCCGATGTCTTTTACACGAATTTCTATCATACGTTCCTGACGCCCAACCGCCTGGACGACATTGACGGCCGCTATCGGGACGAATCCGCCCGCAACCGGCAGCTTCCTGAAGGACGGCATTTCTACTCGACCTTGTCCATCTGGGATACCTTCCGCGCCTGGCATCCGCTCCAGACCATCCTGGCCCCGTCCTTTGTCGCGGACATGGTGAACAGCATGCTGGACGATTACGACTTCCGGGGAGAACTGCCCGTCTGGCCCCTGGCCAGCGACGAGACGGACTGCATGATCGGCTACCATAGCGTATCGGTCATCGCGGATGCCTGGCTCCGCGGCATCCGGGACTTTGACGGGGAGAAGGCCCTGCAGGCGATGATCGTTTCTTCCAACAAGCGCAATGCAAATGCATCGGAACTGTACAATGCCTATGGTTACATCCCGGCCGACCTCAAAGTGGAAGCCGTCTCCCAGACGCTGGAATTCTGCTATGACGACTGGTGCATCGCCCAGATGGCGGAATCGCTGGGACACAGTGACATAGCGGCGGAATACGACGCCCGTTCGCTGCGTTGGCGCGCCCTGTTCGACCCGAATACGGGTTTCCTCCGCGGCAAGAAGACGGACGGCAACTGGACGGAGCCCTTCGACCCGCTCGCCGGGTCCCGGGATTACACGGAGGCGACGCCCTGGCATTACCGTTTTTTCGTCCCGCATGACATGGCGGGCCTGGAAGCGCTCCTGGGCGGCCGCGATGCGCTGTACGGCGCACTGGATTCGCTCTTCACCTATTCGCCGGCCGGCCAGAAGGAACTCCATGCCGATATCGGCGGTATCCTGGGCCAGTATGCCCATGGCAACGAGCCCGGCCAGCAGATGCCCTTCCTGTTCAACTGGGTCGGCGCTCCTTCCCGGACGCAGGAAACGGTCCGGACCATCTTGACCACGATGTATTCCACGGCTCCGGACGGCATCTGCGGCAACGAGGACTGCGGCCAGATGGGGGCCTGGTACGTCCTGGCGTCCCTGGGCCTGTACCCTGTGTGCCCCGGCACCGGCGAGTACCAGCTCGTCGCACCGCTCTTCCGGGAGTCGGTCATCCGCCTGGGGAACGGCCAGACCTTGACCATCCAGGCGGACCATCCGAAGTACGCCTATATTGCCGATGTCACCCTGAACTGCCGGCCGGTATCCCGTAACTTCCTGACCTATGACGAGATCATGGGCGGGGGAGTCCTGTCTTTCCGCTTGTCGGAGAAACCTTGCCATGACCGGGACGGCCTTCCTGCCCCTTACTCGCTGACGCATGATACGCTGGTGTGTCCGCCCGCCATCCTGGGCAAACTCGTCCTCTTTGACGACGCGGCGGAGGTGACCATGACTTCCCGCACCGAGGGCGCATCCATCCGATACACCCTGGACGGCAGCGAGCCCGACGCGGCCAGCCCGCTTTACACGGGGCCCTTTCGGATCACGGAATCCTGCGTCATCAAGGCGCAGGCCTGCAAGGACGGTCTTCCGGCCTCTCCGGTGACCACCCGGACGGCGCACAAACTCTATTTCCATCCGGCGGGGGACCGCACGGGGATGAAGCCCGGCTGCCGATATACGTATCACGCCGCCAATTTCGTCCTGCTGGAGCAGGTGGAGCCGGATCCGCCGGAGGCCTCCGGCGTGATGGAGGTCCCTTCCATCGCCGGGGCTCCGGATGCGGACCATTTCGCCTATGTCTTCACGGGTTACATCGACATCCCCGAAGACGGCATCTGGTCTTTCTACACGAAGAGCGACGACGGCAGCGCGCTGTATATCGACGGTGTCTGCGTCGTGAACAACGACGGCTCGCACAGTGCGGTGTGCGTGGAGGGGAGCCTTCCGATGGAGAAGGGCCTGCACCCTTACAAACTCCTCTACTTCGACGACTATGAAGGGCAGGAACTCTCCTGGGGCTGGAAGGCTCCGGGCGCGGCGGATTTTTCGCCGGTCCCTGCCTCCCGGCTCTTCTATAAGTGATTGTTGTATTTGATTGATAGCTTTTTATAAGTGCTGAAAATGAAGAAGTTCTGTTTTACGGTAGGATTGTTTTTGTCCATGGTGGCGGCGCTGGCGCAGCCGCAGCTGCGGAAAGACAACATCGACGAGGTCGTGAAGACCATGACCCTGGAGGAGAAGGCGTCCCTGCTGGTGGGAACCAGTTCCGACAACCTGGTTCCGGGCCTGGCGGGGGGAACGCGGGCCATCCCGCGTCTGGGAATCCCGCAGACCGTTTTCTCCGACGGTCCCGCCGGTGTCCGGATCGACCCGGAAAGGGATCCGGCCCATACGGTGGCGACGGGATTCCCGGTGGGAACGCTCCTGGCCAGTTCCTGGGATACGGACCTCGTGGAGCGCACGACCGCCGTCCTGGGCAATGAGGTGCTGGAATATGGCGTGGACGTCCTGCTGGCACCCGGTATGAACATCCATCGCAACCCGCTCTGCGGACGGAACTTCGAGTATTTCTCGGAGGATCCGGTCCTCTCCGGCAAGATGGCGGCTGCCTATGTGCGGGGCGTCCAGTCCAACGGAGCCGGAACCTCCATCAAGCATTATGCGGTGAACAACCAGGAGACGAACCGGACCGAGAACGACGCACTGGTGAGCCGCCGGGCCCTCCGGGAGATCTACCTGAAGAATTTCGAGATCGCCGTGAAGGAAGGGAAGCCCTGGACGGTGATGAGCTCCTACAACAAACTCAACGGGAAATACACCCAGCAGGATTACGAACTCCTGACCACCGTCCTCCGGGACGAGTGGGGATACGATGGTATCGTGATCACGGACTGGGGATACAAGGAGAACACCGTGAAGGCGGTCCAGGCCGGGAACGACCTGATGGACCCGGGCGCGGATTTCGAGATCGAACGGATCGTCAGCGGCGTGAAGGAAGGCCGCCTGTCCATGGAGGATGTGGACCGGAACGTGCGCCGGATCCTCGAATATGTGGTGAGGACGCCCCACTTCCGGAAGTACCCTTATTCCAGCCGTCCCGACCTGAAAGCCCATGCTCTGACGGCGCGTGAAGCGGCCGCGGAGTCCATCATCCTGCTGCGCAACCAGCGGCAGACCCTGCCGCTCCAGGGAACCGAGCGGGTGGCCCTGTACGGCGTCACCAGTGACGACTTCATCGCGGGCGGTACCGGCTCCGGCGAGGTGACCAAGCCCTATGTGGTCAACATGACCCAGGCCCTGGAAGAGGCCGGATTCGTGCTGGACGCCTCCCTGAAGCGCTATTATGCCCTGGCCTCCAAGGCCCTGCAGGGGCGTTTCGACATGGAATTCGAGGAAGACCGTGAGCACCGCGAGGAACTGCCGCTCACCGCTACCTCCATCGCTTACCAGGCAACGGTCAATGACGTCGCCGTCGTCGTGTTCGGCCGCCAGGCGGGCGAGGGCAAGGACCGCCATGTGGCGGATGATTTCGAAATCACCGCCGAGGAGCGGCAACTGCTGCAGAACCTGAACGAGTATTACCGGTCCCGGGGAAAGCGCGTGGTCGTGATCCTCAATGTGGGCGGCGTGATCGAAACCGCCTCCTGGAAGCATCTTGCCGATGCCATCCTTCTTCCCTGGTCTCCCGGCCAGGAAGGTGCGAACGCTGTCGCCGATATCCTCACGGGGAAGGTGAATCCTTCCGGAAAACTGCCCATGACCTTCCCGAACACGTATGTCGATATCCCTTCCGCGCGCGATTTCCCGTACGACTACGATCCCCATGCCCTTGCCCACAGGAAGGACAATGTGGACTTCACCTGCTATACGGAGGATATCTGGGTCGGGTATCGCTATTACGCGACGAAGGGAGTGGACGTCTCCTATCCCTTCGGTTTCGGTCTCAGTTACACGACGTTCGCCTACTCCAAGCCGGTGGTGAAGGCGGCTGCCGATGGCTTCACCGCCTCCGTCACGGTGACCAATACGGGATCCGTCCCGGGCCGCGAAGTGGTGGAACTCTACGTGAGCGCCCCGGCCGGCGGCCTGGAGAAACCGGTCCGGGAACTCAAGGCCTTCGCCAAGACGAAGAAACTCGCACCGGGTGAAAGCCAGGTACTTACGATGCCCGTGGACAGCTACTCCCTGGCCTCTTTCAATGAGGGAGCATCGGCCTGGGAGACGGCTGCGGGCACCTATCAGATCCTTTTCGGCGCCTCCTCCGAGGACATCCGCGCCACCGGGACCTACGTGGCCAAGAAGGCACTTTCCTGGCCGGTGCATGACGTCCTGAGAATGCATGGTGGGCAGGAGTTCCCGGCGGTGAAGGATGCGAATCCCGTCGGCCCCGGCCTCCGTTTCAGTTATCGCGAGGGGGATTATATGAGTGTCGCCGGTTTCCGCTCCGCTCCGGAGAAGTCTTCCGGCATCACCCCCGTCATTACCGCTACACTCAAGGAGCGGGAAGACCACTTCGGCATCCTCTTCTCGGGCCTCCTGAAAGTGGACCGGGACGGTCTCTACCGGATCTCCCTGCGTTCCGACGACGGCTCCAACCTGTCCCTGGACGGCCGGCCGCTGCTGGACATCGACCGGGACGGCGGTGGCTATGAGGAAGTCTGGGTTACGCTCGAAGCCGGATTCCACCGCCTGGAGATCGGCTTCTGGGACAACTATGCCGAAGAAACCATAGAAGTGGGCCTGAAAGGCCCCGGTGTGAACGCGGAGAATATCCCCGCCTCCCACCTTTACCACGAATGACTATGAAAAGAATGAGAATTACGCTGCTGGCGGGGCTGGTGGCCATGGCCTGCGCCGGCCCCCGGGCAGAGCATGTGGAATTTGTTTCCAAGGCCGATGTGCCGGTGACGCTGACGGCGCAGGACGTGACGGATTCGGTCAATGTCTGGATCGCCTACCGCCGGGATTTCGACCTGCAGGAAGTGCCGGCGTCGGTCCCAGCCCGGATTGCCGTGGACAGCAAGTACTGGCTCTGGGTCAACGGGGACCTGGTGGTCTTCGAAGGGGGGCTGAAGCGGGGACCGAACCCGAAGGGAGCGTATTTCGATGAGATCGACCTGGCTCCGTACCTGCGCAAGGGGGAGAACAAACTAGCCCTCTTGCAGTGGTATTTCGGAAAGGACGGATTCTCGCACCTGTCCAGCGGCTGTCCACAGCTGTGGTTCGACGCTCCTGCCCTTCCGGCAGGGGAGTGGCTATGCCGGGTCCATCCGGCCTATGGGATCGCCGACTGCCCGGCCCCGAACTACCGCCTTTCCGAATCCAGCCTGGGCTTTGATGCCCGGAAGGATATCGAAGGTTGGCAGACCGGAACGCTGGAAGGCTTCCAACCGGCTGTCCCTGTGGAGAATACATTGGGTGACCTGTATCTGAGGCCGATCCCGCAGTGGAAGGATTACGGGGTGAAGGAACTGACTTTCGAGGCGGTGCCCGGTGCCGATGCCGACATCGTTACCGCACCGCTTCCGCACAACATGCAGATGACGCCTGTCCTGACCGTTTCCGATCCGGAAGGCGGCCATCGCATCCTGATTGAAACCGACCATGCGAAGGTAGTGGAGGAGTGCCTCCGGGCCGAGTACATCACCAAACCGGGTGATCAGACCTACGAATCCCCGGGTTGGCTGAACGGAATGAAACTCAAACTTACCGTGGAGCATGGCGCCCGCGTGACCGGCCTTGCCTACCGGGAAACCGGCTACGACACCTTCGTGGAAGGCTCCTTTACCTGTGACGACGAGTTCTTCAACAAGTTCTGGGACAAAGGTTTGCGGACTATATACGTCAATGCCCGTGACAACTTCTTCGACTGCCCGGACCGCGAGCGCGGCCAGTGGTGGGGCGACATCGTCACCATCTCCGGCGAATGCTTCTACACCTATTCCACCTCCTTGCACGGACTGGTCCGCAAGGGAATCCGGGAGCTGGCCGACTGGCAGCGTCCGGACAGCATCCTGTTCTCGCCGATCCCGGGCAACTACGGGGTGGAACTTCCGTGCCAGATGCTGGCTGCCGTGGGCAAATACGGCTTCTGGAACTACTACATGAACACGGGCGACAAGGCCACGATGGAGCATGTCTATCCGGCCGTGAAACGCTACATGGCAACCTACCACGAAGGGCCGGACGGCCTGAACGAGTGGCACGACGGCGACTGGAACTGGGGTGACTGGGGCCAGGAACGGGACATGATGCTGCTCCAGAACATGTGGTACTGCCTGGCGCTGGAAGGCGTGGCCAATATCGCGGAACTGATTGGTGAGCAGGAAGATGCGAAGGCCTATCGGGCCCGGCTCGCCTCCCTGAAGGCGGCTGTGGAGAAAGTTGCCTGGACCGGAACCTGCTATCGGCATCCGGACTATGAGGACGAGACGGACGACCGCGTCCAGGCGCTGGCCGTCCTTGCCGGCATCGCTCCGGAGGACCATTACGGCGCCATCTTCGAAACGCTTCAGAAAGAATGGCATGCCAGCCCGTACATGGAAAAGTATGTGATGGAGGCCCTCTTTGCGATCGGCCACGGCGACTATGCCCTGGAGCGCACGCGGCAGCGGTATGACTGGATGGTGAACTATCCCGATACCGACACCCTCTTCGAGCACTGGACCATCGGCCAGGGCGGGAACTGGGACGGCGGCAGTGTGAACCATGCCTGGAGCGGCGGTCCGCTGACGGTCTTCCCGACCCGCATGTTCGGCCTGTATCCGGTCGAAGCCGGCTGGAAGCGCTTTACGGTCCGTCCGGACCCGAACATCTTCGGCGAATGCGCCCTTTCCTTCCCGACGGTGGCAGGTACGGTTTCCGTCACCTACAGCCGGAGCGGCGGCTTTATGGAAGTCGTTGTCCCGGACGGCACGCTCGCGGAGGTTGTCCTTCCGGACTCTTCCAGCCCTGAGGTTCTCAGTCCCGGCAAGCATCGCCTGGCGCTGACCCTGTAGCTGTCTCGTAAGTATAAGAAAATAAGAGAAATGACTATGAAAAAGATCCTCCTGTCGGTCTTGCTGCTGCTTTCGGTGCAGCTTCTTCCGGCGCAGCGATATGATGTCGCTGCCTACCTGTATCCCGCCTATGCGGCGGGCGATCCGCGCCTGAGGCCTTTCTGGCCCATGGGCATGGGCGAATGGGAAACCGTCCTCACCATGCAGCAGCGCTATCCCCGTCACGAATGGAACCGCCATCCGCTCTGGGGCTATATCAACGAGGCCGACCCGGCCGTGATGGAGATGGAAATCGACCAGGCCGTTTCGCATGGCGTGAACGTGTTCATCTTCGACTGGTACTGGTTCGACGGCCGTCCCTGGATGGAGACCACCCTCACCGACGGCTTCTTGAAAGCCCGGAACCGCGGCAAGATGCAGTTCTACCTGATGTGGGCGAACCACAATGTCGGGAACGACTGGGATACCCGCATCTCCCATCTCTGGGAGCAGAACACCATCTACCGGGGCGGTGTGGACCGGGAGGAGTTCGAGAAGATCTGCAAGCGGAACATCGAGCTCTTCTTCAAGCAGCCCAACTATTACAAGATCGACGGCAAGCCGGTGTTCATGATCTACGAGGTGAACACCTTCATCGAGGGAATCGGGGGCGTGGACGCGGCCCGCGACGCCCTGGCCTGGTTCCGGAAGGAAGTGAAGAAGGCCGGTTTCCCGGACCTGGAGCTGCAGTTCACCATGTGGGACAGCCAGTTCAACTACAGCGGCGTGGACGAGGCCAAGGTACAGGCCGGCCGGCCCCGGGACAAATTCATCAGGAACCTCGGCTTCAACAGCATGTCCCACTACCAGTTCTGCCACTTCATCTGGATGGATGATGACTACCAGAATATCCTGAACCGTGCCTACGAAGAGTGGGACAAGTTGGAGGCCGAATTCACCATCCCTTACTACCCGCACGTTTCCATCGGCTGGGACAACAGTCCCCGCTTCGGCGAGAGCGCCGTGGTGAAGGAGAACACCCCGGAACGCTTCGAGGAGGCCCTCCGCCGGGCCAAGGCCTGGGTGGACGCCCGTCCCAAGATGCACAAACTAATTACCATCAACTCTTGGAACGAATGGACGGAAACCAGCTACCTGCAGCCGGATGACGTGTATGGCTACGGCTACCTGGATGCCGTGAAGCATGTTTTCGTGGAACAATGACGGAGGCAGCAGGATGGACAGGGTTTATTTTGGACAGACGTTATAAAAGGAGCATCCTATGAACAGGTTTTCATCCTTGCTTGTCGGCCTGGCCGTTCTGGCCGCCTGCGCCCCGAAAACACAAAAGTGCAATCTGGTTCCGGAGACGCCTTCCGAGGCCCCGGATTACCTTTGTACCTGGAACCTCCAGTGTTACCGGTCCAACCAGGACGGCCCCGTGAAGAACCGGGCCGAGATGGTGGAGGAGAATTTCTTCGGCGACGGCCCCTGTCAGGGCTGGGCGTCCCTGTATCCGGCCATCCGGGAAGACTTGTTCCTGGTGCTGGACGATTCCTGGGACATCCCGAGGGACATGAACGAGCGGGGTGGTAATCCTTATTTCGGGACTGTGCGGCTGGATACGACGCGCTTCCCTTCCTTCAAGGGGGATCCTGCGCAGCGCCTGAAAGCCCTCTCCGACCGCTTCACCGGCCTGGGCTGGAAAGGCCTCGGAGGCTGGATTTGTGCGGAGAAGGCCCGGACGGACCTGGCTGTCCCGGACAGTGTCTATTGGCCGGAACGGCTTCGGGAAGCGCAGGAAGCGGGAATCCGGTACTGGAAAGTGGACTGGGGGGAGAAGCAGGGGAGCGCGGAGTGGAGGCGGCAGCTCACGCAGTGGGGCCGGGAATATGCTCCCGACCTGATTATCGAGCACGCCATGAATCCGGAATTCATCGGCTTCAGTGACACCTACCGCACCTATGATGTGGAGAATATCACCGCCCAGACGGTGACGATAGACCGGGTGGCCCAATATCTTGCTTATGCTCCGGAGGCACCGGCCCGGGGTATCATCAACTGCGAGGACGAGCCTTACATCGCCGCGGGCCTCGGCTGCGCCATCGGCATCATGCGGCATCCCTTCACGGGCGCCCTCCCTTCCGGCCGGGCCGACATCGGCTTACCGGAAAGCGGCCGCAACCTGAAACGCCGTCTGGACGAGGTGGTCCGCGGCGTGCGCTGGCACCGGATTGCCCTGCCTTTTGCTTCCGACGGCAGCTCCTTCTCGGTGGACACCCTTATCCTGGAGGACGGCTGGATTTATGCCTATGACGAGAGTTGGATCTCTCACGAGGTAGGCGATACCGTTCGGGTGTCCGCTCCCGCCCGGGTGAGCCGGAACATGCCGCTCCCGAAGGTGGGGTCCTCTGACCCGGCGCGTCCCTTCGTCCTGGCCAGCCGCTATCCTGGCGGTGCGGTCGCCGTCGCTACGGTGGGCCGCTCCCTGGGCCGCGAATACGTCCTGCAGGAGGTGCCGGTGGAGATCGAGGTCCCTGACCTGGAGTCTCCCGTGGGCATTTTCGGCCGATACGAAAGCCTGACGCTTCGCTATCCCTATGCCCTGGGAAAGGTAAAGGTGCTGGCGCAGGACTTGGCCGCCCGTGAGGCGGTGGACATCACCGCCCGCGTAAAAGTGGAAGGAAACAAGATCACGGTCCCCGGAGTTGTGATTGCCGAGGTGGGCCTTTTTGCCGCTACCGAAGGCGATGTCTCCGATCCGGGCCTGGTCCTTTCCGTGCAGCGGCTTCCCGGCAACGACGGGCCCAAGGCCGCCTGGGGCGACACGGAGGACGGTTATTACCGGAATCCGGTTCTTCTGGCCGACTATTCCGACCCCGATGCCATCCGCGTCGGCGACCGCTATTACATGGTCGCTTCGGATTTCCATTTCATGGGGATGCAGGTGCTGGAATCGGCCGACCTGGTGAACTGGAAGATCATCTCCCAGATTTATTCCCGGCTGGACTATCCGGGCTGGGATGCGAACGAACATTATGCCGGAGGTTCCTGGGCTCCCAGCATCCGGTGGCACGACGGGCTGTTCTATGTCTATTTCTGCACGCCCGACGAAGGCCTGTTCATGAGCACCGCCTCCGACCCGGCCGGTCCCTGGGCCCCGCTTCACTGCGTGAAGGCTGCCTGGCACTGGGAGGACCCCTGCCCGTTCTGGGACGAGGACGGCCAGGCCTATCTGGGGCACAGCCTCTGGGGAGCCGGCCCCATCATCATCCATAGGATGTCGCCGGACGGCCGCGAGCTGCTGGACGAGGGCGTGACGGTGTATCGGGGGCCTGTTGCGGAGGGAACCAAAATCCACAAGTGGAACGGCCTGTATTACATGAGCATCCCGGAAGGCGGGGTGGGGGGAGGCTGGCAGACCGTCCTCCGTTCCAGGGATATCTACGGCCCTTATGAACGGAAGGTGGTGCTGGAGACGGGATCTACCCGGATCAACGGTCCTCACCAGGGCGCCATCGTGGATACCCCGGAAGACGAATGGTGGTTCCTCCATTTCCAGGAGCGGAGTCCGCTGGGCCGCGTGGTCCATCTCCAGCCCATGCGCTGGGAAGACGGCTGGCCGGTCATGGGCGAGGATTTCGACGGGAACGGGATCGGGGAACCGGTCGCTTGCTGGAAAAAGCCTGCCGTCGCGGCCCAGACCGGCAAACGGATGCTTCCCGCTTCGTCGGACGACTTCCGCGGAGAGAGACCCGGACTCCAGTGGCAGTTCAACCACAATCCGCAGGATGACGGATGGTCGGTTACCCGCCGGAAAGGATTCTTCGCCATCGACGGGCTGCAGGCCGATTCTTTCTGGAAAGCCCGGAACACCCTTACCCAGAAGCTGATGGGCTACAGGGGCACTTATACGGTCGGAATGGATCTGTCCGACTTGGCCGACGGACAGAAAGCCGGTCTGGCCTGCATGGGCGCCAGCAACTACTGCGTGGGCATCCGGCAAGGTTCCGGCCAGCGGGAACTCTTCCTGGAAAAGGACGGAGCGGTGCTGGATTCCCTGTCCCTGAAAGCGGAGGAGGTCTGGCTGCGCCTTTCTTTTGACGCGGAAGTCCGGGAAGGGGGCTTCTCCTTCCTGTACAGCCTGGACGGAAAGCGCTTCGATCGCTTCGGGGAGGCCTTCGCCGCCCGCAACGGTTATTGGAACGGTGCCCGCCCGGCACTGTTCAGTTACAATACGGAAAGAAAGGGCGGCACGGCCTGGTTCCGGGATTTCGTGTACGTCGAAGAGAAATGATGCCTATGGTGTGTGACAAAAAGCGTTTTTGGATCGTCGCCCTGGCCCTCCTGGCCGCCGTCTCCTGCGGACGGAAGGCGACGGATACCGATGTCCTGGCGGAGCAGTTTTCCCAGCCGCCCATGGCGTACCGGCCCTATGTATGGTGGCATTGGATGGGCTCCAACTTCTCCAAGGAAGGCAGCCGGCCTGGTGGGCCCGGTGCAGCTGATGACCTATGAATAAACACTTGACTATGAGAATGATCCGATTAGTTATTCCCTTTATTTCCGTTCTGTTCCTGTTGCTTTCCTGCAGCCGGGGACCGGTATCCGACCCCTCCGACCTGATGAGTGACACCTGGGTGGCGACGGATGCCCTGGGACGGCAGATGCCGTCCCAGGAAGCCGTGGGCCCTGTCAAGGACGGACGGCATTTCACCGGTATTTTCTACATCACTTGGCACGGCGCCGGGAACCACAACCTGCCCGGCCCCTATACGGACGTGACCAAAATCCTGGCGGAGGATCCCTCGGCCCGGCTGGATGCCCGTCACCCGCTCTGGAAATACGGCAGCTATCACTGGGGCGAACCGGAGGCCGGCTATTTCCTGAGCCAGGATACCTGGCTCATGCGCCGGGACCTGTCCATGCTGCAGGATGCCGGCATCGACGTCCTCATCCTGGACGTCACCAACGGGGTGTGCTACTGGGACGAGTGGGAGTTGCTTTTCACCACGATGGAGAAGATGCGGGAAGAGGGCAACCGGACGCCGCAGTTCACCTTCTGGTCCTACAACAACGGTCCGGTCCGGGTGGTGAAGGAGCTCTACGAGCGTTATTACAAGCCGGAAAAGTACAAGGACCTGTGGTTCCAGTGGGACGGAAAACCCCTGCTCCTGTACAATGCCGACCCCTCCTATGACGCCAACGGAAACTATGTGGCCGGACCTTCGGACTATCCTGCGGAGATCTTCGATTTCTTCACCCTGAGGAACATGTGGTGGGGCTATTATACCTGGGGAGTCGAGCATGAGCATTCCGAGGCGCCCCGGTATGTCGGCACGGAGGACAACTGGAGTTTCGGCTACAGCATGGATGACGAGCGGGTCAAGCAGTTGAAGCCCGAAGAGCTGGCTTCCAAGCACTTGGGGAAGGTGGAGGAATGCGCCGTCACCCCCGCCCAGCATTCGTTGGGGATGGCCGGCCGTCCGATGGGCGTCGGCAAGTCCTGGACCCGGGCGGCCGGAGAACCGGCACTGAATGAACGGGACCTTCCGGACGGCGACCTTCCGGGCCGCGGCCTGTATTTCCAGGAACGCTGGGAGGATGCCCTGGCCGTGGACCCTCCTTTCATCTACATCAACGACTGGAACGAATGGACGGCCGGGAAGTACAATTTCGGGGACACCTGGTTCCTGGGCCGGGAGAACAGCCCGTTCGCCTTCGTGGACCAGTACAATGCCGAGTTCAACCGGACCATCCAGCCCATGAAGGGCGGCTATACGGACAATTACTACATGCAGATGGCACAGAACATCCGGCGCTACAAGGGCGCCCGCCCCATCCCGGTGAACACGGGATACCGGAGAATCCGGATCGACGGCGCGTTCGGGGACTGGGACCGCGTCAAGGTGAGCTACCGGGATACGCGCGGAGACACCGCCTGGCGGGATGCCGACGGCTATGCCGGCCTGCATTATACGGACACTTCCGGCCGCAACGACATCGTGGAGGCCAAGGTCGCCCTGGATCGGAAAGGGAACGTGAACTTCTACGTGATGACGACGGCCGATATCACCGCTCCCGAAGGGGCGGACTGGATGCTGCTCCTTGTGGATGCCGACCAGGATGCTTCCACGGGCTGGCACGGATATGATTTCGTGGTGAACCGCGAACCCGGCAAGCTCATGGCCCGTTCCGGGGAGGAATGGGTGCCCGTCGTCGATGTCTGCTATGCCGTTTCCGGGAACAGGCTGGAGCTTTCCCTCCCTGCCGGTGCGCTGCATCTGGAAGCCGGTGCCGGATTCGATTTCAAGTGGGCCGACCACTGCGGCGCGCTGGAGGATCCGATGTTCCTCCAGGGCGACGCGGCTCCCAACCGCCGTTTCAATTATCGCTTTATCTGGAAACGCTGATGCCATGAAAAAGGAACTCCTTTTGTTTACGGCATTTCTGGGTCTCTCCGTCGCCGCTTTCGCGCAGACGGCCACGACCTTCGAGATGCGCTATTTCACCCCGGACGCCGCAGCGGACGGCGTGACGGATTTCCATGGAGAAACCGAGTGGTTCACGACGCCGCAGCGGGTGGAGATGCTGGGAAAGTATGCCCGTTACGCTTCCCGCTTCTGGGGCGATCCCGGGCTGGATACGCCGCTTTTTGGGGATGCCGATGTCCTGGCCGCCCTTTCCCGCATCAAGCCCCAGCCGCTGACCTCCGTCCGGCGGACGATTCCCTTGGAGGCGTGGCGATCGACGGGCTATAAGAAAGGAAAGGAGGCCGACGTGGTCCGCCGCCGGGCGGCCTGGACGGCGGACGGAGCCCGGATCGAGGCCGGTACGCTGGTCCTGGACGGAAACCGGGCGGCCCCTCCCATCGACACGCTGCGGTGGCGTTTCCGGATGAAGGCCTCTCTCGCCGGAGCGTCCCGGGACCTGGTGGTCCGCCTGGCACATCCGGACGGCCGCACGACCGAAGTCGCCGTGCCGGACGTCGGGGAATTCGAACTCTACGGAGACGTTCCGGGGGGCGTGCTCTTTCTCTCCGCAGGTGGAAAGACCTTGCGGGAAATGCCTCTCCAAGGCGCTGTGAGCGGTCTTTCTTTCTCCGGAAAGGCATCGCTGGAAGCCGTCTCCCTTTATGGTTTCGCCCTGGAGGACTCGGCTACTGCGTATCGGAGCGAGCTGGTTTTCGAGGAGGATTTCGAAAGCGTCCCGTCCCTGGAAGGCTGGCAGGAAAGCCGGTATGACGATTCCGCCTGGGATCCGGTCACGTTGCCGTCGGCCCATGGCGGGGCTTCCCAGGCAGGGGAGGACTATTACCTCCGGACCCGGGTCCGGGTGGACGGCTTCTCCCAGGCGTTCCTGCACCTGGACGCCCTGGATCCGGCCGGCGAAGTCTGGATCAACGGGGCCCCCGTGGCCGTCCTGAAAGGCCGTACGCCCCATCTGCTGGATGTGGCGGAGTACCTGCGCCCCGGCGAGGAAAACCTGGTCGCCGTGAAGGTCAAGCCCTTCTTCACGGACCAGACCGTCTTCCACGCTCCCTCGGACCACCACTTCGGCTGGTACCTGGGAGAAGCGTCCCTGATCCTCACGGATACGCCCAACCGGATTGCGGACGTCTTTGCGTGCACTTCGTTCCTGAGTGATACGGAAGCCGTTCAGCATCATAAGATTACCGTCAAGCGGGAAGGCCATGACTTCTTCTCGGGCCGCCTGTGCATCCGCTACAGTCCCTGGTTCCCGGCGGAAGGTCCCGCCGTGGTGGAGGAGGAATTCCCCGTGGAGCTTCGCCCCCGGGTGGACAATGTCATCGAGCAGGACATCCGGATCCCGGATCCCGCCTGCTGGAGTCCGGACCAGCCCCGGCTGTACAAGCTGGAGGTGGTCCTGAAGGATGCGGACGGTAAGCCCATCGACGACTGCGTGCTGACCACCGGCATCCGACTGATCAGGCAGAAGGAGGGCGTCCTGTACGTCAACCATCGGCCCGAGGTCCTGGGCGGCGGCCAGATCTTCGGTTACCGCCTGCCGCTGGAGACGGTCGCGCGGACGGTTTACTGTCCGGAACCCGCGCAGCTGATGCGGGAACTCCTGATGGCCAAGCGCCTGGGGAACCTGCTCCGCATCCATGTCCATGCCCGGACCCTGGCACCGGAGGGGACCAACGACCCCCGCATCGCGCGCTGGGCCGACCAGATGGGCCTGTACCTGATCTGGCAGACGCCGGCCTGGACCCGGGAAGGGGAGGGCTGGAACGTGGACATCGCCCATTATCCCGTGTATATGCGGGAAGTGTACAACCATCCGTCCATCGTGATGTGGGAGGCCGGCAACCATCCCAACTGGTTCCTCCGTCATGGTGCGCGGGAAACGCAGGATTACATGGCGGCGATCATCCCGGCCATCGCGAAGACGGACAGCAGCCGCCTGATCTCTCCTACGACCGCCTGGAATGCCACGCATTATGGCAATTATGAGGGAACCGTGGACCTGGAAGGAAATCCGCTGGAGCCCGAACCCTGGCTCATGCACCCCATGATGACGCGCGGCATCCAGGATTCCTATTCGGGCTACGACAATCCCTGGAGCGAAATCCGGAACATACCCAGCCCCTGGGCCAAATGGACCCTGGAAGCCCGGGACCTCTGCTATTTCAACTTCGAGCACGAGGAGTCCATCGGCATGCCCAACTGGTCCCTGGCCCGGAAGGAGCCCTGGTACCGGCTGGATTCTTACGAGAAGAACTACGAGGACGGGAACATCGGCACGCGGCTTACCTTCGACCAGTGGCGGGAGAGCCAGGCCTATCAGGCCTTCGGGGCCTGGGAAAGCATGAAGATGCAGCTCTTGATGGGGACCAGCGGTTTTTCCTGGTGCTCGCTGGAATCCGGTCCCAACATGTTCACTTACCAGAAACCGCTGGTGGACGCCTTCTGTGTGCCCAAGCTGGCCTTCCATGCCAACCGGATGGCCTTCCAGCGCCTGTGGGCGGCCAGTGACGACGTGGATACGGTCTATGGCCCCGGAGACAGCATCACGCCCGTCATCTTCAACCTGGACGGCGCCTGCACAGTGCGGCTGGAGGTGCAACTGCAGGATGAAAAGGGGAAAGTGCTGGAGCGGAAGGTCTTCCGGCAGGTGGAAGTTC
Organism: uncultured Bacteroidia bacterium; assembly: GCA_902781705.1. Classification (GTDB taxonomy): domain Bacteria; phylum Bacteroidota; class Bacteroidia; order Bacteroidales; family UBA932; genus Cryptobacteroides. The sequence goes on from CACZKE010000008.1 coordinate 81,682, forward strand.
CGGCAGGACGCAGTGTGACCCGTCTCTCGCCGTTCCGTTTCCGCAGCCGGCGTTCCGGCTGTCATTTCATCGTTTATCAGGTACGGTATGAATAGGGCGCTGGTGATACTTGCCACTGCGCTGGCGGTCCTTTCCTGTGGGGGATGGGCCGAAACCTGGCGGGTAAGCGAACTGGATTTTACGGCTTCCCGCAGTTACGACGCCGGGGGCGGGGACCGGGTCCGGATGGACGTCCTGTTCTCGCACGCGAAGACCGGACAGACGCTTTGCGTCCCTGCTTTCTGGGACGGCGGCGACCGGTTCGTGGTCCGTTTCGCCCCGACCGAGCCCGGCCGCTGGACCTGGAAGAGCACCTGTCCGGACGACCCTGCCCTGGACGGGCACGAAGGGTCGCTCCGCTGTCGGAAGTACGACGGTCCGCTGGACATCTACCGGCATGGTTTCATCAAGGCCGAAAAAGGGACGAAATACCTGATGTATGCCGATGGAACGCCGTTTTTCTATCTGGGCGACACGCATTGGGGCATGTACACGGAGGACCTGTCCGACGACCATTTCAAGCACATTGTGCGGCGGCGGGTGGAACAGGGTTTCACCGTCATCCAGAGCGAACCCATCAGCGCCCCCTTCCATCTGCAGGACGGCCGGGTGGATGCGGAAGACATCGAAGGTTTCCGGAAGGCCGACGCCTATTACCGGTTCATCGCCGACGCCGGCCTGCTCCATGCGAACGCCGAGTTCTTCTTCCCGTCGGACCTGTCCCGGGAACTGGCTGCCGACGAGGACGCCCTGAAAGCCCTAGCCCGCTACTGGGTGGCCCGGTTCGGGGCCTATCCGGTGCTCTGGACCCTGGCCCAGGAAATCGACAACGATTCCTATGCCGAGCTGGGCGGCCGGTTCTTCGACTACAGCAACAACCCTTGGGTGAAGATCGCAGAGTATGTCCATGCGGCGGATCCCTATTCCCATCCGCTTTCCGCCCATCAGGAAAACGCCGTGAACACCTGCGTCACCGGCGCCGGGACAGAGCCGGAGGAGGCCCATGCCGACGGGAACGGGGTATCGGCCTTCCTGCCCGAGCCGGTTTCCGAACGGACCGGACACAACTGGTGGGCGGCCCAGTGGTCCCCGCCGCTGCACGAGACGCCCGGCCCGGAGGCGGTCCGGGACTATTGGCTGTCCGACCGCCCTGCCGTGAACTACGAGGGACGGTATTGCGGCCTCTGGACCCTGGATTTCGGCTCCCGGGCCCAGGGCTGGATTTCCTTCCTGTCCGGTTTCTGCGGCTATGGCTACGGTGCGGCCGACATCTGGCTGTACCATTCGGGCTTCGAGGCCCAGATCACTTCCTTCGACGGGGTGGAATACATCACCCCGGAGTTGAAGGCCACGCCTTGGCAGGAAGCGCTGGAATATCCCAGCGCCTTGCAGATGAGGCATTTGAGAAGCTTGCTGGAATCCTTCGACTGGTGGAACCTGACCCCCGTCATCCCCGGCGACGCTGTTTTCCAGGATGCCTCCGGATCCGCCGTTTATGCCCATACGCCCTGCGTCCACTTGCTTTACTTCTATGGGAAGAACACCCGGACGGGATGGATTTCCACCTTGAAGTCCGGGGACGGTTTGGAAGTTCGCTGGTACAATCCCCGCAGCGGCGAGTATCAGGAAGCGGCCCTTCCCGTCCGGGAGGCCGATGGCTTCTGGACCCTGGCGTCCAGGCCGGATCCGGAGGACTGGGTGCTTTGCCTGTTTGAACCAAGCGATTCGGAAGGTGTCAGAAATCAAAGTTTTATTGACATATAGACAAGTTTTGGAAAGCGGGATAATCCGTAATTTTGACAATCACTAAACAACGATAACCATGGCTGATTCCAGACGATCATTTCTCAAGAAGGCGGGAGCCGGCATCGTGGCCGCCACCATTCTGCCCCGGAACGTTTTCGGTGCGATGGGCGGCAACAAGAAGTATGTGGCTCCGAGTGACCAGCTTACGCGCGGTATCATCGGCGTGGGCGGCATCGGCATGTCCTCGCTGCATTTCGCCAGCGATGAAAAGTGCCGTCTCGTCGCAGTCTGCGACGTGGACAAAAACCATCTGAACCATGCGCTCGAGGCCGGTCAGAGCCGCTTCGGCACGAAACTCGCCGCCTATTCCGACTGGCGCGACCTGGTCCATGACCCGAACGTGGACATCGTCCATATCGCCACGCCGTCGCATTGGCACGGCATCCAGGCCGTGGAGGTGGCGCGCGCGGGCAAGGACATCTTCTGCGAAAAACCCATGACCCGCACCATCGGCGAGGGACAGAAGGTGGTGGAGGCGGTCGCCCGCTACGGCCGGATTTTCCGGCTGGACACCTGGTTCCGCTTCAAGGACACTTTCTACGGTCTCGGCACGACGGTCGAGCCCTTGAAGAAACTCGTGGACAGCGGCCTGCTGGGATGGCCCCTGAAGGTCCGGATCTCCGGAGCCACCGGCTTTACCTGGAAGTTCTTCTGGACCGGCCGGGAAAACCTGGTCCCGCAGCCCGTTCCGGCGGAACTGGACTATGACATGTGGCTGGGACCCGCGCCGTACAAGCCCTATCATCCGCACCGGGTGCACCAGACCTTCCGCGGCTACTGGGACTATGAGTCCGGCGGCCTCGGGGACATGGGCCAGCACTATATCGACCCGGTACAGTACATCCTCGGGAAGGACGACACCTTCCCGGTGAAGGTGGAGGTGGACGCTCCCCAGCAGCACCCCGATGCCGTGGGCATCTGGCGGAGCATCACTTACACCTACGAGGACGGATGCCAGATCATCCTCGAAGGCGAAGGCTTCGAGAGTAAGGGAAAAGTGCCGTATATCGAAGGCCCGAACGGTAAGGTGTACAAGGGCTTCGAGTGCACGATCCCGAACGTGTGGGACGTCATCAACGCCCTGCCCGACCCGGCCCCCCGGCATACGGATTTCCTGGAGTGTGTGCGCAGCCGGCAGCATTTCGCCCTGGACGAGATCATCGGCCACCACAGCGCCACGGTCGTGAACATGGGCGCCTGCGCCCTGAGGCTCGGCCGTACCTTGCATTTCGATCCTGCGACCCAGCGTTTCATCGGCGATGACGCCGCGAACCTTCTTGTCAACCAGCCCATGCGTGCGCCCTGGGCATCCATGATCTAGCCCTATGAAAAAGATAGTTTCCCTGATAGTCCTGGCGCTTGTCGGCGCCACCCTCAGTTTCGGTCAGGATGCCCGCGGCCGGGCGCCTGAAACCGTGGTCAGCGATGTGCTGGCCGTGATGCCCTGCAGCGACGCCGCCACCCTTGCGCAAAATGTGCAGGACCTGGCCGCTTCCGCCCCTGCGACGGTGGAACTGCTCGCGGCAAGACTCGGCGAACAGGGCACGAACGCCCTCGTGGAGTATGCCCTGTCGTCCCTCGCAACCTATATTTCCGGAAATGTGAAGTACCGGGATACGGTCCGGGAAGGATTCGTGAAAGGAATCGCCGCCCAGACCGATCCGGTGAACCGCCAGTTCCTGCTGGCCCAGCTCCGGATGTTTGCCGGAGCGAAGGATATCGACCTGTTCCGGCAGTATGTGAACGATCCGCTCGCCGGTCCCGCCGCCGTAGCGACGATTGCGGACCTGGGCGGGAAGGATACCATCCTGGAACTTGTCCGCGGCAATGCCGCCCCGAAGGCCGTCCTGGCCGATGTCATAGCGGACCAGGGATGGCGGGAAGCCGAGCCTGACCTCTTGCGTTGGGCGGCTGCCGTCACCGACCCGGTGGAGAAAAATGCCATCGCCCAGGCCCTCGGCCGCGTGGGAGGCGAAGCTTCCCTCGGCTGGCTGAAAGCGAATTCCCCGGCCGATTATATGGTGGCCTTGGGGAATATCCCGGCGAAGAAGGCCGTCCAGGCCGCCAAGGCGGTCCTGAGGGACGGCGGTTCCGGTTTGCAGTGTGCGGCCGCGGAGGTGATCATGGACAAAGCGGCGGCCAAGGATGGCCTCAAGGTGCTCCGGAACCTGCTGGGGTCCGAGGACCGGCCGCTACGGAACGCCGCCATTTCCGCTGCCACTGACGCTTATGGCGTAGCCGCCGTGGAGCCGGTGCTCACGAAACGGTTCGCCAAACTGGGCGAAGGAGCGAAGACGGATATCGTGAACTGGCTGGGCGCCCGTCAGAAGGGTCTGAATCTGGTCCTGTCACAGTTGAATGCGCCGGGTGAACTGGGTGAAACGGCCGTCCGTGCCGCCGGACAGATCGGCGGACAAACCGCCTGCGACGCCCTGGTGGGCCTGCTTGGCTCCTCCCGGGCTCCGCAGGCGCTCAGTGCCCTCAAATCCTTCCAGGGAGATCTTTCCGGTGCCGTCCTGGCTGCCATGAAGTCCCCGCAGAACGGCTCGCAGCTGAAGAACCTGATGGCCCTTGCCTCCGCGAAGGAAATCAAGGCGGCCGCTCCGGCCGTGCTGGCCGAGGCTGCCAAGGGATCCGCCGAAGCGGCGGAAGCGCTTGTCGGCGTCGTGCGTCCGGAGGATGCCGTCAGTATCGCCAAACTCCTGGCGAAGGCTCCCCAGGCGCAGGTCCCCGCGCTTCAGAATGCCCTGACATCTGCCATCCATACGCTCACGCCCGATGAGCAGGTCTCCTGCGTGAAGGAACTCATGGCCGGTGCTCCCGCACGCTTCTATCCGGTTCTCGGCCATATCGGCACGGACGGGGCGGCGGAGATCCTGCGCGGCCTGTCCGGAAAGGATGCCGCCGCGAAGGAGGCCCTTCTCGCGATGGACAACGCGACCGTCATCCCGGATCTTCTGGCTTCGGCGGAAGAGGGGAATGCTGCTTCCCTGAAACGGTATATCAACATGCTCTCGGCCTACGAGAAGAATGCCGACAAGAAGCGCCTGGGCCTGGCGGAGGCGATCGGTCTCGCCAAGGATCCCGCGCTCCGGGTCCTCGCACTCGACAAGTTGGGAGACATGCCCCTTATGAAGGCCTTCCTCCTCGCCGCCCGTTCGCTGGACGATACGGATGCCTCCGTACGTTATGCGGCCGCGAATGCCGTGAAGAAGATTGCCTCCAAGAGCACGGAGGAAATCAATTACGACGACCTGCAGTCGGCCCTGGGCAAGGCCCGCGCCCTGTTCGCTTCCACCGGCAATGCCGACGACGGCTATGCCGTGGACGAGATCGACAAGATGCTCCTGGAGGCGAAACCTTCCCCGCGCAGTGAACTCACGGCGGAAGAGAAGGCCCGCGGCTTCGAGATGCTCTTCGACGGCAGCGACCTCTCCAAGTGGCACGGCGACCTGGAAGGCTATACCGTCGTGAACGGTGCCATTCTGGTATCGGCCAATTACGGCGCGACCGGCAACCTGTACACGAACAAGCAGTACCGGAACTTCGTCTATCGGTTCGAGTTCTGCTTCCTGCAGGAAGGCGTGAACAACGGTGTCGGCATCCGTACGCCGGAGAATGTGGATGCCGCCTACGAAGGCATGTGCGAACTCCAGATCCTGGACCACGACGCCCCGGCCTACGCCGGTTGGCTCCGGGACTACCAGGTCCACGGCTCCATCTACGGCGTTGTCCCCGCCAAGCGGATCAAGCACAAGCCGCTGGGCGAATGGAGCACCGAAGAAATCATCGTGGAAGGGGACCACATCAAGGTTACCGTCAATGGTGAAGTGATTACGGATGCCAATGTAAGGAAAGTGACCAAGGGGCATAACGTAGCCCCGGACGGCTCGGACAAGAACCCCTACACGATCGACGGGCACAACCATCCCGGCATGTTCAACCGGAAGGGATACATCTCCTTCTGCGGCCATGGCGCCGGCCTCAAGATCCGGAACGTGAGGATCCTGGACCTTGGAGAAAAGAAATAGCTCTGATTATCATTGAGTTGTATTATTTTTGTCTTTACTGCATTTATACACGGACAGATAACCAGCATCGCCATATGGACAGGAGAGATTTTATCAAGCTATCCGGGGCTGCCGCAGCGGGCCTGGCCTTGGAAGGGTGTATGCCGAAGGGCGCTTCGGCGGCCCCGGACGAGGGTCCGCTCACGAAGGAATGGGCCCGGTTCCCGGAACGGATCACCCGGGACGTCCCGCCCTTCGATCCGCTGAACATCAAGGAGGTGACCATCGAGATCGGCCTGGAAAAGCCGTTCGACGTGATGCATGTTTCCGATACCCATATCGCCCGGGCCGACGCCCGTGACAACGAGCGGAAGATCATGCTCGCGGCCCAGCGCGGCCAGCACATGAACGCCGGCGAGCACTATCTGGACGAGGCCGTCCATATCGCCCGGGAAAAGGGCATGTATCTCATGCACACCGGTGACCTGCACGACTTTGTTTCCGAAGCCAATCTGGACATGGACGCCAAGCACATGGTCGAGGGTGACTGGTTCGTCTGCGCCGGCAACCACGAGTATTCGCAGTACGTAGGGGAGGCGAAGGAGGACGAAGCCTACAAGCGCGTGTCCTACGACGCGGTCCAGGGGGCGTTCCCCAATGACCTCACCTTTGCAAGCCGTGTGATCAACGGAGTCAACTTCGTTGCCGTGGACGATGTCTATTACAATTTCACGGAAGCCCAGTTGGAAAGGATGAAGGCCGAGATGGCCAAGGGCCTTCCGGTCGTGATGCTGGTCCATGTGCCGCTCTATACGCCTGCGTTCTACGAGGATGAAATGAAGGGCATGGATAACAAGTGCGCCTATCTTGTGGGCGTCCCGGAGGAATTGACGGAAACCTACGAGCCCGGCGTGACCTATCCGCCCGGCGAGGAATGGCGCTACCGGAAAGTGCAGCAACATTCGGATGAACCCACCCTGAAGTTCGTCGCCTGGCTCAAGGAGCAACCGCTCCTGAAGGCCATCCTCTGCGGCCACATGCACCGCTTCTTCGAGGAGCGTTTCTCCCCGACGGCCATGCAGTATGTCGTGGGTGCCACCTACCTAGGTGATGCACAAGTCGTTCATTTTAAGTAAGTATTGGCAATGAGACGTTTCTGCTTTACGCTTCTGGCAGGCTTCCTGGCCGTGCTTCCTTCCTGGGGGCAGTCCTTCGACCCGGACAAGAGTTACACGTTGGCTACGGCCGATGGCCTGGTGTTGGATGCGCAAAGCAGCGTCCAGCCGGAGATCTCCATTGTCCTGGCGAAACCTGAAGCCGGGAATACCAGCCAGGTGTGGCAGATCCGTCCGCTGGGCCAGGGGGTGTACCAGCTTGTGAACGGTTATTCCTACATGGGGCTTGACAATGCCAGCGGGAATGATGAGCACACGGTCCTCCAGTGGCAGGAAGAAAGATTGAACCCCAACCAGCAATGGTGGATCAAGCCCATGGGGGACGGCTCGTACACACTGACCTGTGTTGCATCCGGCCTGTCCCTGGGGCTTCGCCGCCCGGGCAGGTGGGGCGATCCCGCCTGGCAGCTTCATGCCGATCCCGAAAGTCCGCTCCAGCGCTGGCAAATTACCGAATCCGCGACGAAGGTGGATTTCATCGTCCCGAAGACGTCTTCCAGGAACGACTGGGAGAACGAGCGCGTGTTCGCCGTGAACAAGGAACCGGGCCATGTGACGATGATTCCCTATGCCTCCGAGGAGGAAATGGTGGCCGATGCGGCCTATGCCCGCCCCTGGGAGCGGACGGCATCGACCCGGTATATGCTTCTCAATGGAAAATGGAAGTTCCACTGGGTCAAGGATCCTGCGGAGCGTCCGGTGAACTTTTACAAGCCGTCATACAGCGTGGCGGACTGGGCGGAGATCGACGTCCCCTCCAACTGGGAAATGAAGGGCTACGGCACCCCGCTCTATTCGAACAGCACCTATCCCTTCCTGAACAATCCGCCCTTCATCCAGGCCCAACGCGGCTACACGATGGAGCAGGAGCCCAATCCCGTGGGCTCCTACCGCCGGGAATTCACCCTTCCGGCCGACTGGTCCGGTAAGGACGTTTTCCTGCATTTCGACGGTGTCTATTCCGCATTTTACGTGTGGGTGAACGGCAAGAAGGTGGGTTACAGCCAGGGGGCCAACAACGATTCCGAGTTCAATATCACGAAATATGTCCGGAAGGGCGTAAATACCGTTGCCGTAGAGGTTTACAAATACAGTGACGGTTCTTACCTCGAGGATCAGGACATGTTCCGCCTCGCCGGAATCCACCGCGACGTGTACCTGATGGCGCGGCCGAAGGCCCATTTTGCCGATTTCCGGACGGAAACGACGTTCGATGACCAACTGACGAAAGCGCATCTGGGTGTCTTCGTGTCCGTGACCGGGAAGGGCGGAACGGTAAAGGCTTCCCTGTACGATGAAGAAGGGAATCAGATCGCGGTCGCCCCTGCTTCCGGCACGGAGGTCTCCCTGGGGCTTCCCGTTACGGAGCCGAAACTCTGGTCGGCGGAAAAACCGTACCTCTACACCGTCCGTCTGGAACTTCTGGACGCGGCGGGCCGTACCCTGGAAACGACCTTCTTCAAGCACGGCTTCCGTAAAGTCGAATTCCGGAAGAACAAGCTCTATGTCAATAACGTATTGACCTATCTCAAGGGCGCGAACCGGCATGACATCCATCCGGTCCACGGCAAGGCCGTCCCGGTGGAGTCGATGATGGAGGACATCCTCCTCATGAAGTGGCACAACCTGAATACGGTGCGTACCAGCCACTATCCCAACGATCCCAAGATGTACGCCCTGTATGATTACTACGGCCTGTACATCATTGACGAGGCGGACCAGGAGTGCCATGGGAACAACGCCATCAGCCAGATGCCTTCCTGGGAGGCGGCCTATGTGGACCGGGCCGTCCGGATGGTCCGCCGCGACCGTCTCCACCCCTCCGTCATCTTCTGGTCCCTGGGCAACGAGTCCGGTCCCGGCCCCAACATCGTGGCGGAACGGGATGCCATCAAGGCCCTGGACAGCCGTCCCATCCATTATGAAGGCCAGAATGAGGTGGCGGACATGGATTCCCGGATGTATCCTTCCCTTCAGCAGATGGAGGAGATGGACCACAACGGCGCCGACAAGCCTTTCATCCTGTGCGAGTATGCCCATGCGATGGGCAATGCCATCGGCAACCTGGCCGAATACTGGGACTATATCGAGAACGACAGCGAGCGCATGATCGGCGGCTGTATCTGGGACTGGGTGGACCAGGCCATCGTGAAGCCGGGCGCGAACGACGGGAAACTCTACTTCGGCGGCTCCTTCGGCGACATGCCCAACGACAACGACTTCTGCTGCAACGGCATCGTCACGGCCGACCGCCGCATCACCCCGAAACTCCAGCAGGTGAAGGCGGTGTATCAGTATATCAAGTTCCGCCAGCCGGCTCCTGGCACCATCGTGCTGGAGAACCGCTATACGGCGTACAACCTCAATGAGATGGAGCTCCGCTACGCAGTCCTGCACGACGGGAAGCAGGTGGCCGAAGGCCGTATGCCGCTTCCGGACACGGCGCCTTGGAGCAAGTGTATGGTGGAACTTCCGGTGGCGAAAGACCTTCTGCAAGCCGTTGACTGCGATGTGACGCTCCAGGTGGAGGTCGCCTTGAAGAAGGCCACCCGCTGGGCGGGCGCCGGGCATGTGGTTGCGGCGGAGGAATTCGTGTTGCAGGAAGCGGCTGGGAATTTAGATTTCTCGACTCCGCCTTCGGCTTCGCTCGAAATGACAAACACCCCGGAACCGCTACAGGTGTATTTCGAAGAGAGCCGGATCCTTTGCATCCGCAACGAGGCCGTCAGTGTGCGATTCGACAAGACGGACGGTCGGATGCTGAGTCTGTGCCTGAACGGGAACGAAATCCTGCACGGCCTGGGCGGTCCGGTCTTCAATTACTACCGTTATCTGAGCAACGACGGTGCCCGTTTCGTCCTGGACCAGGCGGAGGAGCATCTGGAGGCGCAGACGCGCCTGACCGTTTTCCGCTACAAGGTCAGGGACGGATCCGTCCGGGTGGAAACGGCCCTGGAGGCCACTGTAGCGGGGACCGTCGTCCCTTACACCATCGCCTATGACGTGTATGGCGGCGGTTATGTCGATGTCGATGCCCGTTTTACGGCCGGTGCCGAATTCAACCTCCGTCGCCTGGGACTCCAGATGTTCCTGGATCCCGCCTACGAGCAGGTGACCTGGTATGGCCGCGGCCCCATGGAAAATTACCAGGACCGCAAGGACTGCGCTTTCCTGGGCATTTATGAAAACACCGTGACCGGCATGGCCGAGCATTACGTCCGTACCCAGACCATGGGCGGCCGCACGGATACCCGCTGGCTCCGGTTCATGGCCGAAGACGGCCGGACCGTTACCTTCACGGCCGACGGTACGTTTGACTTCTCCGCCCAGCACTTCACGGATACGGACCTGTACCGCGTGAAGTACGGCAATGACCTGGACCACATCCGCCGCAGCGAAGTGGTCCTGAACCTGGACTGCCGCATGGCCGGCGTGGGCAACGCCTCCTGCGGCCCCGACCTCCTTCCGCAGTACAGCATCGCTCCGGGACAGGAGTACGGCTATCGCTTCCGGATCTGGTAGTCGTCGAATGGAAATGTTTGATATATAATAATATAATGAATAAGAGCGACTTACATTCGACGCGGATGAGCGCATATTACCTCGGCCTGGGCCTTCTCTGCATCGTCTCCGCCTGCAACGCCCCCGTGGAACCCGCCGGCGTGCTGGATTCCGGGTTTGTGACGGAATATGTGACCCCGACGCGGGTGATGCTTACGCAAGGGACGGTGGAGGGGGCCGATGTGCTCCTGCAGCCGTACTGCGGGCAGGTGTCCACCAGCGAGGACGAGGTGGTCCGGATGGAAAAGGGCGGGATGTTCCTGCTGGATTTCGGAACGGAACTCCAGGGCGGTATCCAGATTGTCCGGTCCATCCACGGCTCTCACCAGGCGGCGCGGTTCCGCCTGGTCCTGGGCGAATCCGTAAGCGAGGCCCTCAGTGACATCAACGATCCGCAGACGACGGCAACGAACGACCATTCCGTCCGGGACATGGAAATCAGCGTTCCCTGGCTGGGCGTCGCCGAATACGGCAACAGCGGCTTCCGTTTCGCCCGGCTGGAACTGCTCGACGCGGACGGCGGGGAAATCGCCCTCCGGGCCGTCCGGGCCATTTCCAAGAAGCGGGACCTTCCGTATCTGGGTTCTTTCAAGTGCAATGACGAGCGTCTGAACGAGATCTGGCAGACGGGTGCCTATACGGTGCACCTGTGTATGCAGGACTACCTCTGGGACGGCGTGAAGCGCGACCGCCTGGTCTGGATCGGCGACATGCATCCGGAGGTGATTGCCGTGAACACGGTCTTCGGCAACCAGCAGGTTGTCCGCAAGAGTCTGGACTATGTGCGGGACAAGACCGCACCCACGGACTGGATGAACGGAATCTGCTCCTATTCGCTCTGGTGGATCATCCTGCAACATCATCTGTATCAATGGTATGGAGACAAAGCCTACCTGGAGGAGCAGCAGGAATACATGACGGAACTCCTGCATACGGTGATGCGGAATGTGAAGGATAACAGGGAGGCCTATACCGACGGCCGCTTCATCGACTGGCCCTCCAACGACCAGCCGGCCGTGATCCACGCCGGTCTGCAGGCGCTCACGGTCCGAGCCCTGGAAGCCGGCGCCGAAGTGGCCGAGTGCCTGAAGGACAGCGCCTTGCAGGCTGAATGCACCGAGGTTGCCAACCGGCTCCGGACCTATCTCCCGGACCACGTCGGGAACAGCCAGGCGGCAGCCCTCCTGTCCATCCAGGGAATGCTGGATGCGGAGGAAGCATCGGCCATCATCCTGAAGAACGGTCCGGAGAAGTTCACGTCCTTCATGGGCTATTATCTCCTGGAAGCCCTTGCCAAAGGCGGCCATTATGCCGAGGCGATGGACCTCATCAAAACCTACTGGGGCCGGATGCTGGAACTCGGCGCCACGACTTTCTGGGAGGACTTCAACTTCAACGATGCCAAGAATGCGGCCCGGATCGACGAGATCGTGCCGGAAGAGGACTTTGACATCCATGCCGACGGCGGCGCCTGGTGCTATGTGGGCCTCCGCCACAGTTTCTGCCACGGCTGGGCTTCCGGTCCGACGAGCTGGCTCAGCGGGCACGTGCTGGGAATCGAGCCCGTCGGCGTGGGCTTCCGGGAAGTCCGCATCCAGCCGCACCTGGGTAATCTGGAGTGGGCCGAGGGCACCTTCCCGACCCCGTACGGCGTCATTTCCGTCCGGCATACGAAGAATCCGGATGGCAGCGTCAAGTCCGATGTGAAACTGCCCAAGGGCGTAAAACGCGTGAAATGAGAAAGATCCTTTCGGGACTGTTCGCATGGACCCTCGTGTCGATGCTGACCGGTTGCGGGGAGCAGCCGGTGCAGGAGTATTCCATGCTGGACCGCTGGGCGGAGAAGGAGGTCTTTGCCTCCCGCCTGGTGGACGACATGGAAACCGCCGGCGGGTGGACGGTCCTGGAAGGGAATCCCCGGATCGGCTATACCGGGGAGAATGTCCATGACGGGAAGCAGGCGCTCCGGGCCCGTTTCTCCCTCGTGGACAGCACGTATATCCTGGCACCGGAACACCGTACTCCATGGGGCTCTTTCGGCGCCAAACAGGGCGGCTGGAACGGGTTTGCCCTGGAATTCGACGAGCCGCAGGACTGGAGCGGCTACAACCGGATCGCCCTCTGGGCATACATCCATCCTTCGAAGAATCAGAGCGTCAGTTTCGCCCTGAGCCTCGTGAACGGAACGCAACCGGACAGCATCCTGAGTCCCGCCCGGGAGACGAACCTGGACATTCCCCAGGGCCGATGGGTGCAGGTCCTTTGGGAAATCGACTATTTCCGGCGCGACAGCATCCGGCGTTTCGAGATCTCCCAGACCCCGACGGGCTTCGACCGCTCGATCGGGGAGCAGTACGTGACCATCGACTTCGACGGGCTGGAACTGCAAAAGGTGGAGCCGGACCATTACGAGGGCTGGGATATCCCGGAAGGGGAGATCGCTTTCTCCCATGCCGGATATCGTCCTACCGACCCCAAAATCGCCCTTGCGGCGGCTTCGGAGGCGGATTCTTTCGTCCTGAAGAACGAGAAGGGAAGGACCGTCTTTACCGGTACGCCTTCGCCGCTCACGAACAAGGACATTCCTTTTGCGCGGCTGGATTTCAGCGACTGGACGAAACCCGGAACCTATACGATCCAGTATGGCGGGGCCGCGTCGGAGCCTTTCCGCATCGGAGAGGATATCTGGAACCGTCCCTTGCAGGCGGCCCTCAACTTTTACCGGAACCAGCGCTGCGGCGATGAGGTCCCGGGTGTCCATGGCGTCTGCCATGCGGATGTGATGGGCTTTTACGGGGAGGAGAAGAAACCCGTGAATGGCGGCTGGCACGATGCCGGCGACCTTTCCCAGGGGACCTGGCGCACGGCCTATGGCTGCTATGCCCTCTTGACAGCGCTGGAAACCAAGGCCTTGGACGATGAAGTGCTTCGCGGCGAGATCGCCTGGGGCATGGACTGGCTGCTGAAAACGCGCTTTGCCGACGGCCGCCACATGACCTGGTCCCAGTGCCGGATTTATACGGACGGCGAAGCCGGAACCTTTGACGATATCGTCCGGCCGGCGGAATATGTCCCGTGGGAACTGTTCCTGACCTCGGCCGTCTTCTCCCGGGCTTCGGCTTTGCTGGATCCTGCCCGGAAAGCGGAGTTGGAGAAGGCGGCCCTGGAAGACTGGGAAGCGGCCATGAAGGCTTCCGGCTGGGCAGAGGCATCCTATCTGGAGGCCTCCTGGGGCGCGGTTTCATCGGCCCTGCTGTATGAATGCAGCCGAGAGGAGCGTTTCAAGACGGCTGCTCTTCGTTTCGGAGACCTGCTCCTGCGCTGCCAGGAACAGGATTCCGTGGACGGGATTCCCTATGCGGGCTATTTCTATTCGGATACGCGCCGGAAGGAACTTCGGCATTACAACCACGAGGCCTTCTGCGAAGCGCCCATGCTGGCTTTCAGTGCCCTCTGCCGGGTGTTTCCGGGCCATTCGGCCTCTTGGCGGGAGGGCGCCCGGCTCTACCTGGACGCTTATCTGAAGCCGGGAAGCCGGATCTCCGCACCCTTCGACCTGCTGCCCTCCGGCATCTATCGCCGGGCCGATATGCAGCAGCCGACCGACCTTCAGCAGTATGAGGCCGGGACACAGATCAATGACGCTTACGCCATCCGGACCTTCCCCATCTGGAAAGACCATGTCTTCCACGGAAGTACCAACTTCCATTTGTCCCAGGCCTGGGCGCTGGCTTCGGCCGCGGCGCTCCTCCAGGACCGCGATGCAATGGGCCTGGTCCAGGAACAACTGGAATGGACACTCGGACGTAATCCGTTCAGTTCCAGTTTGATGTACGGGGTTGGCTACAACTATGCACCGGACTTCGTGTATTGTACGCACAATATCGTGGGAGCGCTTCCAGTGGGTATCGATTGCTTCCAGGGCGACGCGCCCTTCTGGAACGGGACGGCGAATGCAACCTCCCATGAAATCTGGATCGAGCCGGTTTCCCGCTTCGTGGGAACGCTGGCGACCTTCCTGCAGGACATGCCTGCAGATGTGGATCTGCACGAGGCCGATCCTTTCATCGGCACCGGCGGGGACGGGCATACATATCCTGGGGCTGCGGCCCCGTTCGGGATGGTCCAACTGAGTCCCGATACGCATAACCGCGGCTGGGAGGCGGCTTCGGGTTACCGCGACAAGGATTCGACCCTCATCGGGTTTTCCCACACGCACCTGAGCGGTACCGGCGGCGTGGACCTCGGGGATTTCCTCTTTACCCCGTTCCGGGAGGCGGTTCCGTTCTCCAAGAAGGACGAAGTGGCCTATCCGGGGTATTACAGCGTCCAGACCCAGGGAATCAAGGCGGAATTGACGGCCCTTCCCCGGACGGGCTGCCAGCGCTATACTTTCCAGGGGGAAGGAGAGCGGAAGCTCTGGGTGGACCTCCGGTATAACATCGGCGGCACCCATCCGGACCGGATCAGCTTTGACGTCATCTCCGACCGCGTCATCGAAGGCGGCCGGCACGTGGTCGGCTGGGCCAAGGACCGCTGGATGTTCTTCTCGGCCGCTTTCTCCGTGCCTTTCACCTCCTGTGAGGCCGATGGGGAAGACCGCTACCTGCTTACTTTCCCGGCCGGTACGAAAGAGTTGACCGTCACCGTGGGCCTGTCTCCGACAGATGCCCTGGCAGCCCGGCGGAACCGTCTTGCAGAGGCCTCGGACGGCGATTTCGACCGGATTCGGAAGACTTCTGAAGCCCTTTGGAAAGGGCAACTGTCCAAGATTACGGTCGAGGGCGGGACATCGGCCCAGCGGACCAATTTCTATTCGGCCCTGTATCACACGCTCATCGCCCCGAACCTGCTCAGCGATGTCGGGAAGCGGCCGTTCTATTCCACCCTTTCGCTTTGGGACACTTTCCGGAGTTGGAACCCGCTGATGGTCCTGCTGAATCCGGAGATGATCGGCGACCAGGCGGAGAGCCTTGTCCGGATGTACGGGCGCGACGGGAAACTGCCTCTCTGGGCGCTTGGCGGCGTGGATGTGGACTGCATGATCGGCTACCACAGCGCATCCGTCATCGCCGATGCCTGGCTGCGGGGGATCCGCACCTTCGACGGGGAAAAGGCCCTCGCCGCGATGGTGGCCTCCTCCAACCTGGATCCGGCCTCCGACTGGTATAACGCCCATGGCTATGTCCCTTCGGACTATACGCCGGAATCCGTGTCCAAGACGCTGGAATTCTGCTACGATGACTGGTGTATCGCCCGGATGGCCGAGTCCCTGGGGCACAAGGACCTGGCGGCGGAATACGACGCCCGCGCCCTCCGCTACCGGAATCTTTTCGACCCTTCTACCGGCTTTTTCCGGGGGAAGGAGTCCGACGGCAACTGGCGGGTGCCCTTCGACCCGGTGAGCGGCTCCCGGGACTATACGGAAGCCATCGCCTGGCAGTACCGTCATTTCGTCCCGCACGACATGCGCGGCTATACGGACCTGATGGGCGGTCCGGAGGCGGTCCGGGCTTCCCTGGATTCCCTTTTCGAGACAACCTCGGGGCAGCTTCATGACGGAAATATCACGGGCCTCGTGGGCCTGTATGCCCATGGAAACGAGCCCAGCCACGGAACGGCCTGGCTGTACAGTTATGTGGGACGTCCCTCCGAAACCCAGCGTCGGGTCCGGCAGATGCTGGACGACATGTACCGGCCCGCTCCGGACGGAATCTGCGGCAACGAGGACTGCGGGCAGATGAGCGCCTGGTACGTGCTCTCCGCCCTGGGCCTGTATCCGGTCTGTCCGGGTTCGGGCGAGTTCGTCCTGGGGGCTCCGCTGTTCAGGAAGGCGACGGTGTCGCTTCCGAACGGCCGCCGGCTTGTCATCACGGCCGACCATCCTGAACATCCGTATGTGAAGGGTGTTTCCCTAAATGGAAAACCTGTTGATAGGCAATACATTACCTATGAGGAGATTATGCAGGGCGGAGAACTCTCCTTCCGGCTTTCCGGAAAGCCCTGCTCCGACCGGGACGCCTTGCCGGCTCCGTATTCCCTCTCGGAAGAGCCCCTGGTTTCCACGCCGTACCTGACGGGGAATCCCCGGTTCTTCGACGGCTCCTTCCCGGTGGAACTCCTGTGCCGAACGCCGGACGCCCGGATCCATTACACCCTGGACGGGTCCGAGCCCACGGAAGCATCGGCCTTGTACGAAGGACCGTTCTCCGTTACGGAGGATTGCGTCCTGAAGGCCCGCGCCTTCAAGCCGGGCTGCACGCCGAGCCCGCTGCTCCGCAGTCACATGTTCCCCATCGAATATGTCCCTGCCGTGACGGTAACCGGCCTGCAGCCGGGATGCCGCTACACCTACCATCGCGGGATGTTCCTGCGGGTTGCCCAGGTGGCCGCTTCGCCGGTTGTCCGCCGGGGTGTCCTTCCGGCTCCCTCCATCGAGGGGGCAACGGACGAGGACCATTTCGGCTTCATCTTCGAGGGCTATCTGGACGTACCGGAAGAGGGCCTTTGGGAATTCGCCGTCACGAGTGACGACGGCGCCGTCCTGGAAATCGACGGCCGCCTGGCCGTGAACGGCGACGGCTCGCATGCCAATTACACGGCAACGGGACACATCGCCCTTCGGAAAGGCCTCCATGCCTTCCGCCTCCTGTACCTGGAGGATTACGAAGGGCAGAACCTCGAATGGGCCTGGAAACGTCCGGGTTCGGACACCTTCGACCCGATCCCCCCGGACCGAGTCCGTTTTTCGGAAGCGGTTGATTGAACGCTGATTACAGAATGTGCCTTGTGTATATTTACGCAAAGCGGTTTAATTAATAGATTTATTATGAGATTGTTACGAATTACGCTCGGCCTGACGTTGTCGGCCATGACCATGCTTTCCTGTACCGGCGGAAAGGAGCCGGCGAACGGAAAACTGATCACCCCGGTGAGTTTTGCCGATGTCAAGATCGACGACGCCTTCTGGACACCCCAGCTGCTGATCCACAAGGATGTCACCCTGCCCGTGTGCATCGACCAGATCGAGAACCAGACCGGCCGCATCCGGAATTTCGAGAACGCCGCGAAAGGGGAAGGGGAACATTCCGGGATCTATTTCGACGATTCCGACGTGTACAAGGCCCTGGAGGGCATGGCCTATTCCCTCCAGATCGAACCGGACCCGGAACTGGAAGCCAAGTGCGACGAGTGGATCGACAAGTTCGCGGCCGCCCAGCAGCCGGACGGTTACCTGAACACCTTCTTTACGCTCACGGGGCTGGAGAACCGCTGGGACAACATGGACAAGCACGAGATGTATTGTGCCGGCCACATGACCGAGGCGGCGGTGGCGTACTACAAGGCGACTGGCAAGCGCAAACTGCTGGATGTGGCCATCCGTTTTGCGGACCACATGATGTCCGTCTTCGGTCCGGAAGGACGCCATTGGGTGCCCGGACATGAGGAAATCGAACTGGCTCTGGTCAAACTGTATGAAGTGACCGGCGAGAAGAAGTACCTGGACTTCGCCGGCTGGCTGCTGGACCAGCGGGGCCATGGATACGGCTCCTACGGGAAGCATTCCACCCGGGACTGGCCGGAAATCTATTACCAGGATGAGGTCCCGGTCCGCGAGCTTTCCCGGATTACCGGTCACGCCGTACGTTCCATGTACCTGTATTGCGGCATGGCCGATGTGGCCGCTTATACCGGCGACAAGGGGCTCACGGATGCCTTGGACCGCCTGTGGGACCATGTCGTGATGAAGAATATGTACATCACCGGCGGCATCGGCCAATCCTCCCGCAATGAAGGCATTACGGAGGATTACGACCTTCCGAACCTGACGGCTTACTGCGAGACCTGCGCTTCCGTGGGCATGGTCCTTTGGAACTGGCGCATGCTCCAGTTCACCGGTGACGGCAAGTATGCCGACGTGATGGAGCGTTCCCTGTACAACGGAGCCCTGGCGGGCATTTCCCTGAAAGGAGACCGTTTCTTCTATGTGAATCCGCTGGAGTCGGAAGGAAACCATCACCGTCAGGCCTGGTACGGCTGCGCCTGCTGTCCGAGCCAAATCTGCCGGTTCCTCCCTTCCGTGGGCAATTATGTCTATGGAACCTCGGCGGATGCGCTCTGGGTGAACCTGTACATGGGAAGCGAGACGACCGTGAAACTCCGGAACAGGGACATCCGCGTGAAGCAGGAAACCACCTATCCCTGGGACGGTTACATGAAATTGACCCTGGGCATGGACAAGCCGGTGAAGGCGGCGGTCCGTCTCCGGATCCCGGCCTGGTGCAAGGATTTCACCATCTCCGTGAACGGGGCTGCGGTGACCGCTCCCGTGCAGGCCGGCTATGCCGTCCTGGATCGGAAATGGGCCGATGGGGACGCCGTTGAACTGGTCCTGGCGATGCCTGTCGAGGAAGTCGCCGCCGATCCCCGCGTGAAGGAGGATGTCGGGAAACGTGCCGTCCAGCGCGGCCCGATCGTCTATTGTCTGGAAGAGGTGGACAATCCGGACGGCTTCGACGACCTCCGCCTGACGGAAGATGCCGAGTTCGAACTGAACCCGCTGGACAAGCGCCAGTGGTGGGGACATCCCCTGATGCAGATCAAGGCACAGGCGGGCGGAAAGACGCTGACCTTCCTTCCGTATTTCGCCTGGGACAACCGGGAAGCCGGGAAAATGAAAGTGTGGATTCCGCTGGAGGAAAAATGATGAAACGCCTGCTCCCGTTGCTGCTTTTGTTTCTGACCCCCCTGTGCCTCCGGGCACAGGAGGCGGAAGATAATACCTTCGGGGGCTGGGAATTCATCGAGGTCAACCATGATTTCGGGGACAGTCCTTTCTTCGGTTCCTTCTATTTCGAGCACGACAATTACCAGTATCAGCGCCTCGAGTGCTGGTATACCCGGACCACCCTGGGCGTGAAAATCCTTCCCTGGCTCAAGGCCGATGCGGCCTACGATTTCCTGCAGGAACCGGCTTTCCATACGCACAAACTCAACCTGGACTTGACGGGAAGCCTGAAGCAGGGGAATCTGAAGGTCTCCATCCGGGAGCGCTACGTCCACAGCTGGACCCCGGCCACGGGGGAGCAGGGGAATGTCCTCCGTTCCCGCCTGAAACTCCAGTATGCCTTCCCGGAATCCCGCTGGAGCCCGTATCTAGCGGTGGAGGTGTTCACCTGGGGCGATAACTGGAAGAAGACCCGTCATTACGTGGCCTGCAACTACGACTTTTCGGACAAAGTCCAGTTCGAAGCCTACTACCTGTACTATGCCTTTAACGGAATGCCTGCCGAACACGTGATCGGCCTGGGCCTGAACTTTTACCTATGATGTGGAATCCCGATGCCGACGTGGAGGCCCTGACCCGGGATTTTACGGATGGTTTATGCCTGGAAAGCCGTGGGCGCGGACAGCGAACTTGTGTACCGGCTTGACCTTCGCCTCCGGACCCCCGGCGGTTATGACGGATCGCTTCCGGATGCATGGATTTATTTACCTTAGTGCAATAGTTATGAGACGATTAAGTATCCTTGCCTTACTTCCTGCCTTCCTTTGGGCCTGTTCGGGAGAACCGCATTATACGGACCCGAAGCAGCCGGTGGAGAAGCGCGTGGAGGACCTCCTTTCCCGGATGAGCCTCGAGGAAAAGGTGGCGCAGGCAAGCGCCCAGCTCCTGTTCATGGATGAATTCTATGAAAAGCGGGATTATACGAAGGGGCACATCCGGAACGTGGGACATTTCCTCCCGGACGGCGGGCTTCCCAACGATCCGAAGACCGTGGCCGAGCGCATCAACGAAGATACGCAGAAGTCCATAGAGGCCAGCCGATGGGGCATACCGGTACTCCAGCACGGTGAGGCCCTGCATGGAGCCCAGTGGGGGAATGCGACCTGTTTCCCGCAGAGCATCGGCATGGCGGCCACCTTTGACGACGACCTGTATTACCGGGAAGGCCAGGTGGTTGCGGAGGAACTCCGGGCCGTGGGCGTGCGCCAGGTCTATGCGCCGGTCATCAACATCACCCGCGACCAGCGCTGGGGACGCGGGCAGGAAAGTTATGGGGAGGACGTGCTCATGAACTCGCGTTTCGGCGTCGCCTATGTGAAAGCCCTCGAAGAGGGTGGTGTCATCGCGACGCCCAAGCATTTCGTGGACAATTACGGCGAGGGAGGCCATGATTCCTTCGCTTCCATCACCTCCTGGCGCGAACTCCGGGAAGTGTATCTGGAGCCCTTCCGCGTCTGCGTGGAAGAAGGCGGAGCCCGGGGAATCATGAGTGCTTACAATGCCGTGGACGGCATCCCGGCCAGCAGCAACCCGAAACTCCTGCAGGATATCCTGAAGAAGGAATGGGGCTTCAAAGGGATTGTCGTTTCCGATTATGGGGCTACGGAAATGGTCGGGAACCGTCATCTTCTGGCCGAGACGGAAGACGATGCGCTCGCCCTATGCATGAATGCAGGAATGGACCTGCAGCTGGCCAACACCAGCGACGGTCTGCTGGAGCAGGTAAAGTCGGGGAAGATTCCCGAAAAGGTGCTGGACGAGAGTGTCCGCCGGGTGCTCCGGTTGAAATTCGAGCTGGGGCTCTTCGACGAGCCGCTGGTGGATCCGGAGAAGGCGGCTGCCGTCGTCCGCAGTCCCGAGCACCGGGAGCTGGCCTACGAAGCTGCCTGCAAGGCTATGACGCTTCTCAAGAACGACGGGATCCTGCCGCTCAAGGGCGTCAAGCGGGTGGGCGTTTACGGCCCTTCCGCCAATATCCTGAATGTCGGTGACTACAGCGGTGGCCGCGGCGGTTGGAAGGGGGACGGCATCACCCCGTACGAAGGCCTGAAAAAGGCCCTGGAGGGCAGTGCCGAGGTGGTTTTGGCACCGGTCTCCCAGAACGTGAATCCGCTGGCATCCCGCTGTGACGTCCTCGTTTTCTTCCCGTCCATCACGGAGGAAGAGGGAAGTGACCGGAGCAGTTTCCATCTGCCCTCCAGCCATGTGCAGCCCAACCGGACTACGGAAGGGGGCCTGATCGTGGCCGACGCCCAGGCTCCGGCCATCGAGGTGGACCAGGAGAAGATGGTCCGTGACCTGATTGCGACCGGCAAGCCCGTGATCGTGGTCCTCCACAACGGGGCTGTCATCGACATTTCCGGCTGGGCCGACGGTGCCGCGGCCATCCTGGAAGCCTGGTATCCCGGCGAGCAGGGCGGTCGCGCCATTGCCGATGTCCTGACGGGGACTGTCAACCCCGGCGGCCGCCTGCCCATCACCTGGGCGCGCAGCATCGGCCAGAACCCGATGTATTACAGCATCAAGCCCAGCGGCCGCGGCTATGGCTATGTGGAAAACGACGGCTCGCCGCTGTATCCCTTCGGCTATGGCCTGAGCTATACCACCTTCGGTTACAAGAATTTCCAGACGGTGGAGACTCTGGAGAAGGGCCAGCCGCTGAAGGTCCGGGTGACGGTGACGAATACCGGTGCCGTCAAGGGTGACGAGGTTGTGCAGGTCTATATCCACGATGAGCTTGCCTCGGTCGTCCGGCCGTTGAAGCAGCTCGCCGCTTTCCAGCGCGTGACGCTGGAACCGGGCGAAAGCCGGGAAGTGGAACTGGAGATTCCGAACCGTCAGTTCGCCCTCTGGGACCGGGATATGAACTTCCGCGTGGAGGAAGGCTGGTTCGAGGTCTGGCTCGGAAAGAATGCCAATGAAAAGATTGCCGGAACAAGAGTGTATGTTAAATAACCGATTGAATATGAAAAAATTATCCATTATTGCAGTGACGCTTCTCGCCGTTGCCTGCGCACAGCCGCAGCCTCAGAAGGCGGATCTTGCCTCCCATGTCATCCTCATTGGTCTGGACGGCTGGGGGACCTGGTGTATGGAAAAAGGGGAGGCCCCGTTCATCAAGGAAATGATGAAGGAAGGTTCCTGGACCTTGGACAAGCGGACGGTGATCCCGTCCTCAAGCGGCCCCAACTGGGGCGCGATGATGAACGGAACCCCCGTTGAGGCGACGGGTATCGCGAGCAACAGCGCCTCTCCGGACTTCAAGCCGCTCCTCCTGACGGAGCACAATGCCCAGCCGACCATCTTCCACCAGCTCAAGAAGGCCCGGCCCGAGGCCGAAACCGGCGTCATCTGTGAATGGGGCGACTTCCTCAATTATACGGATTCCCTGTGCCTGGACCACAAGGTCCGGATCGACGATCCCGAAAAGAATACGGAATCCATCGTGGAGGAGAGCGTGAAATACATCATGGACAAGAAGCCGGCCCTGTGCTTCATCCATATCGACGCCCTGGACCACATGGGCCACGCCTACGGACAGGGTTCCGCCGAGTACTATGCCGAACTTCCGCTGGTGGACGGCCGCGTGAAACGCATCGTGGAGGGCATCAAGGCCGCCGGCATCTATGACGACAGCATCATCATCCTGACTTCCGACCATGGACACTACCAGACGGGACATGGCGGAACCACCATGCTGGAGATGGAGACGCCCCTGGTCATCTGGGGCAAGAACGTGAAGAAGAACCACGAGATCAAGGAGACCGTCATCCAGTACGACATCGCCGCCACCGTGGCGGAGATCTTCAACCTGGAGGTTCCCCAAAGTTGGCGCGGAAAACCGATTGACGTGTTCGTAAAGTGAAAAAGGCCTGTCTCATAGCCCTTCTCCTGCCGCTCCTTTTCGCCTGTTCCCAGGCCGATAAAGCCCTCACGACGACAGACCTTGCCGGGTTGTTCGGAGAACCGCCCATGGAGTACCGTCCCTATGTCTGGTGGCATTGGATGGGCTCCAACTTCTCCAAGGAAGGCATCCGGAAGGACTTGGAAGCCATGAAGGAAGCCGGAATCGGCGGAGCGACGGTTTTCAACATCGCCTCGGCGGTGCAGGAGACGCACCATCCGATGGAGGGCAATCCCTGGCCGGAGCAGACGTACCGGAGTGATGCCTACTGGGAAGCGCTGGCTTACGCCGCCGAGGTCGCGGAGGAACTGGGGCTGAAGATCGGCCTGCACAACTCGCCGGGGTACAGTACTACCGGCGGGCCGTGGATCGACGAGGAGAAGGGCATGCAGAAGGTGGTGTACAGCCGGACGGCCGTCAAAGGCGGCACGACCGTCAGGACCGTCCTGCCGAAGCCGGAGCCCACGGTGTATGGGGGTTGGGGCAATTCAGGACGCAAGTCCGTCTTCTACCGCGACATCGCCGTCATGGCGGTTCCCGCCAAAGCCGATGCTTCCCCGGACGAGGTGATCGACCTGACTGACAGGATGGATGCCGACGGGAATCTGGTCTGGGATGCACCGAAGGGGCGTTGGACCATTTTCCGGATCGGGCATGCGCCCACGCTGTCCAACCCGCATCCGCTGCCGGACGAACTCATCGGCAAGGCCCTGGAAGCGGACAAGATGAACCGGGAAGTGTCCGAGTATCACTGGGACCAGGTGCTGGGGCCGCTGGAGGAACACCTCGGAAAGTATTTCGGGAAGTCCTTCACGCATATCCTGATCGACAGTTACGAGGCAGGGGACCAGAACTGGACGCCGGGATTCCGGGAGTATTTCCGACGGGTATGCGGCTATGACCCGCTGCCGCGGATCGCCCTCCTGGAGGCCGATCCGGACAATCCCCGGAACGACGCTTTCCGGGAAGACTGGGATATCCTCATCCAGCGCCGCTTCCTCCGGGATGGCTGGCAGGTGGCCCGGGACAGGGTCCACGAAAAAGGCCTCCAACTCTTCTGGGAACCCTATTGGGGACCCTTCAGCACCACGGAGTCGGTCTATGTTCCCGATGTGCCGATGGGAGAATTCTGGACCTCCGGGAGCGGCCGAATCAACGAGGCCATCGTGGACAAAGCCCAGGAATACGGGAAAACCATCGTCGGTGCCGAGGCCTTCACCGGCCGGCCGGAAGTGAGTCATTATACGGAAGATCCGGCCTTCCTGAAGCATTCGGCCGACGGCGCTTTCGCTTCCGGCGTGAACCTCCTTTTCCTGCATCACTGGGTCCATCAGCCCTTTGATGACCGGTACCAGCCCGGCATGGGCATGGGCTGGTGGGGAACGCATTTTTCCCGCCACCAGACATGGTTTGAGCCCGGAAAATCCTTCTTCACCTACCTGTCCCGCTGCCAGATGCTGCTCGGGCAGGGAAAAATGGGAGAGCGGGGGTCCAACTGGGTCCAGCGGAAACTGGACGGGGCCGACATCTGGTTCGTCATGAATCCGGACGAGACGGATTCGCTGACGACCGTCTTTCCGCCCGGTCCGCAGCCTTCCGAATTGTGGAACCCTTATGACGGATCCATCGTTCTGGCGGACGCCTCGGATTCCGTCCGGGTGTCCCTCGGGCCGGGACAGTCCGTTTTCCTGGTGCAGAACAAGGTCGCAACCCGGTACCCCAAAGACATTGCGCCGAAACTGAAAGAATTGGAAACCAGGGATTTGGGGAATGTCTGGGATGTCGCTTTCGTGCCCAAACTGTCCGATCCTTTCACCATCTCCTCCTTCGAACTGCAGGATTTCAGCCAGAGTGAGGATAAGCGCCTGATGTTTTTCTCCGGAACCGCGACCTACACGACCCGGTTTACCCTTTCGCCCGAAGACCTTTCGGGCTGGGTGACCCTCGACTTGGGCGGGCTCGACGACATCGCTTCACTTTCCGTCAACGGGGAAAAAGTGGCGGACCTTTGGTACCCGCCCTATCGGACCGATGTCACGGATTTCCTGGTCGCCGGGGAGAACACGGTGGAAGTGGCCGTGACGAACAACTGGGCGAACCTTCTGATCGGAGACGAGCAGTATGCGCCTGACTTCGAATGGGGCGAGGACCGGGGCGAAACCATGGGGCGGGCAATGAAATCCTTCCCCGAATGGTTCCTGAAAGGGGAGAAACGGCCCAGTCCCGACCGAAAGGGATTTGTCCTATGGTCCTACTTCCGTGCGGACTCACCCCTGCAGCCGGCGGGGCTCACCGGTCCGGTGACCCTTTCTTTCTACGGGAAAATTGATTAATTTTGTAGATACCACAAACCGCTGAAACGATAACCTGAGATGGACAGAAGAGATTTTATCAAAGTATCCGGACTTGCCGCCGCGGGCGTCGCCCTGACGGGATGCGCACCTGCCGGCTGGAGCAAGAAGGAGCAGGATCTTTTCGGGAAGAAACCCACGGGACATTTCTCCCTGACGCAGCTTTCGTCGGTCACCGACACCATCGGCGAATCCTATCTGATGAAAACCACCGGGGGAAAGGTGTTCATGGTGGACGGCGGCTATGCTGCCGAAACGGAGAAACTCCGCAGGTATCTCGCGGAAGCCGGGAACCATGTGGACCTTTGGTTCATCACGCATCCGCACGAGGACCACATGGAGGCCCTGGCGACCATCCTGAACGATCCGCAGGGCATCACCATCGACAAGGTCGTCTATTCCCGGGTCCCCGACGCGTTCCTGGACTGCGAACCCGGCAGTGCGGACAACGCCCGCGGGTATTACCGGGCGCTGGACAACTTCATGGACGGGACGGATTTCGTCAATGTCCACCAGGCCGGCCAGCGGTTCGACATGGACGGTGTAGGCATCATGATCCTGAGCGTCGCGGACATGGGCATTCCCACGAAGCACTACAACGAGCAGACCATGATCATCCGGATGTGGGACGATGCCAAGAGCGTCGTCTTCCTCGGAGATGCCGAGGAGGAGCGCGGCAACCGGGTCCTTGCCCAGTACAAGGAGTATCTGGACTGCGATTACCTGCAGATGGCCCATCACGGCCAGAGCGGTTGCAACGAACAGTTCTACAAGTCGATCAACTTCCGCGCCTGCCTCTGGCCTACGCCGTCCTGGGTGTGGGAGCCCGCGCCCGAGAATACCTGGCTCAAGACCCGCGACACGCGCCGCTGGATGGAGGAGAAAGGGATTACGGAACACCACGTGAGCTGCCTGGAAGAGGATTGGACCCTGCTTTGACGGTATGAGTGGGATATCGCTGATAGTTGCCGCATTACTTGCTGTCCTCCCGGCCATCGGGCAGGGCGGGGAACCGCATCGCTGGACCTTGGAAGACGCAGGGACCGGTATCGTTTTCACACCGTCGGAAACGATGCTGCCCTGCGAGGATCATATCGAGATGAGCGGCGAACAGATGTCCGTCGTGCTGCGATGGGGCGTGGGAAAGGACCGGTCCTTCCACTGCGAACGGTCCCTGGTCTTTCCGATGCTCCGTACGGTCCCCAACAACACGCATGCCAGCCTGATGCACAGGATGGGGGTGGACATCCCTTCCCTTGTCAGCGTCAACGGTTATTCCTTGCGGAACGAACGGGTGGAATCTGTCCGGCTGGACGGCTGTCTGGAAGTGGCGGGTACGTTCGCATCGGGCAGGTCGGGAACGGCCCCGTCCGTGCGGATGAAGCGGCGGATCTTCCCGTCGGTCTGCGCACCGCTCTTGGGTGAAACCTATGAGTTGGAGAACCTGGGAAACAGGCCTGCGACCGTATTCGTCCCCGCTTTCTCCCAGGTCTTTACTACACCGGCGGATCAAGGCGTTACGGGCTCCTATGTCATCCGGGGGGATGTTTTCGGCGCAGGCACCTTCCGGCTTGCCCCCGGGGAAACCCTCCGCTTCGGAGCCTGCTTCCAGGCCTACCGGGAAGGGGAGGACATGCTTCGGCCCGATCTGGATGCGGAATGGAGCGTCCGACGGGCGTACCTGGACGAAGTGGACGGAAACCTGGTCCTGGAAACACCGGACCCGGTACTGGACCGGGAATTCCGTTTTGCCAAAATCCGTGCTTCTGAAAGCATTTACAAGACGGCGGGCGGGTATATGCACGGGCCCGGCGGGGAATCCTACTATGCCGCCATCTGGGCCAACGACCAGGCGGAATACGTCAATCCTTTCTTCCCGTTCCTGGGCTATGGAAAGGGAAATGAATCTGCGATGAACGCTTACCGGCATTTCGCCCGGTTCATGAATCCCGGCTATACGCCCATCCCCAGTTCCATCATCGCGGAAGGAACCGATATCTGGAACGGGGCCGGGGACCGGGGCGATGCCGCCATGATCGCCCATGGGGCGGCCCGGTATGCTCTCGAATGCGGCAACCGGGAAGAGGCGGAGGAACTCTGGCCCCTCATCGAATGGTGCCTGGAGTACTGCCACCGGAAACGGAATGCCGCCGGTGTCGTTCGGTCCGATTCGGACGAGCTGGAAGGCCGGTTCCCGGCGGGAGAGGCAAACCTGTCCACTTCCACGCTGTATTATGACGGACTTCTTTCCGCGGCGATGCTCTCCCGGAGTCTTGGCCTGCATGCTTCCGAAGCCCGGCGGTACGAGGCCCGTGCCCATCGGCTCGCCAAGGCGATCGAATCCTATTTCGGGGCGGAGGTTCAGGGGTTCCATACCTACCGGTATTATGACGGCAACGAGGTCCTCCGGTCCTGGATCTGCCTGCCGCTCATCGTGGGACTGACGGAGCGCACGGAAGGAACCATCGCCGCCCTGACCTCCGACAAACTGATGACGGAGAACGGTCTGCTTACCCAGCAGGGGAGCGAGACCTTCTGGGACCGTTCCACCCTGTACGCCCTGCGCGGTATGTATATCGCCGGGGACACGGGAACGGCGGGTGATTTCCTGCACCGCTATTCGGCCCGGAGACTCCTGGGAGACCATGTCCCATATCCCATTGAAGCCTGGCCGGAAGGCTCCCAGCGTCATCTTTCCGCCGAGAGCGGGCTGTATGCCCGCGTCGTGACGGAGGGAATGTTCGGCATCCGTCCGACAGGTTTCCGGTCTTTCCGGCTGACGCCCAGACTGGCTGCGGCGTGGCCCCGGATGGCTCTCCGGCACATCCGTGCCTTCGGAGGAGACTTTGACATCTGCGTCCGGCGCCTGGACGGAAATAAGCTGGAAGTACGGGTCCTGGACCATTGCCAGGCAAGAAGCGGACGCTGGGTCCTTTCCGACGGCGGCGGCCTGGATATCGACCTGGACCGTCTTCCCGATGATGAACCCTTCCATTGGGAAGCGTTGCCGGAAGGACTTGTCTTGAAAGAGGGTGCAACGACCCTCGGCGAATTCCGGATCCCGGCCTTGCCCGGGATTACCCATCGGGAGAAGGCGGAACGGCTGGATGAGCGGACCTTCCGGATCGACTGTGCCTTTACGGCCACGAAAGACCTGGATTCCACGCGTCTGGAAGCGGGTTTCGTGCATCTTTCCTCCTGTCCGTTCTGGATGATTCCGTCCGTCTCCTACAACGGGAACGAATGGGGCCGGGGCAAAGAGCCGAAGGGTGCCCGGGAAGGCGGTGAATGGCGGACGACGGCCGCCCGGCGTATCTCCATCCCCGGGGCGATGTATTCGGAAGGGGAGCGCTATGCCGTTGCGACCTGGACCGAGCCCCCTCACGAGGACCGGATGAACTATTCCGTGTCCATCCGTCCGGAGCAGGAGCAGGTGGGACACCATTACATCTGGCCGGAGGAAGAGATGCCGCTTACGTATGTGTCCCGGGACCGCTTCGAGACCGGTTACCGGAAGCGGGCTTCGCTCAGGAAAGGGGAGTCCGTCCGGCTGTCGCTGTATGTCCATGTGACTCCGCTGCGGGAAGGACACGCTGCCATGCGTTCTTTTCTGGACAAGGCCTGGGAACTGGCCCCGAAACCGGACGTGGAGGTGTTCCCTCCGGAAAAGGTCTGGGAACTGGGCGTCCGGTACGCCAAAGAGTCCCTCTGGGCGGAAGAAGGTGATTACAAGGGGTTCAGTATTGGACTCCTTCCCGAGCCCGACGGGACCTGGAAACAGCGGGGCGGCGGGAAATTTGAGATCGGCTGGTGCGGCCAGAATGCCTCCTATGCCATCACCCTGTTGCAGGATTATCTGCGGAACGGGTCCCGGGAGTCCTTGGAGAAGGGTATGGCCACCCTGGATACCTGGAGCCGGTGCACGCTTCCGAACGGCCTTTTCACCGTCCGGTATGACGAACCGGACGGCCCCATCGACGCCTGCAACCTGGGCACGGCGGCGGTGAATTTCTTTGAAGCTTACGATGTCGCGAAGGAATGCGGGTATGAGCGGCCGGAATATGAACGGGTCGCTTACGGCATTTGTGATTTCGTCGTCAAGGACCAGCAGGAGAACGGCTGCTATGCCAAGGGATGGCAACCGGACGGGACGTGCATATACCGGGAAGGGACCATCGGCTGTTTCCTCGTCCCCGCCATGATCGAGGCGTACCGCCGGAGCGGTAACGAGGTCTATCTCCAATCCGCCCGGAGGGCTTATGACTATTATATGGCCGAGCTGCAGGAACAGGGATTCACGACGGCCGGTGCGCTGGACACCTGGTGCATCGACAAGGAATCGTCCATCTCCCTGCTCCGCTCCGCCCTGCGGTTCCACCGCCTGACCGGCGAGAAATCCTTCCTGGAGGATGCCGTGGCCGTATCCTACTATCTCTCCACCTGGCTTTGGCACTATGACGGGGCCTATCCTGAGGACGACGCGTTTTCGCAGTACGGCCTGCATACGTTCGGCTTCACTTCCGTGTCGGTCCAGCACAATCATCTGGACCCGTATGCGCTCTACTGGGTCCCCGAATGGGTGGAACTTTCGGAACTGACCGGTGACCGGCAGTGGCTGGAGAAGGCGCGCGCCATCTGGCTGGCCGGCAATCAGTTGCTTTCCGACGGAACGCTCCGGGTGAACGGGCTGCTCCGTCCGGCCGGATCCCAGAACGAGGCCTATTTCGAATGCGGCTGGGGACTGGGCCCCGCCGGCGCCTACAACCGCGAAGGCGGACGAATCAACGACTGGCTGGTGGCCTGGCCCGGTGCATTCCGGCTGGAAACGCTCCGCCACCTGGATAACTGGACGATCCTATGAGAAAGATTGCAATCATTCCTCTTTTGACTTTAGCCCTCTTCTCCTGCCGGGAACAGGAGGTTCGGATTCCCGTGCCGGAAGGTACCCTGTATATCGAACCGCTCACGGAGGATGCCATCCGTGTCCGGGTCCTGCCCGAAGGAGCGGTTCCGCTGGAGGAACTGATTTATACCCAACCGGTTCAGAAGCCGAAATACCGGGTTCGCAGAAGCGGCGGCGACGTGACGGTGACGACAGCCCGTCTCACTGCGGTGTATCATGCCTCCGAGGGAAGGATCCTTTTCAAGGATGCCGACGGTCAGGTGCTGCTGGAAGAAAAGAGCCGTTCCCTGCAGCCCACACAAGTCCGCGATCACTCCGCTTATGACATTACGCAGTCTTTCGTGTCTCCGGAAGGGGAGGCGCTGTTCGGTACCGGACAGTTCCAGGACGGCTACCTGGATATCCGTGGCCTGACCCGCAGGCTGACGCAGGTCAATTCCCAGATTTCCCTGCCGATGATCCTTTCCAACCGGGGATACGGCCTTCTGTGGCACAACTACGGATTGACGGAATTCAACCCTTCCGAAGGACTTCAGCCGCTCACCCTCGCCGAAGCGTCGGTGGAATCCGCTTCTGTCAACGTGACGGGGACTTCCGGCAATTTCATGGAAATCAGGCGTTTCAACCGCTATGCCGGTGAAATCGACCTCCCGGAGGATGGTGAATACGCCCTGCTGCTGGATGTAGGCAGTTCCATGGCCCGCAAACAGTATCTCGCGGTGGACGGGGAGGTCCTCGTGGACTTTTCCAATTTCTGGCTGCCGCCCACGGTTGCGGCCAAGGCGTACCTGACCTCTGGAAGTCACCGGGTGGAAGTCCGGGGTGCCGAAGGGGATGCGCCCGTACTCGGCTGGCGGCGGATCACGCCGGAAACCACCTTCCACAGTCCTGTGTCCCAAGGGATTGACTATACCGTTTTCGCCGGGAACGCCGATGCCGTCATGCACGCTTTCCGCCGCCTGAGCGGAGCAGTGCCTCCGATGCCGGATTGGGCTTTCCGGTACATCCATTGCCGGGAGCGGTTCGATACACAGGAAGAACTCCTGACGGCCGCCCGCCGTTTCCATGCCGAAGGCCTTCCGGTGGGAACCATCGTCCAGGACTGGCAGTGGTGGGGAAAGCATGGCTGGAATGCCATGCGGTTCGACGAGGACAAGTATCCCGATCCCACGGGCATGGTCCGGGAACTGCACGGAATGGACCAGCACCTGATGCTGTCCGTGTGGTCCAAAGTGGACCGGACCTCGGAAGTGGGGCGGCAGATGGAAGAGAACGGGTATTACATCGAAGGAACGGACTGGGTGGATTTCTTCAAGCCCGAAGCCGCGGCGTGCTACTGGGAGAATTTCCGGGAACGCCTGCTGCCGGTGGGCATCGACGCCTGGTGGCTGGATGCGACGGAGCCGGAGAACGATGACCTGGCGAACCGTTCCGTGGGCCCGGACGGCATTCCGGGAGAATTCTACCGCAACGTGTATCCGCTGAAGGTCGTCGGAACGGTCTATGAAGGGCTTCGCAAGGATGCCCCCGAACGCCTTCCCGTCATCCTGACCCGGAGTGCTTTCCCCGGCATCCAGCGATACGGTGCCATGACCTGGAGCGGGGATGTCGGTGCCGATTGGGGCTCTTTCCGCCGCCAGATCGCGGGCGGACTGGGCCAGATGGCCGCCGGCCTGCCCTGGTGGACCTACGATGCCGGCGGATTCTTCCGCCCGACTGGCCAATATGCCGACCCCGATTACCAGGAATGCATGCTCCGCTGGATCCAGACGGCCGTCTATCTCCCCTTCATGCGGGTCCACGGGTATGTGAGCCGTACGGAGCCCTGGGAGTATCCGGAGCCCGTCCGGCACCTTTTCGAGGACGCCGTCCGGCGGCGCGAATCCCTGCAGCCCTATATCCTCCGGCACGCCCGGCGCGTGTGGGAGGAGGACTATACGCTCATGCGTCCGCTCGTCTTCGATTTCCCGGACGATGCGGAGGCGCTCCGCCAGGACTGCGAGTTCATGTTCGGCCCCGAGTACCTGGTGTGCCCGGTGACGGCTCCGAAGGTGACCTCCTGGCGTGTGTATCTTCCTGAAAATGAGGGTGGATGGGAATATATCCGGGACGGCTCCGTGTATGAGGGAGGCCGCTATGCCGAGGTTCCCGTCGATTTGGAGAATATCCCAGTGTTCAAACGAGTGACTGAATGATGATGCGAAAACTGTCTGTTCTGGCGGCCCTTCTGGCCGCGGCGCTTCCTGCCCTCGCGCAGTCCGAAGCCTGGAAGAATGAAACCCTCCCCATCGGCGACCGGGTGGAGGCCCTGTTGGAAACGCTGACGGTCGACGAGAAGATCGACCTGCTCCGGGCGACATCCCCTGGCGTTCCGCGGGTGGGCATCGACAAGTACTATCACGGGAACGAGGCGCTGCACGGGATTGTCCGTCCCGGGAATTTCACGGTGTTCCCGCAGGCCATCGCACTTTCCGCAATGTGGAATCCCGCCCTGCTGGAGCGCATTTCCGGCGTGGTCTCCGATGAGGCGCGGGCCCGGTGGAACGAGTTGGAGCGCGGGAAGAAACAGACGGCCCAGTACAGCGACCTCCTGACCTTCTGGTCGCCGACGGTGAATATGGCGCGGGATCCCCGCTGGGGCCGTACGCCCGAGACCTACGGGGAAGATCCGTTCCTGTCCGGCGAAAACGGCGCCGCCTTCGTGCGGGGCCTGCAGGGCTACGATCCCCGTTATCTGAAAGTAGTCTCCACGCCCAAGCATTTCACGGCGAACAACGAGGAACACAACCGCTTCGAGTGCAATGCCGTCATCAGCGAGAAGCAACTCCGCGAGTACTATCTGCCGGCCTTCGAGGCCTGCGTACGGCGGGGGCATGCGCAGTCCGTCATGTCGGCCTACAATGCGGTGAACGGCATTCCCTGCTCGGCGAACCCGTGGCTGCTGACGACCCTCCTGCGGGATGAATGGGGCTTTGACGGCTACGTGGTTTCCGACTGCGGCGCCATCGGCTGCATCGTCGATGACCACCATTACGTGAAACAGCGGGAGACGGCGGCCGCCCTGGCCCTGCAGGCGGGGCTGGACCTGGAATGCGGCGACAACATGTACATTGAACCGCTCCACCGGGCATATCAACTGCACCTGGTGAGCGATGCCGACATCGACCGCGCCGCCCGCCGCGTACTCACGGCGAAGATGCGGCTGGGCTTGTTCGACGATCCCGAAGGCAATCCCTACAATCGTCTCTCTCCCTCCATCGTCGGTTCGAAGGAGCACCGGGATCTGGCCTTGCAGGCGGCCCGGGAGTCGATCGTCCTCCTGAAGAACGAGAAGAACATGCTTCCCTTGAAGAAGGTGCGCAGCATCGCGGTCGTGGGCCTGAACGCCGACAAGTGCGAGTTCGGCGATTACAGCGGAACGCCGGTGACGGAGCCGGTTTCCATCCTGGACGGCATCCGGGCCGCGGCGGGGAAGGGCGTGAAGGTTACGCACGTACCGTGGGACGAACCCGTGGAAAAGGCCGTGGCCGCCGTCCGGAACGCCGGCGTCGTCGTGGCTGTCATGGGCATCAACAAGGATATCGAGAGAGAGGGCCAGGACCGGTCGGACCTGAACCTTCCCGCCGACCAGCGGGAGTATATCCAGAAGATCTACCGGGCCAACCCGAACATGGTGCTGGTGCTCGTCGCCGGCAGCCCGCTCTCCATCGTCTGGGAAGACAAGAACGTTCCCGCCATCGTCAATGCCTGGTATCCCGGGCAGGAGGGGGGCACGGCTGTCGCCGATGTCCTGTTCGGCAAGTATAATCCGGCCGGCCGCCTGCCTGTGACCTTCTATTACAGCGTGGACGACCTTCCCGCCTTCGACGACTACGACATTACCAGGCGTACCTACAAGTATTTTGACGGGGATGTCCTGTATCCTTTTGGCTATGGCCTCAGTTACAGCAGTTTCCGCTATTCCGGACTGAAAGTCCGGGACAAGGGGGAGACGGTCGATGTGACCTTCGACATCAAGAATGCCGGCCGCTATGAAGGCGATGAGGTTGCCCAGGTCTATGTCCGGCTTCCCGAATACGAAGGGAAGGCCCCCATCTCGGAACTGCGGGGCTTCCAGCGGGTGCACCTGAAGCGGGGAGAGACGCGTACGGTGACGTTCTCCCTCCGCCGCGAAGACCTCCGGTACTGGAGCGAGACAAAGCAGGCGTTCGTGGTTCCGGAAGGGCTCCCCGAAATCAGGGTAGGCGCTTCCTCCCGGGATATCCGGCTCACCTGGCCATTGGAATAAACAACTTAAACCTGAATTGATATGAAAAAAGTGATGCTGACGATTCTTGCGGTGCTCCTGTGGATTCTCCCGGCCGCCGCGCAGGGCGTTTCCGTGGAAACGGCCCGTTTCCATGTGGGAGATGACATGGCCTGGCTGCAGGCCGGATTCGACGACAGTTCCTGGCAGGTACTGGCCCTGAACAGGGACTGGAACCAGCAGGGTATCCGCAATACGGAAGGATTTGGCTGGTACCGGATCCATGTCGTGATCCCGTCCACCCTGAAGAAAGGCGTCATGGAACAGGTCCTGCTGGACCTCGGCCCCATCGACGATACGGACGAGACCTGGCTCAACGGCGTCCTGGTGGGCAAGACCGGCCGGAATCCGGGAGACGAAGGCGGCTATGAAGGCAAGTGGCAGGCCCCCCGGCGTTATATCGTGGACCCGAAACTGGTGAAGTGGGACCAGGAGAACGTCATCGCCGTCCGGGTCTATAACGGCGGTGATCCGGGCGGTTTCTATTCCCGTCCGGCCTGGATCGGAAAGCCCACCCTTTGCGATTATGTGTCCATGTCCCTCGTCGGGAAGGATGGCGCCTACACGGCGACGCTCCGTTCCGCCATCAAGACCTCCGGAACCTTTGAGACGGTGATCATGGATCCCGTTACGGAAAAGGAACAGCCGACGCAGCCGAAAAAATTGAAACTTTCTCCGAAGAAAGAGATTACGGTTCCTGTCAAAGCCGCGGAGAACTCCCGCCTCACCGTCATCTACCGGGATGACAAGTTCGACGAAACGCTTGAGGCCGAAGTCTGCACGCCGTACATCCTCACGCCGCCGGCACCGGCCACGCCGCGCTACAACGGACCGCTCGTGTTCGGCGTACGCCCCGGTTCCCCGGTCATCTTCCGGCTGGCTTTCTCGGGTGACAAGCCCATGAAATATGCCGTCGAGGGCCTTCCGGAAGGGGTGAAACTGGATCCGGACAAGGGCGTCCTGAGCGGCTGCGTTGCGAAGGAAGGGGATTATCCGCTGGTCCTCGTCGCCAGGAATGCCAAGGGTGAAGCCCGTGCCGAATTCACGCTGAAAGTGGGGGCGCAGATCGCTCTGACTCCGCCGATGGGCTGGAACTCCTGGAACTGCTGGGGCACCAGCGTTTCGCAGGAACGGGTCATGGCGTCGGCCGCTGCCTTCCTGAACGCCGGTCTGGCCGATTACGGCTATTCCTACATCAACATCGACGATGCCTGGGAGGCGGCCGAGCGCAATCCGGACGGGACCATCGCCACGAACGAAAAGTTCCCGGACATGAAGGGGCTCGCCGACTGGCTGCATGGGAACGGTCTGAGACTGGGTATCTATTCCTCCCCGGGCGACCGCACCTGCGGCGGCTATCTGGGCACCCTGGACCATGAGAAGCAGGATGCCGAAACCTGGAATGCCTGGGGCATCGACTACCTGAAATACGACTGGTGCGGGTACGCGAAAGTGTTCGATCCCAGCAGCGACCACTCCACGGCGGCATATATGCGCCCCTATGTGAAGATGCAGCAGTACCTGCGCGAGCAGCCGCGCGACATCTTCTATTCCCTGTGCCAGTACGGCATGGCCAATGTGTGGGAGTGGGGCGCCTTCATCGACGCGAACTCCTGGCGCACGACGGGGGACATCACCGATACCTGGGATTCCCTGTACAGCATCGGCTTCGAGCAGCAGGTGGGCCTGCACCCCTATGCCGGTCCCGGCCATTGGAACGATCCGGACATGCTCGTCGTGGGCAAGGTGGGCTGGAGCGACAATCTCCGCGACAGCCGGCTCACCCCGGACGAGCAGTACACGCACATCTCCCTGTGGTCGCTCCTTGCCGCGAACATGCTCATCGGCTGCGACCTCTCCCAGATCGATGCGTTTACCTTCAACCTCCTGTGCAACAACGAAGTGAATGCCGTGAACCAGGATATCCTGGGCAAGCAGGCGCACCAGGATGTCGTGGAGGACGGCATGCAGATGTGGAGCCGCGAACTGTATGACGGCGGTATCGCCGTGGGTATCTTCAATCTCAACGACGGGACGGTCCCGGTGGACCTCGCCGGTGCGCTGGGCAAGATCGGCATCGAGGGTGTGGAAACGGTCCGCGACCTCTGGCGCCAGAAGGATATCCCGATGGGTACCTACAATATCCCGTCGCACGGCGTTCTTTATGTTAAAGTGAAAAAATGAGGAAATGGCTTTTGGCGGCGGGTGCCGCCCTTCTCTGCGCCTGCACGCCGGATTTCGGCGTGTATGACCTCCGTTGCGAGGGACTCGTCGAGCCGCTGGGCATCGACTCCTGGGAGCCGCATTTCAGTTGGAAGATCCGGAGCGATGCGCCCATGGAGCAGGTGGCCTACGAAATCGAGGTGGGACCGGATATCTGGTCTTCGGGCCGGGTCCCGTCTTCCGACCAGGTCATGGTGCCTTACGGGGGGGAACCGCTTTCCAGCCGTCAGCAGGCCTGGTGGCGGGTCCGCGTTTGGCGGTCCGAAAAAGAGGTCAGCGACTGGAGCCCGAAACAGCGTTTCGGAGTGGGAATCATCGGCGGGGACGCTATGAAAGGGGAGTATATCGGCGCCGTGCCCGGGGAGGGCCGGGAGCCGCTGCTCCGGAAGGTCTTCCGGGTTGAAAAAACGGGGAATGCGCTCCTGTACGTGAATTCGCTCGGTTATCATGAGGCGTTCCTGAACGGGAAAAAAGTGTCCGATGCCGTATTGGCTCCGGCCGTATCCCAGTTGGACAAACGGTCCCAGATCGTGGTCTATGACGTATCTGATCTGGTGAAATCCGGCGAGAACGAACTGTTGATCGCCGCGGGGTCCGGTTGGTATAAACCATTGACATTCAGGGCTTCGTACGAAGGCCCGCTGGTAAAGGCGGAACTGGATGTAGACGGACAGCCTATTGTCTGGACGGATGCGGCCTGGGAAGGTGCGTGGAGCGGCGCCCGGGATCTCGGGGACTGGCGCCCGCACGGATTCATTGGCGAGCGTATCGAAGCCGGGGTGGAGCCGCAGTGGGCTCCGGTGGATGTCGTCCCCATCGAGGGAGTGACCGCGTCAATGCAGATGTGCGAGCCCGCCATCCTGTTGGATGCGGTCACGCCCGTGGAGGTCCGCGACCTCGGGAACGGCAGTTGGCGCATCGACTTCGGACAGATTGTCAATGCGCTGTTCGCGATTGAGTTGCCTTCCCTGCCGGCGGGCCATCTGACCCGGGCGACTTTCAGCGACGTGGACGCCGAGGAATATGACTGGGAAATCTGCGGCTATGACGAGTATGTCTCTTCCGGCCGTCCGGAAGGCGATTCTTTCCGGAACCGCTTCAATCATCATGTCTTCCGGTATGTGCAACTGGACAGTCTCCCGGAAGCGCCGGTGTCGGTTTCGGCTTTTCCGATCCGGGCTGCTTTCTCCGGAAAGGGAGCCGGGTTCCACTCCTCGGACGAGGACCTGAACCGGATCGAGAATCTCGTCCACCGGACGGTGGAGAATCTCGCTTTCGACGGGTACATGGTGGACTGCGCGAGCATCGAGCGGCTGGGATACGGCGGGGACGGGAATGCGTCGGCCCAGACCCTGTTTACCTTCGCCGACGCGGCTCCGATGCTGCTGAACTGGCTCCAGGCCTGGGCCGACGCCCAACGCCCCGACGGTGGCCTTCCCCATACGGCCCCGAACCCTTATACGGCGGGCGGCGGCCCCTATTGGTGCAGTTTCCTCATCCAGGCGGCCTGGCGGACGTATCAGAACAGTGCCGACCGGCGCCCCCTGGAGCGCTTCTACCCTGAGATGCGCCACTGGCTGGACTATGTCGATGCCTATACCGTGGACGGCCTGCTGAAACAGTGGCCCAACCTGGATTACAGGGGCTGGTACCTCGGTGACTGGGCGGCCCCGAAGGGGGTGGACGTCCAGGATCCCGTGTCCGTCGACCTGGTGAACAACTGCGCCCTGTGCCAGTCCTACCTGGCTTTGGAGCAGATCGCCCGGGTACTCGGGAAACCGGACGATGCGACGGATTGCCGCCGGCGGTACGAAGCACTTAAAAACCGGATCCAGGAGACCTTCTATCATCCGGAAACCGGCATCTATGGCTCCGGCAGCCAGGTGGATATGGTGTATCCGCTGCTGGTCGGAGTCGTCCCCGATTCCTTGAAAGAGAAGACGGTGACCGTGTTGAAGGAACGGACTGAAAGCGTTTATGGCGGCCATCTCGCCACCGGTCTGGTGGGCGTTCCGGTCCTGACCGAATGGGCCACCCGGGATGGCGAATGCGACTGGCTGTACGGCCTTCTCAAGCAGCCCGGCTATCCGGGTTACCTGTTCATGCTGGACAGCGGCGCCACCGGTGTCTGGGAGGAATGGGACGGCGGACGGAGCCATCTGCACAACTGCTACAACGGCATCGGGAGCTGGTTCTATCAGGCCCTCGGCGGTATCGGTCCGGACGAGCCCGGGTATCGGCACGTCACCATCGACCCGCAGTGGCCGGCCGGCCTGGACGCGGTCGAGGTGAGCCAGGATACTCCCTATGGTGTCATCAAGGTGCTCCGGAAGGGGGATGCGCTGGAGGTGGAACTGCCTGTGGGCGTGAAGGCCTCCATCCGCGGAAAAGAATATGGAAACGGCGTGCATCGCATTCGCTGATAAATGATTACTTTTGTAAAAATGCTGATATGATGAAACAGACCTGGAAATGGATGACGGTGGGAGCCGCGGCGCTCCTGCTCGCTGCCTGTACGGCAAAGGCTCCCGTCGGGGATGCCGGAAAGAAGGTCGATGCCCTGGATGCATCGGCCTGGGAGGTTTCCCAGTGGATTTCGGTGAAAGACGCTCCCGTGGTGACGAGCCGCGAGAAAAGTGACCGCGCGGCCGACGGAGCCAGTTGGTTCCTCGCGGAGGTGAAACCTTCGAAGAAGGTCGCCTCGGCCGTCTGGATGACCACCGGACTCGGTGTCTATGAGTTGTATGTCAATGAGATCCCCATCGGTAAGGAAGTCCTGAAGCCGGGATTTACCCATCCCCTGAAGACCCGTCGCAGTTTCACCTATGACGTGACGGCCGCCTTCAAGACCGGCAAGGGTAACGTGAACACCCTCGCCGCACAGGTGACTCCGGGCTGGTGGGCTGACAAGATCGTCACGACCGGGGATTACAAGGGCATGCTGGGCGAAAAAGTCGCCTTACGGGGTGTCCTGGAACTGACCTATGCCGACGGCACCAAGGAATGCTTCGGCACGGATACGGAGCACTGGAAGGCCGGTATCGCGGGTCCGGTGAAACATGCCGCCATCTTCGACGGTGAGGAATTCGACGCCCGGGAGCTGCCCGGCTACGCCACCCCGGAGAATCTTTCCGCTCCCGTCGTGAACACCGAGTTCCAGGGCGATATCCTGCCTTCCGAGGGTGCTGAGATCTATCTGCGGAAGGACCTGGCCCTGAAGCCCGTCCGGACCTATGTCTGGCAGGGCGTCGATGGCGCCGTCGAATCCGAGGACCGGGAGACGGCCGCTTACGGAAAGGTCCATATCCTTCGGGAATACAAGGCCGGCGAGGTCGTAACGCTGAACCCTGGCGAGACCCTCGTCGTGGACTTCGGCCAGAACGCCGCCGCCGTGCCCTGCTTCGAGTTCAAGGCCGCTGCGGGTACCGTCCTCACCTGCCTGCCCGGTGAACTCCTGAATGACGGCAACGGTGCGAAGAAGCGTGGCATGGACGGTCCGGAAGGAAGTGTCCACCGCGACAATCTCCGCATGTCGGAGGAAGGCATGATCCTCCGGTACACGTTTGCCGATACGAAAGATTATGCGACTTATTATCCGCACTGCACTTTCTTCGGCTACCGCCTGATTTCCGTCACCGCGACGGAACCGGTCCAGTTCAAGGCCATCGGCTCCATCCCCGTCACCTCCATCGCCGAGGATCTCGAAACCGGTACGCTCGTAACCGGTAACGACCTGATCAACAAACTCATCTCCAATACGGTCTGGGGCCAGCGCTCCAACTACCTCTCCGTCCCGACCGACTGCCCGCAGCGTAACGAGCGCCTGGGTTGGACGGCCGATACGCAGGTCTTCACCGAGACCGGCACCTTCTTCGCCAACACGGACCGCTTCTTCCACAAGTGGATGAAGGACATGCGGGACAGCCAGAACGAACTCGGTGGCTATCCGGGCGTCGCCCCGTTCGCCCAGTACGGCAACGAGAAGATGCGCCTGGGCTGGGCTGATGCAGGCGTCATCGTCCCCTGGACCGTCTGGAAGCAGTTCGGTGACAAGGAGATCGTCGCCGAGAACTGGGATGCGATGGAACTGTTCATGAAGCATGTCAACGACACGAAATACGACCACGCCGCCCTCGTTTCCGAGAATGGAAACTACCAATGGGCCGACTGGCTGAGTTACGAGGCGCTTGAAAGTTGCACCGGAAAGGCCTTCGTCAACGCGGAGACCCGGAAGCAGGCGGAGACCTACTGGAGTTACCTGGGCGGCTGCTACTGGGCCATCGACGCCGGCATGATGCGCGACATGGCTGCCGATACGGGCCGGGACGCCGCGAAATACGAGGCGATGGCCGCCGAGGCCAAGGCATACCTGAAGTCCCGCTTCCTGAATGCCGACGGCACCTTCAAACTCCCGGTCCTGAACACGATGCAGACCCCGGCCCTCTTCGCCCTGAAACTGAACCTCGTGGAAGGGAAAGCGAGAGAGAATATGATCGCACGCCTGAAGAAGAACTTCGCGGACCACGGCAATTGCCTCCAGACCGGTTTCCTGGGAACCTCCATCCTGATGCAGACGCTCACGGACAACGGCCTCTCCGACATTGCCTACGAACTCCTCTATCAGCGGAAGAACCCGAGTTGGCTCTATTCCGTGGACAACGGCGCCACCACGATCTGGGAGCGCTGGAACAGTTACATGGTGGACGAAGGCATGGGCCCGAACGGCATGAACAGTTTCAACCACTATGCCTATGGCTGCGTCTGCCAGTGGCTGTGGGAGACGGCTGCCGGCATCAATGCGGATCCCGCGAAGCCCGGTTTCAAGCACATCGTCCTGAAACCCGTCCCTGACAAGCGCCTGGGATACTTGGATGCGTCCTATCAGTCAGCTTCCGGTCTTATCAAGAGCAGTTGGAAATATGAGGGCGATACCTGGACGTGGACCTTCACCATTCCGGAAGGAACGACGGCGACTGTCACCCTACCGGGCGAGACACAGTCCAAAGCGTATGAAGCAGGAACCTATACGCTCGTGAAATAAAAGGATTTTTCTTATATTTGTGGGTTAAACCGTCACGCACGATGCATGTGAACGATTTCCCCGTGTCGACTCCCGCGATGGTGACCTGGTTTATCTGCCTCACCGTCGCGGTGGTCTTTTTCGTCCGTTTCCTGAATTCCCTCCTGCGGAAGGGCCACAGGGGGTGGATGGGATCCGTATTCGGCCTGTTGCTCGCCCTGGGTACGGCCGTCCATGTCCTGCTGCTTTCCCGGTCCTCCCACACGGTGACGGATGGGAACTGGATCCAACTTACCCTCACCTCCCTGGTGGCCGGGTTGGAAATGTTCGTGGGACACACCGTAGTCTTCGATGACATCATCGCCGCGGTCATCTTCCGGGCGCCGGGCTTGCTGATGGCCTACCTGACCGTGTTCTCCTTCATCCTGGCCTTCTCGTTCGTGATGGTCTTCCAGATCCTCCCGCGCCGCCTGAAGGACCGTCTCTGGCTCGGGACCCACCGGCATGCCGCCATGCGGGACCGCAAGAACCATATCTTCCTGGGAATCAGTCGCAGTGCGAAGATCCTGGCGAAATCCATCCTGGAAGACTGGGCCGCGGAGAAGGATGCGTCGGACCAGGGATACCTGATTTTCGTGGACATCCCGTTCGCGGAAAGCGTCCATGCGGAGATTTCCTTCGGGGATATTTTCACGAGCCTGGTCAGCCGGCGGAAGGAAGTCGGCCTGGACGAGGAACTGGGCTCGGACCGTTTCGTCCTTCTCAAGGGACATGCACCTGCCTCCGGACGGGGGGAAGACCTTGCGGATGCCGTCGGCCTTCCGCGCCTGCGTCCCTGGTTCCACAATGCCAGGACCAGCGTGTATTTCCTCCTGGACGACGAAGAGGAGAACCGTCTGATGGTGGCGGACCTGTCGCAGGACCCTGCCGTGCAGGCGAAAGCCTTCTGCCGGGTGGACCGGCGGGACGGGTACAATTCCATCTATACGGCGACGCAGAACCGCCTGCGCCTGGTGGATTTCCACTACCTGTGCGTCCAGGACCTGAAATTCGAGCGTCCCGAACTCCATCCGGTACATTTCGTGGACATCGCCCGTGACCGGAAAGGCCGTCCGCTCGGCTATGTGGACGGGGAATTCCACGCCCTGCTCGTCGGTTTCGATACCACGGGGCAGGAGGCGATGCGCTTCCTGTATGAGTTCGGCGCTTTCGTGGGAAAGGACGGCCGGCGGATCCCGACGACCATCGACATCTTCGGAGACGGGCTGGAAGTGGCCCGGGGTGGATTCCTGAACCGGTTCCCGGGACTCCGGGAAGACCGCTCCGTCGTCTGGAACGGCGACTCCGTGGGCTCGGATGGTTTCTGGCGGCGTTGCGAAGCCCTTGTTGACAAACTGAATTATGTGATCGTCGCCCTGGGATCGGCCCAGCGGAACATCGAGCTTTCCATCCAGTTGCTGCAACTCTCGGCCCGTCTCGGCAAGGATTTCTCCCGGATGGTCATCCTGACCCGGGTGGATGTGGCGGACCGGCGTCTGCAGGGGCTTCTGGACTTCTATAACCGGACGTACTATCCCGGAGGACATCCTGTCATCCGGCCTTTCGGCATGTCCGAGGCCGTGTGGACCCTGCCTTCCATTACCGGGAAGGACCTCAAGGACCAGGCAACCCGTTTCTACGACGCCAGCCAGCGCTCCGAAGGAAAGACCGGAACGTGGGAATCCCGGCGGGAAAGCCTCCTGGCGGGA
This sequence comes from uncultured Bacteroidia bacterium, assembly GCA_902781705.1. Lineage (GTDB taxonomy): Bacteria > Bacteroidota > Bacteroidia > Bacteroidales > UBA932 > Cryptobacteroides. The sequence goes on from CACZKE010000008.1 coordinate 125,516, forward strand.
TCCGACCAACGCCTTCGGAACCGGATGGCGCTGCTGCGGCAGCAGGGACAGGACCTGTCCCGGTCGGCCTTCATCCCCACGCTGCGGGAACTGGCCGGTCCCGAAGTGGAAAAGGAGGCGGCCCGGATCCCGCTCGTGTTCGAAGGTGTCCATTTCCCGGAAAATGGAACCGTCGCCGATATCCTGGAACACCTGGCGGCGCAGGAACATCTCCGCAGCAACTGCTATCACCTTTCCGGGGGGTATGTCTCCGGAGAACCGGACGAACTTTTACGGCGCGTCCCTCAACTGAAAGATTATATCGAGGTGAATGACCCTCGTGAACAACACCGGGACTGGGTCGTCGTCCGGACGGCCCTCACCGTAGAAACCATGGACAAGACTGATGAGCGAGATTAAACTGGACCCCCATTCGGAGGCCATCCTCCAGGAATACCGGGACAACCTTCCGGTGTTCGAGAAACTGCAGGCGACGGTGCCGGAACAGATCCGTGCCGTCTTTGCAGAGACGGGCATCGTCGTCGCTTCCGTCGAGAGCCGGATCAAGACGGAGGGTTCCCTCGCCGGAAAACTGGAACTCAAGGGAACGAAGTATGCTTCGCTCGCCGATATCACGGATATCTTCGGCGTCAGGATCATCACGTTCTATACCGACGACGTGGACAAGGTCGCCTCGGTGGTGGACCGCCTGTTCGAGGTGGACTGGGACAACTCCGTGGACAAGCGGAAACTCCACGAAATCGACAGTTTCGGCTATCTTTCACTGCATTATATCTGCAGCGTGCAGGACTGCCCCTACCGTTTCGAGATCCAGATGCGGACCATCCTCCAGCATGCCTGGGCGAACATGAACCATGACACCGGCTACAAGAGCGGCGTGGAGGTTCCGAAGGAATACCTGCGGAACATGAACCGGCTTGCCGGCATGCTGGAACTCATCGACGAACAGTTCAGCCGTATCCGGACGGACATCAACGACTATCGGCGCAAAGTGCAGTCGCTGGTCGCATCGGGACATCTGGAAGACGTACCGTTGGACGGCGACAGTTACCGGAGTTACCTCAAACTCCTGCCTTTCGACAAACTGAACCGCCGGATCGCCTCCGTGAACCAGGCGGAGATCCAGGAAGTGACCCTGATGCCTTACCTGCCCGTCCTGCGGGCCCTGGGTTTCCAGACGCTCGGCGACGTGGACCATCTCATCCGCGACTATTCCGAGGCGGCCTACCAGATCGCCTGCTACCAGATCAGTGTGACGGACCTGGACATCCTTTCCTCCTCCGTCGGTCCGCAGAACCTGTGCATCGCCTACCTGTTGAAGCAGGGGAGTGGCCGTGCCGGCATCCGCCTGATGCTGGATACCCTGAACGGTCCGTCCGAAAGCAATGACATGATGGCGGAGTACATCGTGGAGCAGGCGCAGGACCTTTCCTTCATGCATACAAAATCCGAATTATGAATACCCAAGAAAGATTCCTTGTAACCGTCAACCGGGAACTGGGTTCCGGCGGCCGTTCCGTTGCCCGGAAACTGGCGCAGCGGCTGGACGTACGGTTCTACGACAAAGTCCAGATCGAGGGGCTCGTGCGCGAGTTCAAACTCACCGAGGAGCAGATCGAGCGGCTCAAGGCCAGCAAACGCAGTTGGTGGACCGAATTGTGCGACAAGATCTCCCGGGCTCCCGGGGCCGATCCCTACCGGCAGGGGGATCCGGAAACGGTCACCTCCGACGACCTGTTCAGGTCGGAATCCCGGATCCTTCGGGAAATCGCCGGCGAGGAATCTTGCGTGATTGCCGGTCGTGCCGCCTTTTTTGTCCTGAAGGCCCATCCCAACAAGGTCCGGGTGTTTATCCGGGCTTCGATGGCCCATCGGATGGAGCGGGTGATGCGGAAACAGGGCCTGTCCGAGGAGGCAGCAGCCTCCGCCATCGAACGGGTGGATGCCGGACGTGAGAACTATACGAAGAAATATGCAGGCGTAAGCCGGTATGATACCCGGAATTACGACCTGGTCATCAACATGGACGGTCTCACGGAGGACGATGCCGTGGACCTGATCATGGAATATATCGAACGGAGTGGGAAATAAACCGTTGAATACCGAATTCCTGGACCGCGCGATCGTATTCGCCGTCCGCGCCCATGCCGGGACCGAGCGCCGGGGCAAGGGATTTCCCTATGTCGTCCATCCGTTGGAGGCGATGGCCATCGCCGCCACGATGACGGCCGACCAGGAAATCCTCGCCGCCGCCGCCCTGCATGACGTCGTGGAGGATACGGAGGTCACGCTGGAGGAAATCCGCACCCTTTTCGGGGGGCGTGTCGCCTCCCTGGTCCAGGTGGAGAGCGACCGGACGGAAGAAGGTTTGGACTGGCGGGAACGGAAACTGGATTCCCTCAGGCGTCTGTCCGCTTCTTCCCGGGACGCGCAGATTGTCGCCCTCGGGGACAAACTCTCCAACATGCGCGCCATTGCGCGGGATTATGCCACCCTGGGCGAGCCTTTCTGGACGTTGTTCCGTGTGAAGGAAAAAGCGGTCCATGCCTGGCGTTACCACGCCCTTCTCGATGCATTTGCCGAACTCCGGGACACCTATGCGTACCGGGAGTTCGAATTTTTGGTGAACCGGGTTTTCCCCCGGGAAAAGGATTGACAGGATGGAAGAACTCAGGGCGATCCCCGTCGATATGGCGGACTACGAATATGCCGGCGAAGGAGCCAATGCAATCAGTTACAATCATCGTTTCAATCACGATGTGATGCTCAAGCTTTATTTCCCGGGGAAGGTCCGTCAGCCGATGGACGAGGTCCTGCTTGCCCGGCGCGTGTACGACCTGGGCATTCCTACGCCTGAACCCGGTGATTTCGTCACGGACGGGGAGCGTTACGGCATCCGCTTCCGCCGGATCCGGGACAAGGTGTCCGTTGCCCGGGCTGTCAGTCTTCATCCGGAAGAAGTCGCCCGATATGCGGAGGAAATGGCCCGGATGTGCCGGCTCCTCCATGGAATCCATGTCGATCCTGCCGCTTTCGAGAGCGTGAAAGTGCGCTATCGGTCCCTGTTGGAGGAATCCCCGCTTTTCACGACGGTCGAAAAGGACCGTCTCCTGCGTTTTATCGAGGACGCACCCGATTCGGATACGGCCCTCCACGGCGACCTTCAGTTCGGCAATCTCATATTCGACGGGACGGGCCGGTACTATTTCATCGACCTGGGCGATTTCGGCTACGGGTATCCGCTGTTCGACGTGGGGATGGTTTATGTGACGGCCTATCTCAGCGACCCTGGTTTCGTCCGGGAGGCCTTCCATATGGAGCCGGAGACCGCCGTCCTGTTCTGGAAGGCCTTCGCGCCCGCCTATTTCGGAGCGGACCGGCCGCTTTCCGATATCGAAGACGAGGTCCGTCCGTACGCCGGACTGAAAACACTGCTGGTGGAACGGGATATGGGCTGTAAGATGCCCGCTTTCCGCGCTGCCCTCCAATCCGTCCTTCAACCCTGACGCCATGGCTAGACAGAAATTCAACAAGGCAACGGTCAATTATGTCCTTCAGGGACTGGCCCTCGTCATCGTCGCGATGATCACCCTGGAAGGGACGTCGCTGGTCCAGTATTTTTTCTCGCGGGACATGATGCAGGAGGAGGCCACCCTGCGTGCACAGAGTCGCATCAACACGACCAATATCCAGATTACCAATGTGATGGATCAGGTCGAGACTGCGCTGGACAACAACCTCTGGTCGGTCCATACCATCATGGCCAAGCCGGACAGCCTGTGGTCCCTGACACAGCGCATCGTCCGGAACAACGATTTCATCTACGGTTCCGCCATTGCCTTCGTCGAGAATTATTTCCCGGAACGCGGCTACTGGTTCTCTCCCTACTCCTTCCGGAACGGCACGCAGATCGACAGCGTCCAACTGGGGAACGAAGAATATGACTATCTGAAAAAGGAGTGGTTCGTCAAGCCGCTGGAATCCGGAGAGGAATACTGGTCGGAACCTTATTTCGACACCGGCGGCGGCGAGAAATTGATGACGACCTTCTGTGCACCCGTCAAAGACGTTGACGGGAAAGTCTTCGCCATCCTGACGGCCGACGTGTCCCTGGAATGGCTCACGGACCTGGTGGGGGACGTGGAAGAGTATCCCGGTGCCTTCAGCATGCTCATCAGCCGGACCGGAAAACTGATGGTTTCCCCGTCCCCTGCCTTCGTGATGAAGACGACGGCCCAGGAAATCACGGCGACCCTGGATGACATGACGGCGGCCGACGTGGCGAATTCGATGCTGGCCGGTCGCTCAGGAAGCGCATCGGTCATGTATAAGGGGGAGAAGGAAATGGTATGTTATGCGCCGATCGAGCGGACAGGCTGGTCCATGGCCGTCATCATCCCTTACGATGAGGTTTTCGGCGAGATCCGGAAAGTGAACGCCATGGTCCGTGCATTGCAGATCCTCGGCGTCCTCCTTCTGGCGTTCATCCTGTACCTGGCCGTCCGGAATCAGGTCAAACTGCGGGATGTCTCGGAGAAGAAAAACCTGATCGAGAACGAACTCCATATCGCCCGTGACATCCAGATGTCCATGCTTCCGAAGACCTTCCCGCCGTATCCGACCCGGAAAGACCTGGAGATGTATGGAACCGTCATCCCGGCCAAGGAAGTGAGCGGGGACCTGTACGACTTTCATATCCATGACGAGCGTCTCTTTTTCTGCATCGGTGACGTAAGCGGGAAAGGTATCCCCGCATCCCTCGTCATGGCGACCACCCAGAGTCTGTTCCGGATGACGTCGGCCAATGAACACAGTCCGGCGCGCATCGTCGCCGCTATGAACGACTCCATGGTCGAGGCGAACGAGAGCAATATGTTCGTCACCTTTTTCGTGGGAGTCCTGGACCTGACGAACGGTCACCTGCGGTATTGCAATGCGGGACACAACGCCCCCGTGGTGATGCATGCCGGGGAAAAGGCTCGCCTGCTCGAGGTGGAATCCAACCTCCCGCTGGGCGTGATGCCGGGTTATCCGTATCACGAGCAGGAAACGGAGATCGTTTCCGGAGAATCGCTTTTCCTGTATACGGACGGCCTGACGGAGGCGGAGGATATCCATCACCGCCTGTTTGGAGAAGAAAGGATGCTCCAGACGGCCACCCGGGTGGCTTCCGCTCCGGTCGACGAGCAGTTGAAGGGAATGGAAGAAGCCGTCAGGAACCATGCCGGGCAAGCCGAACAGAGTGACGACCTGACGATGCTCGTCGTCCGGTTTGTCCTCGGTGCCGGCCCCATGGGGCTCCGGCGTTCCTTGACGCTGCACAACGACATCCGCCAGATTTCCCGCCTCGCCGATTTCGTAACGGGTATCGCGAGCGAGTCGGGGATCGACCAGGCCACGGCCATGAGTCTCAACCTGGCGTTGGAGGAAGCCGTTTCCAACGTGATCCTCTATGCCTATCCGGAAGGGACCGAAGGTACGGTGGATGTCGATGCCGCCATCTGGGAGGACCGGATCGATTTCCGGATCACCGACAGCGGCCGCCCCTTCGATCCTACGCTTTCGGTCGGTCCCGACCTGACGCTGAAAGCGGAGGAACGACCCATCGGCGGACTGGGCATCTATCTGGTGAAGAAAATCATGGACCATGTGTCCTATACCCGTGAAAACGGGAAGAACATCCTGTCAATGACAAAAAATAGATAAGAGAAATGGAAATCCACATCACTGAATCGAAAGGGACGCTGACCGCCCGTTTCATCGGCCGCCTGGATACGCCGGCTGCTGCCGACGCGACCCGCGACGTACAGCCCTTGATCGACGGGGCCGACAAGACTATCATCCTGGATTGCAGCGAGATGGCTTACATCTCCAGTTCCGGTCTCCGTATTTTCCTGACCATCCGCAAGGCGGCTGCTGCCAAAGGCGGAAAGGTTATCATCGAGGGCCTGTCCAATGAGATCCGGCAGGTTTTCATGATGACCGGCTTCCTCCAGTTATTCGAGATTCGGTAGGTCGTGAAAGAAATCTATATCAAGCATATCGCTGGACTCCTGCAGGTGAAGGACTGGCAGGTGGAGAACTGTGCGGAACTCTTCGCGGAAGGATGCACGGTCCCCTTCATCAGCCGGTACCGGAAAGAGCGCACCGGCGGTCTTTCCGATGTCGAGGTCGCCGAAATCAAGCATTGGACCGAGGCCTTTGCGGACATGGAAAAGCGCAAGGCATCCATCCTTTCCACCATCGAAGAGCAGGGAAAACTGACACCGGAACTGAAGCGGCAGATTGAATCCTGCGTCGAATCCGGCATCCTCGAGGACCTTTACCTCCCTTACCGTCCCAAGCGGAAAACGCGGGCTACGGTTGCCGTTGCGAAAGGCCTGGAGCCGCTGGCCGACCTTCTCTGGAACGGGAAATCCCGTCGTCCGGAAGCCGATGCCGCCCCGTTTGTGAAAGGGGAGGTCGCTTCCGTGGAGGAAGCGCTCTCCGGGGCCCGGGATATCATCGCGGAGCGTCTGTCCGAGACGGCCCAGGTCCGGGAGAACCTGCGGAGCGTGTTCCGGACGCGGCGGGTCCTGTCCAAGGCGACCAAGGCGGCGGAGAAGGACCCGGGCGCGGCGAAATACCGGACCTATTTCAACTATTCGATGCCGCTTTCCAAGATCCCTTCCTATGCCCTTCTGGCACTGCTCCGGGCGGAAAACGAGGGATTCCTGCGTCTATCCATCGATGCCGACGCCGAAAAGTGCGGCAACAAGATCTACTACGATTTCTGTCAGGCGAAGGGGTATCCCGCTCCGGAAGCCGGCCGGGAGATCCGGACGGCCGTGGATGATGCCTACAAGCGCCTGCTGGAGCCCTCCATCACCGGTGAAGTCCTCCGGGAAGCCAAGCGGAAGGCCGATATCGATTCCATCCGGGTTTTCGGAGAGAATCTGCGTCAGTTGCTCCTGGCTGCGCCGGTGGGGCAGAAGAGGACGATGGCCATCGATCCGGGATTCCGGACAGGATGCAAGGTCGTCTGCCTGGACGAACACGGAAACCTGCTGGACCATACCGTCATTTTTCCGCATCCGCCGGCCGCCAAAAAAGTGCAGGCCATCATGACGGTGGCGGACCTGGTGGAAAAATACCGCATCGAGGTCATCGCCATCGGCAACGGGACGGCCGGACGTGAAACGGAGGAATTCGTGCGGAAGGTCGGACTGGATGACAGCGTCCGTATCTTTTCCGTCAGCGAGGACGGAGCGTCGGTCTATTCCGCCTCCGACGTGGCCCGGGAAGAGTTCCCGGAATATGACGTGACCGTACGCGGGGCCGTTTCCATCGGCCGCCGCCTGATGGACCCGCTCGCGGAACTGGTGAAAATCGACCCGAAATCCCTGGGAATCGGGCAGTATCAGCACGACGTGGACCAGACGCTCCTCAAAGAGCAGCTGGACAATACGGTGGAAAGTTGCGTGAACAGCGTGGGCGTCAACCTCAATACGGCCAGTCCCTACCTCCTGCAGTATGTGTCGGGCATTGGTCCCGTGATGGCAGGGAATATCGTCGAATACCGTAACCAGGCAGGTGGATATACTTCCCGTGAACAACTCCTGCAGGTGCCTCGGCTGGGGCCGAAGGCCTATCAGCAGTGCGCCGGTTTCCTCCGGATACCGGAGGCGAAAAACCCGCTGGACGGCAGTGCCGTGCATCCGGAGGCCTACCATATCGTGGACCGCATGGCGAAGGACCTGGGCGTTTCCACCCGCGAACTGGTGGGCAATGCGGACCTTTGCCGGAAGATCAAGGCCCAGGATTATGTGGAAGGGGATTTCGGCCTGCCGACGGTGAATGACATCCTGCAGGAACTCGCCAAACCCGGACGGGATCCCCGGGAGTCGGCCCAGGAGTTCTCCTTTGCCGAGGATATCCATGAAATCGACGACCTGAAGGAAGGAATGGAACTTCCCGGTATCGTGACGAACCTGACCTCCTTCGGCGCCTTCGTGGACATCGGCCTGCATGAGAACGGGCTGATCCATGCCTCCCGGATGGGGGTGAAAGGCATGGCGGATCCTTCAAAGGTTCTCAAGTTGCACCAGACTGTCCGGGTGCAGGTGATTTCCGTGGACCTGGACCGAAAACGTATCGGACTCAGATTGCTTAAATAAACCATAACGAGATATGAAGAGATTATTTGTTCTGCTGACCGCTCTTTTTGCCGTGGCGGCCCTGCAAGCCAAAGACGTTGAACTGAAATCCCCGGACGGCCGGATTACGGTGACCGTCAATACGGGGTATCACGTCTCCTATTCCGTGGAACGGGACGGTGTCCGCCTGCTGGCCCCTTCCAAGATTTCGATGACGCTTCTGGACGGTGTCCTGTACGGGGGCAGCGACAATTTCCGGGTTTCCCGGCGTACGGTCCGGCAAAATATCCCGGCCCGGGTTTTCAAACGGGCGTCCGTCAAGGACCATTTCAATGAGATGACCCTCTCCGCCGGCAACTACGAGATTATTTTCCGTGCCTATGACGACGGCGTTGCCTACCGGTTTGTCTCGAAGGAAAAGGCACCCGAGATCGCCGTCGCTTCCGAGCAGGCCGAATTTGCCTTCCCGGCCGACTGGAAGGCCTATGTTCCCTATGTGGCCCGGGATTATTCCTCTTATGAGCCGCAGTTCTTCAATTCTTTCGAGAATACGTATTCCCACCATACCATCACCCAGTGGGAGCGGGGACGGCTGGCTTTCCTGCCGATCACGGTGGAGGCGCCGAACGGCATCAAACTCTGCATCACCGAGTCCGATCTGCTCGACTATCCGGGCATGTACCTGACCAACCGGGGCGGCGGCATTGCCCTTCGGGGGGTCTTTGCCGGTTACCCGATGCAGGTCGTGCAGGGCGGCCACAACATGCTGCAGGGTCTGGTCCGTTCCCGGCGGAATTTCCTGGCCAAGGTTCCCGGTCAGACCTCCTTCCCCTGGCGTACGGTCATCATTGCGGAAAAAGACCGTGAACTGGCCCAGAACGACATGACCTGGCGGCTGGCCCGCCCGGCGGACAGCCGTGACTGGTCCTGGGTGAAACCCGGAAAGGTGGCCTGGGACTGGTGGAATGACTGGAATATCTACGGCGTTGATTTCGAGGCCGGTATCAACAACGATACATACAAGTACTATATCGATTTCGCCTCGGAGCACGGCATCGAGTACGTCATCCTGGACGAAGGTTGGGCCGTGAACAAGGAGGCCGACCTGATGAAGGTGGTTCCGGAGATCGACCTGCCGATGCTTTGCGCCTACGCCAAGGAAAAGAACGTCGGGCTGATCCTCTGGGCCGGGTACTGGGCATTCAACCGCGACATGGATGCCGTTTGCCGTCATTATTCCCAGATGGGCATCAAAGGCTTCAAGATCGACTTCATGGACCGGGACGACCAGCAGATGGTCCAGTTCTACACGAAAGCCGCCGAGACGACGGCGAAGTACAAACTCCTGGCCGATTTCCACGGTGCCTACAAGCCGGCCGGCCTGCAGCGCACCTGGCCGAATGTCATCAACTTCGAAGGCGTACACGGTCTGGAACAGATGAAATGGAGCGGCCCGGAGGTCGACCAGGTGACCTATGACGTGACCATTCCGTTCACCCGCCTCGTGGCCGGTCCTGCGGACTATACCCAGGGAGCCATGCGCAATGCCACCCGGAACAATTATCGTCCCGTCAACACCGAGCCGATGTCCCAGGGTACCCGCTGCCACCAGTTGGCGGAGTATATCATCTTCGATGCGCCGCTCACGATGCTTTGCGATTCTCCTTCCAATTATCGCCAGGAACCGGTATGCACGGAGTTCATCGCTTCCGTTCCCACGGTCTGGGATGAAACGGTGGCCCTGGACGGCAAGATTGCCGAGTATGTCGTCATCGCCCGCCGCAAGGGAGCGACCTGGTATATCGGCGTCCTGGGCAATTGGGACGCCCGTGACCTGGAGATTGACCTGACTCCGCTTCAGATCTCCCCGAAGCAGGGGACTGCCTTCGTGGACGGGGCCAATGCCCATCGGGCCGCCCGGGATTTCCGGAAAGAGGAAGTCAGCGTGAACGGCCGCTGGAAGGTCCATCTGGCCCCCGGCGGCGGTGCTGTTTTGGTCCTGTAAACGGTGATTTATATATTTGCACATTATGCCGAAAAGTGGTTTTGGAAAAAACGCCCATGTACTGCTGGTTTATCTCAGTACGCTCGTGGCAGTCTCCCTGTGGGGACTGTCCTATATCTGGTGTGACCGGCTGATCCAACTCGGGATTCCCGTGGAGTTCTTCCTCCCTGTGCGCATCCTCTGTGCCGGACTGATCCTCCTCGGTGTGAACCTGGCTTTCGGCTTCAGTATCCGGATCCGGCAAGAGGACATGACCACTTTCCTGCTGCTGGCGCTCTGCGAGCCGTTCATCTACTTTTTCTGCGAGACCTACGGCATCAAACTCACGGGATCTCCTACGATCAGCGCCCTGGTGATCGCATCGACACCGGTCGTCGCCGTATTTGCGGGCTTGTTCTTCTTCAAGGAGAAGATCACGCCGCTGAACATGGTGGGAATCCTCATCTGCCTGGGCGGGCTTTTCCTGGTGAGTCATGCACGTTCCGAAACGGGGCGTTTCTTCGTGCTGGGCATCCTCGTCCTGCTGATCGCCGTCTTTGCCGAAGTCGGCCATGCCAGTTGTACGAAAGCGTTGACCAGCGGGTATGCTCCCTCAGTCGTGGTCATGTACCAGTTCCTCATCGGCGCTGTGTATTTCTTCCCGTTCTTCCTGGCCCGCGGCCTGGAGACCTACGATCCTGTCCTCTATTGGTCCTGGGATGTCTGGAAGCCACTCCTGGCCCTCACCGTCCTGTGTTCCAGCCTGGCCTTCTCGCTGATGGCCTTCTCCATCAAGAGTCTGGGCGTTGCCAAATCCACGATTTTCCTCGCGATGATTCCGGTCGCGACAGCCGTATGGGGGCTTTTGCTCGGTGACGAGATCCTGCATGGATGGCAATGGGTCGGACTCGGGATCGCCTGCGTCGGTCTGGTCCTGACCCAGTGGAATACAAAGAAAAAAACGAAGGATGCCTGATCCTTCGTTTTTTCATTGTCAAGAGCGTCCGGTAATCTTTCGGAACCTTAGTTTGATGACGCCCCAGAAGGCTTCTCCAAAGATGCCGCTGGACATTTTCGAGGTGCCGACCTGCCGGTTCGTGAAGATGATCGGAACTTCCTGCAGGCGGAACCCCAGTTTGTAAGCCGTGTACTTCATCTCGATCTGGAAACCGTATCCTTTCATCTGGACCGCATCCAAATCCATGGTTTCCAACACCTTCCGTTTGTAGCATACGAATCCGGCCGTCGTGTCGAAGACCTTGATCCCCAGCATGAACCGGACATAGGCCGACGCATAATAGGACATCATGATCCGGCTCATGGGCCAGTCCACGACGCTCACACCGTGGCAGTAGCGGGAGCCGATGGAAAGGTCGGCCCCGTCGTCCGCGCAGGCGGCGTACAGGCGCAGCAGGTCATCCGGGTTGTGGGAGAAGTCCGCGTCCATCTCGAAGATGTAGTCGAATCCGTTTTCCAGGGACCACTTGAATCCGGTGAGGTAGGCCGTGCCCAGCCCTTGCTTTCCGCTTCTTTCCAGCAGATGCAACCGCTCGGGGAACTCCTCCTTGAGTTTCTTCACGATACCGGCCGTTCCGTCGGGGGATCCGTCGTCGATGACGAGCACCTGGAATTCCTTCGGAAGGGAGAACACCTTGCGGATGATGGCTTCGATGTTCTCCTTTTCGTTATAGGTGGGGATGATGACGATTTTCTTGTCCATGGGATCAGCGGATGACAATTTCACTGCGGTCCGGGCCTACGGAGATGATTTTCACCGGGCAGCCGGTCTCCCGTTCGATGAAATCGACATAGTTCTTGAAGGCGGCGGGGAAATCCTCGTAACGGCGGACTTTCGTGATGTCCTCCTTCCAGCCCGGGAAATCGGTATAGACCGGTTTGACGTCGTCGGGGCACTCGAAGGGGAAATCCTTGGTGACCGTTCCGTCGATCTCATAGGCGGTGGCGACGCGGACCGTGTCGAAGCCGTTCATCACGTCGGCCTTCATCATGATCAGTTCGCTCACGCCATTCATCATGACGGCGTATTTCAGGGCCACGAGGTCCAGCCAGCCGCAGCGGCGGGGACGTCCGGTCGTGGCGCCGTATTCGCGTCCGATCTGGCGGAGGCGTTCACCGTCGGCGTCGAAGAGTTCCGTCGGGAAAGGACCGCTGCCCACGCGGGTGCAGTAGGCCTTGAAGATGCCCATGACCTTGCCCACGCGGCAGGGAGCCACGCCGAGTCCGGTGCAGACGCCGGCCGTCATCGTGTTGGAGGAGGTGACGAACGGATAGGTACCGAAGTCGATGTCCAGCATCGCGCCCTGGGCGCCCTCGGCGAGGACGGGAACGTCCTCGTCCAGGTAGCGGTTCACACAGAACTCGCTGTCGATGAAGGTGAAACGCTTCATGCTCTCCACGGCGTTGAACCACTTGACCTCGTAGTCCGTAATGTCGAAGGGGAACTTGTACTGGGAGAGAAGGCCGAAGTGCTTGTATTTCAGGGCCTCATAGCGCTGGAGGAATTCGGGGGAGAGGATGTCGCCCACCCGGAGGCCGTTCCGTCCGGTCTTGTCCATGTAGGTGGGGCCGATACCCTTGAGGGTGGAACCGATCTTGCCCTTGCCCTTGGACGCCTCGGAGGCGGCGTCCAGCATACGATGGGTCGGGAGGATCAGATGCGCTTTCTTGGAAATCAGCAGTTTCCCGGTGATGTCCACGCCCTTGGCCTCGATGGCCTCGATTTCATCCTGGAGGATGACCGGGTCGATGACGACGCCGTTGCCGATGATATTGACCGAATCCGGACGGAAGATGCCGGAGGGAACCGTATGCAGCACGAAACCGTCCCCGTCGAAGACGAGGGAGTGTCCGGCGTTGGGGCCGCCCTGGAAACGGGCGATCACCTTGTAATCCGGGGTCAGGACATCGACCACCTTGCCTTTGCCCTCGTCGCCCCATTGGAGGCCGAGGACCACGTCAACCTTACTCATAATATGCCAGTTCGTTTGAAGATATAATCCACGTTCTTGAAATAGTAATCCAGGGTGAAGCAGCCTTCCAGTTCGTCGATGGTCAGGAGTTTCATCACGGCGTCGCTCTCCTTGAGGAGCGTGCGGTAGTCCAGGCCCTCGGTCCAGGCTTTCATGGCGATGGGCTGGACGGTATCATAGGCCTGCTCACGGGTAAGTCCCTTGCCGATGAGGGCGTTCATCACGCGCTGGGCGAAGATGACGCCGCGGGTGCGCCAGATGTTGGCGATCATGTTCTCGGGATACACGGTCAGGTTCTCGAGGATGCCCTTGAAGCGGCACAGCATGTAGTCCAGGAGTTCCGTGGCGTCCGGGAGGATGATCCGTTCCGTGGAGGAATGGGAAATGTCCCGTTCGTGCCACAGGGCCACGTTCTCGGCGGAGGCGGACATATAACCGCGCATGACGCGGGCGCAGCCGCAGATATTCTCGGAGGAGATGGGATTCCGCTTGTGCGGCATCGCGCTGGAGCCCTTCTGACCCTTGCCGAAGGCCTCTTCCGCCTCGCGTACCTCGGTCCGCTGGAGATTCCGCACCTCAAAGGCCATCTGCTCCAGGGTGGAGGCGATGACGGCGAGGGTGGCGATGTAGAAAGCGTGCCGGTCGCGCTGGAGGACCTGGGTGGAGATGTCGGCCGAGGCGATGCCCAGTTTTCCGCACACATAGTCCTGGATGAAAGGAGGGATGTTGGCGAAATTGCCCACGGCGCCGCTCATCTTGCCGGCCTCGACCCCCTTCCGGGCGAACTGGAAGCGCTCGATGTTGCGCTTCATCTCCTCGTGCCAGAGGGCCCATTTGAGACCGAAGGAGGTGATGTCGGCGTGGATGCCGTGCGTGCGTCCGATGCAGGGCGTATCCTTGAATTCAAGGGCGCGGCGCTTCAGTACCGCCAGGAATTCCTCCAGGTCCTTCTCCAGGATGTTGTTGGCCTGTTTGAGCAGGTAGCCGTTGGCCGTATCCACCACGTCGGTGGAGGTGAGGCCGTAGTGGACCCACTTGCGCTCCGGACCGAGGCTTTCGCTGACGGCGCGGGTGAAGGCGACGACGTCATGGCGCGTCACCTGCTCGATTTCCTGGATGCGGGCGACATCGAACTTCGCGGCGGCGCGGATCTTGTCCACATCCTCGCGGGGGATGACGCCGAGTTCGCTCCAGGCTTCGCAGGAGAGGGTTTCCACCTCGAGGTACGCCTGGAACTTGTTCTGTTCGGTCCAGATGTCCCTCATCACTTTGCGGGAGTAGCGCTCGATCATATCTTCTTCAGGAACTGCTCGATGTTGTTTTCAATGCGGGCGGCGATGTCTTCGCCTTCCGCTTTCTCGAAGGGAACGCCGGTGATATGTTCGTAGAGTTCGATGTAGCGGTCGGTGATACCGCCCACGACCTGTTCCGTCATCTCGGGGACCTGCTGGCCTTCCTGGCCCTGGAACCCGTTGGCCATGAGCCACTCGCGGACGAACTCCTTGGAAAGTTGCTTCTGGTGCTCGCCGCGGGCGAGACGCTCCTCGTAACCGTCGGCATAGAAATAACGGGAGGAGTCGGGAGTATGGATCTCGTCCATCAGCATGATCTCGCCGTCGCGTTTGCCGAACTCATATTTCGTGTCAACGAGGATCAGTCCCTTCTCGGCCGCCATCTCGGTTCCTCTCTGGAAGAGGGCGCGGGTGTAGGCCTCGAGTTTCTCGTAGTCTTCCTTGCCGACGATTCCGCGGGCGATGATCTCATCCTTGGAGATGTCTTCGTCGTGGCCCTCGTCGGCCTTGGTGGTAGGGGTGATGATGGGTTCGGGGAAACGCTGGTTCTCCACCATCCCGTCGGGGAGGGGAACGCCGCAGAGGGTGCGCTTGCCGGCCTTGTATTCACGCCAGGCGTGGCCGGTCAGGTAACCGCGGATGACCATTTCCACCTTGAAGGGCTCGCAGCGCCAGCCGATGGTGGCCATCGGGTCCACTTCGGCGATCTTCCAGTTGGGGATGATGTCGGCGGTGGCGTCGAGGAAACGGGAGGCGATCTGGTTCAGGACCTGTCCCTTGAAAGGAATGCCCTTGGGAAGGACAACGTCGAAGGCGGAGATACGGTCGGTGGCGACCATGATGAGGAAATTGGATCCGATGCTGTACACATCGCGGACCTTGCCGGTGTACTTGGACACTTGGCCGGGGAAATGGAAATCGGTTCGGGTCAGTGCTTTCATGCGCGTACTATTAAGAGTTCACGAAGGTACGGATTTTTCTTCACACGCGAAAGAAAAAAATCGTATCTTTGAGGTATGAAAAGAATTGAATGCTTCGTGGGCCTGCCTTCCCAGGCCGGAATCCTGACCCTGGAACCCGAGGTCGCTGCCGTCCACATACTTGACACCCCTTTTTCGCGCAGCGAGACCGTCCGCGCCGCAGCCCGGACCGCCACCGCCGAGTTCTCCCTGTTCTACACCCGTCAGACGGAACTGTCCCTGGTCCATTTCGCCCTGGAGCGGATGCTGCAGGTAGCCGATGACACCGGTGCTGCGATCCTGTATGCCGACCGCTTCCTCTCCAAGGACGGCGTGGTGACGCCCGCCCCGGTCATTGACTACCAGGAGGGTGCCCTGCGGGACGATTTCGAGTTCGGCGGCCTGCTGCTCCTCAGGACATCGGCCCTGAAGGAAGCGGCCTCCCGGATGACGGCGGACTATGAGGCGGCGGGCCTGTATGACCTCCGGCTCAAGATGTCGCAGAAGGGGAGGGTGGAACATATCGGCGAGTTCCTCTATTATGAAATCGAATCGGACCTCCGCAAGTCGGGGGAGAAACTGTTCGACTATGTGGATCCGCGCAACCGCAGTTCGCAAATCGAAATGGAGCAGGCCGTGACCGACCACCTGAAGGCCGTGGGTGGTTATCTGGAGCCGGTGTTCAAGACCGTGGACATCACGGAAGGGGAGTTCGCGTACGAGGCCTCGGTGGTCATCCCGTGCAAGAACCGGGTAAAGACCATCGGCGATGCCCTCCGTTCCGCCCTTTCCCAGCAGACGGACTTCCCTTATAATGTAATCGTAGTCGATGACAATTCCACCGATGGGACCGTGGAGGTGATCGAATCCTTCCTCGGGGATCCGAAACTGGTCTATATCGCCCAGGATCCGACCTGGCATGCCATCGGCGGCAACTGGAATGCGGCCATCCATCATCCCGCCTGCGGCCGGTTCGCCCTCCAGTTGGATTCGGACGACCTTTATTTTGACGAGCATACGGTCCAGAAATTTGTCGATGCTTTCCGGGCGCAGGACTGCGCCATGGTAGTCGGTTGCTACCGGATGACGGACTTCGACCTGAACCCGCTGCCTCCTTTCGTGGTCGAGCATCGCGAGTGGTCCCCGGAGAACGGTCGGAACAACGCCCTCCGGATCAATGGTCTCGGCGCCCCGCGCGGATTCTGGACGCCGCTCCTGCGCCGGCTCAACTTCCCGACGACCAAGTACGGGGAGGATTATGCCGTCGGGCTCCGCATCAGCCGCGAGTATCAGATCGGACGCGTGTGGGATGTCCTCTACACCTGCCGCCGCTGGGGTGGGAATTCCGACAGCGACCTGTCCATCGAGAAGGTCAATGCAAACAACTTTTATAAGGACAGAATCCGCACTTGGGAGCTTCAGGCGCGCATTGCGCTGAACCATAAATAGTTGTTTGCTTTTTGTCCGTCTGACAAAAAGATTTTTGTCGATTTTTTGCAAAAAAAGTCAGAAAAAAATTTGTCAGTTCAGAAAAAAGGTGTACCTTTGCAATCCCGTTCGGAACACGAGCGGGTTTTTAAACGCCAGAGCCGCAAGGCAGGCAAGAAAAAGCTCATTGAAAAGACTGAAAGGAAAGTACAAGCAAGTACCGAGATATGTAACACATATCACTTTAAACGAGCGTCAGTTTCTTTAGGAAACAGTGCCAAGGACAAGCTAGATATATAAGAATATACAATGAAGAGTTTGATCCTGGCTCAGGATGAACGCTAGCGGCAGGCTTAACACATGCAAGATGGAAACGTCGCCTAATACCCCATAACAACGAGGGCCGCATGACCCATGTTTGAAAGTTACGGCGGATACGGATTGGCTCGCGTGACATTAGCTAGTTGGCGGGGTAACGGCCCACCAAGGCTACGATGTCTAGGGGTTCTGAGAGGAAGGTCCCCCACACTGGAACTGAGACACGGTCCAGACTCCTACGGGAGGCAGCAGTGAGGAATATTGGTCAATGG
>CACZKE010000009.1 GCA_902781705.1 uncultured Bacteroidia bacterium
AGGAGAAATACTACCCGCAGGTGTGGAGATTTCTCAGGAGGTGCACTTCACCCTTGCCGACTCCACGTGAAGGAAATACCTTTGCATCAAGAAATGGTCTCAGTAACCGGTTCAGCCACATGGGACGGCCACAGTACCTCCGTCATCGGTATGTACACGAATCCAAGGCGACAGACGAGACGAACTACACGCGCTCCCGCTACGAGGCGGAAAGAACCGCAAGAAGCGGTGAGACCGATGAATCAGTGCCGGAAAGCGGATGCCACTCCCCTCTCGGGCAGGCCGGTTAAAGGACGAATCGCACGATACACCGACTGGTGTTGAAAGATGGCCAAACGCATCGGAGAAAGGATTGCATCAGGCGGAACTTCCAGCCGGGATGGGTTCTCCCTGTATGAATACTAAGCCGTTCCGGACAATCTCCGGGTAAAAAGAAAAAGATCCCCGGCGTCCATCAAGACTGTCGGGGACTGTATCAAAAGTAAATCCGGCTCATTGGAACAATTCTCCGTTCCAAAGCATTTTCAAAAAGGTCCCGACGGGAAGTATCTCAATCCCGTTCAAAGTCCTCGGAGACCTATCGCGTGAAACGATAATCGGCCTGGTCTGAGGGAAATCCTCCATGAATGCCTTCAAACCTTTCGTGTGCTTCGACTGCACCTCGTCGGTGCTCTTGATTTCTATCGCCACTTTGGCGTCTCCCAGAACGACATCCACCTCATACCCGCCGTCCGTGCGCCAATAAGCCAGAGAGTCTTCGTAGTCGTGATAATCCAGATAGGCCTGGATTTCCTGGATAATCAGGTGCTCGAAAGCGTGGCCGAAGTCAGCCGAGCCTGGTTCGAGCGAAAAACGGTGAAGAAGATAGTTGACTATTCCCACGTCAAAATAATAGAACCGGGGGGCAACCACGGCCCGACGTTTTTTCGATTTGGTAAAGGACGGGACCATATATCCGATTAGCGTTTGCTGGAGGATGTTGAAGTACTCCTTCACCGTTGTGGCGCTTACTCCGCAATCCGAAGCAATATTCGTGTAGTTGACGACCTCGCCGTCAGTCTGGGCTGCTATCTCGAGGAACCTGTTGAAAGATGAGAGTTGTCTAACGACAGCTTCGTCCTGGATTTCTTCCTTGAGGTAAGACCCGATATATGATTGAAGTCGCTTCTTGGGGTTTTGGATCATGTAATGCCTTGGGATCATGCCGTTGTTCACGGCACGGATGAGGTCGAAATCCGGGATCTCGGCACTCACAAGAGGATGAAGGGTATATTTGAGGGCACGGCCACCAAGGAGATTCGTTCCGACTCGCTTGAGCTTGCGGGCACTGGATCCGCAAAGGATGAACCGGATGCCTCTGTTCTCCATGAGCCAGTGAACCTCGTCCAGAAGTGGTGGAACCTTCTGGACTTCATCCACAATGACGACCGTCTCCGGGCCCTTCTTGTCCAGTTCTTCCCGAAGAAGAGCGGGACGCCTGGCCAGGCGCTCGAATTCATCGCTTTTGAGAAGGTCGTAAACTATCGCTTTCGGAAAGAGGGTCTTTACCAGGGTACTCTTTCCCACTTGACGCGCGCCCCAAAGGAACAAGCTGTCGCCGTCCGCATCATCAAAAGATAGAATTCGCTTGTATTCCATACACTTACAATTCAAAAATCCAAAGTTACACTTGCAAATTTAGACAAATTTAGAACCAAAACAAAGGAGATTTAATAGTATTAGTACATTCTTGTGGTATTAGGCATTAAGAAGTATCTCCAAACCATCGCTGATTTGGAGAATCCGAAGAGCATTTTATGAACTCTACTGCCTATTGAAGGAGTAGAGCTCGTAGAGGCAGAAGCCGCTACGCTGCTTGTAACCCATCGGGGTCGCAATCTTATTGCGCTTCAGCCAGGCACCGATGCCCGGCAGGTTGTTCTCGTCGACGAACGCCAGACGGTCTGTCTGGAGCGGACAGCAGAGGTTGACGGTGATAACCGCATAGGGATCATCGTCCGGGACGGTGATCATCTCGACGGCAAGGGTGCCGTTGTTCCGGTAGCTCTCGAAGGAGAGTCTGACTTCAGTGTCATTGAACTTGTAGGTTTTCATGGTCAAAACTGGTTTTGAGTTTCATCTGCGAAGGAGTAGTATGTCTTATCCGAAAGGATAATGTGATCGAGAAGCGTGATGTCGAAGATGTCGCATGCCTTCTTGAGCTTGTTCGTCTCGTTCATGTCGGAGGAACTCGGGACGGGATTCCCGCTCGGGTGATTGTGGAAGAGGATGAGCGCCGTGGCGTTGCAAAGAAGCGCCTCCTTGATGATGCGCCGGTGGTCGATCGGGGTCGACTTGATGGTGCCGACGGTAATCATCTTCTTGGCCAGCGGAAGCATGGCTGCATTGAGCAGGAGGATCCAGGACTCCTCATGGTCGAGGTCCCGGAAGTCTTCGCGCAGGTATCCTGCCGCCTGGGCGGATGCCTTGATCGGGGTGTCGGGTGTGTAGTGTGCTTGCTTCTTCATCGTGCTACGGTATGTTGGTGAAACATCTTTTTTACGCAGCATGGCATACGTCACCCCATAGGACATCGGCAAGGCAAGGTGGAGAGCGTCAGCGGACCTTGCCGGGATGTCCGGGTGACAGACCTTTGCGAAGTGAAAGGAGATGTCACCATACCGGAGTCGAAGACGCAGCACTACGGAGCACACTTCCCTTCTAAGGTCTTCGGCAGGAGGATGAGCGGGAGCCCCGGAAAGATCGGCATGCAGACATCTCAGGCAAGAAGACGGACAGCACCGTCAGGCACATCTTTACAAACGGGCAGAAGAACTCGAACACAATCAGAGAGAGGTGAGACAGACGAAGAACAAGCTCCGGAAGCTTTCCGAAGCAGACCCATGAAAACGGTGGAAATGACACTGAAGAGATCTGTCGAAACAGATTCTCTTTCGGGTAAAAAGAAAGAGAAGGACAACACCGCAGAGACCAGTTTAGTTTAGTCCTTGTACTAGATATACTAAACTGATTAAACTGGTTTATTCCGAGATCTCGGTTTTGGTATCTTTTTTCTTTTTACCAGAAAAAATAAAAACAAAACCGCTTGAGAAAGAATACCCTTGTTCCGACTGAAAAACGACTGTTAAATACGATAAAAAAACTTCCGACCAGATAGCTTTCTGCGCTTCAAAATTGCGCTGGCACAAGAAAGGTGACGACGTTTTTCTGGCACAATTCTGGCACATTTTTATATAAAAATGCCCCAGACACGCGTCTAGGGCATTTTTTTGAGGTGCCAAGCGGAATCGAACCGCTGTAGCAGGTTTTGCAGACCTGTGCCTAACCGCTCGGCCATAGCACCGTTGGGAATGCAAATATAGGAAGTTTTTCCTTTAAATGCAAAAGATTTCTCGACAAGCTCGAAATGACAGAGGGCACAATCTCGAAATGACAATAGATTCCTTCGCTTCACTCGGAATGACAGGAGCACAGGCTCACTCCACGTACAGGAGGAGGCCCTTGAGGTACTCCCCTTCCGGGTGATAGATGTTCACGGCGTGGTCGGCGGGCTGGTTCAGGCGGTCCAGGATGCGGACGCTGCGACCGCATTGGGCGGCGGCGGAAAAGACCGCGAGGGCGAAGGCCTCCTTGTCCACGACCTGGGAGCAACTGAAGGTGAATACGAAACCGCCGGGGGCGACCTTGGAGATGGCGGCCGCATTCAGGCGCTGGTAGGCCCGGAGGGCATTCTTAAGGGCGCCGCGGTGCTTGGCGAAGGCCGGCGGGTCCACAATCATGAGGTCATACTTCCCTTCCGGGACGTCGCGGAGGAACTCGATGGCATCGGCACAATAGGAAGTGTGACGGTCCGGGGTGAATCCGTTCAGGGCGACATTCCGGTCCACCATGTCCATCGCCTTGCGGGAACTGTCCACGGAATCCACATGGACCGCCCCGGCCTGGAGCGCATAGATGGAAAAACCGCCCGTGTAGCAGAACAGGTTCAGGACCGTACGGCCCTTGGCGAGACGCCCTACATGGGCCCGGTTCTCCCGCTGGTCCAGGAAGAAGCCCGTCTTCTGGCCTTCGTTCCAATTGACACAGAAGCGGTTCCCGTTTTCCAGGACCACCTGCTCGTCGGCCGTGAAGCCCGGCGCCCGGTACAGATACCCGTCCACCAGATCCAGACCCGCCTTGAAGGGCGCTGTCCCGGAACTCTTGTCATAGACCGCCCGGAGGGAATCCCCGTAAACGGCCTGGAGCGCTTCGCAGATGGCCCCCTTGGCCTTGAACATTCCCACGGAAT
Organism: uncultured Bacteroidia bacterium; assembly: GCA_902781705.1. Classification (GTDB taxonomy): domain Bacteria; phylum Bacteroidota; class Bacteroidia; order Bacteroidales; family UBA932; genus Cryptobacteroides. The sequence goes on from CACZKE010000009.1 coordinate 4,289, forward strand.
GGGCCTGCAGGACGCAAACCCCGTCGTAATAGTCAATGATAAGCCCCGGCAAGCCGTCCCCTTCCCCATGCACCAGACGGTAGCAATTGGTGGTTTCAGAACCGTGCAGGCCGCATGCTACCCGCACCTGGAAAGCCCTCCGGACCATCTTTTCCCAGAAATCCGGGGCGAGCGGGTCCTCGTCGAAACTCAGGATCCGGACCGCAATGGACCCGATCTGGTAATGACCCGTTGCAAGGTACCGGTCGTCGGAGGAATACACGGCGACCAGGTCTCCCTCGGCGGGAGTACCCACGATCCGGGCGATGGCACCGGAAAAGACCCAGGGATGGAACCGCAGGATGGATTCCTCGCGGCGGGGACGCAGAATGACTTTATCCATGTCTTATGCTTGTTCGGGATAAAGCTCCGGATGGAGCTGTTCGGGGGTGAGGGGCGCCTTCTCGGAATGCTGCAGCCGCAGGTACATCTCCCGGCATACCCAGGCGTCCGTCGCGGCATACTTCTGCTGCGATTCGGAGAGGTTCTCGGCCTCCCAGTTGGAGAGTTGCTGCGCCTTGGAAATCTTGAAACCCAGGATGATGGCCGTCATCTTCTTGACGGACTTGTCCCGGATGCCGTATTCCCAGACGATCTTCTGCAGGTCGATGAAATTCTGCGGCTGGAAACCGGCGAACTTCTGGAGCCCGCGCACGTCATCGTGGATGGCGGCACCGACTTTGACGATGTTCGGATTGGCCATGATCGCACACAGTCGGCGCGGGATCGCGCCCATCTTCTTGATCCGGAACAGGTAGGCCTTTTCCGCCCCCGAGAGTTGCAGGAGGGCCGTTCCGTTGGACCGCTGGTCGGGCGAGAAAGTGGGGCGCGTCTCCGTGTCGAACCCGATGACTTTCTGACGCTTGAGGTAGGCAATCGCCTTGCCGAACTCCTCGTCCAGGGTATCGATCACATGGATCTCCCCGGGAAAGGAAGCCAGTTCCAGTTTCCCGATTTCGTCAGGACTAATCGTTATTTGGAACATACACGTAATCAGGGGCTTTGTCAGGAGTCTCCAGAATGCCGGAGCGGAGGTTCGCCAGATACTCGGAACCGATCTCGACCAGGACGAAATCGCCGTCCATTCCCTCTTCCGTCTGATAGTAACGGACGGCGGGATAGGCAATGTCGTGCGTGAACAGATTCTTTTCGCGCAGCAGCCGGTAACAGGCCTCCGTCAGCGAGGACTTGGGCTCGATAAAATGGAATTTCGGGGCCAGGAGGCGGTCGAAAGCCATGTCCTCCTCGGTAATCTGCCGATGGATATGCTCCACCTCGGCGTGCAGTTCTTCCAGGTCCATGGTGAAACTGTCCACGAGGACGGCGTCCAGGGCCGTATTCGGCTTCAGGGAACGGTATTGCCGCAGCAGGTCACGGAAGGCCGACCGGACATCCGAACCGCCGACCGGGCTGATGACCGCACAGTCCAGTCCGGTCGCCGCCGCTTCGTAAGCCGGCTTCGCCGGGGCAGGAACCCAGGCGGCGACATGCGCGAGCGAAGCACCTCGGACGGCATCCATCATGGCATCCACCGGATTCAGGATCAGCGGTTCACGGGATGCCATCTTAACCAGCGTGTCAATATCGAACTGACCGAATTCCGTCAGCATGGACGAAGCCAGGACGAAAACCTTCGCCTTTTTCTTGGAAAGGCGCGACTGCGGATCCAGCGCATGGGCGTAACTCACCGTATCCAGGGACATCATGGCGCAGCGGACGGCCACTTCCCGGAGACTGTCCGGACTGGATTCCGCCATCCGCCGGTAAGGGGCGTTGTACGCGTCCATGATGACATCAAAGGACTCGCCGGCGAAATCGGGCAGGCGGTCGTTGCCGGGCTTTCCGTCGATGTTGTCACGGACATCGGCCTGCAGAAAGGCCTCGGAAAGCAACAGGGCCGCCTCCGGTTCGCCGACGACGGCGATGGAGCCGCGGGTTCCCTGCGAACGGTAGGCCCGGACCATGGAGAAGGCGGTGGAATCTTCCGCCAGTTGCTTTACATAGGGAATGGTGTCGCGCAGGGGCGCTGTCCTTTCCCGGCAGGAGACGGTAAGGAGCGCGAGAAACGCTATGAAGGGAATCAGTTTCTTCATACGGAAGTTATCATCATGCAAAAATAGTCAAAACTCCTCAGATATGCAACGAGGCTTCGGGCATATCCAGGACCTTCCGAATTTTGGGGACAAGCATCGAATAAACATATTCCTCCTCCATAAAATGCGTTCCCTCATAGATTTGATAAGTATCACCGAACATTTTCCTCCAAGTGGATATCCGGACAATTCCCGATTTCCGGTAGTGATCGCGCGTACCGAAAAAAGCATAGTGGTAACCGCCCTCGGCCGCGGCCCGGCAGGCATCCTCCCAATGGGCCTTGTATTTGCGGAGGATTCCGTACTCGAACCGGAGCGGCTGGCGGTCCCCTTCCTTGACCCGCCAGATCCGGTGCAGGAGGGCCGGCCCGCCGGGAATCCGGCAAATCCACGCCAGGCGATACAGGAAGACGGGCGCGCCCAAGGACGGAGAAACGAACAGATGCGGGATTCCCCGCACCCGCAGTGCCTGGATGGCGCCGAGGGACTCGCCGATGACGAGGTCCGGACGAAGTTCTTCCACCCAGGAGAGGATCTGCGCACGGCCTGTCTCCGGGTCGAAATCATAAGTCCTTACGACCACCCGGATTCCCTCCCCGGCGAGGTGCTCACCGAGCAGGCGCGGGATCCGGCTGTCGCCGCCGCCGCCCATCCCATGAATGTATAAAACGGTTTTCATGTTGCAAAATTACGATTAATTCCATACTTTTGTAAAGTTGTGATGACAGTTAACATGACACTGCATATGAAAAGAATGATTCTTACTCTCGCGCTGGCCGCCTTCGCGGCCGCGTCCCTGGGGGCCCAGGCCCCGAAGGTGAACCCTGCCGACTATCAGTTTACCACGGTCAAGGAGATTCCCGTCACCTCGATGAAGAACCAGAACCGCAGCGGCACCTGCTGGTGCTTCTCCGCCCTCTCCTTCCTCGAGTCCGAGGTCATCAAGGCCAAGAATCTCAAGGCGGAAGCCTATCCGGATTTCTCCGAAATGTTCGTCGTCCGCCATTCCTACCATGACAGGGCCGTCAAGTTCGTCCGCCTGAACGGCTACCTGAACATGGCCGCCGGCAGCGGCTTCGGCGACGTCCTCGAGGTCATCCGCGACTACGGTCTGATGCCCCAGTCCGCCTACAGTGGCATGAACTATGGTTACGACCTTCCCGTCCAGGGCGAACTCGACGCCGTCCTCAAGGGCTATGTGCAGGCCGTGGTGAAGAACCCCAACCGCAAACTCACCCCCGTCTGGCCCAAGGGCTTTGACGGCATCCTGGACGCCTACCTGGGCGAACTCCCGGAGACCTTCGTGGAAAACGGTGTCACTTACACCGCCGAGAGTTATCGCGACGCCATGGGCATCAACCCGGACGACTACGTGAACATCTCCTCCTACACGCACCATCCGTTCTATTCCCAGTTCGCCATCGAGGTGGAGGACAACTGGCGCTGGGGCCTGTGCTACAACCTGCCGCTGGATGAGTTCATGGCCATCATCGACAATGCCGTGGAGAACGGTTATACCGTGCTCTGGGGCGGAGACGTGAGCGAGCCCGGCTTCACCCGCGACGGTCTCGCCGTCCTGCTGGACACCGAGGCGAAGGCCACGACCGGCTCCGACCAGGAGCGCTGGGTGGGCAAGGCCGAGGACAAGCCGGCAGCCGCCGCCGAGAAGAAGGAACTCCCGAAGGAACTCCAGGTCACCCAGGAAATCCGTCAGCGGATGTATGACGAGAAGACTTCCACCGACGACCACGGCATGCACCTCTATGGCACCGCCAAGGACCAGAACGGCACCAAGTACTATCTGATCAAGAACTCCTGGGGCGTGACCGGCGCCTATGACGGCACCTGGTACATGTCCGAGAACTTCGTGAAGGGCAAGACCCTGAACTTCGTCGTGAACAAGAAGGCCCTCCCGAAGGACATCGCCAAGAAACTGGGCATCAAGTAAATGGCCCTGTACAAACACATTCCCAATACGATCACTTCCATGAACCTGCTCTCAGGGATCATGGGAGTGATCTTCACATTGGAGGGGCACCTTGAATGGGCCCTTCCCCTGATGATCCTCGCCGCCGTCTTTGACTTCTGCGACGGACTGGCGGCACGGCTGCTGAATGCCTACTCCCCCATCGGCAAGGAACTGGATTCGCTGGCCGATCTCGTCAGTTTCGGCGTCCTCCCGGCCCTCATGCTTTACAAGGTCCAGCCGGAAGGGGCACCGGTCGTCCTGCGTTACCTGCCCCTGTTCGTCGGCATCATGTCCGCCCTGCGGCTCGCGAAGTTCAATGTGGACGAGCGGCAGACGCTGGATTTCATCGGCCTTCCCACGCCTTCCTGCGCGATGGTTTGCGGCTCGCTGGCCTACTTCCTGCACCGCAGCGGCGGCGTTCCCGAAGGCACCGGTCCCTGGCTTGTCGCCGGTATCGCCGTGGTCCTGGGGCTCCTCCTCGTGAGCGAGATTCCCATGTTCGGAATGAAGATCAAAAAGGGCCACAAACTCCTGGACGGGAAGCGGATCACCTTCCTCATCCTCGCAGCAGCCTGCGTTCTGGCCGTGCTGATCCTTCACAAAAACTGGAGTCTCGCTATTTTAGGCGTCTTTTCCGCCTACATTATTGAAAACCTCATTATCGCGCTGATTCCCAGCAGATAAAACTTTATTGTTTTAAGTGGTAACAAAAAAGTTAACCACCCGGAAAGTCCCTGTCAAGCGGAAAAAGAAGCCGCGCAAGGTACAAAAACACCGCCTCAGTCCCTGGTGGATTGCCGCTGCGGTCGTCCTGCTTGCCGGAGGCATTTTCTACCCCTATTTCCGGGCCGGTTACTTTGCCACGGAGGGCGCAGCCGTCCCGCTGAACGCCCGGAAATTCTGCGTGGACCTGTCCCACTACAACGAAGGGATCGTCTGGGATTCGCTGATGGTCCTCGTCAATTCCACCGGCCACACCAGCAAAGATCTCCTGGGAGCCCGGAAGGTCTATCCCGTCTCCCGCGTCATCATGAAAGCGACGGAAGGCGAGAAGATGGTGGACCGCCGCTTCCGGGAATACTGGGATGCGGCCGCAGGACGGGACTGTGCCCGCGGGGCCTACCATTTCTTCCGCTCGTCGAAAGATCCCTCGAAACAGGCCCGACATTACGCCGCCACCGTCCGGCTTTCACACAAGGACCTTCCGCCTATCCTGGATGTGGAGACGATGCACGAAGGATGCACGAAGGAACTGCTCAGCGAAAGGGTGCTCGTCTGGCTCCGCGAAACCGAGAAGACCTATGGGCGGAAGCCCATCGTCTATACCTCCGACTCCTACGCCTGTGACATCCTCTCCCCCGAAATCACGGAGAATTATCCGATGTGGATCGCCCGGTACAACGCCCTGCTACCCCGCTTCCGGGACTGGACGATGTGGCAGTTCACGGACAAGGCGCTCGTCCACGGGATCGACGGGTATGTGGACCTGTCTGTCATCAAAGATTAACCGTTACGATATGAAAAGAATTGTTCCCCTTCTCCTGCTCGTTACCCTGGGTACGGGCGCATGGGCCCAGAAAAAGCCCCTGGATCACGACGCCTACGACGGATGGCAGTCCGTCAGCGGCACCGTCCTGTCCCCTTCCGGGAAGGTCGTGTCCTACAGCGTGAATCCCCAGGAAGGCGACGGTACCCTGTATTTCCGCATCTCGGGGAAGAAAGGTGCCCATGTCATCTCCGTCCCCCGCGGATACCGGGCGCAGATCCTGGACAACGACGCCTACGCCGTGTGCCTTGTCAAGCCCGAATTCCAGAAGACCCGGCGCGCGAAGATCAAGAAACTCACCGGCGACAAGTTGCCGCAGGACTCCCTGGCCATCATCAACCTACAAAATGGAAGGATAACCAAGTATCCGAATGTCAAGTCCTTCCAACTGGGACTTCACGCAGTGGATCAATTCGCCTTCGCAACCATCGACACATCATTCGTCAAGAAGGTCGAGAAGGAGATGGGGACGCCCGTTGCCGTCTATCACTTTGCCGACGGCCATCTGGACACCCTGAAGAACGTGGACAAATACGGTTTCTCCAAGGACGGGAAAACGATGGCATTCGTCCGCAAGACGGACAAAAAACACTCCGTCGTCGGATTCTACGCTGGCGGCGAATCCCGGACACTTCCGGACACGGCCACCTTCCATGCCCTCCCTACTTTCAATGAGGACGGTTCCGAAGCCCTCTACCTCCAGTCCCTGGACACGGCCTCCACCGGCAGCAAGCACACGTCCCTGTGGCTGTACCATGTGGACCGGAACGAACCCTGGGAGATCGTCAAGGCCGACCAGCGCCGCAACATGCCCGAGAACTGGGGCCTGACCGAGAACAGTTCCTATTTCTTCAGCCGGGAGAATGGGACCATCTTCGCCGGCATCCAGGAATATGTGCCCGTCAAGGACACGAACCTCGTCTCCTTCGAGACGCCAGGCCTGGACATCTGGAACTGGAATGCCGATGAGATTCCGCCCCGCATGAAGGCCAATCTCGCCCGGGACAAGCGTCGCACATACCCCTGCATGTACCAGGACGAAGGGCTGATTCCCATCAGCACCCGGAAGGCGGACCGGCTGGTTTTCGGGGACCACTACGATGCTGATGTAGTTCTTAAGGTAACAACGGTCAATCCCGTTGAAACCCAATGGAATATCCAGAACGAAACCGCCCTCTCCATTTTCTATCTGGGCTCCGGCCGGGAGGTGGAATTCGCCCGCGGGGCCGTGGACGGGGCGCAGCTTTCCCCGAGAGGCCGGTATGCCGTCTGGTGGGACCTGCAGCAGCGGAACTGGTTCGCTTACGACGTCTGGGACGAGAAGGTCATCGACCTGACCGGCGGTATCGACACCGTCTTCTGGAACGAGAAGGACGACCACCCTGCCTGGCCGGACCCGTACGGGCTCGGTCCCTGGCTGAACGGTGAGAACGCCATCCTCCTGTATGACCGCTACGATATCTGGCAGGTGAACCTGGCCGATGGGAAGGCGACGAAACTCACGGACGGCCGCGCACAAAAGCGCACCTACCGCTACCTGCCCACCAAGGACAGCGAGGCCGATCCCACCATCGGCCCGGCTGAGACCATTTACCTGAGCGTCTTCGACGAAACGACCAAGGAAAACGGCCTGGCCTCCTACACCTTCGGAAAGAAGAGCATCCTGAAGACCCTGGAATTCGGCGGCTACACCTGGAGCGGGCTCCAGAAGGCGAAGAACGCTCCGGTCTTCACTTATACCAAGGGGAATTTCCAGAATCCGATGGACCTGTATGTCACGGACTTCGGAAAGTCCACTGAAAGGATCACTTCCATCAATCCCCAGCAGAAGGAGTACAACTGGGGCACCGTGGAACTGTATCACTGGCTCGCCTATGACGGGACCCCGCTGGACGGCCTGCTGTACAAGCCGGAGGACTTCGACGAAAACAAGAAGTACCCGGTCATGGTCTATTTCTACGAGACCTATTCCGAGAACCTGTACAAGTACGTGATGCCGCAGCCCAGTTGGTCCACGGTCAATCTCGCCTTCTACACTTCGCGCGGCTATGTGGTCTTTGTCCCGGACATCGTCTATACGCCCGGCATGCCCGGCCAGTCGGCCTACAACTGCATCGTAAGCGGTGCGGAGTCCCTGACCCGGTATCCGTGGATCGACAAGGACAACATGGCCATCCAGGGCCAGAGCTGGGGCGGTTACGAAGTGGCTTACCTCATTACCCGGACCGACATGTTCAAAGCGGCCGGCGCCGGCGCCCCCGTCGCCAACATGACATCGGCCTACGGCGGCATCCGTTGGGAATCCGGCATGAGCCGGCAGTTCCAGTACGAGCAGACGCAGAGCCGCATCGGCCGGGACCTCTGGAGCGGACTCGAACTCTACATGGAGAACTCTCCCCTCTTCCGGCTCCCGAACGTACACACGCCAGTCCTGATCATGCACAATGACAACGACGGCGCCGTTCCGTGGTACCAGGGCATCGAGATGTTCATGGGACTCAGGCGTCTCGGCAAACCGGCCTGGCTGCTCGAATACAACGACGAGGCGCACAACCTCCGCGAACGCCGCAACCGCAAGGACCTCACGATCCGCCTCCAGCAATTCTTCGACCACTACCTCAAGGGCGCCCCGGAACCCGCCTGGATGCGGGACGGCGTCCCCACCGCGAAGAAGAGCTACTACTTCGGCTACGAATACTAATTGAAAAGCCCGCGTTTCAGCGGGCTTATCTTATTTGTTCATGCGCTTGCCGTAGTTGAGGGCGAGGCCGCCGGCGGAGGTTTCCTTATACAGGGACGGGAGGTCCTTGCCGGTCTGCTTCATCACTTCCACGACATGGTCGAAGGAGATGCGGTGCTTACCATCGGAGAAGGAGGCGTAGATATCGGCGTCCAGCGCACGGGTGGCGGCAAAGGCGTTACGCTCGATGCAAGGGATCTGGACGAGACCGCAGATGGGGTCGCAAGTCATGCCCAGGTGGTGTTCCAGGCCCATTTCGGCTGCATACTCGATCTGGGAAGGACTGCCGCCGAAGAGCATGCAGGCAGCGGCCGAGGCCATGGCGCAGGCCACGCCTACCTCACCCTGGCAGCCGACCTCGGCGCCGGAGATGGAGGCGTTCTGCTTGACGACATTGCCCACGATACCGGCCGTGGCCAGCGCGTGGCAGATCTTCTTGTCGCTGAAGGAGTGGCCTTTGGCCAGGTGGTACAGGACGCCCGGCATGACGCCGCAGGAACCGCAGGTCGGAGCCGTGACAATGGTGCCGCCGGAAGCGTTCTCCTCGGAAACGGCAAGGGCATAGGCGAATACGAGCCCGCGGGAACGGAGGTTGGGCTGGTAGCCCATGGCCTTGACATGATAGGTCGATGCCTTGCGCGCGAGGTTCAGCGGACCGGGCAGGCGCCCGTCCGTCTCCAGGCCGCGCTCGACGGAGGCCTTCATCGCCTCCCAGACTTCCTGGAGATAGTCCCAGATTTCCGGTCCCTCGTTCATATCGACATATTCCCAGAAACTCCGGCCGGAAGCGTCGCACCACTCGGTGATTTCCGTGAGGGTGTTCATGCTGTACACATCCCCGGAAACCGACATCTCCCGGCCTGGCCCTTCGGACAGGGCGCCGCCGCCCACGCTGAATACGGTCCATTCGTCCATAACGTTCGCTTCCCCGTCGATGGCCTTGAACAGCATGCCGTTCGTGTGGTAATCGAGGACCGTTTCAGGCTTCCAGACCACCCGGACGGGCGCGACCGGCTGCAGCGCGTCGATAATGGCAACATCGGTCATATGCCCCTTGCCTGTCGCGGCCAGGGAGCCATAGAGGGTGACTTCGAAACCGTGGGCGTCCGGATGCTTTTCGGCAAACATCGTGGCGGCCTTGTGCGGGCCCATGGTATGGGAAGAGGAGGGTCCCCTCCCGATCTTGTAGAGTTCTTTGAGCGATTTCATCCGCGGTCCTTTTATTGGGGGCCGCAAAGATACGAAATATTCAGGCCATTTTGTTCAGCAGGCACTGAATTAATTTTCCATTTTCGTCCCTGAGGTGCATTCCGTTGCCCTGACAGTACTTCCAGAACCGGCATCCGGCACACTCGTCCTTGTACATCCAGGAACGGTCACGGTACTGCTGGAAGCGGTTGTCCCAGACTTCCATGAAGTCGTCTTCGTAGATGTTCCCCTGGTGGTAATCCGCCCGGATGCTGGGACAGGCCGATATGCTGCCGTCGGCAAGGACTCCGCCCACATTGACACCGGCGTTGCAGACGAAGAAATGGTCTCGCACCTCCCCTTCATAATTGCCCAGAAATCCTTCGCAGGCAAACTCGGCCTTGATCCGTCCCTCCTTCCGGGTGGCTTTGATAAAATCCATCAGGCCGCGGATCTCTTCGCCGGAAAGCCGCAGTTCCGGATCATGCGCAGCACGCCCCACGGGAAAGACCGTAAACAGCCGCCATTCCTTGAGGCCCAGGCCGATGAGATACTCCTTGATTTCAGAAAGGTGCGGATAATTCCGCCGGTTCACACAGGTGACGACATCGAAGGCAATGGCCCGGGATTCGACCACCATCCTGATGGCCGCCGACGCCCGCTTGAACGAACCGGGAACGCCCCGCATCCAGTCGTGGTCGGCCTCCAGGCCGTCCAGGCTGATGGTCATCGAGCGAAGGCCGCTCCTCAGAAGCCGCTGATAGCGCTCCGGAGAAAGTGCGAAGCCGTTGGAAACCATGCCCCAGGGGAATCCCTTCTCATACATCATCCGACCGCACTCCTCCAGGTCTGGCCGCATCAGCGGTTCCCCGCCGGTGACGTTGATCATGACCTGGTGCGGATCCGTCGCGGCAGCCACATTGTCCAGAACGCGGGCAAAGTCCTCCAGGGGCATGTCGGGCTGGAGCGCCGTCTGCTTGCAGTCGCTGCCGCAATGCCGGCAATGGTGGTTGCAGCGCAGGGTACATTCCCAGAACAACTGGCGGAGATGGTGAACCTCGACCACATCCTCCCGAAGCCTCCGGAAGATATCCAGTGCCAGACGCCTTCTCAGCGAAAGCCGTTCCGTCATGACTGACCGAGGGTTTGATCGGATACCGGAAGTTGTGATTCCGGAGAACCCTGGTCCGGCTGCTGGAATTGGTATTGCCCGCTGGGGGCAGGCGGCCCGTACATATAGACGGGAGGACCGTACATTGGACGATCGTCGGGATCATCCGGGTCGCAGGAAGAGAATCCCAGGACGGTCAGCAGGCCGCCCAGGATGAACTTGCGTGCTTTTTTCAGTTTGTCACTCATTTCGCATCGGGGTTTTCATCGACTTTCTTGAGCTCATGCCGGGCCGGCGGAACGCCGTACATGAGTTTGACAGGCGGGAATTTGTCCGGATCCGGATTCACACGGACCGTATCGGGTACGGAAGGGATCACACGGATCGTATCCGGGGTTACCTGAGGCTTGCGACGCAGCCGCAGTTTCGGGCTGCAGGACGAAAAACCAAGCAGGCACAGAAGCCCTGCGGCGAACATCCATCTGATACGGTCTTTTCTCATAAGTTGCCTTTTAAATCCCTGACGTGCAAAAACCTTGCACAAGATACGGAATTATTTCCGAAGTTCCGCCACCATCGCCTCGGCAACGGCATCGGAGGCACCGGTACCGCCCAGTTTTTCACGGATCTCGGCATAATCGGCCTGCATCCGGGTGCGGTAGTTTTCGTCCATAACCAGCCGCCGGACCTCCTGGACGAGGTTTTCCGCCGTGAAATAGTTCTGCAGGTACTCCTTGAAGGCGGCACGGTCGATGATGAGGTTCGCCAGGGAGATGAAACGGATCTTGATAATGCTCCGCATGATGAGGAAAGTCGTCTGCGCGGTCCGGTACCCGACCACTTGGGGCGTGCCAATAAGCGCGGCCTCCAAGGAAGCGGTGCCGGAATTGATGACGGCAGCCCGGGCATGGCGGAGGACGCCGTAGGTGTCACCGAAGACGACATGGACAAAGGCATCGTTCCCGGCCAGGTCGTAATCTTCCCGGGAGCGGGCCGGTGCCGCCGCGATGACAAACTGATAATCAGCGAATTCCGGCATGGCATGGAGCCGGGCGGCGAGGTCCATGTACACGGGCATCATCGTCTTGATCTCCCCATTGCGTGAGCCGGCGAGGAGGGCGATCATGGGCCTGTCCGGGAGACCGTGGCGCTGCAGAAAGTCCGTTCGCGTTTCCTGCATGGCCGGGCTGCGGTCCACGGCATCCACCAGCGGATTCCCCTTGTAGATGAAATCCACCCCTTTCCGGCGGAAATAGTCGATCTCGAACGGGAAGACGATGAAGAGTTTATCCACATAGGCCTTCAGTTTCCGGATCCGGCTTTCGCGGGAGGCCCAAACTTTCGGAGCGATGTAATAGAAGACCTTAAAGCCGGCCTTATGGGCGAATTCGGCAATGCGGAAATTGAACCCGGGATAGTCGATGAGAACGACGACATCGGGCTTCCAGGAAAGGATGTCTTCCTCGCAGGAGCGGACCTTTCCCAGCAACTGCCGGGCATGGACCAGGACCTCCCAGAAGCCGATGATGGCCCCGTCCCGGTAATCGTTCACGAGGCCGCTGCCCGACTGATGTTCCCGGTACACGGCGTCCATGAGGCCGCCGCCCCAGAAGCGGATGTCCGCCTCCGGGTCCCGGGCGTAAAGTCCCCGCATCAGGTTGGAACCGTGCAGGTCTCCCGAGGCTTCACCGGCAATCAGGTAATACTTCATCGGGTCAGGTCTTGCAGACGCTTCAATTCGGCGAAATCGGTCCGGTCGATGTTGTTGGGGGTGATGGTGATCCAGTTGGAATGGTTCAGGACGTGGTCCGCATCCATCGCGCCGTCTTCGTCATCGACGAAGTCCCCGATCATCATGTAGCCGGACTCCCCTTCCTCCAGCGGCGGAAGGCTGTCCTGCAGGTGGAATCCCGTCGCCTCATAGACCGAGAGACGCTCCACGTCCCAGGGCTGGAACTCGCGGACCCAGTGGCCGCGGCCCTGCCGGGCGAAGCAGATGCCGGATACCCGGTCGGGGGAAACATCCGGGAAATTGATGTTGTAAAGAAGGCCGTATTTCCCCTCAGGCCAGTTGTCCAGGAGGAAACGGAGGATCTCCGGCAGATACCGTTCGACGGTGGCAAAATCGGCGTCCGGGCGGAAATTGCACAAGGACACGCCGATGGCCTTGCAACCGTTCAGGGCACCTTCCTCCGCGGCGCCGAGGGTAGCGGAGTAATTCGCGGCCGTGGCGGCGTTGGACCCGTGGTTGATGCCGCAGATCACCAGGTCCGGATTCCGGTTCTCGTAGAAATATTCGAGGCCGAACTTCACGCAGGAAGCCGGCGTAGCGTCCAGGTAATGCCAATTCCCCGGTCCTTCCTCCGGAAGGGCCTTGTGCGCCAGGCGCTTCATGCCCAGGGAAACGGCCATCGAAGCGCCGCTCTGGTGGTACTTCGGAGCGACGACCGTCACCTCCCCGAACTGTGCCATGATCCGGGCCAGGGCATGGATTCCGCCCGCCTTGTATCCGTCATCGTTGCTGACCAGTATCTTCATGGAAAATGAATTCTTAAAATCTTTGAAATTACTTTTGCAAAGATACGGAATAATCCCTTTTTTTTCGTAAATTTGCACCGCCTTTGGAGGAAAACCGGAGGCCCTTATTGAGAAACATTTATTTTTTATTAAAATTCAGTATGAATAGAATTGCTATCAACGGTTTTGGCCGTATCGGTCGTCTGGCTTTCCGTCAGATGTTCGAGGCTGATGGTTATGAGGTTGTCGCCATCAATGACCTCACCAGCCCCAAAATGCTTGCTCACCTTCTGAAGTACGACACCGCTCAGGGTGGCTTCGCCGGCAAGTTCGGTGAAGGAAAGCACACGGTGGATTACAAGGACGCCGTCCTCGCAGAAGACGGAAAGACGGTCGTCACCCCCGGTTCCATCATCGTGGACGGCAAGGAAATCACCATCTATGCGAAGCCCAATGCCGCTGAACTCCCTTGGGGCGAACTGAATGTGGACGTCGTCCTCGAGTGCACCGGTTTCTACACCTCCAAGGCGAAGGCCTCCGCTCACATCCAGGCCGGCGCGAAGAAGGTTGTCATTTCCGCTCCTGCGGGCAACGACCTCCCCACCATCGTTTACAACACCAACCACAAGACCCTGACCCCGGCCGACACCGTGATCAGCGCCGCTTCCTGCACCACCAACTGCCTCGCCCCGATGGCCGACGCCCTCAACAAGTATGCCCCCATCCAGAGCGGTATCATGAGCACCATCCACGCCTACACCGGCGACCAGATGATCCTCGACGGCCCTCAGCGCAAGGGTGACCTCCGCCGCAGCCGTGCGGGTGCCTGCAACATCGTCCCGAACTCCACCGGTGCCGCCAAGGCCATCGGTCTCGTCATCCCCGAACTCAACGGCAAACTCATCGGCAGCGCCCAGCGTGTTCCCACCCCTACCGGTTCCACCACCATCCTGATCGCCGTCGTGAAGGGTAAGGACGTCACCGTCGAAGGCATCAACGCCGCGATGAAGGCCGCCTCCAACGAGTCCTTCGGCTACACCGAGGACCAGATCGTCAGCTCCGACATCATCGGCATGAAGTTCGGTTCCCTGTTCGATGCCACCCAGACCATGGTCTCCAAGGTCGATGACGACACCTATCAGGTTCAGGTCGTCTCCTGGTACGACAACGAGAACTCCTACACTTCCCAGATGGTCCGTACCATCAAGTACCTCGCCGAGCTCAAGTAAGTCAAGCGAACTCCTTTCCGGAGTATGTTTTAAGACAGGTTCCCGCCGGAACCTGTCTATTTTTTTATTATCTTTGTGGATAGAAACAACTTTACTGATAGTAATATGAAAAAGTTAACCCTTGTTGCAGCCCTTCTCGCGGCATTTGCTTTCTCCGCGAAGGCGCAGGAATTCGAGCCGGGACTCTACCTCCAGCTTCAGGGCGGAGCCGCTTACGACCTCGGCGAGTCCACCATCTGCAAACTGATCTCCCCTGCCGCACAGGTCGGCATCGGATACCGGTTCAACGAAGTGTTCGGCGCCCGTCTGTCCGTGAACGGATGGCAGGCCCGCAACTACACCAGCGGTTCCGAAATCCTCTATAAGTACCGTTTCGTCGAACCGGCCCTGGACCTGCAGTTCGATCTTGGCAACCTCTTCGCCGGATTCAACCCCAACCGGGTATTCAACACCTACTGGTTCATCGGCGCCGGCGCTCCGGTCGGATTTGACAATGCCGATGCCATCGACCTCGCCAAGGGCGGTGAAAAGCTTTCCCTCCTCTGGGAGCCCACGAAGGTGTTCTGGGGCGCCCGCACCGGTCTTGGTGCCGACATCCGGATCACTGACCACGTCGCTTTCAACCTCGAACTGAATGCCAACATGTACCCGGACACCTTCAACTCCAAGAAGGCCGTGGACATCGCTCCGGGTCCGGACTGGCGCTTCAACGCCCTGGCCGGCTTCACCTTCCGCTTCGGTGGCAAGAAGGCTCCGAAGGCGGCTCCGGTCGTAGTCCCTGCCCCCCAGCGCCGGGAAGAAGCCAAGCCCGTCAGGGAAGAGCCTAAGAAGGAAGTCGTCTCCGAGCCCGAGAAGGAAGACATCGGTCCCGCCATCTACCAGGGTGCCGACGTGGACATCTTCTTCGACCTGAACAAGTCCAACATCCGCAACGACCAGGTCATGACGCTCAACCGCCTCGTGAGCTACCTCCGCAACAACCCGGACATCAAGATCCAGCTCGACGGCTACGCCGACCGCGCCACCGGTACCCCGGAAATCAATCAGGAACTCTCCGAGCAGCGCGTCGCCGCCGTCCGCCAGTTCCTCGTGAGCCGCGGCATCGAGAACGCCCGCGTGAAGACCGCCGCCCACGGCGACACCGTCCAGCCCTTCTCCGGCGCGAAGAACCGCGTGGTTACTTGCCGGGTGAGGTAAGATTCAAGATTAGATTCCCCCTCCCTGAACACTTTCAGGGACGGGAGCAAAGGCGGGCTGAACGAGGTTTCGGCCCGCTTTGTTTTGTGCTTTTGCTTCGGAGACGAGGCGGCCGATGGCTGATTCGGGGCTGCGGCCGACATCGATCAGGAGCCCATGGACGGTCTCCGGATATGCGGTGAGCATGGGAACATCGCCGTTGGAGTCTCCCCCGACGAGGACGGGGCCCATGCCGTCATGGGCAGGGGCCATCCACGCGTTGATACAGGCCACTTTACCGGCCTTGATGGGCTGGACATAGGTCGAGTCATAGACCGCTTCCAGATGCTCTCCGGGGGTCAGGCGAAGGCCGAATACATGGTCCGGGGAAAGTCCCGGTCCCAGGTCAGGATCGCAGGCCAACACTTCCACGACGAGTTCCAGGGAGGCGGAACAGACATACGCGTCAATCCCATTGCCGGAGAGGCAGCGATACAGGTCCTTCATTTCCGGAGAGACCCAGATACCGCGCTCCACGACGCCGCCCCAGCGGCCGTCCGGTGAATGCCATGATTCCGCAGCCAGTTTTTCCCGGCCATACTGATCGTGAACCGCTTCACGCACAAGGGCTTGGGCCTCTTCCGGCGTAAATCCCGTCAATAGACCGGGCATCCAGAGATAGGAAACGGTCCCGCCGAAGGCCTCGTCCATCCCCGCAAGCAGGGAAAACATCCGGGCCCGGAAATCCAGATAATCGTCAGAAGCATGTACTTCCTCCAAGGTCGATCCGGCGTCCAGCATCTGCCTCATGGCCTCATATTCCGCCTTCAGGGTCGCCCCCATATCGGCAAAGGTAACTCCTTCCACCAGTTCCTTCGAAGGGTCCGGGACGCCGTCCAGGAAACAGTGGGCCGGCGCATCGGCATAGCGCAGATGTTCGACCTGATAGACCCAGAGCGCCTGCGAAATGTCATGGACACTGGAGGTCTTGTCAAAATCGAACACCGCATAGGCCCCTTCCCGGGCATTTTCCCGCATCAGGGTATTCAGGGACTTCCGGACGGAAGGGTCCCAGTTCCCGGGCTCCAGCCGCGCGGCCGGATGACAGGCAACCAAACAACCGGCGCAAAAGACAAGCAGAAGTTTCTTCATCGTTTTCAGGTCAATACTCCCTCGGTCCGAAAATATCCGTTCCGATCCGCACCATCGTCGCCCCGTGCCGTACGGCGACGGGCCAGTCCTGCGACATGCCGATGGACAGCTCCGTGAAGGTTTCCCGAAGCTGAGGGAACTCCTCCCGGATCCGCCGGAACAGGCCTTCGATCCTCTTGAAATCCGCCTCGATCACGGCCTCATCCTCCGTATTCGTCGCCATGCCCATGAGGCCCCTTATTCGGTAGCAATGAGCCGAAGTGGGTATTTGTCCGGAAACCGCCTCCGCTACGCTCCGGCCCCTCCCATCGCAAGCGATGGGCCCCTCCCTCTTATCTGGCCGAGGGTGGCCAGAGGTTTCCGGACAAACACCCACTCCGGCCTGTAAGATCGACCATAGTTCTTCCTCATCAAAACCCTGTTTGGTTTCTTCGGCGCCGAGGTGGAGTTCAAGGAGGACGTCGACAGTACGGCCGTTGTCTCTCCCCCACTTGTCGATGGCTTCCAGCAGGTGGAAGGAATCGACGGACTGGACGAGGGCGACGTACGGGAGGACGAGTTTGAGTTTGTTGGTCTGGAGATGGCCGATGAAATGCCACTCGATATCCGCGGGCATTTGCGGGACTTTGGCGGCAAGTTCCTGGGGACGGCTCTCGGCAAAGATGCGCTGGCCGGCATCGTAGGCCTCCATCAGGCGTTCGACCGGATGGAATTTGGAAACTGCCACCAGTTTCACGGCTGATGGCAGTTTCGTCAATAGATTTTGAAGATTCTCTTTGATCATAAAAGATTCTTTCGCTTCGCTCAGAATGACAGATAGGTGCTCAGAATGACAGAGGGTTAACGTCTCTTTTTCTGTTGCTGGGCCTGCTGCTTCTGCATTTCACGCTGCATCTTCTGGGCTTCTTCCAGGCGCTGCTGCCACTTGGACTTGGGCGCCGCCTTGCCCTCGGCCGCCTTCACCTTCGCCAGGATCTCTTCCGGGTGGACGAACCACTTCTTGATGATCCAGGTTTCCAGCATCGTGATGAGGTTGGAAAGGAGGTAGTAGTAACTCAGGCCGGAGGAAAGGTTGTTACAGATGAAGAACATCATGATCGGCATCATGTACAGGCTCATGAAACGCATCATCTGGGCGTTCGGGTCGTTTCCGGTACTCTGGTTCTGCATCGTGATCTTCGAGTAGAAGAACATCGACAGGGCCATCAGGAGGGCGAACAGGGAGATGTGGTCCATGCCCAGGACACTCGTGCCCCAGTGGATGACATCGTCATAGGCGGAGAGGTCCTCGGCCCACAGGAAGGGCTGCTGACGCAGTTGGATGGAAGCCGGGAAGAACCGGAACATCGCCCACAGGATCGGCATCTGGAACAGCATCGGGAGACAGCCGCCCATCATGGACACGCCGGCCTTGTTGTACAGTTCCATCGTCGCCTGCTGCTTCTTCATCGCGTCTTCCTGCTTGGGATACTTCGCGTTGATCTTGTCCAGTTCGGGCTTCAGGGCCTGCATCTTCGCGGAGGAAGAGTAACTCTTGTAGGCGAACGGAAGGACGACCAGTTTGATGAAGATCGTCATCAGGAGGATGATGATGCCGAAGCTCTTGATGAACTTGCTCAGCCAGTCGAACAGCGGGATGATCACGCCCTTGGTGAACCAGGAAATCCACGCACCGCCCATCGGAATCACCTTCTCATAGGCATGGTGGTATTCCCGGAGACCCTTGTAATCGTTGGGACCGAAGTAGAATTCGAAGGGGATGTCGATCCGCGGGGAGCCCGGCTGGATATCCGCCCGCATGGAGGCCGTGCAGGTCATCAGGTCATGCTCGGCATTGTCCTTCGGGAGATAGTCGATGGAGAATTCGCCGTAGGTGAAGTCCTTCGGGGCGCGCATGATGGCGGAGAAGAACTGCTGCTGGAAGGCGAACCACTCCAGTTTGTTGTCGAAACGCTTGGAGCCGCTACGGCCGTTGCCAATGCTTTCCGGCTTCTTCTCGTCCGGGAAATAGTAGTTCAGGCGGGAGTACTGGCTCTCGTTCTTGAAGCCCTTCTCCATCCGCGGAATGACCGCATCGAAATCCACGTCGATGCTGCCCACATTGTGCGGGATCAGGTTTTCCATGCCCACGAAGGAGAGCGTCTGGTTCACCGAATAGGAATCCTTCACGAGCGTGTAGGTTTCCTCGATGTAACCGCCGTTCGAGAACGGCAGGCGCATCACCACGGTGGAATCCGTCGAGGCCTCGGGGACATACTGGAAGTTGAACTTCCGGGTGTCCACGGCCGTCGGGGCATAGACCACGAATCCGAGCTGGCTCTTGCCGTCGCGGAGGATATACAGGTCCGTCTTGTCGTAGTTCTTGTACTCCTTGACCCGGACCGCATAGGGCTGGGCGCCCATCGTGGTGAAGGTGATCTCCAGTTTTTCGTTCTCGAGTTTCAAGAGGGTCCCCTCGCCCTGCGCCGCAGCGTTCAGGAGGGAATCGCTATAGACCGCAGTCTTCGCAGGAAGGGTGGCTACGACCGTATCCTCCGGATGCTCGGCCAGGTAAGCGGCGCGGATGCTGTCCTGACGGAAGGCCTCCACGGCGGCGATGGAATCCAGTTGTGCCTGGTATTCCATCTGCTTTTTGACCTGGCGGCTCTGGTACCCGAAGAAGCCCATCATGATGAGGGCGATAAGGACGAAGCCGATGATTGAGTTTTTGTCCATAGGCTACTCGCTCTGCTCCTCCTCCTGCTCCTTGGTCACCAGTTCGCGGATCTTGGCCTCCAGTTCCTTGAGGTCGGCCTTGGCGGCGTCGATGCGCTCCTGCATCTGGGCCTTGAGTTGCTCGGCGCCCTTGGACAGGCCGAAGAAGCCGATGTTGTTCTCGTAGGTCTGGATGTCCTGCTGGAGCTGGTTGTACTTGAGGGTGAGCTTGTCCTTCTCGGTGAGCGGGGCATTGCTGCGGCGCTGCTCGCCGCGGACGGGACCGCGTCCGCCTTCCCGGCGTCCGCCCCGGTTGAAATCCGGGAACTTGGCCTGCATCGCGCTGCGATAGGCATCCTGGACGGCTTCCTTTTCCTTGAACGGAACGAAACCGATGGCATTCCAGCGCTCGGCAAAGCCGCGGGCGGCTTCGAGGTCGGCCTCCGCACCGGCGGAGACATAGGCCTCGATTTCCTCGATGAGGGCGCGCTTGGCCCTGAGGTTGCCATAGTAGTCGTTCTCGGGACGGCCCTGCTTGTCACGCTCGTTGAAGAAGGCGTCGCAGGCGGCGCGGAAACGCTTCCAGAGCTGCTCGGACTTCTTGCGCGGCACGGCACCGATCTCCTTCCACTGCTTCTGGAGTTCGATCAGGGTATCGGAGGTCTTCTTCCAGTCGGTGCTGTCCTTGAGGGCCTCAGCCTGCTCGATGATGGCGAGTTTCTTGGACATGTTGTCGTTCATGTTGTCCTTGAACTCGTTGTAGTAATCGCGCTTGCGGCTGAAGAAGGCGTCGCAGGCGGCACGGAAGCGGTCATAGACCTTCTGGTTGTCCTTCCGGGTGGCGAAGCCGATCTTGCGCCACTCGCCCTGGAGGGCGACGATTTCCTTGGAGAGGGCGTTCCACTCGCTGGAGGACTTGATCTCCTGGGCGGCGATGGCCTCGACCTTCTCGCAAAGGGCCGTCTTGGCCTCGAGGTTCTGGACCTGCTGCTCCTTCAGGCCTTCGAAATGGGCCTGGTACTTCTTGTTGATGACGGCGGTGGCGGCACGGAAACGCTCCCAGATGGAGTCGCGGAATTCCTTGGCCACAGGGCCGAATTCCTTCCACTGCTCATGGAGTTTCTGGAGTTCCTTGAAAGCGCCCACGACATCTTCGTTCTCGGCGAGGGCTTCGGCCTGCTCACAGAATTCGGTCTTGGCCTCGAGGTTCTTGCGGAAGTCCAGGTCGCGGAGTTCGCGGTTGATCTGGACGAGGTCATAGAACTTTTCCACGTAGAGCTGGTAGGTGTCGTTGACATCCCGGAAGTTCTGCTGCGGGACCGGACCGGTCTCCCGCCAGCGGTTCTGGATCTCCCGGAACTTGGGGAAGGCGTCCTTCATGTCGCCCTGCTCCTCGACAAGGTTCTTGAGGTCCTCGATGATGGCCTGCTTGGTCGCGAGGTTCGCCTCGCGCTCGGCATCGAGCTGGCGGTTGTACTCCGCACGCTCTTTCTTATAGACATTGTAAAGGTTCTTGAAACCGGCCTCGATGGCGGCGAAGGGGCTCACGGGAGCGCTCGTCAGCGGCTCGGTCGGGGCGACTTCCTCCACGGTATCGGCATCGGGCTCTTCGACCGTAGCGTCCTCGCCGGCTTCCGCCTTTTCGCGCGAAAGCAACTTGTAGAAAGCGGACTTGATGGCCTCGGCCTCCTTGGAACGCTTCATGCGGTCTTCACTTTCCGTCAGGCTCTGGAACAAGGCGGAGAGTTCGGCCAGGGTCTTGTCGGCATAGTTGACGACGGTCTCCTTGACTTCCTCCTCGGCATCCTTCACCTCCTCCATGACGGGCTGGGCTTCCTCGGCGGCGGGTGCCTGCACTTCCTGGGTCTGTTCCTGTGCTACATCTGCGGTCTCGACGACGGTCTGCTCGATGACCTCAGGCTTCATTTCTTCACTCATGATCAATGGTGTTCAAAAATTAAACATACAGACGACAAAGATAACAAAATTTCCACAATTAAGCATAAAACGCTACATTTGCACTCAAGAAAGAGAAAACCCATGCGCATCGATATCCTCACCGTGGTTCCGGAGCTGCTCGAAAGCCCGCTGAGCCATTCCATTCCCGGCCGGGCCGTCAAGAAAGGCCTGGTGGAAATCCATGTCCACAACCTCCGCAAGTACGGCCTGGGGCCGCGCCTGACCGTGGACGACTACTGCTACGGCGGCGACGCCGGCATGGTCATGATGGTGGAACCGGTGTTCCGGATGATCGAGGAACTGCGCTCCGAAAGGGAGTACGACGAGATCATCTACATGGCCCCCGATGGCGAGATCCTGGACCAGGGTATCGCCAACGAACTGTCCCTCAAGGAGAACATCATCATCCTGTGCGGCCATTACAAGGGAATCGACGAGCGCATCCGCGAACACCTCGTCACCCGGGAGATCTCCGTGGGCGATTTCGTCGTAAGCGGCGGCGAAATTCCCGCCGCCCTCCTCGCGGACAGCATCATCCGCCTCATCCCGGGCGTCCTGACCGACGAAACATCGGCCCTTTCCGACAGTTTCCAGGACGGTCTGGTCTCCCCACCTGTCTATACCCGTCCCGCCGAGTTCAACGGCTGGAAGGTCCCCGACGTCCTCCTCTCCGGCAATCCCAAACTCATCCAGGCCTGGCAGGACGAACAGGCCCTCGCCCGCACCCGCGAGCGCCGTCCCGGCCTGCTGGACTGATTCGAGGGGCTCTGCCCCCTTGGTACGACGTTGATACGAAGAACCCAGGCCGTCATCAGACGGCCCGGCGGAGACCGTGTCCGTCAGGACTTATAGGTCGGGAGCCGCGGGGGTATTAGGGGGCAGAGCCCCCTCAAAAGAATAAAGCTCGCATCCCTGCGAGCTTTATTCTTGGTTAGTTAGTAGTGTATTCTTACTCAGAAGAAGGTTAATTGTGTTGGTTAGAAGAGTCGTATCTCAATTCCAGCAAAAAGGTTTTTAAATAATTTTATTAAACAATTCTTTTTCCTTTTGCAAGAGCAAAGATAGGCAAAGTTTCTATACTTCCAAAATTTTATGCGAAAATCTTTACTAATTAAAATATTTTAAAAAGAGAAAGCAATCTTGCCCATGTAATTCCGAGGTGCCTGCGGATACAGTCCCGCTTCCAGGTACATCGGGTCGGAACCGCCCTGCCAGGCCCGGTAAACCCAGGCATAGGCATAGTAGGAACGGTTCAGGAGGTTGTTCACATACAGGGAAAGTTCCAGGGAACCGCACGGAATGTCGAATGTATGGCTCAGGGAAAGGTCCGCCACGAAGAAGGCCGGAATGCAGCGTTCAACCGACTGGGTGTTGTCCCAATACTGCTTGCCGACATACTTTCCGCTGAGCGTAAGCGTCAGGGGCTGCCATGCGCCACCGAAAGGAGTCAGCGCCACACGGCCCATCCCGACGACGGACGGCGAGAGCAGCATCGTCGTATTATCATAGGTCTCTTCCTTATACCCGCCGTTCTCCCAGTCTTCCAGATAGGCCGTGAAAGAACGAAGTTTGTTCGTGGAGAGGGTCAGGTTACCATCGGCACGGATAATCCGGGAAGGAGTCCAGGCCGCGCTCAGTTCCACGCCCCGGCGCCAGCCACGGCCCACGTTTTCCTTGATGGCATAGCCCGAAGAACTGAGTTTTCCCGTCTCCAGCAGCATGTCGCGGTATTCCATCAGGTAGCCGTTCACCTCGGCGGAGAAACGGCTTCCGGCGTACCGGTAGCCAAGTTCGATGTCCAGCATCGACTCCGGCTTGATGGGGATCATCTCTCCCTTGATGTTTTCCTTGATGTCGCTGCGGCCGGGCTCCCGGTGGCCGACGGCGGCGGAAGCGAAGATTTTATGGACACCGAAAACGGCCGTCAGGCCCGCCCGGGGATTGAAGAAGTTCCATTTCTCGTGATAGTCCATGGGCACGGAGCTGGCCTTGTCATCGGGGCCCACGAGGTCGTAGCCGATGTGGCGATACTGGAGGTCCGCATAGGCGGTGAGCCAGGAAAGCGGGCTGTACTCCGCCCGGAGGAAACCGTTCATTTCCTGTTTCCGGCCGGTATTGCGGTACCAGGTGAAGTTCCGGTTCATCGAATCGTAGTCATAACCGTCCCCCAGGAGGCGGGCCCAGAGCATCTCGCCCCAGTGGTCGCCACTATAGCGGGAGACATAGACGCCACCGTCCAGTTTCAGAGCCGAGCCCCGGTACCGGAGGGTGGTCTGGCCCACGTACAAGTCGTTCCCCATCTTCTTCCGGTAGATCATGTCGCTCTTTTTCACGCCGTCCACGTCGGCAAAGGGATAGCCGAACTCGGCGAACTTGCGGCCGGTCTTGTAATACTCGTCATAGCCGTCGCCCCGGGTATAATCCAGGGTGGTGGTCCAATGGAGCCGGTCCGTCAGGCTGCGGGTGTAGTTGAGCTGGAGATGATGCTGCGCATAGTTGTCCGTCTGGTTGGGATAGTAGCAGGTACGGCCCGCATCATCGACATACTCGCCCGCCCCGTTGTAGGTCCGGTCCACGAGGTACATCTCCGGGGTGATGCCGTCCCAGGTGATCCCGCTCTTCTGGTCACCCATCAAGTACGTCAGGCGCAAGGAGTTACGGCCTTTCAGCCAGCCAATTACGCCGAACAGGGAGGCGGAATTCACCCCCGCGTTCCGGATATAGCCGTCCGTCCGGCCCACGGTCCAGGCCAGGTCGAAGTACAGGCCGGAAGGAAGCAGTCCCGACCGGGCCGAGAAGCCCGTCAGGAGCGTCCCGTAGGACCCGGCCGAAATCTCGCTACGGAAGGAAGGTTCCGGTGCGACGAAGGCCGTGTTCATGTTGATGCTCGCTCCGAAGGCACCGGCGCCATTCGCCGACGTACCCAGACCGCGCTGCACCTGGACGCCCGAAAGCAGGCTCGTGAGCGCAGGGATATTGACCCAGAAGACTTCCTGGGACTCGGCGTCGTTCAGGGTGATGCCGTTCAGGGTGACATTGATCTGGGATCCCTTGGAGCCGCGGATGGTCATCGCGGAATTGCCCAGGCCGGTTCCGCCCTCGTTGTAGGTGACGACGGAGGGCAGCAGCCCCAGGGTCATGGGAAGGGAGTTCATGGGATTGGCGCTTTGGAGGGCGCTGCGGCCCACATCGACATGGGCGACAGGGGTTTCCGCTCCGGCGCGGGTGGAAGAGACGACGATACTGTCCAGACGTTCTTCCCACTGGGTGGTGCTGTTCTGCGCACCTGCGCAGAAACACATGGCGGCGAAAGCCGCGGTCAACAGGCTTTTTTTCATATACTTTCCTCCGGCGGTATGAACCGCATCAGGTTCAACGGGTCTGTTCTCAACCGGGCGGCCGCCCGATACCCCGATATGGCTTTATTTCTTTTTCGTCAGTTGAATTTCATACAACTTGGGCCAATACTTCCCTGTCAGGAAGATCCGCCCCTCCGCATCCACGGCGATGCCGTTCAGGACATCCGTCTGCGGCGTCCGGTCCTTCGCGGGCAGCAGTCCCCGGCAATCCACCGTCGCCTCCACCTTCCCGTCCTCGGGATTGATGATGACGATGGAGTCGGAGGTATAGACATTGGCCCAGACCTTCCCGTCGATCCACTCCAGTTCGTTCAGGTAGCGGACGGACTTCCCGTCCAGGGTCACCCGCACCCGGCGCAGCTCCTTGAGGTCCTTGTCCATGAAGAACAGGAAAGAGGAACCGTCGCTGGCGATGAGTTGCTTTCCGTCCGTAGTGATCCCCCATCCCTCGCGGGGATAGGCCACCGTGGACTTGTACTTGAGCGAATCCGCATCATAAATGAAGGCCAGTTTGTTGGTCCAGGTCAGGATGTACAGGTTGCCGTCCAGGATGCAGGAGCCTTCGATGAAGTACTTCCGGGAGAAGTCCTGGCGGCTCAGCGCCTCGCCGGTCTCGAGGTCCACGGTCCTCAGGGTACTCTCGCCCCACTGGCCGGTCGTCTCGATGAAGCGGCCGCCGTCGAAGAAGAGTCCCTGCGTATAGGAAGTGACGTCGTGCGGATACTCCTTCACCACCTGGGCCTTGTATTCCCTGACCTTGGCGCTCCCGCAGGACAGGGCGCACAGGGCAAGCAGTATGAATGCAACTTTTCTCATTTCGCAAAAAGTCTACAAATGTAAGGAAAAATCCGTACCTTTGCAACCACAAAGGCGGGACGATCTGCCGCGCCGGGAAACCGGTGAGGAAAGTCCGCACAGGGCAGGGCGCCTGACTGTGGAAAGCACAGAAGGGAGTAATCTTTTCCGTCCGTAACAGAAAATGACCGCCCGCAAGGGTAAGGGTGAAAACGCGGGGTAAGAGCCCACGACGGCGTGCGGTGACGTACGCCGGGTACGGCGGCAGGCCTGCAAGACCAAATATACCGGCAGATGAGGGCGGCCCGTCCGATGCCGGGGGGTAGGTTGCGAAGATAAATGGCAGATTCAAAAACAGAAAGCGGCTTACTGCCCCGCCTTTTACCATAAAGAGGACGATCCCGATGGACCGTCCTCTTTTCCGTCATTCCCGGCTCGACCGGGAATCTACACCTCCACGAAGCGGCACCAGCCGTGTTCGTCGAGGAACTGGCCGTCCTGGATGGCGCGGATGCGCTTGTACAGGGCGGTGGACTTGGGACCGACCTCCCCGTCGGGGCAGAAGCGGAAGGTGCGGGACACTTCCGGGGCTTCCAGGACGGGTTTCATGTCGATGTGGGAGAGCGGGGTGATGACGACGGCCGTGCCGCAGCCACCCGCCTCCTCGAAGGTATCCAGTTCGTCCAGCGGGACCGGACGCTTCTCGACCTCCATGCCGATATCCCGCGCAACTTGCTGCAGGGTCTTGTTCGTGATGGACGGAAGGACGCTGTCGGACAGCGGGGTTATGTACTTGTTCCCCTTGATGCCGAAGAAGTTGGACGAGCCGAACTCGTCCACGAACTCCCGGGTGGAGGAATTCAGGTACAGGAGCTCCGCATAGCCCTGCTCGTGGGCGAACTTGTAGGGCTTGAAGGTATTGGCATAGTTTGCGCCGATCTTGTAACTTCCGGAGCCCTTCGGGGCCGCCCGGTCGTAGTTTCCGGGAATGACGGCGGCGCAGGACTTGAGGTGGGCGCCGTAGTAAGAGCCCACGGGGGCGCACATGACGGCGAAAACGGCCTCCGGATAAGGTACCAGTTGCATCTGCGGATGCATGCCGATCAGGAGCGGGCGCAGGTACATCGAAGCGCCGAGCCCGTAAGGGGGCAGGAATTCGATATTCCCGCGGATGCAGTCCTCGCACATCTGGAGGAACATTTCCTCCGACGGGCAGGGCATGCCCAGGTAATCCGCCGTCCGGCGCAGCCGGGCCGCATTCTCGTCCGGACGGAACATCGCGATGCGGCCGTCCATCTGCCGGAAGGCCTTCAGGCCCTCGAAGCAGGAAATCGCATAGTGGAAGACCTGCGCGAAGGGGTCGAAAGTGAAGGAAAAGGTTTCCGTGGATTGAGGAACGGACCACTGCCCGTCCTTGTAATGGGCCAGGACGACCGTCCGGGTCCGGTAGGCATCGAAGCCCAGGGATTTCCAGTCTATCTGATGCATAACGTCTTATATTTTAGATGCAATCCAGTCGCCGACTTCCGAGGTGGAGGCGCTGCCGCCGAGGTCCTCGGTCGTGACGCCGGCCTCCAGCGACGCCGCCACGGCTTCGCGGATGGCCTTTCCTTCCTCCATGAGCCCGAAGGCGTACTCGAACATCATCGCCGCGGAGAGGATGGCCGCGACGGGGTTGGCGATATTCTTCCCGGCCGCCTGCGGGTAGGAGCCGTGGATGGGTTCGAACAGGGAGGTGTGCTCCCCCACCGAGGCCGATGCCAGCAGGCCCATGGACCCGCTGATGCAACTGGCTTCGTCCGTGAGGATGTCGCCGAAAGTGTTCTCCGTCACCAGGACGTCGAAGAACTTCGGGCAGCGGATGAGTTGCATGGCGGCGTTGTCCACGAACATGTAGTCCACCTGGATATCGGGATAGGACGGTTCCATCTCCCGGGCGACCTGGCGCCACAGGCGGGAGGACTCCAGCACGTTGGCCTTGTCCACGACCGTCAGGTGCTTCCTGCGGCGGCCGGCGTATTCGAAGGCCAGGCGCAGGATGCGCTCCACCTCGGCCCGGCTGTAGATGCAGGTGTCATAGGCCGTGTTTCCATCGTCCTTCCGGCCCTTTTCGCCGAAGTACATGCCGCCGGTGAGTTCCCGGATGCACAGGAAATCGGCCCCATCCACGAGTTCGGTCTTGAGCGGGGACTTGTCCACGAGGGACTTGAAGGTCTCCACGGGACGGAGGTTCGCATACAGGCCCAACTGCTTCCGGATAGCCAGGAGGCCCTGCTCCGGACGGACCTTCGCCGTCGGGTCGTTGTCATACTTGGGGTCGCCCACGGCGCCGAAAAGCACGGCGTCGCTCTCCATGCACAGTTCGTGCGTTTCCTGCGGATAGGCGTTCCCGAACCGGTCGATGGCGCAGGCGCCCACGTACCCGTACGTGTAGGACACCTCATGGCCGAAACGGGCGCACACGGCGTCCACCGCCTTGACGGCCTGTTCCACGACCTCCGGGCCGATGCCGTCGCCGGGCAGTTTTGCAATCTTGAGTTTCATATCAGGTTGTTTTCGATTAAGTTCAGCATTTTCACCGTGGCCTTGATGGCGGCCTCGGCCTGGTCGGAATCCACGCCCCGGGTCTTGAAGGCCGTTCCGTCCAGGTCCCACGAAATCGTGGTCTCCACGAGAGCGTCCGTCTTTCCGCCGGGCGGGATCTTCACCACATAGTCCGTCAGTCTCGGATGCCTCCGCCCCAGCCGGTCATAGATGATCCACAGGGCCTTCATGAAGGCATCGTACTGGCCGTCGCCGGCCGATGCTTCCTCGTAGCAGGTTCCGTCGATATCGATCCGGATGTTCGCGATGGGGCGCATGCCCCGGGCGAGTTGGAGACTGTAATTGATGATGTGGATCCGGTCCGGGGCCGAAGAGACGTCGCCCTTGAGGACTTCCGCCACGATGAACGGAAGGTCCTCCGGGCTCAGGCTTTCCTTCTTGTCGCCCAGTTCCACCACCCGTTCCGTCACCCGCTTCATCTGTTCGGGTGTCAGGGTGATTCCCAGGGCCTCCAGGTTCTTCATGACATTGGCCTTGCCGCTGGTCTTTCCCAGCGCATAGTGCCGATGCCGGCCGAAGCGTTCCGGAAGGAGGGCATTCTGGTACAGGCCGCCCTTGCGGTCGCCGTCGGCATGGACCCCGCTGGTCTGGGTGAAGGCAAACTCCCCCACCAGCGGCTTGTTGGAAGGGATCCGGATGCCGGAAATGGTTTCCACATAGCGGGATACATGCATCAACGCGCTCTCGTCCAGACTGTTGGGCACTTTCA
This sequence comes from uncultured Bacteroidia bacterium, assembly GCA_902781705.1. GTDB lineage: Bacteria > Bacteroidota > Bacteroidia > Bacteroidales > UBA932 > Cryptobacteroides. The sequence goes on from CACZKE010000009.1 coordinate 33,169, forward strand.
AATGATCGTTCAGGATGCCGATGGCACTCGACACCGGCAGATTGCCGGTCCGCTCCCCCAGCCCGTTCACCGTCGTATGCAGGCCCTTCACGCCGGCCTTCACGGCCTCGAACGCATTGGCCGCCGCAAAATCATAGTCGTTGTGCGGATGGAAGTCGAAATGGACCGACGGATAGCGCTCCACCATCGTCCGGCAGTAGGTACGCGCGCTTTCCGGATCCAGGATGCCCAGCGTATCGGGCAGCATGATCCGGCGGACCGGCGCATCCTTCAGCGCATCCACGAGGAAGAACACATAGTCCGGGGAATCCTTCATCCCATTGGACCAATCCTCCAGGTACACGTTGACAGTCAGTCCCTTGGACACGGCGAGGCCAACGTTCCGGAGAATGTCGGACAGATGCTCTTCCGGGGTTTTCCGAAGTTGTCCCGTCACATGGCGGAGCGACCCCTTCGTCAGGAGGTTCATAACCTTGCCGCCCGAGGAGGCGATCCAGTCCACGGAGACACCGTCGTCCACGAATCCCAGGGCCTCTACGGCATCGAGCCGGCCACAGGAAGCGGCCCAGGCGCAGATTTTGGCGAAGGCCTCCTGCTCGCCCCGGGAAACCCGGGCCGAGGCCACCTCGATCCGATTCACCTTGAGTTCCTCCAGCAGCAGGCGCGCGATCGCAAGTTTCTCGTCCGGATTGAACGAGACACCGGCGGTCTGCTCCCCGTCGCGGAGGGTGGTGTCCATTATTTCGAGCATCCGGCTTCCCACGCTTCGATCTTGTCTTTCTGGAGCATCAGGAAGTCGATGTCGTCCAGGGCATTCATCAGGCAGTACTTCTTGTAGGGATTCAGTTCGAACGCTTCGCTCCGTCCCGTGGACAGGTTCGTCACGGTCTGGTTCGGGACGTCCACGCGGACTTTCGCCTTCGGGTCCGCGGCAATGGTCGCGAACAGTTCGGCGAGGAAATCCGGGGTCACCACCACCGGAAGGACGAAATTGTTCAGTTCATTGTTCTTGTGGATATCCGCAAAGAAACTGGAAATCACCACTTTGAACCCATAACCGGCAATGGCCCAGGCGGCGTGTTCCCGGCTGGAGCCGGAGCCGAAATTGCGGCCGGCCACGAGGATTTCGCCGCCGTAGCGCGGATCGTTCAGGACGAAATCCCGCTTGGGCGTCCCGTCCGGGTCGTAGCGCCAGTCCCGGAAAAGGTTCTCCCCGAAGAAACTTTCCTCCCGGGTGGTCGCCTTCAGGAAACGGGCGGGGATGATCTGGTCCGTGTCCACGTTCTCCAGCGGAAGCGGAACGCAGGTGCTTTCTATGATGTCGAATTTCTGTTTCATACGAGGAAGTCTCTAGGGTCGGTGATGACGCCGGTGACAGCCGCAGCGGCGGCCGTGAGGGGGCTGGCGAGGAGAGTGCGGGAACCGGGGCCCTGGCGGCCCTCGAAATTCCGGTTGCTCGTGGAAACGCAGTATTTGCCGACAGGAACCTTGTCCGGATTCATCGCAAGACAGGCCGAACAGCCCGGCTGGCGGATCTCGAAACCGGCCTTCCGAAGGACCTTGTCCAGTCCTTCGGCCTGAATCTGGCGGAGGACCGCCTGCGATCCGGGGACCAGCCAGGCCACGACGCCCGGCGCCTTTTTCCGGCCTTGCACGACGGAGGCGAAAGCCCGGAAATCCTCGATGCGGCCGTTTGTGCAGGCCCCGAGGAAGACATAGTCCACCGGTTTGCCGACGAGGGCGTCACCCGGTTGGAAATCCATATATTTCAAGGCCTTGCAGAAGGAAGGCTGCCCTTCGGCGGGAATCTCGTCCAGCGTGGGGACATGTCCGTTCACGGCCGTGCCCATGCCGGGATTCGTCCCGTAGGTAATCATCGGCGGAATCTCGGCCGCGTCATAGACGACCTCCCGGTCGAAGACGGCGTCGTCGTCGCTCCGAAGTTCTTTCCAGCGCTCGACCGCCTCTTCCCACGCCTCCCCCTTCGGAGCATATTCACGCTCCTTCAGGTAGGCGAAGGTCGTCTCATCCGGGGCGATGAAACCGCCGCGGGCACCCATCTCGATGGAGAGGTTGCACAGAGTGAGGCGACCTTCCATGGACAGGGAACGGACGGCGGAACCGGCGTACTCGACGAAGTAGCCCGTGGCACCGCTGGTCGTCAGCCTGCTCATCAGGAACAGGGCCATGTCCTTGGCCGTCACGCCCTTCCCGAGTTCGCCCTCGATGCGGATCCGCATGGACCTCGGCTTCTGCTGGAGGATGCACTGCGACGCCAGCACCATTTCCACCTCGCTGGTGCCGATGCCGAAGGCAACTGCCCCCACGGCGCCATGGGTGGAAGTATGGGAATCGCCGCAGACGATGGTCATTCCCGGAAGCGAAAGCGCCTTCTCCGGCCCTACGACATGGATGATGCCGTTGTCCGGTTCATTCATCCCGTAATGCGTCAGGCCGAATTCGGCCGCATTTGCGGCGAGGGCGTCCACTTGCTTTTTGGAGACCGGATCCTCGATGGGGCGGTCCTGGTGCTCCGTAGGCGTATTGTGGTCCGGCATGCAGAAGATTTTCTCCGGCCGCAGGCAGCGGAGACCGCGGGCCCGCAGGCCGTCAAAGGCCTGGGGGCTCGTCACTTCGTGGCAGTACAGCCGGTCGATATACAACTGGTCCGGGCCGCCGTCCACATGCTGGACGACGTGCGCATCCCAGATCTTGTCAAACAGGGTGTTCATCCGTTTCAGATTTTGTTGATACAGTCCACATAGGCCTCGATCGAGGCGGTCACGATATCCGTAGAGGCGCCGAACCCGTAATACACGCGTCCCTCATTCTCCACCTGCATATGCACCTTGCAGCAGTCGTCGGAGCCCTTGGTGACGCCCTGGATGGTGAATTCGTTGATGGTCACCTGGCGGCGGACGATCTGGCGGAGGGCGTTGATCGCGGCATCCACCGGACCGTTTCCGGTCGCGGCGGCCTCGAACTTCTCCCCGGCGATGTCCAGGCCGATGGAAGCCACCGGCTTCATCCCGATGCCGCTGGTCGCCTGGAGCCAGTCCACCTTGATGTGGCGGCCGGCAGCCCGGTCGGCCCCGGCGAGCATCAGGATGTCGTCGTCGTGGATTTCCTTCTTGCTGTCCGCGAGGCGGAGGAACTGCTCGTACACCTCGTCCAGTTTCTCTTCGTCCAGCTTCACGCCGTTCACCTCCAGGCGGTACTTGAGCGCCGCCCGGCCGCTCCGGGCCGTCAGGACGATGGAATTCGTATCCACGCCTACATCCTTCGGGTCGATGATCTCGTAGGTCTCCGCCCGCTTCAGGACGCCGTCCTGGTGGATGCCGGAGGAATGGGCGAAAGCGTTCTTCCCGACGATGGCCTTGTTGGGCTGGACCGGCATGTTCATCAGGGTGGATACGAGCCGGGAGGTGGGATAGATCTTCTGCGTGTTGATGTTCGTCTCCAGCGGAATGCCCTTGTGGGCCTTCAGGATCATCGCGATCTCCTCCAGGGCGGTGTTCCCCGCCCTTTCGCCGATGCCGTTGATCGTGACCTCGCACTGACGGGCGCCGTTCAGCAGGCCCGACATCGTGTTGGCCGTGGCCATCCCGAGGTCGTTGTGGCAGTGCGTGGAGATGACGGCCTTGTGGATACCGTCCACATGCTCCATCAGGTACTTGATCTTGGCGCCGAATTCCTCCGGCAGGCAGTAGCCCGTGGTGTCGGGGATATTGACGACGGTCGCCCCCGCCTTGATGACGGCCTCGACCACCTTCGCGAGGAACTCATTGTCCGTACGGCCGGCATCCTCGGCATAGAACTCCACGTCCTCCACGTACTTCTTCGCGTACTTGACGGCGCGGACGGCCCGTTCCAGGACCTCCTCCCGCGTGGAATTGAACTTGTAGCGGATGTGGGAATCGGAAGTGCCGATGCCGGTATGGATCCGGCCCCGCTTGGCGTACCTGAGCGCTTCCGCGGCCATGTCGATGTCCTTCTCCACGGCCCGCGACAGGGCGCATACCGTGGGCCAGGTCACCGCCTTGGAGATCTCCACCACCGAGTTGAAATCCCCGGGGCTGGAGATCGGGAAGCCGGCCTCGATGACATCCACGCCCAGGAGTTCCAGGGCCTTGGCCACCTGGATCTTCTCCACGGTGTTCAGCTGGCATCCGGGCACCTGTTCCCCGTCGCGGAGCGTGGTGTCGAATATGTACACCCGGTCGCTCATCGGTCGATCTCTTCGGGACGGAGTTTACGGACGGCGGCGCCGGTGCGCCAGAGTTCGCTCTCGCGGAGCGCCTTCAGTTCCTTCTCGAGACCCACGCGGTAGTCCGGCTTGGAGTTCGCGTCGATGGAGACCTGGGCCTCCTCGCCGCTGGCCACCCGCTCATAGAGTTTCTCGAAAACCGGCTTCGTGGCATCGTGGAACGGGCCCATCCAGTCCAGGGCACCGCGCTGGGCGGTGGTGGAGCAGTTGGCATACATCCAGTCCATGCCCTTCTCGGCAAAGAGCGGCATCAGCGACTGGGTAAGTTCCTCGACGGTCTCGTTGAAGGCCTCGGACGGGCTGTGTCCATGCTCGCGGAGCACCTCGTACTGGGCCAGCAGGATACCCTGGATGGCGCCCATCAGCGTGCCGCGCTCACCGGTGAGGTCGGAATAGACCTCGCGCTTGAAATCGGTCTCGAACAGGTAGCCGGAGCCTACGCCGATACCCAGGGCGAGGGTGCGCTCGAGGGCGCGGCCGGTCGCATCCTGGTACACCGCATAGGAGGAATTCACGCCGCGGCCCTGCAGGAACAGACGGCGGAGGGAGGTGCCGGAGCCCTTCGGGGCCACCATGATCACGTCCACGTCGGCCGGCGGGATGATGCCGGTGCGCTCCTTGTAGGTGATGCCGAAGCCGTGGGAGAAATACAGGGCCTTGCCGGGGGTGAGATGCTTCTTCACCGTGGGCCAGACCTCGATCTGGGCCGCGTCGGAAATCAGGTACTGGATGATGGTTCCCTTCTCGCAGGCCTCCTCGATCTCGAAGAGGGTCTTGCCGGGCACCCAGCCGTCGGCGACGGCCTTGTCATAGGTCTTGCCCTTGCGCTGGCCCACGATCACGTTGAACCCGTTGTCCTTGAGGTTCAGCGCCTGTCCGGGACCCTGGACGCCGTAGCCGATGACGGCGATGACCTCGTCCTTCAGGACCTCGCGTGCCTTTTCCAGGGTGAATTCCTCGCGGGTCACGACGTTCTCGTCGACACCGCCAAAATTGATCTTTGCCATAGTATGTTATTGATTTAATAATTGTTTCCTTTCCTTTTCCCGCTTGCGGAGGAACTTGAACACGGGTTCCTGCTCCGCCCGGGAGACTGCGATCCGGCCCGACCGGACGAACTGGAGGACGCCCACGGGCTTGAGGTCGTCATGCAGGGCGGCCGTTTCCTCCGAGAGGCCGGTCTTCTGGATGACCGTGAATATCTTGTTCATTTCCACGATGCGTGCGTGGTATTTGCTCAGCAGGTGCTCGATGTCGCCGTTCTCCAGGAGGGCGGGCGTCGAGACCTTGTACAGGCACAGTTCGCGGTACACGATCTTGTCGGCCGTGTAGAAGAAGGCCTTGATCACGTCCACGCGCTTTTCGATCTGCTGGACGCTCTCCTTCACCTTTTTCTCCACGCCGGAAGTGACGATCGTGATGTTGTGGATCCCTTCCATCGACGTGGCGCCGGCGGAGAGACTCCAGATGCTCAGGCCGTGGCGCGTGAACACGTTCGTGATCTGCGCCAGGAGGCCGATCTGGTTCTCGGTGTAGATGGTCACCGTATATTCCTTCACCTGATTGTCCATCGCTAACTGTACCATTCGGATTCTGTGATCATGATCTCATGGATGCCCTTTCCCGGAGGAACCATGGGCATCACCATTCCCTCTTCCTGCACATGAACGTCCAGGAGGAAGGGGTCGTCGTCCTTCCACATCTCCCGGAGGGCGGATTCCAGGTCTTCCCGCTTCTCCACCGAGACGGTCCGGATCCCGTAGGCCCGGGCGATGAGCGCGTAGTCGGGATTGAGCATCCGCGTCTGCGAGTAGCGGCGGCCGAAGAAGAGTTCCTGCCACTGGCGGACATTGCCCAGCCAGTTGTTGTTCAGGAGGACGACCTTGACGCCGATCCCCTCCTGCATGATGGTCCCGAACTCCTGTATGGTCATCTGGATGCCGCCATCCCCGACGAAAAGGCATACCGGACGCTCCGGGGCGGCGACTTTCGCGCCGATGGCAGCCGGAAGGCCGAAACCCATCGTACCCAGGCCCCCGGAGGAGATGAAACTCCGGGTCTCCCGGAAACGGGAATAGCGGGCGCCCATCATCTGGTTCTGGCCCACGTCCGTCACGACGACCGCCTTGCCGTCCGCCGCCCGGACCACCCGGTCCACGACCTCGCCCATCTTGAGCAGGCCGTCCCCGGGATGCACTTCCGGGTCGATGACTTTTTCCTTCTCCACGGCATCGCAGCGGTCGAAGGCGGCATTCCATGCGGGATGCTTCCGCTCCTGCATCCGTTCGGTCAGGAGGGTGAGGACCTTGGCGGCATCGCCCCGGAGAGGCACATCGACCGGAATGATTTTGCCGATCTCGGAGATGTCAATGTCGATATGGATGACCTTCGCCTGGCGCGCATAGGTGGACACCGTACCGGTCACGCGGTCGTCGAACCGCATGCCCACGGCGACGAGTACGTCGCAGGAATTGGTCATCTGGTTGGGCGCAATGTTCCCGTGCATCCCGATCATGCCGCGGTACAGCGGGAAATCGGACGGGAGGGCGCTGAGGCCGAGCAGGGTGGATCCAGCGGGGATGTCACCCTTCTCCAGGAAGGAGCGGAGTTGCTGCTCGGCATGGCCCAGGATGACGCCCTGGCCGAAGACGACGAAAGGTCTCTCGGCCGCGTCAATCAGTTCGACCGCCTTATTCACAGCCTGTTCCGAGATCTTCGGATCCGGCACGTAACTGCGGATGAAGCGGCATTTCTCGTATTTGAAATCCGTCAGGCCCACCTGCGCGTCCTTCGTAAAGTCCAGGACAACGGGACCGGGACGGCCGGAACCCGCGATATAGAAGGCCCTGGCCACGGCCCAGGCCACCTCGTCCGCGCTGCGGATCTGGTAATTCCATTTGCTGATCGGCCCCGTAAGACCGATGACATCGGCCTCCTGGAACGCATCCGTTCCCAGGGCCGCCGAAGAGACCTGGCCGGTGATGACCACGACGGGCGTGGAATCGGTCATCGCATCATGCACGCCGGTAATGACGTTCGTCGCTCCCGGACCGGAAGTCACGATCACGACGCCGGGCGTCCCTTTGATGCGGGCATAGCCCTGCGCCGCATGGATGGCGCCCTGTTCGTGGCGAACCAGGATGTGGCGCACATCATCCTTATAATCCTCCAAACTGTCGTACACGGGCATGATCTGCCCGCCGGGATACCCGAAAACGGTATCCACCCCCTCCGCGATGAGGGCCTTCCAGAGCGCTTCGGAACCTGTAATCATCTTTGTCATTTCGAGCTTGTCGAGAAATCTCTGACGGCCCCCTTGTCGGCCGAAGTCACCATCCGGGCATACGCCTGCAGGCTCCGGGAAACCTCCCGCTGCCGTACGGGCGGCGTGAAGGCCTTGTTCCCGCGAGCCTCCTCTTCCGCCCGACGTCTGCCGAGTTCCTCATCGGAGAGGCAGACACGGATGGAACGTGCCGGGATGTCGATTTCCAGGATGTCTCCGTCCCGGACCAGGGCGATGTTCCCACCCGCGGCCGCTTCCGGAGAGATGTGGCCGATGGAAAGGCCCGAGGTGCCGCCGCTGAAGCGGCCGTCGGTCAGGAGGGCGCATTCCTTCCCCAGATGGACCGATTTGAGATAGGAGGTGGGATACAGCATTTCCTGCATGCCCGGGCCGCCTTTGGGTCCTTCGTAGGTGATGACGACGACATCCCCGCTTTTCACTTTCCCGCCCAGGATGCCGTCGCAGGCCGCTTCCTGGGAGTCGAAGACCTTCGCCGGGCCGGTGAACTTCCAGATGGAGGCATCCACGCCGGCCGTCTTCACGACGCACCCGTCCTGCGCAATATTGCCGAAGAGGACGGCCAGGCCGCCATCGGCCGTGTAGGCATGGGCCACCGAACGGATGCAGCCCTTTTCCCGGTCCGTGTCCGCTTCGGGGTAATAGGTCTCCTGGGAGCCCATCCGGGTGCTGAAACGGCCGGCGGGCGCGCTGAGGAACAGTTTCTTCGCCTCGTCCGTCACATGCGGGGAAAGGAGGGCGTAGCGGTCGATCTCCTCTCCGAGGGTCATCCCGTCCACCCGGTAAAGGGTGGTGTCCACGAGGCCGCATTCGGCCAGTTCGCGCAGGATGGAGACCACGCCGCCCGCCCGGTTCACGTCCTGGACATGATAGACGGGGGTATTGGGAGCCACTTTACAGATACAGGGGACTTTGCGGGAAAGCGCGTCGATATCGGCCATCGTGAAATCCACGCCCGCTTCCCGGGCGACGGCCAGCAGGTGCAGGACCGTATTGGTGGATCCGCCCATGGCAATATCCAGCGCCATCGCATTCAGGAAGGCGGGACGGGTGGCAATCGAACGCGGAAGGACCCGCTCGTCGCCGTCCCGGTAGTATTTCCAGGCATTCTCCACGACGAGAGCCGCGGCTTTGCGGAAGAGTTCCGTCCGGTTCACATGCGTCGCGACCACGGTGCCGTTACCGGGCAGGGCCAGGCCGATGGCCTCGGTCAGGCAATTCATCGAATTGGCCGTGAACATGCCGGAGCAGCAGCCGCAGCCGGGACAGGCACGCTCCTCCACCTGCGCCACCTCGTCATCGGACAGGGAGGCGTCCGCGGACTGGACCATCGCATCGATGAGGTCCAGTTTCCGGTTTCCCAGTACGCCCGCTTCCATCGGACCGCCGGAGACGAAGACCGTGGGGATATTCAGCCGCATCGCAGCCATGAGCATGCCGGGGGTGATCTTGTCGCAGTTGCTGATGCACACCATGGCATCGGCCTTGTGGGCATTCACCATATATTCGACGGAATCGGCGATGATTTCGCGGGAAGGAAGGGAATAGAGCATGCCGTCATGGCCCATGGCGATGCCGTCGTCCACGGCGATGGTGTCGAATTCGGCGGCGAAACAGCCCAGTTTCTCGATTTCCGCCTTCACCAGTTGGCCGGCTTCATGCAGATGCGTGTGCCCGGGGACGAACTGCGTGAAGGAATTCACGACGGCAACGACCGGTTTTCCAACCTGGTCCGCCTGCATGCCGGCCGCCCGCCAAAGGGCGCGGGCGCCTGCCATCCTGCGTCCCTCGAAGGTGACGCTGCTCCTCAGTGGATGTTTCATATCAAAACTACACTACTATATAAAAAACCTCCTTCCCGTCGCGGACTGAGAAGGAGGTTGGTTTTTGGTATTCACCGTCACGCCTTTCAGTCCGCGCCTATCTTAAGGACGAGGATAATCAGAGAAAGGACAAGGACGAGAATGCTGTTCATCGGCTTATAAATCGTAACCGATGACAAATATCGCAAAAGAGTTTTTAAAAAACAAGAAAAACTTAGGAAAATTATTGACAATCAGCATCCAGCAGCGCCGGGAAAGAAGCCCGCACGTTATCCAAAAGCGCCTTTTTGATTTCGAATTCGATGATGTCAATCCGATTTTCCTTACAAATTGAAAGTTGTTCCCCGCGCGGACCGTACAATCCGGTATGTCCGGAGTACAGGTTCCCGGGGTCCTTCCCCACCCGGTTCACACCGGCGACAAAGCACACGTTCTCAATGGCCCGGGCCTTCAGGAGGGCATCCCAGGCATCCACCCGCTGCTGCGGCCAACTGGCTACGTAGAGTATCAGATCGTAATCCGGCTTCCCGTCCACCATCCGGTTGCGGGCAAAGACCGGGAAACGGAGGTCGTAGCAGACTTGCAGCAGGATGCGGAAACCGGCATGTTCCACGATGACACGCTCCTGCCCCGCCGTGTAATGCTCATGCTCCCCCGCATACGTAAAGAGATGATGCTTGTCGTAATACACATAATGCCCGTCCGGATACACGAAATAGAAGCGGTTCCGGTAGGTACCGTCCGAGGCATGCACCGAGACGCTGCCCGCTACGGCGCAATCCTTGGCCTGCGCATAGGCCTGCATCCAGCGGAGGGCATCCCCCTCTTCGCTTTCAGCCACCCCTTCCGGCTGCGTCACGAAGCCGGTGGAAAACATCTCGGGAAGGACCACCAGGTCCGTCTTCTGGGTGCCCATGAGCATCCGCCGGGCATCCTCCCGGCTCTGCTCGGGCGCCGCCCAGGTGGGCGCAGTCTGCAACAGTGTAATTCTCATACGTTTCGGGCTTTGTCACAAAAATAAGAAAAACTCCCCGTTATTCCCAACAAAAAAGCGGCATCTCCTGTCGGGATGCCGCTTTCACTGGTCAGGAGACCGATTAATGCGTCACTTTCGGCTCGAGTTCCTTGGCGAGGTCGATGAACTTCTGGATTTCCTTCTCCACCGGGGTGCGGCGGGTGAGGTGCTTCTCCTCATTCACTTCGGCCATCTTGGCGGCGAGGTTCGCGGCATTGCGGTTGCGGAGCTCCTTCACGGTGTCCACGCCGGCAGCCTCGAGCAGTTCGGCGAACTGCGGGCCGACGCCCTTGACCCGGAACAGGTCCGCGTGATTCACCCACGTGAGAACGAGGTCGTGACGGATGCCGGTAGCCTCTTCGATGGCCTGGCGGCCTTTCGCGTCGGCGCCCTTCTCAAGGAGCTGGTCCACAGTCTCGATGCCGATAGCGGTGAGCTTCTCAGCATACACAGGGCCGATACCCTGGATGTCGATAATCTTGTAAGTCATATCAAATTTGTGTTTAGTGGTTGTTGTTTTCGCGTTTAATCCCTCAAATATACAATTTTATCGTGGAAATGTCCAAATTTTTTCATATATTTGCAGGTGAAAACTATTTTTGATGGAAACCTTCCCGCTTGACCCTGAAAAAACCTACTATTCGCAAGATTTCCTGACCTTGGACTGTGAAAACGGTTCCCAGACCTTGAAGATTGGAGAATGGCTGAATGTGGATCCCGTCCGGATCCATCGCATGGTTGTGAAGGAAAAAGCGCTGAAGGTGGACCAGATGGAGGTGTTCGCTCCCCTGGTATCCAAGCTCCGCCGGGCGGACTACGAGTATTACAAGCGCATCACCGGCCTCAAGATGCTCATCGACTTCCCCGGATACACCTCCGAAATCGAAGCCAAGATCCCCTACGACACGGACCCCATCGCATTCTACAAATGGTGGCGGAAAGGCAAGCATGAGAATGTCGTGTATCTCTCCCCCGCCTACCAGTTCAAGCTGTTCCAGAAGGTCTCCGTGATGGAGCCCAAGATCATGCTCAAGAAAGACATCGACTTCGTCAAGAACTTCTGATATGACCCTCGAAGAAATCCTCGGCGTCCCCACGGTTCCTTCCCCTGAAGAACTTGGGGGCGATATTTGGGACGACGAAAACCGCTGCTCCTACTCCCCTGACGGGAGCAAACTCCTCGACGCGGAGAACTTCCCTTCCACCGTCACGGTCCGGGAAGGATGCCGGATCCTGTGCGACGGCGTCTTCGCCTTCCAGGACTACATGGCCGAGGACCGGAAAATCGGCGAAGAGATCCCGCTGGACGAACGGAACTCCTTCCTGGAGAAGATCCACCTGCCCTCCACCCTCACGCACATCGGCAGCGCCGCTTTCAACGAATGCGGCTACCTTGAATCCATCAAGCTCCCGAAGAGTCTCCTGTACATCGGCGAGGATGCCTTCTGCGACTGCTGGAACCTGGAGAAGGTCACCATTCCGGCCGCCACGCGCTACATCGGCCCCCGGGCCTTCCAGGGCTGCATCAACCTGTACCAGATCCGGCTCGGAAAGAGTGTCGAAGCGATCGGCGAGGACGCCTTCGACGACTGCGAATCCCTCGAAACCATCCTCGTCCCGCACGGGATGCTGGAGCATTTCCTCGCCCTCATCCCCAAATCCTACCACGAAATCATCGAAGAGATATGAACGGACCCGCCGGACAGAAATTCACTGTCGCCCATGACAGTCCCCTCCTGAAATACCTGTATGAGATTTTCCCCACCCAGTCCAAGACCGGCGTGAAGAACATGCTGTCCAAGGGACAGGTCCTCGTGAACGGCGAATCCCGGACCGCCTTCGACCATCCCCTCTTCGCCGGGGACCGGCTCCTGGTGCTGCCCAAGGTCGTTTCCATGGCCCGGGAGAACGTGTCCGACGCCCGTGACGCCGTGGTGAAAGCCGGTATCAGGATCGTCTTCGAGGATGCCGACTATCTCGTCGTGGACAAGCCCGCCGGTCTGCTGACCGTCTCCACGGCCAAGGGTTCCCAGAGCAAGTCCGGCCACAAGGAATCCACCCTGTACGCCATCCTGAACGCTTACGTGAAGGTCCAGGCCCGTTCCCGCCGCAAGGAGGACCTCGCGAACGGAATCGCCCCCGACCGGTCCACGGCGAAGGTCTGGATCGTCCACCGCCTGGACAAGGGAACCTCGGGCCTGGTGGTCTTCGCCAAGAACGAACGGGCGAAGGACATCCTCCAGAGCAAATGGAAGGAACTCGTGATGGAACGCCGCTACATCGCCTTCCTGGAGCACAAGGTGGAGAAGGAGTCCGGCGCCATCCAAAGTTGGCTCGTGGAGAATCCCAAGTCCCTGAAGGTCTATTCCTACCCGGAAGAGGTCAAGGGCGGCCAACTCGCCATCACCCACTACCGGGTCCTCGGCTATGTCTACAAGGGCGGCGGCTACTACACCAAGACGGAGTTCTCCCTCGAGAGCGGCCGCAAGAACCAGATCCGTGTCCATTCCGCCGACATCGGCCATCCCGTGGCCGGTGACGAGAAATACGGCGCCGAGACGGACCCGATCCGCCGGCTCGCCCTCCACGCGGCTACCCTCGTGTTCCGGAATCCGATGTCCGGCGAGGTGATCCGCTGCAACTCCCCTCTTCCCGAAGCCTTCTCCAAACTGGACCGATAGCATGGAAAAGTTCACCATCCCCGGCGCTTCCGACAACGTGCAGCTGAACACGCTGGTCATCGCCCCCGAATCCCCCAAGGCCGTTTTCCAGCTCGTCCACGGCATGGCCGAGCACAAGGAGCGCTACATCCCTCTCATGAATTACCTCAGCGAGAAGGGCTACGCCTGCGTCATCAACGACCTCCGCGGCCATGGGGAGAGCGTAGCCTCCCAGGAGGACCTGGGCTACATGGGCAAAGGCGGCATGCGCGGCCTGGTGGACGATGTCCATAACGTAACCAACTGGGCGAAAGAACAGTACCCCGGTCTACCGGTTTTCCTGCTGGGCCACAGCATGGGCTCCATGATCGTCCGTAGCTATATCAAGCGGTACGACAGGGACATTGACGGACTCATCGTCTGCGGCAGTCCCAGCAACAACCCGGCGGCGGGCCTGGGGAATTTCCTCGCCTGGTGCATCGGCCTGTTCAAGGGACAGCGCCACCGGTCGGAATTCCTCGCGAACCTGAGCACGGGAAGCTATGACAAGCGCTTCAAGGCCGACGGGCTCAAGAACGCGTGGCTCTCTACGAACCGGGCCAATGTCCAGGCCTACAACAACGACCCGCTCTGCGGCTTCACCTTCACGGTCAACGGCTACCGGAACGGCCTGTTCCGCCTGATGCAGGACATCTACTCCCCGAAGGGATGGACGGTCTCCCATCCGGAGCTTCCGGTCCATTTCATCGCCGGCTCCGACGATCCCTGCATCGTCTCCATCCGCAAGTTCTCCGAGGCGGTGAGTTTCATCCGCGCCCGCGGCTACCGGGAAGTGACCAGCCAGGTCTATCCCGGCCTGCGCCACGAAATCCTGAACGAAACCGGCCGGGAGGATGTCTTCCGCGATATCCTTGCGCGCCTGGAGAGCTGGCTTTCCCGATGACACCCTCTCCGAAGGAAGTTTTCAACCGAGCTGAGCTCCTGCTTGGGGCCGACGGGATGGAGCGCCTCGCCTCCGTCCGCGTCATCCTTTTCGGCGTGGGCGGCGTGGGCAGCTGGTGCGCCGAAGGCCTTATCCGAAGCGGGGTCACGCACCTGACCCTGGTCGATGCGGACCGTGTCGCCCCCTCCAACATCAACCGCCAGCGGATGGCCACGGTCCATACCGTCGGCCGCTCCAAAGTGGAGGTTCTCCGGGAAATGCTGCTGGAAATCAATCCCTCCGCTGAAATCACGGCGGTTGAGGCCCGTTTTACCGATGCTACGGCCGAATCCTTTGCACTGGGGAACTACGACTATATCATCGACGCGATCGACGCCCTGAAGGACAAGGCCGCCCTGATCCTGCACGCCACGGCCACCCCGGCCACCTTCTTCTCCTCGATGGGCGCCGCCTGCAAGATCGACCCGACCAAGATCCGCGTGGCCTCTTTCTGGGAAGTCCGCGGCTGCCCCCTCGGCGCCATGCTCCGCAAGAAACTCCGCAAGGCCGGCACCCTGCCCGCAAAGGACTTCCTCTGCGTCTATGACGAAGAACTCTTGGAGAATCGCGGCGCCGACACCGCCCTCCCCGAAGAACTGAAATTCGAGAAAAAGGCCCACAACGGCTCCCTCGTCACCGTCACCGCCCCCTTCGGCTTCACCCTGGCCTCGCTGGTGATTCAGGACTGCCTGCAGTCGGGGCAGATGCCCTTGACCAGGTAATTGACCGTCCGGGCGGCAAAACCCTCCGGAACGGAAACCGGCGGGATGGGCGTACCTTCCAGGCAGAAGGTCCGGTGGCACTTTTCACAGTAGAAATGGACATGGAGGTCATCGTCCTCGTCGTCATGATGGCTGTGGCAGAGTTCGTAGCGCACCCCGTCGCCGGTATCCTCGAGGACATGGACCAGATGCGCTTCCCGGAAGGCCTGCAACGACCTGAAAACGTTGGACTTGTCGATGGTTTCCAGGACTCCCTCGAGTTCGGTCATGGACATGGGGCGCCCGGCCTCCGACAGCGCCCGCGCAATCAGGATCCGGTTCGCCGTGGGTTTCACCCCATGGTGCTCCATCAGTTCGACCAGATGATTCTCTTCCATATCAGGAGCAAAGATAGCACAGTTCCCCCGCAAAAGCAATCCCCATTTATAGGGATATGCGGTGCGGGGACCGGTCCTGCTCCTCCACGGCTCCGAGGCCGTCGCTTTTTTCCGCCGTCTCTTGCACAATCCGGCGGATTGACGTACATTTGCACCGCCAAAGCATTTTTCATGCGTACCTGATTTTCAGCGACAACAGTATTTCTTCCATCCGGGCGAAGGCCTAAACCTTCGGACAGGGCGTATTGTACCCTGACGGGCCGGGGACCCGGAAATCGTTCATTCAAATACTGTTATCGCATGTCAAGCAAAAAGTACACGCTTGTCGCCTGGACCGAGAACGGAGAGGTCCGGATGGTCCCTTCCCTGATCCATGTCGCTTCGAAGCCCTACCGCGACCGGATCGAACGGGTTGAATCCCGGTGGGAGGAGGTAAACGACGAAATCGGCTGGCTCCTTGCGCAAAGCCGCGCCCATGAGGACTTCGCCCGGTTCCTCCTGCGGGTTGGCCATCCCCGCAAAGCCTATGTCGAGTTCGAGAACGCCGCCCGTGTCTGCACCTGGTGCTCGGACACCCTGTGGCTCCAGGGAGAGAGTTGCGACTTCCCCGCCCTGCCCCTCCTGTACCGCTTCCTCGCCATGCACCGCGAATGCGTCCGTCTTGCCGCCAAAGACCGGTTTCTTACCCTCGCCTACGAAGGCAGCGAACTGGAGTCCGACTACCTCTTCTTCACCCGGGACGACCGGGAAACCGAGAGGATCTTCGACGCCTGTTTCGAAAGCAGGAAAGCCTGGCGGTTCGGGAAAGGCAACTGACCCGGGCCGTCGGGCCCCTCCCCCTGCCCGTGTCCGGGGGTGGACACGCCTCCGGGAGGGTATCTTCCTTCCTCAATCAACGGTTTCATCGAACCTTCGGCACGGCGCAGGGAACAATAATATGGGTTTTTGTGTCCGGGCACGTGCTACTGCATGTAAGAGGGCACATTTGGGGGTAAAAACGTGTCCTCTGACGTGCCGTTCCTGAACAAAAGCATTCATGAAACAACGCCCTTCATTGACAAATTGAGACGAATTGATTAGTTTTGCTGCCGCCGGCGACTCCGCAAAGATACGGAATAAGTCGCGGGAATCAAATGGACAGCATGATATCGTTCAGGAGGCCGCCGGCGGTCTGGCGGGTACCGGCACCGGCGCCCTGGATGAGCATCGGCGAAGGATAGTCGCCTGTCGTGATCATAATGGCGTTGTCGGTGCCCCGGAGGGCATAGAGCGGACTGTCGGGTCCCACTTCCTGGAGGCCCACGGTCGCGTGTCCTTCGGCGTCCACGGAGGCGACATAGCGGAGCTTCAGCCCCTTGGCGGCCGCCGCGGCATAGCGCTCGGCGATGTCGGCGGGAACGGGCTCCAGCTTCACCTGGGACTCTTCCAGCGGAATACCGGTCTGGCGGCTCAGGATGAGGATCTTCCGGAGGACGTCCTTCCCGCTGAGGTCGATGTTCGGGTCAGGCTCCGTATAGCCCTTGATCCGCGCCTCTTCCACCAATTCTTCAAATCCAACGCCTTTATAGTTGTCCATCAAGTAGTTGAGCGTTCCTGAAAGTACGGCATCCATCCGCACGAGCGTATCGCCGCTCTGGACCACGCGGTCCAGCGTCACCAAGACCGGAAGGGCGGCGCCGGCCGTCGTCTCATACCGGAGAGACACCCCGGCCTTGTGCGCCTGCTCCTGGAGCGCCTTGAACTGCGCATAGGTACCGGAAAAGGGAATCTTGTTGCAGGCCACGACGCTGTAGCCGCTCCGGAACAGGGCGGGATACCGGAAACCGATTTCCCCGCTGGCGGTGCAGTCCACGAAGAGGGAATTCTCCAGCGAAAGTTCGGCGAGCGCATCGACATACCCGTTCCCGGGTGTCCCGGCGTCCAGCCGCTCCTGCGCATGCTGCAGGTCGATCCCTTCCGTGTCGATGACATACCGCCGGCTGTTGGCAAGGCCACATACCCGAAGTTCCTTCCCGGAGCGCTTGGCGATAGAGGCGGCATTCTCGGAAAGCATTTCGACCAACGCTTTACCTACACGCCCATAACCGGCTATAAACAAATTGATTACCTTATTACTCCACTTATCGAAGAACTCCCGATGGATAGCCCGGATGGCGACCTCTGCCCGGACTGAGGGAACGATGACGGAAATATTGCGTTCGGAGGACCCCTGCGCCGTGGCGCGCACCGGGATGCTATGCGCCCCGAGGGCGGCTAGCATCCGGCCCGTCGCTCCGCTATGGCCCAGGATGTCATCCCCGATCAGGCACACGATCGAGAATCCGGTCTCCACCTTCAGGGGGTTCAGTTTTCCGAGGGAAATCTCGTAGGCGAAGCAGGCGTCGGCCGCTTCCCGGGCCTTTTCGGCATCTTCCTCGGCAATGGCGATGCACATCGAATGGACCGAGGAGGCCTGGGTAATGAGGATGATGTTGATCCCCTTGCGGCTCAGCGCATCGAAAAGCCGGGAGGAGAATCCGGGGACACCCACCATCCCGCTTCCCTCCAGGGAAATGAGGGCGATGTGGTCCGAATGGGCGATGCCGATCACCCCGTCCCGCACGCGCGGCGGGTTCCGCTCCACGAGCGTACCCGGTTCGTCCGGGTGGAACGTATCCTTCACATAGATGGGAATTCCCTCTTCCACAACGGGTTGGATGGTCGGCGGGTAGATGACCTTGGCTCCGAAATGGGACAGTTCCTGCGCCGCCCGGTAGGAGATGTTCGGGATGGGACGGGCCGTCGGGACCACCTTGGGGTTGGCGGTCATGATGCCCGGCACGTCGGTCCAGATCTCCACACGGCGGGCGTGGATGCCCACGGCGAAAAGCGAAGCCGTATAATCGGATCCGCCCCGGCCCAGGGTAGCGACCCGGCCGTTGGCGTCCTTGCCGATGAAGCCCGGCACGACGAAAAGTTCCACGTGCGGGTTCGAGTTTACGGCCTTGGAAACGCGTGCATAGGTTTCCGGCTCGTCCACGACGCCGCCGGACACCTGCACCAACTCCCTGGCATCCAACCACTCGCAGGTGATGCCCAGGGAACGGAACTTGTCCGTCAGGATGGTCGTAGAGAACAGTTCGCCGAAACTTTCGATGGCATCCTGCGACGCCGGGCTCAGTTCGCCCAGCAGGAAAACCCCGTAGGCGATCCCTTCCAGCGAATCGAAGAGCGCATCGACCGAGGCGGCGGTCTGCTGCTGGTATCCGTCCGGAAGCAGTTCCCGGATGATGGTATGATGGCGCTCGCGGAGATCGGCGATAAGCCCCTTGTAGGACTCGTCCTTCCGGGCGGCCCGGCAGCCGGTCTCGATCAGGGCGTCGGTACATCCGCTGACGGCGGAGGAGACCACGATGGTCCGGTCCGCCTCCAGGGATTTCCGGACGATGTCGATTACCCGGAGCATCGCTTCCGATGAGGCGACGGAAGTGCCGCCGAATTTGAGTACTTGCATAGTTCGTTATTTCATGATAATAGCCGTCAGCCGGGCTGTTTCCAGGAGGAAACCGTCGTGGCCGAAGCGGGATGAGATTTCAATGTAGTCCGCCCCGGGGATCCAGCGTGCCCAGACGGATGATTCCTGCGGCGGGAACAGGGCGTCCGTGTCGATGGACACGACCGTCGTCCGGGCCTTGATCCGGCCCAGGGCGGCCTCGACGCCCCCGCGTCCCCGGCCCACATTGTGGCTGTCCAGGGCATCGCACAGGGTATGGTAGGAATAGGCGTCGAACTGGCGCCGGACGAGTTTTTCGCCCTGGTACCGTTCGTAGGAAGCGGCCCGGCCGGCGAAGAGCGTGTCGGGATCGGCCTCGAACTGGGTCAGGCCATAGCCGTCGAAGCAGCGGTAAGTGATGAGGGCCTGGGCGCGGGCGCACTTGAGGCCGGCCGCACCGCCGCTGAGGTCCCTGGCTTCACGGAAAGTGGGATCGGCCTCCAGGGCCATCCGCTGCGCTTCCACGGTCGCGGACAGGTACGGGGATACGCGAGGGGCCGTGGCGATGAAGACGCAGCGCTTGAACACCGCCGGCTCCGTCACCGCCCACTCGATGGCCTGGAAACCGCCGATGGAACTTCCGATCAGAAGGTCCACCCGATTGATTCCCAGCGATTTTCTCACCGCAACTGTGGCGGCGACCATATCCCGGACCGTCACCTTCGGGAAGTCCAGGAGCCAGGGCTTCCCGGTGGCGGGATTCTCCCGGGCAGGCCCCTCGGAACCATAGGCGGACCCAAGCATGTTCACGCAGGCGACGAAGTTCTTCTCCGTGTCGATGGCCTTGCCCGGTCCCACCATCTCCGGCCACCAGTCCTCGGGATCGCTGTTTGCGGTCAGGGCGTGGCAAACCCAGATGACGGGACGCTTTCCGTCCCAGGCATCCTGGGAGGTATGATAGACGACCCGGGCCGGGGAAAGCACTCCCCCGGCCTCGAGTTCCAGTGTAACGGTCAGTTCTTTCCTAAGCATGGGCAGCGGCATCCAGAGCGTTCGACAGGTCGGCGATGATGTCGTCGGGATCTTCCAGGCCGATGGACAGGCGCATCAGGTCCGGCGCCACGCCGGCGGCGCGCAATTGCTCGTCCGTGAGTTGGCGATGCGTATGGGAGGCCGGATGCAGGATGCAGGTATGGCAGTCCGCGACATGCGTTTCGATGGTGACGAGTTTCAGGGCATCCATGAAGCGGTTGTCGAATGCGCGGCCGCCCTTGAGGCCCAGGCACATGACGCCACAGGAGCCCTCCGGCAGGTATTTGAGTTGCTTCCCATGCTCGGGATCGCCGGGAAGGTCCGGGAAACGGACCCAGGCCACGGCGGGATGGGCCTGGAGGAACTGCGCCACCTTCAGGGCGCTTTCCGTATGGCGGCGGATCCTCAGGTGGAGCGTCTGGAGTCCCAGGTTCAGATAGAAGGCGTTCTGGGGGCTCTGGATGGCCCCCAGGTCCCGCATCAAGTGCGTGACCGCCTTCGTGATGAAGGCCGCCTTGCCGAACTTCTTCGTGTAGGTAAGCCCATGGTAGGACGCATCGGGCGTCGTGAGGCCGGGGAACTTCTCCGCATGGGCGTCCCAGTCGAAGTTCCCGCTGTCCACGATGCAGCCGCCCACGGTCACGCCGTGACCGTCGATGTACTTGGTCGTGGAATGGGTGACGATGTCGGCGCCCCATTCGAAGGGACGGCAATGGATCGGAGTCGCAAAGGTATTGTCCACCACCAGCGGCACACCGTGGTCATGGGCGATCTTCGCAAAGCGCTCGATATCCAGCACTTCCACACCGGGATTGGAGAGCGTTTCCCCGAAAAGGAGTTTCGTCCCGGGACGGAAGCAGGCGTTCACCTCTTCGTCCGTGGCCTTGTGGTCCACGAACGTCACCTCGATTCCCATCTGCTTCAGGGTGACGCCCAGCAGGTTGAAGG
Source organism: uncultured Bacteroidia bacterium (assembly GCA_902781705.1). Taxonomy (GTDB): domain Bacteria; phylum Bacteroidota; class Bacteroidia; order Bacteroidales; family UBA932; genus Cryptobacteroides. The sequence continues at coordinate 53,768 of CACZKE010000009.1, forward strand.
TTCCGCCGTAGATGTTGTTCAGACTCACGATGTGGTCCCCCGCCTTGCAGATGTTCAGGCAGGCGAACAGGTTCGCCGCCTGGCCGGAGGAGGTCAGGACTGCGCCCACGCCGCCTTCCAGCGCGGCAATGCGGGCTGCAACGGCATCGTTGGTGGGATTTTGGAGACGGGTGTAGAAGTAACCGCTGTCTTCCAGGTCGAAGAGCCGGCCCATCTGGTCGGAGGTCTCGTATTTGAAGGTCGTGCTCTGCACGATGGGCATCTGCCGGGGTTCGCCGCGTCCGGGCGTGTAGCCCGCATGGACGCAAAGGGTGTCGATCTTGCTCATTTTCTTTCCATTTTCCGGACAAAGGTACAATCTCCGGAACAATCTTCCAAAATTCTTCATTAAATCAGAAAATAATTCTATATTTGCCAAACAACAAGCCTTATTTGGAAAAAATGCATAGATTTTAAGCAAACCATGGAAAAATATTCTGGCCATGAATGATATCCTCCTCGACTCCACCGACCTGGACATCCTCCGCGCCCTGCAGGAGAATGCCCGCCTGACCACCAAGGAACTCGCCGCCCGCGTGAACCTCTCCACCACCCCCGTCTTCGAACGGCTCAAGCGCCTGGAACGCAGCGGCTTCATCCAAAAGTACGTCGCCGTCCTGGACGCGGAGAAACTGCATCTGGGCTTCGTCGTGTTCTGCTCGGTCAAACTCAAGCAGATGAGCCGGGAAACGGCGCAGGCCTTCGTTTCCGTGGTCAAGGACATTCCGCAGGTCGCCGAGTGCTACAACATCTCCGGCGAGTACGATTATCTCCTGAAAATCCACGCTCCGGACATGAAATACTACAACGAGTTCATCATCAACGTCCTCGGCACCATCGACTCCATCGGCAGCATCCTTTCCTCCTTCGTGATGAACGAAATAAAAAACACGCACGCGCTGTATCTGTAAGGCTTTTTTGCTATCTTTGTATATTATACAACAACCGCATCTTCTTTTTTATGAAAAACAACGAAGCGCTCCGCTGCCTCCTGTGCAAGAAGCCCAAATGCTCCTTGCAGGGATGTCCTGTCCATACGCCCATTCCCGAGTGCATGCAACTCTACCGGGAAGACAAGTTGGACGAAGCGGGCAAGATCCTTTTCGACAACAATCCCCTGTCCGCCATCACCTCCCGCGTGTGCGACTGGCGGCAGTTCTGCTTTGGAAACTGTATCCTGAACGTCAAGAAAATCCCTGTCCGCTGGTACGAGATCGAGCAGGAGATTTCCGACGCTTACCTGTTCAGCGTCACGCTCAAACGGGAGTCGGACCTCCTCTCCGGCAAGCGCGTCGCCCTCGTCGGGGCCGGTCCCGTGGGCATCGTCGCCGCCATCTGGCTGTACCGCCTGGGTGCCGAGATAAGCATCGCCGACGCGAATCCCCGCATCGGCGGCGTCCTCCGCTACGGTATCCCCGGTTTCCGCCTGGACAAGAAATATGTCAACGCCTACGAGCGCCTGCTCCTCGGAGCCGGGATCGAGTTCCAGGGCGGCATCGAGATAGGCCGGGACATCGAACTGGCCCGCGTGGCAGCCCGCTATGACGCGGTCCTGCTGGGCACCGGCGCCGAGAAAGCGGCCCTGCTGAACATTCCCGGCGAAGGGAAGGGGCTCCAGGCGCTTCCGTTCCTGAAGAACCCGTCGGCCTTCGACCTGGGCCGCAAAGTCATCGTCATCGGCGGTGGCAACGTCGCCATGGACGCGAGCCGCACCGCCGTCCGGCACGGTGCCGAGACCTGGATCTACTACCGCAAGGACTACGGCAACATGCCGGCGAACCCCATCGAGGTGGAGGAAGCCATGCGTGACGGGGTCCATTTCCGCGTCTTCCAGGCCCCCGTGGAGGTCCGTACCGGCAGCGTCGTTTTCTGCGACTGCGAGAACGTGACGGATCCCGCGACCGGAAAGGTCCGCACCCGCATTATCGAGGGCACCGAGCACGAGGTCGAATGCGACACCCTCCTTTCCGCCATCAGCGAGAAGCCGGACTTCTCCGTTTTCAACGGCTGCGAACCCGTCCTGGACGAAAAGGGTGACCTGGTCGTGGACGAAAACGGCCTCGCCTCCATCCAGGGCATCGACAACGTCTATGTCGCCGGCGACTTCCTCTTCGGTCCCAAGACCGTCGTCGAGGCCGTCGCCTCCGCCCGCAAGGCCGTGGATGCCATCGTCGCCCGTTTCAGCGCTGCCAAGATATGAAAGCCATCCTGGTATATTCCGGCGGACTGGACAGTACGACGATGCTGTACGAATACAGGGACAGCATCGCGCTGGCCGTGTCCTTCGACTACGGTTCCAAGCACAACGCGAAGGAACTCGCATTTGCGGCGGAGCACTGTGAAAAACTGGGAATCCCCCACCGGGTCATCCCGCTGGATTTCATCGGCAAATATTTCCGGAGCGACCTGCTCCTTTCCGGCGGCGACATCCCGGAGGGAAGTTATGCCGACGACAACATGAAATCCACCGTGGTCCCGTTCCGAAATGGCATCATGCTCGCCGTGGCGGCGGGCCTTGCCGAAAGCATGGACCTGGACACGGTCCTGCTGGCGAACCACGGCGGGGACCACGCCATCTACCCGGACTGCAGGCCGGAATTCATCGAGGCCTTCGACCGGGCGGCCGAGGCCGGCACCTACAACGGCGTCCGCATCGTCTCCCCTTACTGCAACCTGACCAAGCGGGACATCGCCCTGCGCGGGAAGGAACTCGGCATCGACTACAGCCGCACCTGGTCCTGCTACAAGGGCGGGGAGAAACACTGCGGCCGCTGCGGCACCTGCACAGAACGGAAAGAGGCCCTGGAGGGCTTCGACCCCACTGAATACGAAGAATAAACGCCTATGTACTACGTTTGCAAAAGACTGGAAATCTCCGCGGCCCACTCCCTGATGCTTTCCTACGAGAGCAAGTGCGAGGACCTGCACGGCCACAACTGGATCGTCAAGATCTACTGCAAGTCGGAGACCCTGAACCAGGACGGCATGGTCACGGACTTCACCCTCATCAAGCGGGACATCGAGAAAGCCCTGGACCACAAGAACCTGAACGACGTCCTGCCCATGAATCCCACGGCCGAGAACATTGCCCGCTGGATCTGCGACAACACCCCCAACGCCTACAAGGTGGAGGTCTGGGAGTCCGAGATGAACATGGCCGCCTACGAGCGCGACTAGTGTACCGGATCAACGAAATATTCTACAGCCTGCAAGGCGAAGGATACTGGACAGGGACGCCGATGGTGTTCCTGCGGATGTCCGGCTGCAACCTGCAGTGCCCGTTCTGCGATACGGACCACCAGGCCTGCACCGAAATGACGGCGGAGCAGATCGTGGAAGCCATTTCGGCGGTTGCCGGGGAGTGCCGCCGCGTCTGCGTGACCGGCGGCGAGCCGTCCCTGCAACTGGACCGTCCGCTGGTGGAGGCCCTGCATGGAGCCGGGTACCGGATCCATGTGGAAACGAACGGGACCCGTCCCCTGCCGGAAGGCGTGGACTGGGTCACGGTAAGTCCCAAGGCCGATGTCCCCGGTCTCAAAGGCGACGGAACGGTGGCATTGACCAAGGCCGATGAAGTAAAAGTCGTTTTCCTCGGGAACGACGTAGAGAAGTGGGCGGAATTCCCGGCCGCGTGGCATTTCCTCCAGCCGTGCTCCTGCGCCAATACGGCGGAGACTGTCGATTATATCCAGCGGCATCCGCGGTGGCGGCTGTCGCTGCAGACCCATAAATACTTGAACATCAGATGAAACGGAACGAGTATGACGTCATCATCGTAGGCGGTGGCATCACCGGGGCCGGCACGGCCCGGGACTGCGCGATGCGGGGACTGAAGGTCCTTCTCATCGAGCGGCACGACATCGCCACCGGAGCGACGGGCCGGAACCACGGCCTCCTGCATTCCGGGGCGCGCTACGCCGTCACCGACCAGGAATCGGCCAACGAGTGCATCCGCGAGAACATGATCCTCCGCCGGATCGCCTCCCACTGCGTGGACGAGACCGACGGCTTCTTCATCACCCTCCCGGAGGACGACCTCAACTACCAGGCGAAGTTCGTGGAGTCCTGCCTCGCCGCCGGCATCCCGGCCGAGATCGTGGACCCGAAGGACGCCCTGCGGATGGAACCGTCCCTGAATCCGGAACTGATCGGCGCGGTGAAGGTGCCCGACGGCAGCGTGGATCCGTTCCGCCTGTGCGCCGCCAATATGGTGGACGCGAAATTACATGGAGCGCAGGTGCTTCTGTATACGGAGGTTACCGGATTCATCAAGAACGGCGACCGGATCGTGGGCGTGAAGACCTACAACCACCAGACACATAAGAGCGGCGAGTATTACGCGCACATCACCGTCAATGCCGCCGGCATCTGGGGCCAGCACATCGCGGACCTCGCCGGGGTGAAGATCGGCATGTTCCCGGCCAAGGGAGCCCTCCTCATCTTCGCGCACCGGGTCAACGGCATCGTCATCAACCGCTGCCGCAAGCCCGCCAACGCGGATATCCTCGTACCGGGCGATACGGTATGCATCATCGGCACCACCTCCACCAAGATTCCGTTCGAGGAATGCGACGGAGTGCGGGTGACACCGGAAGAAGTGAACCTCCTCGTGGAGGAAGGTGCCAAACTGGCTCCGGCCCTCGCCAGCACCCGGATCCTCCGGGCCTATGCCGGCGTCCGTCCGCTCGTCTCCGCCGACAATGACCCGTCCGGCCGCAACATCAGCCGCGGCATCGTTTGCCTGGACCACGAGCAGCGGGACGGGCTGAAGGGGTTCATCACCATTACCGGCGGCAAACTCATGACCTACCGCCTGATGGCGGAGATGGCCACCGACATGGTGTGCAGGAAACTCTCCATCGACAAAGCCTGCGAAACGGCGGAGATTCCCCTGCCGGGAGCCGGGGTCCAGTCCTTCCGTGAGGTCGCGGAAAAGATCTGGGAGAACCCGACGACAGTCCAGAAGGCCGTCGCGGGGCGCCTGGGCACCGGCGCCGCCCGCGTGCAGGCGGCCGATTCGCTGGACCAGTCCCTCATCTGCGAATGCGAGGAAGTATCCGTGGGCGAGATCAATTCCGCCATCGAACGGCTGGACGTGAGCGGCCTGACGGACCTGCGCCGGCGCACGCGCGTGGGCATGGGCACCTGCCAGGGCGAACTCTGCGGCTGTCGCGCCGCCGGCCTGCTGGCCAAGGCTCACGGATGCACGGACCGCGCCCGGGAAGACCTGAAAGAATTCATGACCGAACGCTGGAAAGGAATGTATCCCATCGGCTGGGGTGATGCGCTCCGCGAGGCGGAATACACACAGTGGGTCTATAAACACGTACTGGGCGTATGAGATTCGATACGGTGATCATCGGTGGCGGCCTTTCGGGCCTCACCGCCGGCATCAGCCTCCAGGAGGCGGGCCGGAAAGTCTTGATCGTGAGCGCCGGACAGAACGCGATGCATTTCTTCTCCGGCAATTTCGAGGACATCGGCCCCGCCCGGGACCGGGTGTCCGCCCTCTTTGCGGCGGCCGGCGTCCGGACCAACGCCATGGACGGTTTTCAACTGATGCCCATGGGCTCCTTCCGCCCTGCATCCCTTACTTTGGAGGACGTCACGGTATTCCCGGACGAACACGCGGCGGAGAAAGCCCTCATCGTCAATTTCACGGGCTTCCACGACTTCTACGGCACCTTCATCGCCGAGGCGCTGGAAAAGGCCGGGGCCACCTGCCGCATCCGCTTCGTGCGCCTGCCCGAGATGGAGCATCTGCGGCTGAGTCCCAGCGAGATGCGCTCGGTCAACATCGCCCGTGCCATGGACGAGTACTGGGAGAAGGTCGTCGGGGACATCCGCGTCCTGCATAAGGACGAGGATCTCATTATCCTGCCCCAGGTATTCGGCCTCAAGGACACGGCCGTGCTGGACAAGATCCGCACTGCCCTGCCCGCCCGCGTCGCCTTCGTGGGCACGATGCCTCCATCGGTCCCCGGCATCCGCACCCAGATGCTGCTGAAACGGCGTTTCGAGGTACTGGGAGGCACTTTCCTGATGGGCGACGAAGTCACTTCCGCCGCCCTGCACGAAGGGGTCGTGAGCAGCATCACCACCCGGAACCTGGATACGGCCCGGATCTTCGCGGACCATTTCATCCTCGCTTCCGGCGGCTATTTCTCCAAGGGACTCGTCACCACGCCCACACAGGTCACCGAACCCCTGTTCGGCCTGGACATCGCCTATCCGGAGAACCGGAGCGACTGGTACGATGCCGATTTCTTCGCTCACCAGCCCTACATGGACTTCGGCGTCAAGACCGACGCGGAACTGCATGCCATCAAGGACGGGGAACCTGTGCAGAACCTGTTCGCCATCGGCTCCGTCCTGGGGAACACCCGGAAGGAAGACTTCGGAACGGCGGCCGGCATGGCCATCCGGACGGCCTTCGCGGCCGTGGACACCATCAAAGGAGGTAACGTATGAAACTGCAGGAATATACCGCCAGCGCCCATAATTTCGAGGAGTGCATGAAATGCACCATCTGCACGGCTTACTGTCCGGTCGTGCCGGTGAATCCGCGCTATCCCGGCCCCAAGCAGGCCGGTCCGGACGGCGAACGCCTCCGCCTGAAGGATCCGTATTTCTTCAACCAGGCGCTCAAGTACTGCCTGAACTGCAAGCGGTGCGAAGTCGTGTGCCCTTCCGGCGTGAAGGTGGCCGACATCATCCAGTCCGCCCGGATGAAATACGGAAACGAACAGCCCCGCCTGCGCGACCGGATGCTCGCCAGCACCGATTTCATGGGCAGCGTGGCCCGTCCGTTCGCTCCCCTGGTGAACGGAGTCACCGGCTTGGGCATCACCAAGACCGTCCTGGATGCGACTTTCGCCATCGACCGGCACCGCACCTTCCCGAAATACAGCGGACGCAGTTTCGAGCGCTGGCTCAAGCGCCGCTCCAAGGAGCAGGCCAAGTTCGACAAGCAGGTGGCCTATTTCCACGGCTGCTACGTGAACTACAACTACCCCCAGTTGGGTAAGGACTTCGTGAAGGTGATGAACGCCCTCGGCATCGGCGTACAACTCCTGGAGAAGGAAAAATGCTGCGGAGTGGCCCTCATTGCCAACGGGATGTACAAGAAGGCAACCAAGAACGCCGAGCACAACGTCGTGGCGCTGCAGAAAGCCGTGGATGCCGGACTCACCGTCCTGACCACCTCCTCCACCTGCACGATGACCATGCGCGAAGAATACCCGGAACTCCTGAAGGTCGATAACGCCGGCGTCCGGGACTCCATCCTCCTCGCCACCCGCTACATCTGGCAGCTCCTGGAATCCGGTGCGGCCACGCTCAAGTTCAAGGAGAACTACCGGGCCCGCATCGCCTACCACACGCCCTGCCACCTGGAACGGCTGGGCTGGGGCATCTTCTCCACCGAACTCCTGAAGATGATTCCGGGTGTGGAGTTCACCATGCTGGACTCCAACTGCTGCGGCATCTCGGGCACCTACGGCTTCAAGAAGGAGAACTACGAGGCCTCCCAGGCCATCGGCAAACCGTTGTTCGACCAGATCAAGTCCGTGAACCCGGACTTCGTTGCCTGCGACTGCGAAACCTGCAAGTGGCAGCTCGAAATGTCCACCGGCTACACGGTCAAGCACCCCATCTCCATCCTCGCCGAAGCGATAGAAGACTAGGAAATAACAGATTTAACCAGATATAACTATCAGTTCACACTTTAATTGTTTTATTTATGGATGGAGAATCCTCTCGAAACTGACCCCCTCTTGGTCCAACTTGGACAAGTTGCCTCCAACTTGAAATCAAACGTTCAAGACGTCTTTAATCGGATGCTTACTTAAAAACGATATTACTCATTTGAGTTTCAATTCGAGTATGCGATCTTAAAATAAAGTAGGATTATTTGGTTGTCCATAGCGGGGATACTTGTGCACCTTTCTAATAAAATGCTTGACGCTTGGAGTAGACCCTTCTTTTGTTGTAATCTGTGTTTCTAAATCGGCAACGATAGTATCTCCTTTACCAAATGCTATTTTTTCTTCATTCATTAATGCCAGAAAAGACTCGTCAGTCATTCTCGCAGAAAATTTTTTGTCTCCAATTCGGATTTTCCAACTTGCTGGTTCACTTTCAAGGACAGGCGCAACTATTACCATGGTAACATTGTGCACCCAACTAGATTCCATGTTGGACAAGTCCTCTTCATCAACTATAATTCCACTAAGCTCATTTCGGGTAATGTCTACTTTTTCTCGCTTACCATCCTCTCTTTCCAGTTCAATAGCAATCCCATCAACTTCTTGGTCATCATTTGCTGTTCTAGCAAGCTTGCTTCTTTGAACTACAACTCTTCTATCCGTATTTATATCAGAAACATTAACAACAACATTTTCGCCATTGATGTTAAGAGTAATAGGCGTTGGATCATTTGTAAGAATCTTCGTAAGGAAAATGCCAAATAAGATTTCTAATGTCTTTACAGAGAACTTCTTAATCTTAGATTTAATCTCAAAACTCCCTTCTTTCAGTCCTTCAATGTCAACTTGTACCATATCATAACCAATACAGTACTTGGCATTTAGCACATAATTAATAGACTTCAATAGCTGCTCATAATTAGACAGGTACTTTATCAAGTCAGTTGTAGAAACCTTACTCTGACGAGCATTAATAATCAGAGAGACATCCTCTGTATTTACTACTAAATCTAATGCTCTGGCCATATGATGAATCGCGTTTTTATCCTGTGAAAAAGTATAGTACAAACAATACTGCTTAATCAAATAAGGATAACTGATAACCCGAAGCATGCGGAATTAATAATGAAGCAATGCCATTAACCGGAGTATTCATCAATTCCTTCGGTTCTATTTTCCTCAAACCACCGCCATAAAAACGGCCATTTCGGGAAAGGGTTTCTGCAGGGATAGCGTTTAACTCACGCCATACATCCAATAGTACACTTTCATCTCTCATACATTGAACATATTGCGGTTTGGGATATAGCAAAAGATATACATTAGTCGTGATCGCCGAAGAAGAATTAAGAATGAAACGGAACATCTGGTTATTCGTCTCAGACCGCCCCATATAAGGCATAATAATGGAGGCAGGCTCTCTTTCTTCACAGGAATACCATGGAGATCGACGGCTACAAATATAACCGCTTTGAACACCTCGCTCATAGCCTACGCAGATATACTCCCACACCTTCGGATACTCCCTTCGCAGAATATCCTCTGGAAGACTACAACAAAAAAGGAAGAGTTGCCGATCGACAACGGGTAAACCATTTTCGCTATCTATTCGATTACCCTTAATATAACGAGGACTGGGTATAAGAGGGCGAAGGAATTTCGCCGGGATACTGTATTTGGTAATTGTTTCTTTATCCAATATAAAAAAGTCATTATCACCAGTTGCAACGCCCCGCTTAACTGTAAAAAAATCACCTAATATGGCTCCGGAAACATCAGAAACGACATCATTCCCAAAGAGACTGGTCCATTTTGTTTTAGATGATAGCTGGTTCCGATCTAATAATTTGCATGTTTCCGGATTGTTGATACTCCCACCCAAGGAAAACCGGATTGGATGGCCATCAGATGGTTTATGGTTACGAAATACAACGACGCAAGAACTTACCAAAGCATCGCTAAACTGCAAGTCATTAAGACCAAATCGGTGAATATGAATCAGTTCTACATTTTGAAGAAGAAACTGTTTAACAGCCACGCCATAATTAACATCCATAAATTCACTAGGGACAAGCCAACAAGAAACTCCACCATCTTTTAGCCACTTTGAGGACAATATCATAAAGTAGCAATACAACCCTGCCAATCCAGAAATCTTCAATCCTGACTCTCGAAAGACTTCTCCTTTTAAACGCTGTTTAACTGTACTCTCAATATGGTGATGGCGCACATACGGAGGATTAGCGACTAGCATGTCAAATTTTCTATCTGGCTGTTGGGATAGGAAATCTGCACACCTAATCTCCAAATTCGTCCCATTCCAGAATTGCTGAGCCGGTTTAAAGTAATACGGGTCTATCTCAAATCCAAGGACTCGCTCCTTACTATCTACAAACAAATCCCTATACGCTGAATAGAAAACCCCGGTTCCGATAGAGGGTTCAATTAGCGAAATATCATCCCGCCCCATCAATCGACGCAAATAAAGCATCATATCAGATGCTAGTGGAAATGGAGTCGAGAACTGACCCAATATATTGCGTTCCTTTTGGGTCTTCCCCGCATCCAAGCTATCCTGCAATGCTTTGCGTCTAATCTCTATCTCATCCATTGTATTATACTCCAGCTCGCTGTAAATCACTTATCCTATGCTCCCAAACCCAATCAATGCCTTCTGCGGCTTCGTATCCCAAATAACCACTATCAAAATAGCCACTGAGAAACAAGATGAATTCGATTTTCTTTCCGTATGTGTTTTTTAATTGTTCAATTTTTGTGGCTTCTTCTTTCCGGCGTTTATTAGTGTTTGTAAAATCACCAGCCGACTTACATTCAATTAAGACAGGATAATCCCCTTTATTAGCCGACTGTCGCATAATGACAGCATCAATTGGCATATTCACTGTCTGAATTCTATCCATTGTGACGGGAACGTTAAGATGAAAGGAGAAGGAGCCCTTCTCCATCTTTCTGAAATCTTCGATGGATTTGGATTCCACGAATTGATAACCCTTGGCGGTAAGATACTTTGCGATGCTGTTAAGCTGTCTCCGCTCTTGTTCATTGCGGATAATTGGGTCAGATAGCGAACCACAAACACGGTCGCCAATAACATGAGTTGCAAAAAGCCGATCTATCTCTTTAGGAGAAGATTTGTCCGCTAACCAAGGCATGATATCAACATCTAAAAGCTTATTGATAACAGCAATAATACTCTTAAGGTGTTTATCCAGAGCAGATACCGCCATCTTCGCAGGTAGTTTTCCGTCCTCCAGCGATGTAATCAAGGATTTTGGGACTTCAGAAAGGCCCACTAATCTGTCTCTCGCTAACGGGGGCGTAGTCGCCATCCGTAGAATGGTGATCGCTTCTGGCGCAGACTTTAATATGTCTGTTGACAACAAATTAAAACAATCCGTTTTCTGGAAGGCATTGTTCACTCTGTTGATGGCATCTTGACGTGCGTTGATATAGGTTGAGGGGGCAAATGCCAAGAACCAATCATTATAGAACATGACGGACTTCTTGACGTCTTCTTTCCACTGTTCGGTGTTATTCCTATTAATTACATACTTCTTCATTGCAAATAAGTTGCGTTACAACGCAACGCAATTTACAACTTTTCTGTGAGATAGGCAACTATCAATGATAATCGAGATGATGAGGAAGTCTTTTGCCGGCCTTATCTTCGTTGTACAATATCCTCAATACAATAGAAAAGCAGATACTCACCTTCCACATTCTCATTCTTGAACGTCAGTAAAGGGAGATGGTCTATAAGATTGCTACAGCCTTGTCTTCTATCCGACAAGTATGCTGCAATTTTGTTTTGCATCATCATCTCCCTGAACTTGCTCGGCTTCTCATAGAAATCGTATCGATAGCCAGTGTTCTTCCAGTAACCGATTTCACCGTTCCCGAACCGGTACCAAGTCGGACTCTCCCGTAATGCCCGTACATACTCAGCGTGAAAACTTAAAGAGCGCCCAGGGGCGTTGGAGGGGTCTCCAAGGTCAATAGGTGCTCTTTACCTCCCCGTCAGGAGGTAGCTGAAGAGCGGCAACCACCCTCCTGGACACTTCTATGGGCACTTTACGGTCTTTAAATTTTCGTCGAGTAGTCCACAATTTTCCCGGAGAGAATGCACTACCCAAAGAAAAGGATATCGGCGCCAAAAGTTGCATATTTATTAAACTTTATATATCTTTGTCAAAAACAGAACTATGTTTGAGCCTGATATAAAGAGCATGCGGCTTGCCAGGGGGATGACCCAGGAGCAGGTCGGGATTCTTTCGGGGATGAGCAAGTCTCAGATATCCCGGATGGAAAGAGGTAAGTTGGGCAGTCCGGACACTTTTTCAAAGGTGCTGGAAGCATTGGGGTATCGCCCTGTCGTCAGCTACGTTGACGAACGCCCTGGAGAAAAACTCAACAGAAGCACCGTATTGGCACTCCTGAAAGTTTACTATATATACAACAAAGCATCTCTGGGCATAGAGAGCATCGCTCTTTTTGGCAGCTTTGCCAGAGACGAGGCGGGACCGGAGAGCGACATCGATATACTCGTATCGCTGAAACAGCCCAGTCTATACCAATACTACACGCTGACCAAGCAGCTGGAAACCGTTTTTGGCCGAAAAGTGGATCTTGTATCGGCAAAGGCCCATTTTCAGGAAGGATTCATGGAGAACATCCAAAAAGACCTCGTTTATGTTACCGGCTAAAGAACGAATCACGACCATTCTTGAGGCGGCAATCAAAGAGATGGAACTGCTTTCCGTCATGAGCGCGGACATCGCAAAGCCCGATGACTTTATCACGAGCCTCCATGGAATGACCGTTTACAGGGCTTGTGGAATGAGTCTTCAGTATATCACCGAGAGTTTTGTAAAAATCAGGAACCTCGCCGGGAAAGATTATTTCAAGCCATACAAAGGGATTCCGTGGGAACAGGTGTTCGGGATGCGGAATTTCCTTTCCCACGAATACGGAGAGGTGGACGCCGAAGGGATCTTCAATACCGTCAAGACGGATATTCCCCTGCTGCTTGAGACAGCAAGAGCCATGAAGCAGGATGCCGTGAACGGCTAGGCCACTCTATAGATTCAGAGCCCAACTTCCGCATCCGCCTTCTTGAAGGTGAGGTCGCCGTTCAGCCGGTAATCTCCCCGACCGGTTTTGAAGACAAGGTCGATGAAGCGGATGACGATTCGCCTTTCACTCTGTTCCTTCAGAAGGATGCGTCCGCTTGCGATCCGGTCGGTGGAATCCGTCCAGATGCTGGAAAAATGAAGGCCGAAATAGCACCGGTCTATCTTCAGGTCTTCCCCGGTGCCCAGATGATCATCAAAAGACAGGGACAGCATGACCGAATCATCGACCTTCTTACCTCCGATAAACGAAATCGCATCAATGAGTCCGTTTCCCGTTTCATAGAACGACGGGTGGGAAACGGTCGTCAGTCGACCGACATCCGGAGTGTTCACAACAAAGGGCTCACTGCCGCTTACGGAAGACTTACTGCAGCCACCAAGCAGAAGAACGGCAAACAAGGACAGGAGTAGCAATGTGGTCTTTTTCATGGTATCCGGTTCAATTACAATAGACTTAACGACGCAAATATAAAAATAATAGCCGGCTCGCACAAGAGTCGGCTGATCATTTATTTCCGTTCCTCGATGCGTTTGCGGAGCCCCGGGGAAAGACTCAGGGATTCGTAGCCGTCGGCCCGGTCGAGCCATTTGGTGGCGATGTTCAGGTCTCCCATCATATAGAAGGCCAGGGCGGTGTTGTAGCAGGCGCAGGCGCGCTTGGTGTAGTTGCCGGTTCCGGAAAGGGCCATCCAGATGTCGGCTGCCTTCTTCCAATGGAACTCGTAGGCGAGGTAGGCCGCATTCACCCATTGACCGTTGAAGTCGTCGTAGTAATAGAGACTGTAATTCTCCGTTTTCCAGGTGGGGACGAAGCGGTTGCTCATCTGGGCGCCGACCATGTCGGCACCGCCGTCCTTGGCTTCGCGCGCTTTCTCGGTGAGGAACTCCTTCGCCGTCACCCCATTGTTGTAAACCTGGGTGCGGAGGATGCTCGAGCCCCGGAAAGTGTTCAGGACATCACCCTTGGCCATGCTGTCATAGACATACAGCCGGGCGTTGTACGGGATCTGCGCCTGGGCGACGAATGCGGAATCGACATTCTTGGGATCCCGGACCGCGACGTTGGGGCCCATGGACACCTCGCCGAAAGAAGGTTCCCCGAGCAGGAACACAACATCGTCCCCGGTGTCGATCACCAGCCGGTGCATCAGGTCCAGGTCCACGGAATCCGACGGAATCTTGTACACGCCGATGTTCTCCTCGCCCCGGAAATAGTCCTTCTCCAGGGAACGGGCCAGGGATGAAGCGACGGCATTGCTGAAAGTGGAATCAGCCGTACCGCCGTCCATATAGACGATGGACATCGTCTTCCGCGCGAGGTCGATACCCGACTTGGAAGGATGGCGCATGTCCACGCTGAGCGTCAGTGTCTGGGGCGAACAGGCCGCCAGGGAGAGGGCCGCGAAGGCCGCTGCAAGGATACTTCTTCTCATAATTGCACAAGTTCAGCAGTCAAGTCATACTCATCGGCGGAAACGATCCTCACCTCCAGGAAATTACCTATCAGCGAGTTGGGCTCGATGCCGTCGAAAACGGCCGGATCGTACCTGAGGAGAATCTCCCCGTCCACTTCCGGACTCTCGAATTCGCTGCGGCATACGAGGATCCCGTCCAGGAAATCATCCACCAGGACGCGGACCTCCGTCCCCACACGGGACTGATTGTATGCAAGAGAAATGCCACGCTGAAGTTCCATCAGTTTTCCGAGGCGGTTTTTCTTCGCGCGGGGGCCGACGGTATCCTCAAAATGCAGGGCACCATAGGTTCCTTCCTCCTCCGAATAGGCGAAGGCGCCCAACCGTTCGAAGCGGGCATCCTCCACGAACTGAAGCAGTTTCCGGAAGGCATGGGGCGTCTCTCCGGGATGCCCCACGATCATCGTCGTACGGAGGACAACGCCAGGAACCCGATCCCGCATCCGCTGGATCAGTTGCCGCGTCCAGGCCCCGTCTACGCCCCGGTGCATCTTCTCCAGGACCCCGTCGTCGATGTGCTGGAGCGGGATGTCCATGTACCGGCACACCTTGGGATTGTCCGCCATTTCGTCCAGGACGTCATCCGGGAAATCGGCCGGATAGGAATAATGGATGCGGAGCCACTCGATGCCTTCTACGGCGGACAGGCGGCGGAGAAGTTCGGCGAGCGAACGCTTCTTGTACAAGTCCAGGCCGTAATACGTCGTATCCTGGGCGATGATGACCAGTTCCCGGATTCCCTGGGCGGCCAGCCCTTCCGCTTCCCGGACCAGGACTTCCATGGGCACGGAATGATGATTGCCCCGGATCAGGGGGATGGCGCAGTAGGAGCACCGGCGGTCACAGCCTTCGGAAATCTTCAGGTAAGCATACGGATGCCGGCCGTCGGTGAGTACCCGGCGATGGGACGTGGCCATGTCCGGTTCACATCCGAGGGAACGGACCAGCGGGGAAAGGTCCCTTGCACCGAACCAGCCGTCCACTTCGGGAATCAGGTCCGGAAGTTCCTTCCGGTAACGCTGTGAAAGACAGCCGAAAACGAGGAGACGGCCGATTTCGCCGGCCTGCTTGCGCCGGACGGACTCCAGGATGGTCTGGACGGACTGCTCCTTGGCGTCCCCGATGAATCCGCAGGTGTTGACCAACTGGACGTCCACGGGGCAGGACTCCCCTTCCGGCACGATATCATAAGCGTTACGTACCTGGTAGAGAAGATGTTCCGTATCAACCGTGTTCTTGGAACACCCCAGCGTGATGACCTGCAGGGTGGGCATTATTCAGCGTCCTGAGGAGCATCTTCCCCTTCCTCTTCCTCGACGAAATCCAGGGAGGCGAAGTTCTTGAGTTCGTTGTACCAGTCCACCACCTTCTTCATGTGGGAGACATAGAAGCGGTCCGCGTCATAATCGGGCAGGGCCTTCTCGAAAAGGGCTTTCAGTTCGTCCGCAGATGCCTTGGAAGTGGGGGCGTCGGCCTCGCCCAGGACCTCGTGGAGTTTGAGGAAGACCTCCTTGAGTTTCACTTCGCCTTCCATCGTGTAGATGGAGATGTCGGCGAGGGTGGTAATGCCGCTGTTCGCGGGGAAATTCGTCCGCTTGTGGTCTTTCAGGGATTCGGCGATGGCCCCGTTGCGGGACTGGGCGATATAGTTGAAAAGGCCGCGCTGACCGCGGACGGAGAGGGTTTTGGCAAGATCTGTCTTCATAGGGATATTTACGTTTTATCAGTTTGCAAAGATAGTGAATAAATTCAAGAATATTTCGTCGGAACGTTCCGGGATGGCGGCAAGCGGACCGCCGTTGTCGAGGACTGCGTCCACCCGGGTAAGGTCGAAGGACTGGCTGCGGATCCGTCGGAGCGCCTCTTCGGGCGTGGATCCGTCCCGGGAGAGGCAGCGGGAAAGGCGGATCTCCTCGGGGGCATCGACCAGGACCACCTTGTCGCCAAGACCATCAAAAAGAGGGTGCGACAGGATGACGGCGGACTCCAGCACGACGAAGGGAACGGGGCCATAGGCCCATCCCGCCGGCCGGTGCCAGCGCTTCCACCGGCGGAAATCCGCGAGGACGGCCGGATAGACCAGCGATTCCACCCGGGCCTTGGCCGTAAGGTCCGAAAAGATCAGGGATGCGAACTTTTTCCGGTCCAGCCGGCCGCCGGCATCCCGCAAAGGGGTACCCAGTTCCCGTTCGATGGCGGGGATGAGGGAGGGATCACGGTCGTACAGGGATTTCGTCCGGGCATCCGAGTCATAGACCGGAACGCCGCGGCTTTCCAGATAACGGGCGACGGCGGATTTCCCGCTGCCCATTCCACCGGTCAGGATGACGGTCTTCATCGGGATCAGTCCGTTTCGATGCAGTCGAAAATCTCCGGGACCACCCGGTAATCCAGCACGCCGGCCGGAAGTTGCCGTACCCGGGGGATGCACCGGCCCGAAATGGAGGACACGAAGTCCTTGTAGTCGATGGCGAGGACCAGGGACTCAAACGGGTCCCGGCCCACAGGGAACTCGCAGTGGAGAACGACCTCGGCCTGAGAGGGATACACCTGCAGGGAACGGCCAGCGGGAACCCCTTCCACCTTGACGGGAAGCGAAGACCGGACTTCCACATACCGGGAAACCGGCAGTTCGTAACTGACGATCTCGTCGGAAAGCCGGACGCCCTTGACACGACGGAGCCGCACCGTCCCCTGCTGGCTCTCATGGACATCCTCCAGAAAGAGCGGGGCCGTGGAGACCTGGTCCACCAGGTCCAGCCGGGCCTGCTCGCCATAGACCGTCACGGAATCCGGCACGAGCCGGAGCGTCCCGGAGGCCATGAACTGGTCCCGGTACGACACGTCGCCGGACAGTTGCACGGGCACGCGCTTGTGGTTCTCGGCCGGGAAGCGGAAGAACAGGGTGTCCGTCACGAAGGACTCCACCTGGACCTCGTCCCCGAAGAACTGCTCGCTGTAGGAATTCTTGGCGCTTCCGGCAATATAGAAGCGGTCACCGTCCAGATGGTGCATGTCGGCGCGCTCGAAATGTACGCGCACCTGCTTGCTCCGCTCCCGTCTTCCCTCCCGGAGGAGCCGGAATCCGGTCGTCCGGCAACGGGCCTGGACCAGGGCGGTCCCGGCGGATACGTTGCTGTGCCCCGGGATGTTGCATTCGGCCAAGACCGGGACGGATACCACGCCGGAGAAGATCTGGGACAGGTTGCTCAGGAACCAGATGACAAGCGCAATGAGGAGGGAGGCGGCCAGTAGAAGGCCCTCCCTCCCCCGCAACTTGAGACGGGTTTCCCGAGACATGGGAAATTACTGCTGCTGGATGTCGGTCGTGTCGCGCACGAGGACCTGCTTCGACACGCGGAGTTTGGTGTCGCCGTCCACGCGGACCAGGGCGGTCTTGTCGTTCACCTCGGCGATCTCGCCGAAGATGCCGCTGTTGCCGATCACGACCTTGTCACCCTTCTTGAGGGAATTCTGGAACGCCTCCAGTTCCTTCTGCTGCTTGCGCTGGGGACGGATCATGAAGAGCCACATCACCACGAAGATCAGCAGGAGCATGATCCACATGGAGGCGGAACCGCCCGCCGGCTGCTGCGGCTGGGCCTGGAGGAGAATGAAAAGGGTATTCATATACATGGATGTTTTTAGGATTTCGGGAAAACGGGGGTGTCGGCCTTATTGATACGGCCCTCGTCGGCGCTCTCCTTGATGAGTCGGTCCAGGATGCCGTTCACGAAAGAACGGCTCTTGGGCGTGGAGTAATACTTGGAGAGTTCCACATACTCATTGATCGTGACGCGGACCGGGATCTCCGGGAAGGTCTCGGCCTCGGCAAGGCCCATGGCGATGAGGACGATGTCCGTCGTGAAGAGACGGTCGCGGTCCCAGCCCCGGACGGATCCGGCCACCTTCTCGTAATACTCGGTGAAATGGCCGAAGGATACCGTGAGGAGGCGCTGCACGAACGCACGGTCGCTGTCCACGGTCTTTCCCTGCGCGGAAAGGATATCGCTCATGAACAGGGGCGGAAGTTCCCAGCGGCCGGTACGGGCGATGTCGTCCAGCATCCGGATGACACAGGAAAGGGCGTAGGAGAGGTCACCGGCCCAGAGGATGGAACGGTCCTCGAGGATGTCCCAGAGAGCGTCGTCGTCCTCGAACTCGTTCTCGAAGATTTTCTTGAACAGGCGGACGTCCTGAGCGAGGGAAACCTCGGGATCCGACAGATAGGCGGCGTAGTAGGGACGGCTCTTGACGGCCTCGAGCACACGGTGGATGAGGGCGTCGTCCTGGTCCCAGGAGTATTTCTTGCGTTCCAGGAATTTCTGGAAATCGGGATCGGACTCCAGCAGGGGCGCGAGCCCGTTCCGGACGAATTTCAGGTTGGGATGAAGTTCTTCTTCGGTGGGGTTGAACTTGAGGCGGAGCGCTTCCGCCTGCCGGGCGGCCTCCGCCGTCAGCGGAATGACGATGGAGAGCAGGTAAACGCTCAGGTCACGGGTCGCCTCACAGGAGGCGTCCAGGGCGGCCAGGGCGTCCTTCAGGGTCATGTCCCGGTTCTCCGCATAGGAGTAGAGGACCTTGAAGGCCTTGACGCGCAGCATTCTTCGATTCAGCATAGGTGTCAAATATTTGGACAAAGTTAGCGTTTTTTAATTATTTTCCCTACATTTGTCCTATAGAAATGCTAAAAGGACAAAGCCATGTACAGTGAAGATTACGAAAGGGCCCGTGCCCAGGAGAGGAATACCGAAGACGTGTACTCGAAGCCGGTCCGTGCCGGCAAGCGTACCTACTTCTTCGATGTCAAGGCTACGAAGGGGAACAACGATTTCTACCTGACCATCACCGAGAGCAAGCGCCGCCAGGAACAGGACGGCACCTTCTCTTATGACAAACATAAGATCTTCCTCTACAAGGAAGACTTCGAGAAGTTCGCGGAAGGGCTGGAGGATGCGGTGACCTACATCCGCACCCGCCTGCTGAAGGACGCCCCCGACAGCGGCGACACCCAGCCGGACGGCCCCTCGTTCAACAACGTTTCCTTTGACGAGTTTTAACCTGAAAGACCGGCTGCGCACCCCGCTGCCGGTCTTTTTGACTGACGGAAAACTTCCATGATCCTCCTGAAGAACATCCTTCTGAACGGCGCCCCGGTGAACATCTTCATCGAGGGAAAGCGGATCTTCCGGATCCTTCCCGCCCCGAACACCGGCGACATCGTGCCGGACGAGACCGTGGACTGCACCGGCAAGGCGGTCATCCCCGGCTTCATCAACATGCACACGCACGCGGCGATGACGCTCCTGCGCGGCATCACCGAGGACGTCCCCCTGCACAAGTGGCTTTCCCGGATCTGGGACATCGAGGCCCGAATCGACGAGAATTTCATCTACTGGGGGACCAAGGTCGCCTGCCTGGAGATGATCAAGAGCGGCACCACCACCTTCAACGACCAGTACTGGTATGCCACCAGTGCGCGGCAGGCCGCCCTGGAGATGGGAATCCGACCTTTCATTTCCTTCGTCATCCTGGACAATTTCGACAAGGCCATGGCCGAGCACCAGCGCATGCGGTGCCTGGAGCTGTATGAGTGGTCCCGGGACTGGGGCGAAGCCTCGCACCTGGCGATGTCGGTCCATTCCGTCTATACCGTCAGCGAGGAGATGATCCTCTGGGCCAGCCGGTTCGCCCAGGAGCACGGGATGCAGCTGCACATCCACGTCTCGGAAACCGAGAAGGAGAACCTGGACTGCATGAAGGCCCATGGCGGGCTCACCCCCACCGAATACCTGGACTCCCTCGGCGTGCTGGGACCGCATGTGGTCGCCGCCCACGCCCTGTGGCTCACCGACCATGACGTGGAACTGATGGGACGGAACCGCGTGAACTGCGTCCACAACATCAACTCCAACGCCAAACTCGCCTCCGGCTACAAGTTCCGGTACGAGGACCTGCGCGACGCCGGTGCGAACATCTGCCTCGGCACCGACGGCGCCGCCTCGTCCAACAACCTGGACATGCTGGAGACCATGAAGACTGCCGCCCTTTTCCAGAAGGCGGTCACCATGGATCCCTCGCGCATGCCGCTCGGGGAACTGATGGATGCCGCGACCGTCAACGGAGCGCGCGCCCTGAAACTGGACACCGGCGAGATCCGGGAGGGTGCCATCGCGGACCTCTCCATCGTGGACACGGACAATTCCTACTTCCTCTCCCCCGGTTCGTTCCTCGCGAACCTGGTCTATGCCGCCCACAGCGACGTCATCTCCTCCGTCATGGCGTCGGGACGTTTCGTGATGCGGGACCGTGTCGTCCCGGGAGAGAAGGAGATCCTCGCAGAGGCCCGGAAGGTCCTCTGCCAGATTTAAAAAACAAACTGATAACCACATAGTCATATGGACGCCAGACTCGAACGGATTTATAGCGCCGCCGACTGCCTCCGGGAATTTCTCGGAGACCGGCAGCCGGAAATAGGCATCGTCCTGGGCAGCGGGCTCGGAAAACTCGCCGACCAGATCAAGGACCCCCTCGTCATCCCCTACAAGGAGATTCCGGGATTCCCCGTCTCCACCGCCATCGGGCACAAAGGCAATTTCATCGTCGGCAAACTCGGCGGAAAGTGCGTTATCGCGATGCAGGGCCGCATCCATTACTACGAAGGTTACGGAATGGACCTTGTCGTCCTTCCCGTGCGCGTGATGATTTCCATGGGTATCCGGAAACTGTTCGTCTCCAATGCGGCGGGCGGCGTGAACTACGACCTGCACGTGGGGGACCTGATGGTCATCAAGGACCACATCAACCTCCTGCCCAATCCCCTCATCGGTCCGAACCTGGACAAACTGGGGCCGCGTTCCCCGGACATGACACGTCCGTACGACCCCGCCCTCATCAAACTGGCGGAAGCCGTCGCGGCCGACCAGGGCGTCGTCCTCAAGAAGGGCGTGTACGTGGGCGGTACCGGCCCGTCCTACGAAACCCCGGCGGAGTACAAGTACTTCCGGCTCATCGGCGGCGACGCCGTGGGCATGAGCACCGTTCCGGAGGTCATCGCGGCCCGGCATGCGGGGGTCCCCGTCTTCGGCATCTCGGTCATCACGAACGAGGCCCACGACGATTATGCCGAAGACTATGTGAATGACGGTCACGACGTCGTCGTCGCGGCGGATGCCGCAGCGGACCGGATGACCGCCCTGATACGTGAAATGATTGAAAGACTTTAATTTACATGACCTTATCTGAAATGATCAATACCGCCGCCGACTACCTGCGTTCCAGGATCGTCCCGCGGCAGCCCGAAGTGGGCGTCATCCTGGGCAGCGGCCTCGGCAAACTGGCCGACGAGATCGAAGAGCCCCTCACCATCCCCTACGGCGACATCCCGGGATTCCCCGTCTCCACCGCCATCGGCCACAAGGGCAATTTCATCGTCGGCAGACTCGGCGGGAAATGCATCATCGCCATGCAGGGGCGCATCCACTATTACGAGGGGTACGAGATGTCCCAGGTGGTCCTCCCCGTCCGCGTGATGGTGAAGATCGGGATCCGGACCCTGTTCGTGTCCAACGCCGCCGGCGGAACGAACCTCGGCTATCA
Source organism: uncultured Bacteroidia bacterium (assembly GCA_902781705.1). GTDB lineage: Bacteria > Bacteroidota > Bacteroidia > Bacteroidales > UBA932 > Cryptobacteroides. The sequence continues at coordinate 75,740 of CACZKE010000009.1, forward strand.
CGTGGGCGACCTGATGATCATCCGCGACCACATCAATTTGATCCCGAACCCGCTCATCGGCCCGAACCTGGACGAATTCGGTCCCCGTTTCCCGGACATGACGCGCCCGTATGACCCGGCGCTGATCCGGAAGGCGGAGGAAATCGCCGCTGAGGAGGGAATTCCCCTTCGCAAGGGCGTCTATGTCGCCATCAGCGGACCTTCGTACGAGACGCCGGCCGAATACCGGTATTTCCGCCAGATCGGGGCCGACGCCGTGGGCATGAGCACGACGCCGGAGGTCATCGTTGCCCGGCACAGCGCGATTCCGGTCTTCGGCATGTCCGTCATCACCGATGTCGCCCACGCCACGGACGACGAGGAGTATGTCACGGACGGTGAAGCCATCGTGCAGGCGGCCAACGCCGCGGCCGACCGGATGACCGTCATCTTCCGCCGCCTCATCGCCTCGCTCCCCGCCGCAGACGCAAATGCGTAATTTATCGTAAAATTCTTTATCAATATTGGGAGAATTTTATTATTTTTGCGTGAATAATGGCTGAACCGTCATGCTGGAAGATATCCGGAAACAGATAGAAAGGCTCATTGCCCGCTATGAGTCCGAAAAGGTGGAGAACGACCGTCTCCGCACGGAACTCGCCGCGAGCAGGGAAAACGGCGAAGCCCTTAGGAGACAGATTTTGGAATTGGAGTCCACGATAGAGACCCTGAAACTGACCGAGGCCTTCACCGGCGGCGGCGACCACGCGGCCGCAAAGGTGAAACTGGACCGGCTGATCCGGGAGATCGACAAGTGCATATCCTGCCTGGAGAATTAGCGCATGGACCAGAAGATCAGCATCAAGATTGCCGAACGGACATTCAACCTGTCCGCCTCCTCCCCCGAACAGGAGGAAGTGATCCGCCTCGCCGCGGAGGCGATCAACCGGCGTCTGGATTCCTACACGCGCAAGAATCCCGGCAAGGCGCTCATCGAGCTCATGTCCATGGTCGCACTGAACGAGTGCGTCCGCCGGATCTACCTCCAGCGGGACATCGACGCCCGGGACGAGGAAGTGAAAGCCCTGGGCAGCGAATTGGACAACTATCTGAAGGACAACGTAAAATAGAGCCGCCGCGCATCACGCGCTGAAAACAACACGTACATTGTACCGAGTTTTCTCAGACCGGGGATGACGGGCCCGGGTGACCTGGAACGGGGATTCCGCCACCTGGCGGGACGCGGGATATCAGGAACCGGTCGGGACTCAAATCTTGTTATTCAAGATTTTCTGGCACGATGGCGACGGCTTTTTTTTCAAAACCATGCAGGTCTCCCGGAAGGAAGGCCTGCATTTGTATAAGGACACATTGAAACACAATATATTATGAACATCGTATCATTACTTGTCGGATTTGTTGCGGGAGCCGTCGTGGCCCTCGCCGCCTACATACTCATCCGCAGGTCCATCCTCAAGGGAAAGAAGGAAGAGATCCTCGAGAAGGCCGAGATCGAAGCGGAGAAGATCAAGAACGAGAAGATCCTCCAGGCCAAGGAGAAGTTCCTCTCCCTCAAGTCCGAACACGAGGAGTACATCAACGGTAAGAACGCCCAGGTCCGCGAAGCCGAATCCCGCGTCAAGCAGAAGGAGAACACCCTGAACCAGAAGATCAGCGAGGTGGACCGCAAGAACAAGGAAGTGGAGAACGTCAAGTCCTCCCTCAAGGGACAGCAGGAAGCCCTGAAGCGCAAGGAGGAGGAGTACGAGCAGCGGATCGCCCAGGCCAACCGGCAGATCGAGTCCATCGCCGGCATGACGGCCCAGGAGGCCAAGAACCAACTCATGGAGAACATGAAGGCGGAGGCCCGAACCGAGGCCCAGGCCTACATCAACGACACGATCGACGAAGCCCGCCTGAACGCCGCCAAGGAAGCCAAGCGCATCGTCATCAACACGATCCAGCGCACCGCCACGGAAACGGCCATCGAAAACGCCGTCACCACCTTCCCGATCGACAATGACGAGATCAAGGGCCGCATCATCGGCCGCGAGGGCCGCAACATCCGCGCCCTGGAGGCGGCGACCGGCGTCGAGATCGTCGTGGACGACACCCCGGACGCCATCATGCTCTCCGCCTTCGACCCGGTCCGCCGCGAAGTGGCCCGCCTGGCCCTGCACCAGCTGGTCGTGGACGGCCGCATCCATCCCGCCCGCATCGAGGAAGTGGTCACCAAGGTCCAGAAGCAACTCGAAGACGAAATCCTCGAGACCGGCAAGCGTACCTGCATCGACCTGGGTATCCACGGGATGTCCATGGAACTCGTGCGCCTGATCGGCCGCATGAAATACCGTTCCTCCTACGGACAGAACCTCCTGCAGCACTCCCGCGAAGTCGCGAACATCTGCGCCATCATGGCCTCCGAACTGGGCCTGAACCCGAAGATCGCCAAGCGTGCCGGCCTCCTGCACGATATCGGCAAGGTTTCCGAAGAGGAGCCGGATCTGCCGCACGCCATCCTGGGCATGAAGATCGCCGAGCAGAACAAGGAGAAGCCCGAGATCTGCAACGCCATCGGCGCCCACCACGAGGAGACCGAGATGACCTCCCTCTACGCACCGATCGTGCTCGTGGGCGACGCCATCTCCGGCGCCCGTCCGGGTGCCCGCCGCGAGGTGATCGAATCCTACATCAAACGCCTCAAGGGCATGGAAGACCTCGCCGCCGCCTATCCGGGCGTCACGAAGTCCTACGCCATCCAGGCCGGCCGCGAACTTCGGGTCATCGTCGGGGCCGAACAGGTTTCCGACGCGGAGGCCGAAGTCCTCTCCGGTGAAATCGCCAAGAAGATCCAGGACGAAATGACCTATCCGGGACAGGTGAAGATCACCGTCATCCGGGAAACCCGATCCGTGGCTTATGCGAAGTAAAAGACTGATTCTTTTCGCGGCAGCGCTCCTCTCGAGCGTTGCCGTTTTTGCCCGGGGCTTCGGCGACTCCCCCAGCGTCAGTTGGAAAGTCACCTCCGAGCAGGTTTCCGGGCAGACGTACAAACTCACCTTCTCCGGCAAGATCGAGGAAGGGAAGCATATCTACGGCATCCATCCCGGCATCGGAAATCCGGTGGAGGTGGAATACGGATCCGAGGCCGTTACGGCCGGACCACTGAAAGAAGAAATAGAACCGGTCGCTTATAAGGAAGACCTCGTCTTCTTCAAGAAGGCCGTCTTCTCCCAGGAAGTGACGGTTCCCGCCGGTGCGTCCCAGGTGGACGGCACCATTATCTGGCAGGCCTGCACCGAGGACATGTGCGGTTTCCCGGAGGACTACGCGTTCTCCGTTTCCGTCGCTCCGGCGGAGGATGCCGCCCATCAGACGGCGATCGGCGATCCGGAGAAAGGGGCGTGCGGAAGCAACAAGGGCCTCTGGGCCCTCATCATCGAAGCCATCCTCTGGGGCTTTGCCATGCTGCTCACCCCCTGCGTTTTCCCGATGATCCCGATGACGGTCTCCTTCTTCCTGAAGGGGTCGGACAATGTCCATGAAGGGCGGTTCAAGGCCTTCATGTACGGGCTTTTCATCGTCCTGCTGTACACGGTCCCGATCGTCGTCATCATCGGTCTTACACGCCTGCTGGGCGGTGAGACCGTTACGGCCGACATCTTCAACTGGCTGGCGACGCACTGGCTCCCGAACATCATTTTCTTCCTGGTATTCATGGTCTTTGCGGCCTCCTTCTTCGGGGCCTTCGAAATCGTCCTCCCCTCCTCCTGGCAGAACAAGAGCGACGCGGCTTCCGGCAAGAAAGGGCTCGCCGGCATCTTCTTCATGGCCCTCACCCTCGTGCTGGTGTCCTTCTCCTGCACAGGTCCCATCGTGGGATCGGTCCTGATCAAGTCCACCCAGGGCGAGTTCTGGACGCCGATGGTCACGATGCTGGCCTTCTCGGTGGCCTTCGCCCTCCCCTTCACCATCTTCGCCCTGTTCCCGCAGTTGCTGAAGAAGATGAAGAGCGGCTCCTGGCTCAACAGCGTGAAGGTCGTGATGGGCTTCGTGGAAGTCGCCTTCGGTTTCAAGTTCCTCTCCGTGGCGGACCAGACTTATCACTGGGGCCTGCTGGACCGGGAAGTGTACCTGGCCATCTGGATCGTGGTCTTCACCCTGCTGGGCTTCTACCTGCTCGGGAAGATCCGGTTCACCCATGACGAGCCGGTGGAGAAGATCGGCGTCACCCGCCTATCGCTCGCCATCGCCGTGTTCTCCTTCGTCGTGTATATGATACCGGGCATGTTCGGCGCGCCGCTCAAGGCCCTTTCCGGCTACCTCCCGCCCATCGAGACCCAGGATTTCGTCATTGCCAATTATGCCGAGGGCCAGATGGCAGGCACCACGGCCGCTCCGGCGGAATCGAACCGGTACGGTCTGAAGATCGCCCACAACCTCCCCGGCTATTTCACGCTGGATGAAGGACTTGCCGCCGCAAAAGTATCCAGGAAACCGGTCTTTGTCGACGTCACCGGTCACGGCTGCACCAACTGCCGGGAAATGGAGGCCCGCGTCTGGAGCGATCCCGAGGTGCTCAGCCGCCTTCGCGACAACTTCGAGATCGTAGCCCTGTACACGGACGACAAGCAGAAGGTCCCCGAAAGCGAGTGGTTCACCACCCCTGCCGGAAAGACCCTCAAGACCCTCGGGAGCATCAACTCCTACATCGCCCGCACGCGCTTCGAGGTGAATGCCCAGCCGAACTACCTGATCCTCTCCCCGGACGGTGAGATTCTCGCCGGACCGCGGGGCTATAACCTGTCGATACCGGGATTCATCGACTTTCTGGATTCATGGCAGAGATAGAACCGCTGATAGCCGACCTGGCGCTCATCCTCATCTGCGCCGGCATCATGACGCTTGTGTTCAAGAAACTCAAGCAGCCGCTGGTGCTGGGCTATATCGTAGCCGGCTTCATCGCGAGCCCGCATTTCTCGCTCACGCCTTCGGTCATTGACACGGCGAGCATCCACACCTGGTCGGACATCGGCGTCATCTTCCTGCTGTTCGCCCTGGGCCTCGAGTTCAGTTTCAAGAAGATCGTGAAAGTGGGCGGACCAGCCGTCATCGCGGCCCTCACCATCATCTTCGGCATGATCTTCCTCGGTTTCACCGTGGGATCCAGTTTCGGCTGGAGCAAGATGGACGCCCTGTTCCTCGGCGGCATGATCTCGATGTCCTCGACCACCATCATTTACAAGGCCTTCGAGGACCTGGGGCTCGCCAAGAAGCAGTTTGCCGGCCTCGTGATGTCCATCCTCATCCTGGAGGACATCCTCGCGGTCGTCCTGATGGTCGTCCTGTCCACGGTGGCGGTATCCAACAACTTCGAGGGCCGGGAACTGCTCTTCTCCGTGGGGAAACTGGTCTTCTTCCTCGTGCTGTGGATCCTCGTGGGCATCTACCTGATTCCGCTGCTCCTGCGGAAGGCGAAGAAACTGATGAATGACGAGACCCTGCTGGTCGTCGCCCTGGGCCTTTGCTTCGGCATGGTCGTGCTGGCCGCAAAGACCGGTTTCTCCGCCGCTTTCGGCGCCTTCATCATGGGTTCCATCCTGGCGGAGACGATCGAGGCGGAACATATCGAACACCTCGTCAAACCCGTCAAGGACCTGTTCGGGGCCATTTTCTTCGTCTCCGTGGGCATGATGGTGGACCCGGCGATGATCGCCCAGTACTGGCTGCCCATCGTCATCATCACCCTGACGGTCATCGTGGGCCAACTCGTGTTCGCGACCACCGGTGTCCTTCTTTCCGGACAGAACCTCAAGACCGCGATGCAGTGCGGATTCTCCCTCACGCAGATCGGCGAATTCGCCTTCATCATCGCCACCCTGGGCGTTTCCCTGGGCGTGACGGGCAGTTTCCTCTATCCGATCGTGGTTGCCGTATCGGTCATCACCATCTTCCTGACACCGTACATGATCCGGCTGGCGGAACCGGCCTACGGATTCGTGTACAGCCATCTGCCCGGGCGCGTCCGCACGTTCCTGGACAATTACGCGGCCTCATCGGCCTCCCCTACCACCAGCAAGGAGAGCGAATGGAAGAAGTACCTGGGCGATATCCTCAAGGCCGTCCTCATTTACGGGATCCTGTGCATCGCCATCTGCGGCCTCTCTTTCGGCTTGCTGGTCCCCTTCGTGGAGAAATGGATCCCGACGCCTTGGGCCCATATCCTTTCGGCAGTCATCATCCTGCTCGCGCTGGCTCCGTTCCTCCGGACCCTCGCCATCAAGGGAAGCCATTCAGAAGCATTCCAGACCCTCTGGGAGGGCAGCCGGGCGAACCGGGCGCCGCTGGTGGCCACCGTCGTCCTGCGCTATGTCCTGGCCCTCGGATTCGTGTTCTATGTCCTGGCGCGGCTCTTCCACATCTCGGTGGTGCTGATCTTCCTGATCGCCCTAGTCGCCGTCTTCGCCATCATTTCCAGCAACTTCATCAAGCACAACGCACAGCGGATCGAGCGGAACTTCATGACGAACTTCCGCTCCCGGGAACTGCGGGCCGAATACCTGGGCGAGAAGAAACCGGAATACGCCTCCCGACTCCTGTCCAAGGACATGCACCTGGCGGACTTCGACGTCCCGGCCGAAATCGAATGGGGCGGACAGACGCTCTCGGAACTGAATTTCGGACAGCGCTTCGGAATCCACGTGGTTTCCATCCTCCGGGGCGGCCTGCGGATCAACATTCCCAAAGCGACGGACCGGGTGTTCCCGCAGGACCGCATCCAGGTCATCGGGTCCGACAGCGATCTGGAAGAATTCGGCAAACAACTGACTCAAAGCACAGTACATCTGGAGGACGAGCGCTATCACAGCGGGGAGATGCTCCTTCGCTGCGTCCCCGTCACCGGGACCTCGGCCTTCCTCGGGAAGACTGTCCGGGACTCCGGCATCCGGAACCATTGGCACTGCCTGGTGGCCGGCGTGGAAAAGCAAGACGGCGAGTTGCATACGCCCGACGTAAACATTCCTTTCGAGGAAGGAGACATCCTCTGGATCGTGGGCGAGAAAGAGGACGTGGACAAAGTCATGAACGCATAAAAGACGGAACAATATGGAATTCAATGCAAAAGAGGTAAAGGACCAGGTGATCCGCTGGATCCGGGACTGGTTCGAGGTCAACGGAAAAGGATGCAATGCCGTGCTCGGGATCTCCGGCGGCAAGGACAGCAGCGTGGCGGCCGCCCTGTGCGCCGAGGCGCTCGGAAAGGACCGCGTCATCGGAGTGACCATGCCTAATGGCATCCAGCCGGACATCGACGACAGTTTCCGGATCATCAAACATCTGGGAATCCGGAGTTACAACGTGAACATCGGCGCTTCCTTCGAAGCCCTCATGGCCGAGGTCGAATCCGTCCTGGGACACGAAGCATCCAACCAGACCCGCATCAACATGGCGCCACGCCTGAGGATGACGACCCTCTACGCCGTATCCCAGTCCAACAACGGCCGTGTCGTCAATACCTGCAACCTGTCGGAAGACTGGGTGGGCTATTCCACCCGTTACGGTGATGCCGCGGGCGATTTCTCCCCGCTCGGCGGATTGACCGTCCAGGAAGTCGTCGCCATCGGCGAAGAGATGGGCCTTCCCATCGACCTCGTAAAGAAAGCCCCGTCCGACGGCCTTACCGGCAAGACGGACGAAGACAACCTCGGTTTCACCTACGCCGTCCTGGACCGCTACATCCGCACCGGCGTCTGCGAGGACCCGGCCACGAAGGAACTGATCGACCGGAAGCATCGCCTGAACCTGTTCAAACTCAAGCCCATCCCGCATTTCGATTACACGGAGCCGGCGATTCCGCTAGAGTAAGACGGTCTCGTTGAAGGTCAATCCCGACGTATACATCCCACTCACGGTTACGGAGTGGGATTTTTCGTCCGGAAACATCAGGATGCGGACGGCATCGGCGCTTTTGCTCACGACGGCACCTCCCTCGATCAGCCAGAGGCAAGTGTCCACCTCGGCATTGTCGATCAGGAAGACCTGCGGGTCCTCCGGGTCCTGGCGCAGATTGACGGGACTGGTGAGCATGAGCGGCGCAAAGAAACGGGCCGTCAACTCCTTCATTTCGTCGAAGACGGGATAATCCGTGATGCCTTCGTCGTCAAGGATCAGATTGTGACGGTTTCCGTCGAAGGCATGGAGTTCCTGCCGGACTTGGCGGGATTTGAGAACACGGTGGATGACCTCGGCGCCATACATTTTCCGGAAAGGATGCCGCTCGGTCTCCGGAAGGAAAAAGGCGAGGAAATCTTCCCAGATCGACTGGAGCAGTTCCTTATCGACATCCTCAACAACCTCATCGTCAAACGGATAGCCCTCTCCGAAAGGGACAATCGGATCCTCCCGGCTTTGGAAGGAGATCACCGGAATCTTCGCATTCATGAGGATGGTCGAATCCGGGACGGCGCCCCAGAGATTGGCGACGGCCCGGATCTCGCCGCTCCTCAGGAGCGTCGGAAGCGCCGTTTCCACAGAGTCTGCCTCCGCTTCCGGTTCGTGCAGAAGCAGCGACAGGTTTTCGTCCCGCATATAGGCCAGGTTCAGGGCCGTAATGGCTCCCGCATCGGCCCCGGAGGCAAAGATCCGCCCTTCATGGATCATGAGGGAGTCACGCTTGAGCAGGAAACGGACGGCCGCATGCGCATCCTTCAGGGCCCGGTACTGGATCTCATCCGTGGATGGAACATCCCCCTTGTATCCTTGCCGATAATTGACGGAAGAGACCACATAGCCCAGCGAGGCGAAATGCCGACACCACTCCACGAGGGAGGAATCCTGCTTGTCACCGCGCCGGAATGCGCCGCCATGGAAAGCCATGAGAAGCGGACGGTTGTCGGCCCCGTCGTCCATGGGATAGTATATGTCCATGGTGAGATCCTCCGGTTCCGCTTCCGGATCGTCCCGGCGGATCACCCGGCCGTACTTGACATCATGCGTCTCCCCTACCTTCCACACCGGATTCACATACAGGTCCAGATCGGGGAAAGGGTGATAATCCGGGGCTTCATAGGGCGTCAAGGTCACGGTTTCGGTCACGCCGTCCCGGTAGGTCAGGGTATAGCGCTTTCCAGAACGGGTCAGCGAGACGTACACCGTATCGGCCAGGATCCCGTCCCAGTTGCGGTACAGAAGGTGGTATGGGTTTCCCAGCGAGTCGGTCCCCACCCGGACGAAGCCGTCCGTCTGCTCCGAATGCACCTGGTATAGCCCCGGCCCGACGGAACGCGAGCAGGCGGCGACGCAGAGGAGCGAGAGAACCGGTACCCAGATCTTCATCCTAACGCTTGAAAATCAGTTTCATATCCCGGTCCATCGCCGGTCCGGCGATCTTCTCCGGGACAAACTTCCACTGGCCGATCACCTTCGGGTCCCCGATGACTTCCGGGTCGATGGAACCGTTCTCCATCAGGTAATCATAAAGGATGTTCCGGATTTCCGGATAGCGGGCGACGGTGCGGTCGTCGATCCGGTCCGTGTCGATGCCGGCTTCCTGCAGGAGACCGCCGCCACCGGAGGCCCGGTAGGAAGTCATTGCGACGTTATACTTGCGTTCCAGTTCAAAGGCGGAACCGTCGGCCATACCGCTGATGACGATGCGCTGGCCAAAGGGCTTCGTGACATCCACAGTATAGTTAATGCCTGCGGCGGAATCGAAGTTGTAGGAGCGGTTGATGAAAGACCAGCCCTTCTGCTGGGTCCGCGGATCGTCGTTCTGCCGGATCTTCAGGATATGGTCATCGGCCTTGGCGATGGTGTTGATCCATTTGTCGTAGGAAATCTCCAGGTAGTTTTTGATTTCCTCGCCCGTCATCGAAACGACAAATAACTGGTTCTCAAACGGATAAATCGTAAAGAGGTCATTGTACTTCAGGATGCCGGGCTCCACGTGGCCATTGTAGGTAAGCGGAGCGCCGAAGGAAATCTCCGCCGGCTCGCAGCCCAGACTGAGCGTATGGATCAGGTTCATGTAGTCGCTCATTCCCCGATAGGCGTCACGCGTCCAAAGGTCCGTGTTCAGGATACCCACTTCCTTGAGCGTGAAGGCTTTCACGGCCTCGTAATCCTTCTGGAAATGCGCCCGCATCACGGGGTCCGCCATCTCCGCCTTCACGGGAATCAGGTCCGTCTCGAAGGACTTGGAAACGATCTTGTGTCCCTTGACCGTCAGATGCATCTTTCCATGGGCCACGTAACGGCTGTGGCTGCCGGAATTCAGGAGGGCGCAGGTGTCCCGCGTCTCCACATACGGCCGGTGGTCATGACCGCAGATGAGCCAGTCCACGCCGCGGACCTTGTTGAAGGCATCCAGCGCCTCGGCCTCCAGGATGGTTCCGTCCCCCTGCCCGCAGGCGGAGTGCATGGTCGCCACGACCACATCCGGATGCTCCTTCGCGATGACCCGGTCCACATCATCCTGGATCATGTCCGCGATGGAGTCGAAGTGCATGCCGCTCCAGAGTTCCTCCGTAAGCCAGGCCTTGATATTGGCATTGGTATAACCCAGGACGGCGATCCTGAGACCGGCCTTCTCCACCATCTTGTACAGCGGGAAATAGGGTTTCCCATTGTCGTTCCGGATGGCGTTCCCGGCCAGGAAATCGGCCCCGGCCTTCTTGAGGTCGGCCGTAACGCGGTCATACACAGGATGTCCCGTCTCAATATCGTGATTGCCCACGGCGACGGCGTCATACTTCATATATTCCAGCAGGCGCGGGAAAAGGTGCGGTGTCACCGTATCGATGTAGTTGTAATAATACGCCGCATTGTCTCCCTGCAGGCAGTCCCCCGCATCAACGAGGAGGACATTCTCGAAGCCGTCCGCCTTCCGGACGCTGTCGATATAGTGGTTCATCGCAAAGAGCGATTTCCGGATTCCCCCGTCCACATAGGTGGAATCGAACCAAGTGCTGTGCACGTCGTTGGTGGACAGGACGGTCAGCGTGTATTCGCCGTCCTTGAGGGTGCGGCCGCAGGAAAGGGCCAGCAGGGCGCAGGCGGAAAGAAGCAGGTGTCGGATTTTCATGAAAGGCAGTTTATCAATCAAAGATTTCAGACAGGTAGCGGCCCAGTTCGGGGCCACGCAGGTCGCGGGCGACGACGATTCCGTCCGGGTCGATGAGGATGTTATCCGGAATTCCCTCTATTTCATACACTTCCCCGGCCTTGCTTTTCCAGTACTTGAGATCGGAAAGATGGATCCAGGGCATATTCCAGTTCTTGATGGCATCGAGCCAGTCGTCGCGGTCGGCATCGAAGGAAAAACCCACGATCTCGAGTCCCTTGCCATGGTATTTCTTATAGGCGGCCACCACGTTCGGCATCTCTTCCTGACACGGGCCGCACCACGAAGCCCAGAAATCGACAAGGACCCACTTGCCCTTGCCCGCATAGTCGCTCAGACGGCGAAGTTTACCCTTGGTGTCCGGCTCCTGCACGTCCAGGAACCGTTTTCCGATAAGGGGATCCTGATCGTCCTGGTCCGGAGCGATCTGATTATCCGTCTTTTCCCGCCCCGTTTCCGGAGCCGTGGCAGCCTGTCCCCAGTTTCCGCCCAGGGCCAGGAGGAAGGACATCATAAGGATAGAAGCAATACGCATGGTTCTATGTTTAAGTTTATTGAGACTCCTATAAACAAGATTTCAAAGATACGAGAATTATTTGAATAATCCCATGGTCGCGCTGCCCGGCATTCCCAAACACCGGCGGGATTTGACGAAACAACGTTTTTTGCGTAAGTTTGTGTCCATGAAACTTCAAACCCCCGTCACCCTGGACCCGGCACCGGTGTCCGTATCGTACAACGACCGCATCCTGGTCCTCGGCAGTTGTTTTGCCGACGAGATCGGCGCACGGCTCATGCAGGCCGGATTCCAGGTGCTGTGCAACCCCTTCGGAACGCTGTATAATCCGGTTTCCATCTGCAACGCCGTCGCCCGGCTGGAAAGCGGAGTGCCCTTTACGGAGAAGGACGTCGTGGAGATGGGAGCGAATGCCGGAAGGGTTTGCTCGTTCTTCCATCACACCTCGTTCGCCCGGGAAACGGCCGGGGAATTCCTGGAAAATGCCAACCTGAAACTGGGGGAAGCATCGGCCTTCTGGAAGGAGTGCAACCGCGTCATCATCACCCTGGGCACGGCCTGGGCCTACCGGTTCAACGATACCGGCGAGACGGTCGCCAACTGTCTCAAGCGGCCGGGAACGGAGTTCACCCGCTACCGCCTGACGGTGGAACAGACCCTCATCCTGCTGCAGGGCCTCCTTCGGCGGCACCCGGACAAGCAGTTCGTCTTCACCGTCAGTCCCATCCGGCACCTTTCTGACGGAGCCCACGGGAACCAACTCTCCAAGAGTACGTTACTCCTCGCGACCGAGGGACTCCCCTACTTTCCCGCCTACGAAATCATGATGGACGAACTCCGCGACTACCGCTGGTGGGCGGAGGACATGGTCCATCCCACAAAACAAGCGGCCGCCTATATCTGCGACCGCTTCATGGAATGGGTCCTTCCGACGAGGGAATGGGACCTGTATGAGACGAAAATGAAGGAGTGGCGGCACGCACAGCACCGCCCGCTGGCCTAGTCGGCCAGGAAGCGCATGTTTCCCGAATAGGAGATCCGCTCACGGTTGCCGGACTGGACGTCCAGGGAGGTGCGGCCGTTGTCGAAGACCGTGAACGTGTAAATGTGCTCGTCCTCGTCGGTCTTCACATACAGGATAACCTCATAGCCGTCACGGACCGGATTCACGGTGTAACTCCCTACTTTCGCTTCGAAATTCAAAGCATGCCCGCCGCCGTAAGGGACTTTCCAGGCACGCCCGATGTAAGGAAGATGGGAGTTGATCTTGCCGTCCTTGAGCGACACGGAATAAGTCGTGACGGATTTGGAGGTGCCGCGCAAGGGGTACATCCGGTCGATGTCGATGGTGAAGTTCCCGGACTGGATGTTTTCCGTGACCAGGCGGGACTCGCGGGCCTCACGCTCCCGCCGCTCTGCAGGCGTTTCGCTCAGGACGCCGCATCCGCTCAGGAAAAGGGCTGCCGTCAGCAGCGGTAAAATCCACTTTTTCATATCTTTTGGGGATTAACGTCTTCCCATCATGCCCCGCATGCCGCCCATCCGCTGCATGAGGTTGCCGGTCATCGCGCCCTTCATGGCCTTGCGGGTGCCTTCGAACTGCTTCAGGAGGCGGTTCACCTCCGGGAGGGAGGTGCCGGAACCGTCGGCGATACGCTTGCGGCGGGAGCCGTTGATGATTTCGGGGTGTTCGCGCTCCTTCGGGGTCATGGACAGGATAATGGCCTCCACGCTCTTGAAAGCGGTGTCATTGTCGATGTCCACATCCTTGAGGACCTTTCCTACGCCCGGGATCATGCCGGCGAGGTCCTTGATGTTACCCATCTTCTTGACCTGCTGGATCTGCTGGTAGAAATCCCAGAGGGTGAACTGGTCCTTCGCGAGTTTCTTCTTGAGTTCGCGGGCCTGCTTCTCGTCGAACTGTTCCTGTGCCTTCTCCACGAGGGAAACCACGTCGCCCATGCCCAGGATCCGGTCCGCGATCCGGGAAGGATGGAACACGTCCAGCGCCTCCATCTTCTCACCGGAGGAGACGAACTTGATGGGCTTGCCCACGACGGCCTTGATGGACAGGGCCGCACCGCCGCGGGTGTCGCCGTCCATCTTGGTAAGGACCACGCCGTCGAAGTCCAGGCGGTCGTTGAAGGCCTTGGCCGTCTCCACGGCGTCCTGGCCGGTCATCGCATCCACGACGAACAGGGTCTCCTGCGGCTGGATGGCCTGGTGCAGGGCGGAAATCTCGTCCATCAGCTGCTGGTCCACGGCCAGGCGGCCGGCGGTATCCACGATGACGACGCTGAAGCCCTCGGCCTTGGCCTTCCTGATGGCATCCTGCGCAATCTTGATCGGATCCTTCTCCCCATCCTCGGTATAGACGGGAACGCCGATTCCCTCGCCCACCACCTTCAACTGCTCGATGGCGGCCGGACGGAAAGTATCGCAGGCGGCGAGGAGCACTTTCATGCCTCGCTTGGACTTGATATGGAGGGCCAGTTTGCCGGAGAAGGTGGTCTTACCGGAACCGTTCAGACCGGCCACGAGCACCACGGCGGGATTCCCCTTGATGTTGATGTCCTGCGCCTCGGAGCCCATGAAGTCCGCGAGTTCGTCGTGCATGATCTTCACCATCATCTGCTGCGGCTTCACGGCCGTGAGCACATTGGCGCCGATGGCCTTGTCCTTCACCCGGTTGCAGAAATCCTTCGCCACCTTGTAACTGACATCGGCATCCAGGAGGGCCTTGCGGATGTCCTTGACGGTTTCCGCGACGTTGATTTCGGTGATCTTTCCTTCACCCTTCAGTATCTTGAAAGACCTTTCCAGCCTTTCGCTCAGGTTCTCAAACATAATCTCTTCGCTTAATCATGCAAAGATAATAAGATTTCTCGACTTCGCCTCCGGCTCCGCTCGAAATGACAAAAAAGGCCAGGCGGAAAGCCTGACCTTTAAACCGGGAAGAAGGGGGATTACTTCTCCTTCGGGACCATCGCCTTCCAGACGCAGGCGCTCAGGGCACCGCCCACGAGCGGGGCGCAGATGAACACCCACACGTTCTTGAGGGCATCGCCGCCGGCGAAGAGGGCCGGGCCGATGGAACGGGCCGGGTTCACGGAAGTGCCGGTGAGGTTGATGCACACAAGGTGGATGAGGATGAGGGACAGACCGATGGCGAGACCGGCGAAGTTGCCGGCACCCACCTTGGAGTCGGTCGTGCCGAGCACCACGAGGACGAAGAGGAAGGTGGCGATCACTTCCACGAGGAACGCACCGCCCACACCGCCGGCATTGGCCACACCGTTGGAGCCCAGGGCGCCGGTCAGATCCTCAGCGGAGACGACATTGGCAACCAGCAGGAGGCAGGCACCCGCAAGGATACCGCCGATGACCTGGCCCACCCAGTAGCCGCAGGCGTCCTTCCAGGTCATACGACCGGAGAGGGCGACACCGAGGGTGATGGCCGGATTGATGTGGCAGCCGCTGATGCCGCCGATGGTGTAAGCCATCGCGACCACCGCGAGACCGAAGGCAATGGCGGTTCCCACCACGCCAGCGGGAGTGCCGCAGCCGAGGAACATCGCGGTTCCGCAGCCGAGGAATGTGAGGACGAAGGTGCCTACGCATTCAGCAATGTACTTCTTCATACACAAAAAATTTTGGTTTAGTGAGTCAAATATAAAAAATAATTTGCGGAGAATGAAAAGTTTTCTCTATTTTTGCACAAGGAGGGCGGCCTGATGCCGTCCAAAGTGCGGTATGGAGAATCTGGTGCGGCGCCTCGGGCGCATTTTCAAAAGGAACAAGGAAACGGCGACGGTCACCCCGTCCGAACCGGCATTACGCTTCCGGGAACGGATGGCGGCCCTGGATGCCGCCCTCCCCCGCTGGGTGGAGCAGGGCGGGTGGCGGAAACCCTGCCGGACGCTCTCTGAAGCGGCGACGGACCTGGAGACGGACACGGTCACTCTCCATCACTATTTCCGGAAACGGATGGGCATGGACTTCCGGACCTGGCGGACGCGGCTCCGCCTGGAGGAAGCCGCCCGCCTGCTCGAAGAGGAACCGGACTCGAAAGTGACCGACATCGCCGAGCGCGTGGGCTTCTCCAACCGTTCCAACTTTACGCGGCAGTTTCATGCCCATACCGGCCTGACGCCGGCGGCCTGGCGCGAAAAGGCCCGGGCGTCCTCACGACGGCCGGGCCTCACAAAAACGATTTATGTTTAACTAAGAACGGATCTTCGCCAGTCCGGATGCGTGTTTGGAGACCGCGCCGGACACCTTCAGGTTCCGGGCGTCGATGTCACCGGCACCGTTCACGGAGAGCGATGCCTCCCCCGCCTGACCGTCCAGATTGACATCGCCGGCACCATTGACTTCCACTTTCAACGACTGGACGTCGAGGGAAGACGCCGTGATGTCGGCGGCACCATTGGCAGTCACTTTCAAATTATTGCAGCGGATACCGGCGAAATCCAGGTCACCGGCGCCGTTCACTTCCACCGTCAGGTCCCCTTCCGTCCTGAGGCCGGCGGGGATTTCAAAGTCGGCGGCGCCGGCCACCTCGATTTTCCGGAGGTCGGGGGCCTGGATCACGAGGTCATACTTCTCGGCCCGCACCGTGTGGCGGTCCTTCAACTGGATGACCAGGGTCGTTCCTTCCACATGGTAATCCACGTAATCGAGGATGTTCTCCTGTGTGTGAAGCGTGACTTCATAGGCATCCGACTGGGTGAAAGTCACATCGGCCTGACCAGTGATCTTGATGGCGTCGAAGTCTTTGAGGTTCTCGAAGGTCTTGCTGACGACGGGGCCTTCTCCCTTGATGGCGTCCTTGCCACCGACGGTCCCCTTGAAATTGGAATTGACATGGAAGCAGGAGGCGCAGAGAAGGACGGCCGCTGCCAGGGAAAGTATCTGTTTCATAAAGGTTTATTCGTTAAAAATGGAGGAATCCAGGCCGAGAAGTTGCATGCGCTGCCGGATGGCTGGGACTTCCTTCTCGATGAAATCCCTGCGCTGGGTTTCGAGGACGGTCTCCCGGGCGTCGTCCGCGACGAAGTACCCGATGCCGCGCTTGTTGTAGATGATGCCGTCGGCGGTGAGTTTCTCGTAGGAGCGCATCATGGTGTTCGGGTTTACCCCGATGTCGGCACCGTACTCTCTCACGGAGGGGAGACGGTCCCCTCCCTTGAGTTCTCCCGAGAGGATGCGGTCGGCGAGCACATCCACGATCTGGAGATAGATGGGTTTTTCGGTATTGAAGTTCATGGTTCTAATGCTGCAGGGTTTTGATGCGGCGCCAGACACCCCAGCCAAGGCCGATGGTCAGGAGGCAGGTAAAGGCGACGAAAGCGTTCATGATGCCGGCCAGCCAGCGGGCAGCGGTCTGTTCGTCGATCGCGTCGAGATTCGAAAAAATCTGTTCCAGGTCCAGGTGCGGGATGATCAGGCCGCCAAGCAGGGACATCAGGGTGGAGATGCCGAAAAGGATGGCGATCGCTCCCACGATCTTGTTCTTCTTGAAGCAGATGCCGCAGAGAAGGAAATACAGGAAGTTGCAGAAGGTGCTCACGATGGCCGGGAACACGAGGCTCGCGGGCGTGAAGGTGATGGGAGAACCTTCATTGAAGGAACCGAGCGCATTCACGAAATCGCTGTAAACGCTGAAGAAACTGGTGGCCATGGCCTTCCCGTAGGTGGGATCCACCAGGCTCAGGAAGCCGTCCAGGAGGAAATACACCGCGAAGAAAAGAGCCGGAATGACGAGAATGGTCATCAGGACCATGGAGAGGCATTTCTCCGTCCCGGAAGCCGGGATCATGAGCCAGGAGGAACCGGCCTTCTTTTCGGTCAGATAACCGTAAGTCCTTGTCTGATAGAGTTCCAGAACCAGGAAGGCGAACAGGAGGACGACAAAGCGGGCCGCAATGGGCGGAGCGGTCCAGGACTGGGTGAACACGAGGCTGCCCAGGATCCAGAGGACATAGAAGATGATACCGGCACCGCCGATGAGGATGGCGGACTTGGAATGGTTCCGCCACATCTGCTTGAGGTCGTACTTGAAATAAGTCCAGAAGCGGTTGAAATTGAATGTTTCGTTCATGGCCGGGAATGTTTACTGCTGGTTGAACATGGAACGGACGAGGTCCTTGTGGGCATGGACCGCATTGAAGAAGGCCTCGACATTGACCTTGCTTTCCTCGCCCGACGTGTTGGGATAGACCTGGATGCAGCCGCCGGGGGTCTGTTCCAGATACAGGGCGCCGGGATTCAGTTCGGAGCCGTAGTCAAAGAAGAGCTTGTCCGTGATTTCCTGGACGGAGGCGTTCACGAGGACGGCCCTGTTGTCCAGGATGATGATCGGGTCGATGATGTTTTCCAGGTCCCGGACCTGGTGGGTGGAGATGATCAGGGCCGAATCCTCCGAGGTATACTTGGTCACGGCCTTGCGGAACTGGGCCTTGGAAGGGATGTCCAGGCCGTTCGTGGGCTCGTCCAGATAGTAATACTTCGCGTTGCACGCGAGCGCGAAGGAGACCCAGGCCTTCTTGAGTTGTCCGGCGGACATCGCGTCCATGCGCTGCTCCGGTTCCACTTCGAACTCGGAGAGGATGGTCCGGAACTTTTCCAGGTCGAAGTGCGGCCAGAAGACGCCGTGCTCCTTCGCGAAGTCGATGGCGCGGGCGTGGACGGGGATGACCTCGTCCGGCAGATAGAACTGGTCCGCGAGCAGCGAAGGCTCCCGGTCGAAAGGATTGCGGCCATCCACCGTGATGGTCCCGGACTCGGGTTTCTTGAGGCCGCAGAGCAGCGTGAGGAGCGTGGTCTTCCCCACCCCGTTCTCGCCGAGGAGTCCGTAGATATTGCCCTCGGACACCTTCAGGGAGATGTTTTCCAGTACGCGCTTGGCGCCGTAACTGAAGGAAAGATTGCTGATTTCGATCATATCGTTTGTGTGTATTAGTTCATTAGTACACTGCAAAGGTACAAACAAAAATCATAAATGCAAATTTTATTACGATTTTTTTCAAAACTTTGAGCAGGACTCTTTACGAAGTCTTTGAAACGCCGTATCTTTGCAGTATGATCCTGACCTTATTCAAAATGCTCGGCTGCATCGCCCTGCTCATGTACGGCATGAAGGTGATGAGCGAAGCCCTCCAGAAAATGGCCGGTCCCGGCCTCCGTCACATCCTCGGTGCGATGACCACCAACCGCTTCACCGGCGTCCTGACCGGTATGCTGGTGTGCGTGGCGGTCCAGTCTTCCGCTGCAACCACCGTCATGACGGTTTCCTTCGTCAATGCGGCCCTGCTGTCCCTGGCCCAGGCGATCTCGGTCATCATGGGCGCCAACATCGGCACCACCCTGTCAGCCTGGATCATGTCCGCCGGCTTTTCCTTCAACATCGCGAACCTGGTCTGGCCGGTCTTCCTCATTGCGGTCGTCCTGATCCAGTTCAAGAAGCACCGGTACCTGGGCGACTTCCTCTTCGGCCTTTCCTTCATGTTCTTCGCCCTCGGGACGCTGAACGTGACCGGCCGCGAGATGGACCTGGCGCACAATGAAGGGGTCATCAATTTCTTCTCGTCCTTCGACTCGGGCAGTTACCTGACCATCCTCCTGTTCCTCGTGATCGGCACCATCCTCACCGTCATCGCGCAGTCTTCCGCCGCCCTGATGGCCATCACCATGGTCCTGTGCACCAGCGGCGTCCTGACCATCTACCAGGGTATCGCCCTGGTCCTCGGCGAGAACATCGGCACAACCGTCACGGCCAATGTCGCAGCCCTGTCGGCCAATACGCAGGCCCGGAGGGCAGCCCTCGCGCACCTTCTTTTCAACGTATTCGGCGTCCTCTGGGTGCTGTGCCTGTTCTATCCCTTCGTAAATGCGGCCTGCTCCCTCGTGGGAGTGGACCCGCACGCGGAAACGCAGAGTGCCACCCGGCTTTCCTTCGTCCTGGCCACCTTCCATACGATGTTCAACGTGTCCAACACCGCCATCCTCATCTGGTTCATCCCGCAGTTGGAGAAGCTGGTCACGAAACTCATCCCGCAGAAGGCCTCCGAGGAGGAATTCCGTCTGCAGTACATCCAGAGCGGTATCATGAAGACACCGGAAATCTCCGTCCTGCAGGCGCAGAAGGAGACCGAGCTCTTCGCCGAGCGGATGCATCAGATGTTCACGCTGGTCATCGAACTGTATGGGGAAACCAAGGAAGAGGATTTCCAGAAGAAGGTGGACCGCATCCGCGAGATGGAACAGATGTCCGACCGGCTGGAAAGCGAGATCGGCAGCTACCTGGCCCAGGTCTCCGATGCGCACCTGAGTGACGACACCAAGCGCAAGATCCGTACGATGCTCCGCGCCGTGAGCGAACTCGAGAGTATCGGCGACAGCTGCCAGAACCTCTCCCGCCACATCGAGCGCAAGCGTCGCGAAAAGGCGCAGTTCCTCCCCGAACAGGAGAACGGCATCGCCACGATGTTCGACCTGCTCAGCCAGGCCTTCACCAACATGGACCTCGTGATGAAGGGACAGGGTGATCCGGACCTCTCCTGGACCCTGGAGAACCAGATCGACGCCCTCCGCGACCGGCTGCGTTCCCAGAATACCGAAGACGTGGACGCCGGCAAGTACTCCTTCGCCGTGGGCACCATCTACGTGGACCTCGTCCGCGAATGCGAGAAACTGGGCGACTATATCATCAACGTCGTGGAATCCAAGAAGGGCAAGCGCGAGGACGCGGCCGACCTGGACGCCCTCCATGTGGACCACCAGAAGAAGATCGCCAAGCTCGGCGGCGAACCCCTGGACCTCTCCAAGACCGAATTCGAGATCCTGAGCCTCCTGGTCTCCAACCCCGGACGCGTCTTCTCCCAGCAGGAACTCCTGGACGCCGTCTGGCCCCAGGACGCCGGCGCCAGCCCCCGCAACGTGGACGCCGACATCCGCCACATCCGCGCCCTCCTCGGCGACCTCTCCTCCCACATCCTCAACAAGTCCGGTTTCGGGTATTATTTCGAATAGGATAAAGCCACGATTCTTTCCAACGCCTCCATCACCTGCTTGAATTCATTCACCAGGGTCGGTTGAGGCTTCGGCCCCGGCTTCCCGGAAGCCAGGGGTGCGATTTCCTGGATCCTGGCTGTCAGCATGTCGTCGAGCTGCTTCTTTTTCGCTTCAGGGAGAAAGACACATCGGCCCATGTCAATGCCAGGACCTCGCCCACGCTGATCCCGGACGTCAGAATCAGGTATATGCTCAGGTTCTTGGTCTCTTGTATATTGTCGCAACAGTGTCGCTCCCAAAGATCGTTTCTGACGTACTTTCCACCCAAACCGCAAAAACTTGAAGCGCACCCATCGGCCCTGTGCGCAGTATATCGTCGATTCGCGGTCTTTACCCACTTGGGGAAAGCTGGCTAAAGAGCACCTATCGGCCTCCTACACCCTTCCAGGACAGGTACGTGCGCTTCAAGTTTTCATGGGGCAATAGCTGGCAAGGACTGTCATGGCCAATTCTCCCCGCAAAGCCAACCACGAACGGCTGGAAGAGAACTGATTGATGTATATCCAGTTCAAACATCAAGACCTTCACTTTCCGGTGAGGGTCTTTATTTTATCCTCTAATCCAGTGAGATTCCGCCTCCGTCTCCATCTCACTGCTAATGTCCCGACTCTCCAGGATCTGTTCTCTCGTAAGCATCGCTTTCCCTTTTTTGCAAAAGTAGCGAGGTGCTTACGTCCCCGCTACGAAGCTTTTCGCACATGGCGTTCGTCACGATACCGCTCAGCCCGTTGAAGCTTTTGCGCATATCAACGGGCCTGTTATACAGCCAGTACCGGCAGGTGTCGTCCAGACTAAACATTCCCTGAGAGTATTGCACGCAGATGATCCGCGGTTATACTGCCATGGATGCGCATGGCTAAACCGCCGGGAGTGCGCAACTCTACCGTCAGAAAACTTTCCGGGGTGTTTGTTCCGCCCGTCTGAGTATTACGCCTCACGTTTCTGACAGGCATCATCCCGGAGCTGAACATTCCTGGAACCATCTGGACAAACTCACCGGATCCCTCATGACTCTCATCCTCCAGGCGGTACTTGCGTTTCGCCTTGTAGAACTGCCAAAACGGGATCTCAAGCTCGTCAAGGCGCTTGCGGTAGCTCATCTTGTGTTCCTGGCAGTACTGGTCTATCGCCAGGATTTCTTCTCGTGTCATCATAGCATCACTTTTTGCAAATGTAGCCAGGATCCCTCCCGGCTACAATATGCATTTGCTCGGATGCTTACGATGGTGCCGGGCATTTTGAGAGAAATCAGGGGCTCCGTTGATGAAGCCCCTGAAGATTGGTGTTTAGAAGTTTTGGAACGTTTGCCAGTTACTGTTTTCTTCGACGGTATCCTCAAAGGTATCCGGAAGGTTGGCGAAGAGGTCCAGACCGGTACGGCGCTCGATTTCATTCACGCTGACGGCATGATTGGCATACGTAGCGTTGTCATACGGCTGGTGATCGAACCAAAAGCCGATGGCGCAGGCGTTTGTTACCTTTCCTCCGCTTCGGGTTACCTTCAGGAGAACCTTCCAGTAGTACTTCGGAACCGGGCAAGACTTGTTCGGGTCACCCTTGGGAGTTATCCAGGTCGGTTCTGTCGTGTCGGTGATGTCTTTCCGATAGAACAGAGGGCCTGTTGCGACATAGAGCGTATCCGTCTTGCCAGCCTCCGTACGCACGGCGGCCTCCAACTTCGACCAGATTCTACCGTTGAAATCGTTCTGGATTTGGGGCGTGCTGTTTATACCGTAGTACGTCTGCTGGACCATAGTCTGATTATACTGGCGGTCGGCATCCGGAATCTGGTGGCCGCGGCCGTAGTATTCTTGACCGGTACTCGATGCGTTTTCTACATAGTTTGTCTGACCATACAGCACGTTGTAGCTGGCGCTCCAAACGTTAATCTGGTAGCCGTTGCTATTATTGGTTCCAAAGCCATTTCCGGTGGCCGGGCCCCAAGAGCCGCTGTACTTGTTCGAACCTGAATAGGTACTCGCATAGAGTGGATAGGCCACCCACATGGACGTGTACATGGACCGATCGTACAAGTATGTGTAATTGCGCTTGGAGTTGCCGTCCCGGTACGTTCCAGGCATCAAACTTGTCCCAGTGGTGGAGCGGGGCAGCTCAAGCCACCCCGTTCCGTAACCGGAGTCATCTGTGGTGTTTCCACCCCCGGAGGTTCCCCCCCGGATCCGTTTCAATTAGTACCGTAGAACTTTGCGGACTTGAACTGAACGTACTGATTGGAACTGCCAGCGGTCACATTATACACAATTCTATAATACTTGCCAGCCCAACTAGTGTTATCAGCTTTTGTCAGAGTAACAGTGGAACCGGTAATTCCGGAAGAAACTGTTTTAGTAGCTAACGGATTGTTTCCACTTGCAGCATCGGATGCAGAATTGTGGACAGAGATAGTTATGGAATTAACGGTAGCAGTAGCAGATCCACTTTCAACTTCTATACTACTAATATTACTAGCAATAGCTGTAGTACTATAGACGGCTCTATCAACACCTGACAGATTCTTACCTCCAAACCTCCAAGGGTTGATGGTGGTGTTCGCAACCGCAATCCAGTCAATGTCGTTTTGGGTAATTTCAGATTCAGTAGCATAGCCATTCGATCCCTGAGATGAATCAGTACCATCGAGAGTGTACTGGAGCGTCGGGGTAGTACCGCTCGGGTCGGAGAGTGTAACCGTAGTCGTAGCTCTTCCGGAGATGGCATCAGATGCGGAAACATCGACCGATACTGTATACCGATCATAGTCCGTCATTGTAAAGGTATGACTTCCCGCAGCATTTGCATTATAGGTCTGAGTACCGCAAGAAACAACATAGCTAATAGTGCTTTCAGAGCCAGTAGCAGCACCCCAAGTCACAGTAATCTGCTTGTTGTCGTTGTCAGGAGTAGCAGTCAATGTACCAGGGGTCAAGCTCTTGGTCTTACCGTTCAACGAGACAAGATAACCACTGCTGGTCTCCGGGGTCGTTGTATTATTATTCGTATTGGTATATAAAGTCAGGGTACCGTAAATAATCACTTCGTCATTCACAGCGATTTCAGCATTCCCTTCAACCCAGCCTACATTACCAAAGTACTTTATCTTATAGGCTTCAAATACAGACTGAGAAGTCCCTTCCTCGTCAATCCAGAAATTAGCGGTTCCGTAGCCAGCACTGTACTGGTTCTGAATCTTCGTAACGATGCCGGAGATATAGTAAGATCCTTCATCACCCGCAAGGGCCAGTTTCCGAGCTTCAGATGCCGTATAAGGATGCTCAAGAGAGCCATCGTTAGTAATCGTCTGAACCGCCTTGAAGGTAGCCGTTACCGTGACATTGCTTGCGGGCATATCAAAAGTATACTTGCCTTCGGAAACCGCGGAAGTCACGTTTGTTTCGTTGACAGTCAGAGTCTCCAATTCGTAGCCTTCATTGGGAGTGATGGTCAGTGTGATAGATTCTCCCTCTTCAATCTCAGAGGTCTTAGAAGCAGTGACATCACCGTTTTCGATGGCATCATCAATCGTAATAGAATAAGTCGACGGGGTAGGGGTCTCTCCGGTATTCAGTTTATAGAACTCCGCAGGGATGTTCGAAGTGCTGATGTTCGAAGTGGCATAATACCGCCAATTGCTTGTTCCGTAAGAGACCAAATATTTAGATGCACCTGCTGTTGCGGTATAGTAAGTAGTCCCATCGAGAGTAATCGAAGCAAACGACCAAACTTTCGAGGCATTAGTTGCAGTCGAAGACTCCATAACACTAATGGAATTTGAATTTCCAGTATTGGTAGTCCACAGATAATTACCCGGCTCAGACGCACTTTCGAAGGCAAGGCCGTTTCCGCTAGTTGTTGCATTCCACTTCATTGCATTGGTAATTGCATCGCCGGTAGTATATGCAACGCAGATCGGATTTCCTTTCGCATTGGGCACATAGTAGGCGCCGTCCGCACGAAGGATATAATAAGTACCGGCGGTGAAGTCAGAAGCCTTAGTGACTTTCGTCCAGGTTTCTTCCTCAGGAAGTTCTCCCTGAGTACCTTTCTGGATGTCAACATACATAGGCTTGACGCTAGAACGAGTATAGGTCTTTGCGCCAGAAGCGTTCAGCGTATAGGTCTTTGCGCTCGTGGTGACAACAACCTGAGTGCCAGAGTAGGTTCCCGGAGCAACCACCATATATACATCGATCGCATTAGCTTTGCCAGTTCCGATCGCAGGAGTAGCACGGTGAGTGGTAGTAATTTCCGAATCAGAACCAGAACCTCCAAGGACTAGAGTGTTCGCATCGCTTCCGTCAACGGCGGTGAGGTCAATAGTATAGCTACCACCAAGGTTTTCAGAAGCGATATACTTGACTGAGGTCAGGGTTTCGTCAGTGTCCGTGGAAGAGTAAACCTTGAAATTGATGATGGAGCCGAGATTGAAGAAATTGATGGTCCCACAAGGCGTATCTGTATTCGCAGCCGTCTTCAAATCAACGGTGACAGGGGTTCCGGCCATTGGCATCGCGTCAGCATCGAAACCATCCGCATTCATGAACTGACTAGCAGGAATACTAACCACAGTGGCAGACTTGTCCTTACCTGCACCGGCAGAATAAGGGAAGTAGGAATAAATGTCGGTGACCGTTCCTGCATTGAATGTTTGAATGTTGAGAGTATAGTTGTCTCCGGAAACCTCAACTGTTCCAGCATTGTTATTAGATACCGTCTGGTTACCAGCGAAAGCACCGAGAGAGAATGAACCAATCTGATCACCATCCTCCCAATTCAAAAACTTGTTACGTTCAGAATCCGTCCCAAGAAGCGCTCTGGTAGAAGCATCATCAGCATTCTTGATATTGAACTTGAGAGTGACCAACTCATTCACATCGTTGATAGGGGCCTCTTTCTTGGAACAAGCCGCCAGCGAGAGTGCAGCAATGGCAATCAGCGCAATCGATTTAGTCATCTTTTTCATACGGCACTTGAATTAAAAGTCCTCCTCTTCTTCAACATTCATTGTTTCCGTACCTTTGGAACTAAAGGTCGGACTTGTTAAAAAGTTCTCTTCGATTTTCACGAAGAACTGTTCCGCTTCTGGAACCTCATACAGTAATTTTTTCTTCATAATTTTATGGTTTAATTTTATGTATATTCGTTTGTGATTCAATGGTTTCCGCGGGACGGTCACAAAATGGGGAAACTTGCATTTCCAGTTGTGAAAAGGCGAGGAAGCAAATGGTAATTAACTAAAATAGAGCCACATACCGCCATATTTCGGACGATAATCAAGGGGTCGGACGGAGCGGTGTATGTGTTGATGTGGTTCATATGCCAAACGTGCAAAGTTACACATTGTATGAACCAATTCCAATGATTTTTGCGAAAAAATCCAGATCAAGTTTCGCAATGATAAGGGTTGACGGTGTCAAGTACGATTGGTTTATTTGGCGTTCAGGGCCGGTCGTTTAAATCACGAGTCGTACTAAACCCCTTTGTTTTGTGGTTCTACGTCACTTTTGGTGCAGTGTTATCCGATTATCGCAATGAGCAAGGTCTGAGGCTACTTTGGGCGAGGTCTTTCGTGTTTTTGGGCGAGGTCTGTTTTCGATGCGCAGACCGTGCCCGCCGAATCTGCTGCACAGTGCGGTGTAGCCCATAATGAATGGGCAAGGTCTGTCAGAAAAAAACAGACTTTGCCCCAAAATAACGCAGACCTTGCCCAATAATCCGAGTGACAGAAAGTTGCGCAGGATTTCCCGCAACGAAAGAGACGAAGACCCTGTTTTTGGATGTGTTCAGTACCGGTCTAGTTCTCGTCCATGGGATAGCGGACATCCCACTCTTTTCTCAGGCCGTCCATGAGCTGCATGATGTACAGGGTTTCGTCCAGCGGCATCTGCGGAGGTTCACACAAGTCTTCGGCGATGGCGTCCCGGCAGGCGAGGAACTGGTATTCGTAGCCCGTAACCTGCTGCGGGACATGGATTTCCTCCCGGAACACCCGATCGGGGCCGTTCACCGTGATGCGTTGGGGGTTATTGACATTGTCGATGATGATGTTCCCCTCCGTCCCTGCAATGATACCGATGTTGTCAGCCTGACCCGTCCTGATTTTTGTTTACAGTTTTGAGTCTGTTTTTTCTTTCACGGCTTCAATAAGTTGCTGTTGTCCTGCACCCGCTTGTCAGTTCTGCA
>CACZKE010000010.1 GCA_902781705.1 uncultured Bacteroidia bacterium
CTCTTCGCGTGTCATCATAACTGTTACGACTGTAAAGGTTAGGATGCAAAGTTAACCCCGCTTTTGCGGGGCTTCAAGGGTACTTTGTCGGATGCTTACGTTTTTGCTATCTTTGCAGAAGTAATACAGCGTCTTTATGACGCAGGGCCCGTCTGCCCACGGTCATCTCGAAAGGGTTGACCGTTTTTTTCTTTCCAATAAGCGAATACTGCTCCCAGCATTTCCTCTCAATACTAGACATAATGCAAAAGGAAAACTAATAACCATATATGGGAGGAAAAAATACTGTTCAGATCATTCGGTTCGTACATTCCGAATCGACACTCTGTCATCCGTGAAATAGACATCCCCAGAGGCCTCTTCAACAACCATCGTGCCGAATGAGTTGGTCGCCCTATATTTAAGCTTTACCTCATAGCAACCCTTGGAAGAGTTGAAGAACGACGTGTAGTCGACTTCTTCATAGGACTTCGCGTTCTTCAGGTTATCCTTAAGATAATCCACGAAATAGTTCTTCGCCAGAATTTGATGCATCGTGGAATTGTCGTTGTAATTCTCAGGGGAAGAACCCGAGCCACTAAAGTGCCCGATAGCCCAAAGCGCAATCAACCCGACAAAAACAATCCAAAAACACCCGTGATTGTTTTTCTTTTTGTTTTCCTGCAATTCCATGGAATTATGCTTTTAATGATACTCGGTCCAACAGGTTAATTACAACAATAGCAAAAATAACTATTTTTCCGATAAATCAGACTAATGTGTGACAAGAAAGGGTTAGGATTTGCCTTGACTCAGAAATCCAAAACACATATGAGATCGAGATTCTTTATAAACATGAGTCTACTGTCTTCCCAATCCTATTACATCCCAACTTCCTGAAAAAAGCGACAAGGCCATCTTGGATTCTTCAGCGAGATTGACGACCTTTGTTTTTGACAAACACAAGAACCGAGATACTGGAAACACGAGCAAACGGCAGTTTTTAGGGCATTGTTTACAGTATGTTTACAGCGCGAACGTAAGTGATTGATTTTCACGCCCGTCTCGCCGCCGCGCAGGCCGAGATCAAGCAGAACGCATAAGCGGAACTTCGGCACATATTCGGGCAAACAGGGCCTTTTGAGCCCGATTTTCCCGTAAAATACTCAGAATCCGGGCAAAAACGTACTGTTTTGCCCGGATTTTCATATATTTGTCTCATTATGAAAAAGATTCTCATCGCCCTCGCTTTCATCGCTTTGCTGGGTTCCTGCAACCAGCACAAGGAAATGCTGTTCAACGGAAAGGACCTCGACGGATGGGTGTTCTTCACCCGGGAGGACAGTACGGTCACGGAACCGACGTTCACGGTCGTGGACGGCGCCTTGCACATCACCGGCCAGCCGTTCGGCTACATCCGCACCGTCAAGAAATACGTTGACTACACCTTGCACCTGCAGTGGCGCTGGGCCGGCCCCCGGGCCGACAGCGGCATCTTCAACCGCCTGCCGGACAATGACAAGGTATGGCCGGACGGGATCCAACTCCAACTCCGGGAAAGCGATTTCGGCTACCTGTTCAGCGCCATTCCCCTGGAAGGGGTGGAAGGACCGTTCTTCCGGAAAGCACCCCTGTGCGAAGGCGATCCCGAGAAGGCCGACGGTGAGTGGAATGAAACCGTCATCACCTGCCAGGGCGGGCACATCACCTGCACGGTGAACGGCGTGCTGGTCAATGAGGCCGTCGCCGAAGCCGCCGAAGGTTATATCGGCTTCCAGAGCGAAGGCGGTGCCCTCGAATTCAAGGATATCTGGGTGGAATAGCCCTTACTCCCCCGGCGGGTTCGATAATCAGCGCACCATCTCCCACAGCACGACGCCCACGCTGACGCTGACGTTCAGGGAGTGCTTGGTGCCGTATTGGGGGATTTCCAGGGACAAATCGGAGGCGTCCACGACGTCCTGGCGGACGCCGGAGACTTCATTGCCGAAGATAAGGGCGTATTTCCGGCCGGGTTCGCGCCGGAAGGCGCCCAGTTTTTCCGAATGGACGGTCTGCTCCACCGCCACGACGGTGTAGCCGTCGGCCTGGAGGCGGCGGACGGCCTCCAGGGTGTCACCGACATGCTCCCAGGGGACGGAATCCTCGGCGCCAAGGGCCGATTTGTGGATTTCCGCGGAAGGCGGTACGGCCGAGATGCCGCACAGAAAGACTTTGTCGATACCGAAGGAATCGGCCGTCCGGAAGGCGCTGCCCACGTTGTGCGCACTGCGGATGTTGTCCAGCACGACGACGAGTCCGGAAGGCGGAAGTTCCTTGTACTCCGCGGCCGAAATCCGGCCCAGTTCGATGTTGAGAAGTTTTCTGTCTTTCATGGGGGCAAAGTTAAGAAAAAAACCTATCTTTGTGGACGCTAAAATAGACCAACGCAAAAACAGACACACGATATGAAACAGGACCTCCAGATCTTCGATCTGATCAAGAAAGAAAAAGACCGCCAGTCTTCCGGCCTCGAACTCATTGCCTCCGAGAATTACGTTTCCGACCAGGTGATGGCCGCCATGGGCTCCATCTGCACCAACAAGTATGCGGAGGGCTACCCCGGCAAGCGTTACTACGGCGGCTGCGAAGTGGTGGACCAGATCGAGCAGATCGCCATCGACCGTCTATGCAAGCTCTACGATGCGGAATATGCCAATGTCCAGCCCCACTCCGGCGCCCAGGCCAACATGGCCGTCACGATGGCCGTCCTCCGTCCCGGGGACGTGTTCATGGGCCTGGACCTGTCCATGGGCGGACACCTCACCCACGGCTCTCCCGTGAACGCCTCCGGCATCCTGTACAAGCCGGTGCCCTACGGCCTGAATCCGGAAACCGGCCGTGTGGACTATGACGAGATGGAGCGCAAGGCCCTCGAGTGCAAGCCCAAACTCATCATCGGCGGCGCCTCCGCCTACTCCCGCGAATGGGACTACGAGCGCATGCGCAAGATCGCCGACGAGGTGGGCGCCATCCTCTGGATCGACATGGCCCATACCGCTGGACTCATCGCCGCCGGCCTTCTGAAGAATCCGGTCAAGTACGCGCATATCGTCACCTCCACCACCCACAAGACCCTCCGCGGACCGCGCGGCGGCGTCATCCTGATGGGCAAGGATTTCGACAACCCGTGGGGACTCACTACCCCGAAGGGCGAAATCAAGAAGATGAGCGCCATCCTGAACTCCAGCGTCTTCCCGGGCATCCAGGGCGGTCCGCTCGAGCATGTGATCGCCGCTAAGGCCGTGGCCTTCTACGAGGCCGCCCAGCCGGAATACGTCGCCTACCAGAAGCAGGTCATCGCCAACGCGGCCACCATGTGCGCCGAGTTCCTCCGCCGCGGCTACAACATCATCTCCGGCGGTACGGACAACCATCTGATGCTCATCGACCTCAGGACCAAGTTCCCGGATCTCACCGGCCGCGTCGCCGAGAAGGAACTCGTGAAGGCCGACATCACCGTGAACAAGAACATGGTTCCGTTCGACAGCCGCAGCGCCTTCCAGACCTCCGGCCTCCGCATCGGCACCCCGGCCATCACCTCCCGCGGCTTCGTGGAGAAGGACATGCTGGACATCGTCGAACTCATCGACACCGTCCTCGCCTCCGCCAACGCGCATTTCGCCGCCCTCACCGCGAAGGAACCCACCGAGGAGCAGCTCGCCGAGCGCGCCGCCCACACCAAGGTCCTCGAGGACGTCGTCCGCAAGGTCCACATGATGACCGCAGGCCGGCCGCTGAACCGGTACTAGTCCCTCGGACATACAGCAAAAGAAACGGGCAGAACCAACTTGGTTTTGCCCGTTTTTTTCCTGCCGGAAGCGCGTCAGAGCTCGACCACCCGGTACTTCGTCGTGCCGAGGCCCATCTCTTCGCCGCGGGTGACGATGCGGGTGCCGTGGCGCTGCTCGATACGCTCGACGAGGGCCCTGTTGTCGTTGGTGTCATCCACCGGGATGTTCATGACCTGGTCCAGGCAGAACTTGTCCAGGGCGACCGGGTCCAGGGAGGCGGCGATGCCGATGTCCTGGATGGTGGGGTCGTGCGGGTTGCCGTCGCAGTCGCAGTCGATGGAGAGATTGTTCATCACGTCGATGTAGAGGATGCGCTCGCCGCCGCCGAAGTACTCATGCACCGCCTGGGCAGCCGCAGCCATGGACTCGATGAAGGGAGTGTTCTTCTCGGGAGACTCGAACCAGCCCTCGGGGGCATGGAGGTCGCCGGATTCGGAGACTGTCTCGCATTTCCCGGCGGAGTGGATGTTCACCTTCCCGTTCGGGGAGGCCACGCCGATGGACGCATTCTTGAGGACACCGCCGAAACCGCCCATCATGTGGCCCTTGAAGTGGGCCAGGTTGATCATGAAGTCGTAGTTCTGGATGTGGGAGCCCACAATGTCGTACTTGATCCACTTGTCATCCTTGACGGGGATCTTGATTTCGCCTTCCTCGTCCATGATGTCCACGGGAGCGACATCATAAAAACCATGGGCCTTGATGGTCTCCTTGTGGACGGCCGTGTTGGCACGGGACCCGCCATAGGCGGTGTTGCACTCCACGAGGGTGCCGTTCACCTTTTTCAACAGCGGGGCGATGAGTTCGGGTTTCAGGTAGTTGTGGCCGCCCATTTCGCCGGTAGAGATTTTCACGGCGACACGGCCGGTGGCTTCCCGACCCAGGGCCTCATAGACCTTCACCAGGCTTTCCGGGGTGATTTCCCGGGTGAAGTAGACGACGGAGCCCTCTTCTTCCTGCGCAGAGGCAGCGGCTTTTTTACGGCCGGAGTTTCCGCAGGATACGAGGGTGACGGCCGCTGCCAGGGCAGCGCCGACAAGGAGGATGCGGTTGGTTTTCATCGTTATGGTTGGTTGAGAGTTGGTCGCGTCAATGTTTCGTCGTGATCAGGATGACGCCATTGGCCCCACGGACGCCGTAGATGGAGGAAGATGCGTCCTTGAGGACATCCACGGACTTGACGTCATTCGGATTGATCGTGGACAAGTCCGAGATTTCCGCCCCGTCCACCAGGATCAACGGATCGTTGGAAGAATTGATGGAGCCGACCCCGCGGATGATGATCCGCTTGTCCGGAGTCACCTGGAGACCGGGCACCCGTCCCTGCAGGTACTCGTACATGTCGGCGTAGGACTTGGTCTGCGAATCCTTCTCCATGTCCAGGGAGGAAACGGAGGTCGTCAAGTCGCCCTTTTTCACCGTCCCATAACCGATATTCACCTCGGAATCCTGCCGCGGAGTCCGGACGGAAGGGCCGCAGCCCGCCGCCAGGGCAAGGGCCAATGCCATATAAATCAATCGTTTCATGGGACTAATATACAAAATAATCAGATAATCTCGATATCTCCCGCCGCAATCCATCCCCGGCGGCCGTCGGAGAGTTCGATGTCCTTGTAACCGGACACTTCGTCCAGCACTTTCACCTTCGTTCCCTCGTGGAGGATGAACAGGGACTTGGCGGCATCGGCGGAGGGCGAGCTGGTCACGGAAGAGACCGGCCGCATCACGATGGCCTCGTCATGCCGCTCGGCATCGGCCTTCTGGCTGCGGGCGAATCCCCAGGCCGCAAGGGCCAGGAGCAGGGCCGCGATGCCGGTGAAGAAACCGGTCCGGCGCATGCCGGCGGTGGGTCCCAGCAGGAACAGGAGCACGAGGCCCAGGGCCAATGCCAGCAGGACCAGCGACAGGACGGCCCAGGCGTCGGACGACATCCAGTAGCCCACCTTCCGGGTCCAGGTCTTGAGGATGAACTCCGGGACCTCGTCAATGCGGTCCTGGGTCTGCGCACGGGCGAATTCCAGGTTGTACCGGATGTCCGCGTCGGAGGGATCCAGCCGGAGGGCGCGCTCATAGTTCAGGATGGCCCGGGCAGTCTCGCCGGTCTTGAAATACGCGTTTCCGAGATTGTAGTACAGTTCCCGGGAACGGAGTCCGGTCGCTTCGACATCGGACCAGTCCTGCAAGGCCTCCTCATACTGACCGGCCGAATAGGCATCGACACCGGCCTGCCACAGGGAATCCGGATAACTTTCGGCCGCCTGGGCTCCGAGCGGGAGGGCCAGCAGCAGGGCGATGACAGGGGCGGCAGCGGCCGCGGAAACACCTTTCTTCATGGACGAATCGATCGCAGTGATGGCGGAAACCGCCTGCTCATAATGGGCGTTCATCGCCTCGTGGCCGGCATCCGGCGCGTAGCGGGCGTATTCACAGGCATCCAGGAGGTCCGTGAAGGACTTCACCGTCTCCTCCGGAACACCGCGGGCGGTCAGGGCTTCGGCGATGTTCTCCTTGCTCTGGTCGGCCATATCCATGGATAGTTTGTCCGCAACGAAGCCGATGAGAGCCCGGTGAAGTTCCTCATAGAAAGCCGTATAGAGATTCTTGTTCAGGAAATCCCCCGCCAGCTTGAGCCGCTTGAGCGCCTGGCGGGTCGCCTTGCGGTTGCGGTTGCCGGCAACATCGGCCCGGCGGGCGGCCAGTTTCCTGAGGGACAGCCATACGGCGGCCGCCGCAAGCAGCAACAGGCCCACGAGGATCCAGTAGGCGGGTTTGCCCACGAAGAAGCCCTGATCCTCCGTCAGGGATGTCTTGGTCTTGATGAAACGGATGTCCTCGCCCAGGTTCTTCACACCCTTGCGGTCCACCGTCAGGGTGCCGGCGCCTTCCGGCGCTGCCTGGGTAGCACCGCCTGCGCTCCGTTCCACGGACAGATGCAGTGAATCCGTCGCGGCAGTCGCATAACGGCGGTTCTTCACGTCGAAGTAGGAGAAACGAATCGGAGCGAGCGAGAAATCGCCCGGGCTGCGCGGGATAAACGGATACTCGAAGGTCTTGGATCCGTTCGTGCCGCTCTTGTCGGTGGAAGAGGTGGCTTTCACGTCATACACCTCGAAGTCCGGCGGGAAATCGATCTTCGGCGCCTCCACCAGGGAAACATTGCCCTTGCCGGTCACGGTGACGATCAAGGAGGCAGCATCGTGCGTCTTCAGGGCATCCTTGCTCAGTTTCGCGCTCACGTTGTACTCGCCTACCGCACCGGAGAATCCGGCCGGGGCACCGCCGGGAAGGGCGGAAACCTTGACGTTCACGGCCGGGGTCATCACCCGCTGGCGCTGCGTGACATAGTCATTCTCGAAGAAATCGTCGAAGATGGAACCGGTCCGCGGCCGCGCCGTCCGAACATTCACGAGGCAGACGACCTCGGACGGGTCGATGGTCAGGGTGCCGGCCTTCTGCGGAATGAGGACCCAGCGGCGGAGGAGGGCGGCGTTGTACATCTTGTCGCCCACCTGTTCACGCTGGAACTCGATGCTTTGCGGGGTATCCACCTCCTGGCTCCAGAAACCGTTGAACTTCGGGAACTTGGCATCCTCGAAGCCCGTCAGGTTCGCCCGCTGGTAGATCTTGAGGGTGGCGGTGATGGGCTCGCCCACGACGGCCTCCCGTTTGCTCAGGCTCAGCCGCATGAAAATCTCGCCGGTATCGGCCGACCGCGACGGACGGGCCTCCCCGCTACCGGCAGAGCCGCCCGCTTGGGCGGAACCACTACCCTGGGCGGCTGCAGCCGCCTCGTCACGGCCTTCCACGACCGTCACCTGGGCGGCCCGGGAACGGATCTCCGTTCCCTTGACCGTCGCCGTAGCGGCGGCCAGTTGGAACGAGCCGGTCTTCTTGGCCTGGAGAATGTACGTGTAGGAGGTCTGGGAAGACTTGGTTGTCTTGCCGTTGATGATGGAAACGCTGGTGGAACTGCCCTTCTGCGGGCCCCAGACGAGGGTGAAATCATCCCCGGGACTCCATTGGAAATCGGACGGGGCATGCTCTCCGTCCACGACGAAGACGACATTGAACCGTTCACCCAGTTCCACGATATTATGGACCTCCACCCGGATGGTCTGTGCCCATCCGGAAAGGGTCATCACGAGCGCCACGAGGGCGGTTATCCATCTTTTCATCGGCCTACCAATTCTTTTCTTTCTGGCGGGACTTGAGCACCGCCGCCTTTTCCTTGTTCACCTTGTCCTGGGTCTCCTTCTCCTTGGCCTGGATGGCCTGGAGCATCTGCTGGGCCTGCTGGGGCGAGATCCCGGTTTCACCGTTATACGGTTTCTGCTGCTGGTCCTGCTTATCCTGGTTCTGATCCTGATTCTGCTGGTCCTGATCCTGGTCCTGCTGGTCTTTGTTCTGATCCTGATTCTGGTCCTGCTGGTCCTGGTTCTGGTCGTTTCCGCCACCACCGCCGTCCGGATTGTTCTCCAGCATTTTCCGGGCATAGACGTAATTCTCCTTCGCCTCCATGTCGTCCGGCCGGATCAGGAGCGCCTGGATGAAGGATTCCATCGCCGCGCGGTACTGTTTCTGCTGCAGGGCCGCATCGCCGGCATTGAAATAGGTGTCGAACGCATAGTCCGCCTGTTTGCGGGGCTTCGTTTCCGGAATGTGCCGGAGCGCCTGCTGGTAAGACTTTCCGGCGCCCGCGAAATCGCCCTGCCGATACAGGTTGTTGGCCAGGTCATAGGCCGCGGGGACGGAGGTGCTGTCGGCATTCAGAGCCTTGCGGTAACTGATGTCGGCATCACCGTACCGGGCCTTGCCGAACTGGCGGTTGCCCCGGCGGACATCTTTCTTGTCCACCTGCGCAAAAGCCGCGACGCTCAGAAAAAGCGATATGAAAATCAAGAACTTCCTCATTGGTCGAACCATTTCCGCTTCGGGCGCCGCTCGCCGATGAGCATCTCGATCACCAGCAGGAACAGGGCGATCCCGAAGAAATACATGAACTGCTCGTCATACTCCTCGAACACGACGGAGCCGAACTCCTCGTCCTCCATCCGCCGCACATCCTCGATGATGGGATTCAGGCCGAACTCGTCGCCGCCGGCATGGACATAGGCGCCATTTCCGGCCTCGGCCACCTTCCGGAGCGTTTCCTCGTCCAGGCGCGTGACCACGATTTCGCCGTCCTTGTCCTTCATCAGCCCGCCCTCGTAAGGGATGGGCTGGCCGTCAGCGGAGCCCACGCCCACGGTATAGACCCGGATGCCGTTCTCGGCCGCTTCCTTCGCGGCCGCCACCGGATCGTCCTCGTGGTTTTCACCGTCGGATATGACGATGATCACCCGGCTCTTCTCGCTCTGGGCGCTGAAACTCCGGATAGCCGTGAAGATCGCATCCCCCATCGCCGTCCCCTGCACCGGCACCGACCCGGTGTCGATGCTTCCGAGGAACATCTTGGCCGACACATAGTCGGTCGTCACCGGCAGCTGGACGAACGAACTCCCCGCGAAGAGGATCAGGCCGATGCGGTCGTCCTTCAGGCGGTCCGTCAGCCGGGAAATCGCCAGTTTGGCCCGGTCCAGCCGGTTCGGGGAGTAATCCTCCGCCAGCATGGAATTGGACACGTCCAGGCAGATCACGATCTCCGCGCCGCGGGTCTTGTGTTCGGCGAGTTTCGCGCCGATCTGCGGCCGGGCGAGGCCGATGACGAAGAAAGCGAAGGCGAGACTGAAAAGGATCATCTTCACCCAGCCCTTGGGACCGGACCAGGAGGGCATCAAGGCCCTGACGAGCGCCTCGTCACCGAATTTCCGGATCCTCCGGGTGCGCAGGTGCCGCCACACCCCGTATCCGACGAGGAACAGGGGGACCAGCAGGAGCAGGTACAGGAACCGGTATTGGGCAAACATCAACATATCACGGCAGTCTTCTGAGTAGGGCCCGGACAAGCACCTCCAGCAGGAGGCACACCAGCGCCCAAACGGCATATTTCGGGAACAGGTCCTTGTAGATGGGGAAACTGTCCACGGTGGTACGGGTCTTCTCCATCTGGCCGATCTCTCCATAGATCTCGGCCAGTTTGGTATTGTCGTCGGCCCGGAAATACTTTCCGCCCGTCTCGGCGGCAATCTGCTTCAGGAGGTCCTCGTCGATCTGGACCGGCATCATCTGGACATCCATGCCCCAGGGCGTCTGCACGGGGTAGGGGGCCTCACCCTGCCGGCCCACGCCGATGGTATAGACGCGGACCCCATAGGTCTTCGCGATCTCGGCGGCCATCGCCGGATCCACCTCGCCGCGGTTGTTCACACCGTCGGTCAGGAGGATGACCACACGGCTTTTCGCATCGGAATCCTTCATCCGTGCGACGGCGGTCGCAAGGCCGTTTCCGATGGCGGTGCCGTCCTCGATCAGGTCCGTCTGGACTTCCTTCATCAGGTTGATGAGGGTGGCCCGGTCGGTGGTCAGCGGGCACTGGGTGTAACTCTCCCCGGCGAACACGACGATGCCCATCCGGTCGGTCGGCCGCTGGGCGATGAACTCGATGGAGATATCCTTCGCGGCGCTCAGGCGGTCCGGCTTGAAGTCGCGGGCCAGCATACTGGTGGAGACGTCGATCGCAAGGACGATATCGATTCCCTCGGTGTCCACCCGTTCCATCTCGGTCTTGGACCGGGGACGGGCGATACAGACGACAAGAAGGCACAGGGCGGCGAGCCGAAGGGCTTCCGGCAGATGGCGGATCCATCCCAGGACGGAACTGCCGCCGGCCTTCCAGGGCGTCACGGTGGAAACCCTCAGGTGCGGACGGCGCTCCTTCAGTTCCCGCCACAGGTACAGGGCCAGGAGCAGGACCGGAACGGCCAGCAGCCAAAGGAGATATGGATATTCGAAATACATCGCTTACCGGGGCATATAATCTTCGTCTTTCTCTTCCCGGGGAGTAGCCGGCGCGGCTGCTGGCTCCTCCGCCGTCGCTTCCGCCGTTTCCTCCTCTACCTCAGTCTGGTAGGTCGCCGTCACGAAGCGGACGGCCTGGGGAAGGACGGTCGCATTGTCTTCGGGCGTGGCGACGTACTTCGCAAACTTCACGAAATCCGCCCGCTCGAAGAGATCTTTCATCTCCTCGTACAGGTCCGCCGGGACGTCGGTCTTCCGGAGGTCGGCGAAGATTTCGGCGGTGGTCATCTCCATCGCGCCCACGCCGTAGCGGGCGACGATGTATTCGCGGAGGGCGTCCGTCACGCCGGTATAGAACTGTTTCTGCTTCTCGGGAGCCCAGAACTTGTCCCCGCGCCACTTGTCCAGCTTGCGGAGGGCGGTAATATGGGCCGGTTCATGGAAAGCAGGGCCTTCGGCAGCCCGTTTCCGGCTGTACAGCCACGCGATCAGGCCCGCGACGAGCAGCGCCAGGCACCAGAATCCCAGCAGCCAGGGAAGGACTTCGGAGAAAGTCACCGGATAGCCGGCCTGCCCGCGCAGGTCGTGCGGGACGAACGTCGCGGTGTCCACCGGCATCGTGAACACCTCGATGGTCTGGGGATTGAACCGCAGGGTATCCACGGTCCCGTCCTTCTGGATGCGCTGGACGAACAAGGGCGGAAGTTCGTAGGTTCCTTCCTCGAAGGGCTGGATGGCGATTTGCGCCCGGATGTCCAGGAGCCGGGCGTTGTTGGCCCGGATTTTCTGGACCTTCACCGTGTCCACCTGCCACATGGGCAGGGCCAGGACGTCCTGCATGAAGGGCGTCGCAATCTCGGGGAAGGCCAGGACCGTACTGTCCGGCACCCCGATGAGGTCGAAGCCGTAGAAAAGCCGGTCCGCCACCAGGATGGAATCCCGGGGCGTCATGGGCCGGATGAAGGACCCTTCCTTCAGGATGACGCGGCCGCCGGTATCCGCCGCGGTGGTATCCTGCCACGCGACCTGTGCCGATGCCGCAATCCCCCAAAGGGCCAGGGCCGATATGAGGATGCTCCGTTTCATCGTCTGTGGAAAAGGGCTATCAGGTTCTTGACATAATCCTCCCCCGTCGCCGTGTCCACGCTGTCCACCTGGTAGCGGTTGAACAGTTTCCCGGCCGCTTCCGTGGCACTGCGGAACCACTTTTCATAGGCGGCCCGGGTACTGCGGGAAGAGGTGTTGATCCAGGCCCCCTGGCCGGTCTCGGAATCCTTGACATGCACGAGACCCACGTCCGGAATCGACTGCTCCCGCGGGTCGTACACCCGGATGACGGAGATGTCATGCCGGTTCACGGCCACTTTCAGGGCATCTTCGTAGCGGGGGGCGCCGTTTTCATCGACATCCAGCATGTCGCTGAGGACGAAGGCGGTACAGCGGCGCTTGATGGCGTTCGTCAGGTAGCGGAGCGCCTCGCCGATGTCGGTCCCGTCGTGTTCGGGGGTGTATTCCAGGATCTCGCGGATGATGTGGAGCAGGTGGCTGCGTCCCTTCTTGGGAGGGATGAATTTCTCGACGGTGTCGCTGAAGAAGAGGGCGCCTACCTTGTCGTTGTTCACCATCGCGGAGAAAGCGAGGGTGGCGGCAATCTCGGCCACCAGTTCGCGCTTGGTCTCCCCCACCGTGCCGAACAGGCCGGAACGGCTGATGTCGATCAGAAGGACCACCGTCAGTTCCCGTTCCTCCTCGAAGACCTTCACGTAGGGGGCGCTCATCCGCGCCGTCACGTTCCAGTCCATATTCCGCACGTCGTCCCCGTACTGGTACTCCCGGACCTCGCTGAACGCCATGCCACGGCCCTTGAAGGCCGAATGGTATTCCCCGGCGAAGATCTGGTGCGACAGGGCCTTCGTCTTGATCTCGATCTTGCGGACGCGCTTGAGTAACTCTTGAGGTGTCATCTTCTTTCGTCATGGCCGGCCGCGACCGGCCATCTGTTTACGGAACGATAACCGCGTTGATGACCCTTTCGATGATTTCCTCGGTGGTGACGTTCTCCGCCTCGGCTTCATAGGTGAGGCCGATACGGTGGCGCAGCACCTCGTTGCACACGGCGCGGACATCCTCCGGGATGACGTAGCCGCGGCGCTTGATGAAGGCATAAGCCTTCGCGGCGGCCGCGAGGGAGATGGAGGCACGCGGGGAGGCACCGTAGGAAATCAGGTCCTTGAGTTCCTTCAGCCCGTATTCTTCCGGAGTACGGGTGGCATAGACGATGTCCACGATGTAGCGCTCGATCTTCTCGTCCATGTACACGTCGCGGACGACTTGCCGGGCCCGGATGATGTCCTCGGGCTTCACGACGGCGTCGGCCTTGGGGAAGGTGCCGCTGTTGTTCATGCGGATGATCTGGCGCTCCTCGTCCTTCTTGGGATAGGAGACGACGACCTTGAGCATGAAACGGTCCACCTGGGCCTCCGGGAGCGGATAGGTTCCTTCCTGCTCGATGGGGTTCTGGGTGGCCATCACGAGGAAGGGTTCCGGGAGGCGGAAGGTCTCCTCGCCGATGGT
The DNA here is from genome assembly GCA_902781705.1 of uncultured Bacteroidia bacterium. Taxonomy (GTDB): domain Bacteria; phylum Bacteroidota; class Bacteroidia; order Bacteroidales; family UBA932; genus Cryptobacteroides. The sequence goes on from CACZKE010000010.1 coordinate 13,284, forward strand.
GACCTGGTGCTCCTGCATGGCTTCCAGCAGGGCGCTCTGGACCTTCGCCGGGGAACGGTTGATTTCATCCGCAAGGACGAAGTTCGCGAAGATGGGGCCTTTGTGGACCTCGAAATCCTCCTTCTTCTGGGAGTAGATGAGGGTGCCCACGACGTCGGCCGGGAGGAGGTCCGGGGTGAACTGGATGCGGTTGAACTTCGCATCCACGGCCTGCGCCAGGGTATTGATGGCGAGGGTCTTCGCCAGTCCCGGCACGCCTTCCAGGAGGATGTGTCCGCCGGAAAGAAGGCCGATGAGGAGGTTGTCCACCAGGGCCTTCTGGCCCACGATGACCTTGCCCATTTCGAGCGTCAGCAGGTCCACGAAGGAACTCTCCTTCTGGATGCGCTCGTTCAGCTCCTTGATGTTTACGCTTTCCATATATTTTCTTACATTTGCATCATGCGATACATGCTCAGTCTCTCCTACGACGGTTCCGCCTTCTGCGGCTGGCAAATCCAGCCTTCCTCCCCTTCCGTCCAGCAGTGCCTGGAGGAGGCGCTGGGGAAGCTGTGCCGGACTCCGGTGGCGGTCACAGGCGCCGGCCGCACTGACACGGGTGTCCACGCGGCCGGGTACGTCGCCCATTTCGACCTGGCAGGTTCCCTTCCCTTCGAGGCATCGGATTTCTGCTACAAATTAAATGCCATCCTGCCCCGTTCCATCGTGGTCCACGGGGTATTTCCGGTATCCGACGATTTCCACGCCCGTTTCAGCGCTACGCAGCGTTCCTACACCTATTTCATCCACCGGAAAAAAGACCCTTTCGCGGCCGCCTTCTCCTGGCAGTGCGGCTTCCCCGGTCTGGACTTCGACGCCATGAACGAGGCCTGCCAGTACCTTCTGGGAACGCATGACTTCTCCTGCTTCGAGAAGGTCGGCGGTGCGAACAAGACCTCCCTCTGCACCGTCACCGAAGCCTTCTGGAAGCCCTATGAGCCCACGCATGTGCAGCTTATGGACTTTGGCTTTCCTCCGGAGGAGTGTTTTGTATCCGAAACCGCCTCCGCTTCGCTCCGGCCCCTCCCATCGCAAGCGATGGGCCCCTCCCTCTTATCTGGCCGAGGGTGGCCAGAGGTTTCCGGAACAACACCCTCCTCCGGAGGCCAAAGTCCTCTTGAATACTGGTACTTCCGGGTGAGTGCGGACCGGTTCCTCAGGAATATGGTCCGGGCGATCGTGGGGACGCTGATCGAGGTGGGGCGCGGGAAGCACGACCCAGCCTGGGTGAAGGAGCTCATCGAAACGGGGACAAGGGGGGACGCCGGGGAGTCCGTGCCCGGACATGCGCTGTTCCTGAGCAAAGTCCGGTATTAAAATATTCTTCGTATATTTGTAGGTTGCATGAAAAACCTGTGGTCCGAAATACTCGTGCCGGTCGTGGTGGCCGGGCTCACGATGGCGGGGACGGTCGGGGTGGAAACATCCCGGACGGTCCGCCCGGAGCACCGGTTCCATCTGCTGCACAACCTGCAACTGGACACGCTGAACCGGGATTCATCCCTCAAGGATACGGTCGCAAGGACGATCTCCGCGGTCACGGACACGGTCCGGGAAAAGACGGCGGACGACGATTTCGATTTCTTCGGCTCTTCCGTGCAGGAGGAGGGCACGATGCCGCGGATCTTCGCACGGGATACCATGAAGGTGCCGGACAGTCTCCGGACCACGGACCCGTTCCTCTATAAATGGTACGTGGCGACGAAGGACTCCTTCACGCACCGGCTTGTCGTCGATTCCCTGAAAGCGGCGGGCGACTCGCTGGACTGGCCGGTCATCGACTCCCTCTATCTCGCCGATTCGACCGCCTTCGCAAAGGAGAAGTTCCGCCGCTGGTATGCGGGCCTTTCCAAGTCGGAGCGGAAGAAATACGACTACGAGCAGAAACTCAAGGTCATCCTCCGGCAGCAGGATTCCGTGCAGCATATCAAGGACAGCATCAAGCACATCCGGGACAGTGTCCGGGAGAACACCCCGCGCATCCTCGAGACCGCCTACCTCCCGGACAGTCTCTACTACAAGCGCCTCGTCGCATGGAAGCACGACCCGTACTTCAACCGGGTGGAAGTCATGAACTGGGACACCACGTTCAACTACCATTTCTACGATTACCCCTACATGAAGGAGGATATCGGCGGGACATCTCTGGGCGTGACCGGTGCGGCCGTCCAGACCTACAACTTCTTCAAGCGGACGGACCCTTCCTCCACGGTGAGTTACTACGCCCCGTACGAGAGTTGGACCTATACGCCCTCCACCGTCCCGATGTTCAACACGAAGACCCCGTACACGGAACTGTCCTACGCGGGCAACCTCCTGAACTCCGAGACGCAGTCCAATGACGACATCCGGATCTTCACGACGCAGAACATCCTCCCTTCCCTGAACGTCACCCTCGAGTTCAAGACCTACGGCGGAGCCGGCGTCATCAAGAACCAGAAGGGACGAAACAAGACCGGGTATGTGGGCGGCAACTACATCGGCAAGAAATACCTGCTGCACACCGGCCTGATCTGGAATTCCGTGAACCGGGCGGAGAACGGCGGCATCCTGGACAACACGATGGTCCGGGACACGACCGTGGACGTGCGGGAAATCGACGTCGCCCTTTCCACCGCCAACAACAAATACACCAAGCGGACGGTCTTCCTGGACCAGACCTACCGCATCCCTTTCTCCTTCATCGAGGACTGGAAACACCGCAACGACACGGCCTGGGTCAAGAAGGACACCCTGGACAAGGACCTGACGTCGGCCTTCATCGGCACCGAGAGCGAATGGTCTGTGTATAACAAGATGTACACGGATGCCGTCAATTCCTCCGACCTCGCCGGCAGGGCCTTCTACCACGACAAATTCTACATCAACCCCACCAAGAGCGCGGACTCCCTCCATACCGTCCGGCTGGACAACCGGGTGTTCCTGCGCTTCCAGCCCTGGCACGAGGATGCCGTCGTCTCCAAGGTGGAAGGCGGTATCGGCGACCGCTACCAGAGTTTCTATGCACCCCAGAAGGGCGGCTACATCCGGAAACCCCAGTCCGTCAAGTGGAATTCGGTCTATGCCTATGCCGGGGCGGAAGGCCGTCTGAACCGCTACCTGGCGTGGGACGCCCTCGGCAAACTCAATTTCGCCGGCGCGGAGGCGGGCGATTTCCTCATCGCGGCCAATGCGAAATTCAGCGTGTTCCCGTTCCGCCGCCATCCCCAAAGCCCCATCTCCCTCACGGGACGCTTCTCCACTTCCCTGAAGGAACCGGATTTCTACGAGCAGCACCTGTACTCGAACCATTACATGTGGGACAACGATTTCTCCAAGACGTCCACGACCAAGATCGAGGCCGCCCTGGACATCCCGCACTGGCGGTTGCACGCATCGGCAGGGTACGCCCTCCTCGCGAACAACATCTACCATGACACACTTGGCGTCATCCGGCAGAATGGGGAGGCGATGAGCATCTTCACCGCGGCCCTCCGGAAAGACTTCAAACTGGGCATCCTGCGTCTGGACAACCGGGCCCTCTTCCAGTTGTCCTCCAAGCCGGACGTCGTCCCGCTCCCGAAACTGGTCCTGAACCTGCGGTGGTACCTCCAGTTCCCGATCGTCCGGGAGGATGTGCTGCAGATGCAGGTGGGCGTGGACGCCCGTTACAACACGAAATGGTACGCCCCGGGATTCAATCCAGCCACCGGCGCCTTCTACAACCAGAATGAGGAACAGTACGGGGCGACACCCTATTTCGACGCCTTCATCAACATGCAGTGGAAACAGGCCTGCATCTTCATCAAGATGGAGAATGCCGGCAAGGGTTGGCCCATGGAGCAGCACGATTATTTCAGCGCACACCACTACATCCATCCGCCGCGCGTCATCAAGGTGGGTATCTACTGGCCGTTCTACCCGAGTCTCGGAAGCAACCGGAAGATGTCCGAGCGCGCCAGTTCCGGCCTCGGCGGCGGTGGCGGTTCCGGTGGCGGCCGTGGTGGCGGCGGAATGGCCGGCGGTCTCGGCAACATGCTGGGAGGCAACCGATAAGAACACTCCATGAATTCGACGCTCCGTAAATACCTGATCGTCGCCCTGACGACCCTTGCTGCCGCCGTGTGCCTGCCCTTGACGACCCGGAGGACGGAGGTGGGGCATCCGCCCGTACGGCTCCGCTGCGTCATCGACCTCAAGGGAGAGCCGGTCCGGGGGCTGACCGTGGGCATGAACAAGATCATCCTCCGCGAATTCGCCGACGACCACGGCCTGGACGTCGAGTTCATTACTCCGGCCGACTCGGCCAATTACCTGGACTCTCTGCGGGAAGAGACCGTTGACCTCCTGGTCATGTTCCGGGCTGACAGCCTGCACCGGGACGGTTTCCTGAGCACCCTCCCCTACCGGGACAGCACCGTATGGGTCGTCCGCGATGACCGCGGAGACGCCGTGCGGCGGTTGAATGCCTGGATTTCGGCGATGGAAAGCAGCGGCGGTCTCCGGAAGATCGGCCGGACCTACCTGCGCCGCGTCGGAAGCAGCCTCACCTCCATCAGCCCGTACGACGACCTCGTGAAAAAGAACGCGGGCGAGATGGGCTGGGACTGGCGCCTGCTCTCCGCGATGATCTACCACGAGTCCAAGTTCATCAACGAATCCTATTCCGACCGGGGCGCCGTGGGGCTCATGCAGATCCACAGCGAACTCTACAGCGTGGACACACTCCTGGACCCGGCCGTGAACATCTCCATCGGCACGAAATACCTGACTTACCTGTCGGAGTTCTTTGCGGAGCACGGCGCCGATTCCCTGGAACGGCTGAAATTCGCCCTGGCGGCCTACAATGCCGGCGAAGGCAACATCCTCAAATGCATCCGGACGGCCGAGGAACTGGACGTGGACCCCACCCGCTGGGACAACATCGTCGGCATCATGCCGGAAGTGCCCGGTTTCTCCGGGAAACAGACCATCGCCTACGTGCGCGAAGTCCTCGCTACGTACGAAGAGTATTCGGAAGTCTATCCTCGGTAATTATTCCGCTCTCACGGAGACGGCCGGATCCACCCGCGCGATGAAAAGCGTCGGGATGAGGAGCAGCAGCATGATGGCGGCGAAGGCGACGGCATCCGCCGCGAGGATCCAGGGAAGGTCGATGTGGACCGGGACGAAGGAGACGAAATAGTTCGCCGGGTCCAGTTTCAGGAAGTGCGTCGTCTGCTGGAGGATGCAGAAAAGGAGCGCCAGCACATTCCCGGCCACCATCCCCTTGAGGACGACACCGCCGGCCACGCGGAGGAAAACCCGCCCGATGGCCCGGTCGCCCATGCCCAGGGTCTTGAGGGTGCCGATGGTGGCGATGTTCCGGAACAGGACGATCAGAAGCCCCGAAACCATGTTGAAACCGGCCACCACGATCATCAGGACGAGGATGACGAGGACGTTGAAGTCCAGCAGGTCCAGCCAGTCGAAGAGTTGGGGATAAGTGCGGACCGAAGAGGTCGCCACGAGGCCTTCCTCCGCCTCCTCCCCGCTCATAAGCAAGCGCATGCCGATCATATCCGTGAGGTCGTTGACGGCCAGGTTGGAACGGCTGGCCGGGGATACGGTCACCTCCAGGGCCGACGCCTCATCCTCGCTCCAGCCATTGAGGCGCTGGATGTCGGCGAGGTTGGCATAGACGACGAGGTTGTCGTCCATTTCGAGCATGTCCCGATGGACCTCGGTCACATGGAACTTGCGTACCCGGACCTTTTCCCCCACGAAATACGTGGTCATGTCATCTCCCTCCTTCAGGCCAGTGATGGCCGACAGGCGGGTGGGAATGGATACGCAAAGACTGGAATCGGGCCGGTCCGGCAGGCCTTTCACCAGCACGCCGTGGATGACATCGCCGCTGCGGACGATGCCCGCCCGGACGGCGACCGGACGGATGGACTCCACGCCGGGGAAGCCCAGGATGGTCTCTTCCGACGGGAGATGGACCGGGAGGGGCGCCTGCTCCGCCGCGACGGCGGAGGAATGGGAGATGCGCACGTCCCCGGTCAGCGTGGACACGCCGTCCCGCACGGAATGACGGAACCCGGACGAGACGGCGACAGCCACGATGATGACGAGGAAACTCACGGCGATGGACACCGCCGCGAGTTTCCCCTGGAATTTGAGTTTGCGGGCTATGAAACGGTCCGCAGTCATGCTACCAGATGTGGACACGCTCTTCTTCCGGACGGTACATCGGATCGCCCTCATGGATGTCGAAGGCGTCGAAGAAGGTCTGGAAGTTCCTGACGGACACGTTCACGCGGTTCACGGCCAGGGAGTGCGGGTCCATGTTGGTGAGGCGGGCCTTCTCCTGGTCGGTGATGTTCTGGGCCCAGATGTTGCCGTAGGACAGGTAGAAGCGCTGGGCAGGGGTGAAGCCGTCGATGAGGCCGGGGTTCTTCCCCTTCAGGGCATTCTCCATCGCGGTGAAGGCGATGGACAGGCCGCCGTGGTCGCCGATGTTCTCACCGAGGGTGTAGCGGCCGTTGGCATGGACACCGGGGAGGACCTCCACCGCGTCGAACTGGGCGGCGAGTTTGTCCCCGAGGGCGTCGAACTTGGCCTTGTCGGCCGGGGTCCACCAGTTCTCCATGTTGCCCTTGGCGTCGAACATGGAACCCTGGTCGTCGAAACCGTGGGACATCTCGTGGCCGATCACCACGCCGATGCCGCCGTAGTTCACCGCATCGTCGGCATCCGGATCGAAGAACGGCTTCTGGAGGATGCCGGCCGGGAAGCAGATCTCATTGGTGGTGGGGTTGTAGTAGGCGTTCACCGTCTGCGGAGTCATGCCCCACTCGGTCTTGTCCGTGGGCTTGCCCAGCTTGGACAGATTGTCCTGGATGTACCAGGCGCTCGCATTGCGGAGGTTCTCGTAGTAGGTGCTCTTCGGGTCGATGGTGAGGGTGCTGTAGTCCTTCCACTTGTCCGGATAGCCGATCTTCACGGTGAAGGCGGCAAGCTTCTCGTGGGCGCGCACCTTGGTGGTGTCGCTCATCCACTCCAGGCCGTCGATGTGCTCACCGAGGGCGGTGCGGAGGTTCTCCACGAGGGTGACCATCTTCTGCTTGGAAGACTCCGGGAAGTAGCGCTCCACGTACATCTGGCCCACGGCCTCGCCGAGGAGGCTGTTCGGGACGCTCATCGCGCGCTTCCAGCGGGGACGCTGCTCCTGGGCACCGGCCATCTGGTGGGAGAAGAACTCCCAGGAGGCGGTGTAGAAGTCGTCGGACAGGGCGCCGCACTGACCGGAGACGAACTGGGCGAGGACATAGGCCTTGAGGGTCTCGAGGTCACACTCCTTGAAGAGTTTGTTCAGGCCGTCGAAGTAGCTGGGCTGTTGGACGATCACCTTATCCTGCGCGGGAATGCCCGTGGCGGCGCACACGCGGCCGAAGCGGATCTCGGGCCAGCGGGCGTCGATCTCGGCGGAGGACATCGGGTTGTAGATGGCCTGCATGTCGCGGTTCTGCTCGCGGGACCAGAAGATGGGGGCCATGGCGTCCTCGACCTGCATGTCCTTGGCGACGACGCCCTCAGGGTCGTTCACGCCGGCGAGGGTGAGGGCCTTCACGAGGAAGTCCCGGTAGCCCTGCTTGAGGGCGGCGTTGGTCTCGAGGAGATAGTAGTCGCGGTCGCCCATGCCCAGGCCGCCCTGGCCCAGGTAGAGGATCTGCATCTCGCTGTTGGTGAGGTCCGCCTCCACGCCGGCGCCGAAGAATCCGCCTTCGCCGTAGAGGTTCATCTTGCCCAGGAGGTCCGCCAGGGCGTCCTTGGAATCGACGGCGAGGATCTCGGCGATGTAGGGCTGGATGGGCTCCGCACCCAGGGCGTTCCGGGTGGTGGAATCCAGGGCCATCTTATACAGGTCGGAGATCTTCTGGTCCACGGTGCCGGGCTTGGCCTCGAGCGTGGCCATGTTCTCGAAGAGTTCGTTCAGGTTCTTCTGGGTGGTTTCCGCGATGGCGTCGAAGGAGCCGTAGCGGGAGAATTCGGGTTTGAGGGGGTTCTTCTTCTGCCAGCCGCCGGTCGCGTACTGGTAGAAATCCACCTTCGGACTGGTCGTAGTGTCCAGGTCCGTGAGGTCCAGCGCCGGGGCGTGCTGGACGCCCTTCGGGCCGCAAGCGGCAAAAGCGCAAAGGGAAATCATGAGGATCGATAACTTTTTCATATACTTGATGTTAATATTTGTATGCAGGACTCAAGCTTGCAAATTTACGCATTATTGCGCATCTTTGCATTCTTTATTTGAAGAAATTTATGCGTAAGAATATCGTAGTCCGCTATCTGATAGCCACTTTGGGTCTCATCCTGGTCGCCTTCGGCGTAGCGGTCTCCTTGAAATCGAATCTGGGCACCGCCCCGCCCTCCTGCCCCCCCGCTGTACTCAATTTGAAATGGACGGCCATCTCCGTGGGCACCTTCACCTGGATGCTCCACCTGGTACTCATCCTCGCCCAGATGGCGATGCGCCGGAAAGTCTGGGACGTCAATTATCTGCTGCAACTGCTGGCCGCCTTCGTGTTCGGCTACCTCTGCGACGCCGGCATCTGGCTTCTGCGGAACGTGGCGGTGGAGACGTATGCGACCCGGATGGTTTTCTGCCTCATCGCCGTCCTGGTGACCGCCATCGGCATCCGGCTGGAGGTCCTGGGGAACACCTGGATGCTCGCCGGTGACAAGTTCGTCGTGGTCTTTTCCGAGGTGACCGGCATCAAGTTCAGCAATGCGAAAGTGATCGTGGACATATTCTTCGTGATTGCCTCGGCCCTCTTCGCCTGGTTCGCCTTCCGGTCCTTCTTCGGGAACGGAGAGCATGTCGTCATCCGGGAAGGGACGGTCATCCTGGCCATCTTCACGGGCCTGTGCATGAAACTCACGGACCCGCTCGTGGACAAGGTCTTCAAACCGCTGCTCCATGAATAAGGCGGTACAGTTTTTCAAGGACTGGATGCTGCCCCTCGCGATCGTCACGGGCATCTCCCTGTACCTTTTCTACTACTTCACACCCATCCTGAAGCCCTGGGGAGGCACCCTCCACGCCATCGCGTCCGAAGGGCAGCGCCTGGTCATCGCCCTGCTGCTGTTCTTCCAGTTCGTGCAGGTGTCGCCCCATGACCTGAAACTGCACCGCTGGCACCTCTGGGCCCTGCTTTTCCAGATCCTCACCTTCCTGGGATTCGCCGCCCTCTCGGCCGTCCTGAGCGACGGATCGGCCCGGGTCCTCTCGGAATGCGCCATGCTGTGCCTGATCTGCCCCACCGCCTCGGCCGCGGGGGTCATCACCCGGAAACTGGACGGGAACCTGGCCGGCACGGTGACCTACCTGGTCCTCGTGAATGTGGCCGCCACCTTCCTGATCCCGATGATCATCCCGATGGTCCGCCCCTCGGCCAATCTGGGTTTCTGGGCCTATGTGACGCGCATCGCCCTGAAAGTGTTCCCGGTCCTGATCCTGCCCGGCCTTCTGGCCTGGGTCATCCGCTACACGACGCACAAACTCCAGCGCAAACTCATGCGCTTCGCGCCCAACTCCTTCTATATCTGGTTCTTCGGCCTTACCCTGGCGATGGTCCTTTCCACCCATGCGCTGCTGCACAGCCACCTCGGCGCCTGGGCCATCGCCGGCATCGTCGCCGTGTCCGCCGCCAGTTGCGCCGTCCAGTTCTTCACCGGCCGCCGCATCGGCCGCGGCCGCACCGAGTCCATCACCGCCGGCCAGGCCCTGGGCCAGAAGAACACCGGCTTCCTGATCTGGCTGGGGTACAACTATTTAACCCCCGTGACTTCCGTCGCCGGGGGTCTCTATGCCATCTGGCAGAACCTGTTCAATTCCTGGGAACTCTACGAGCACGAGCATCGTTGATGTTCTATTTCTTCTTTCCCAACGCTTCAAGCCGGGCCGCGGCGGAGGCGCGGTCGGTCTCGGTGGCGCCGTACTTGGCCATCATGGCGAGGTACTTCTTCTCCAGCTTGACATCCTTCTTGGATCGGGCCAGAAGGACGCCGTTGCGGATGGCGGTCACGTCGTCGGGGTGCTTCTTGAGGACCTGGTCGTAGTATTTCTGGGCTTTCTTGTAGTCCTTCTTGGACACAAGCCAGTAGGAGCCGATGTTGTCCAGGAACAGCGGATCGTCCTTGCAGTAGGTGAGCATGTGCTCCGACAGGGACTTGAACGCCTCCGCGGAGGAGTCCGTGCCCAGGCGGAAAAAGGCGAAGCAGTAGTCCTGCATCAGGGCCTTGAAAACTTCGTCATCCACTTTTTCCAGCGACTCATGCGTCCAGGCGGGATGCTGGCGGTAGTTCTCGTCGGCCAGGGACTTGAGCGAAGCGAGGGCCATGTCCGGGCTGCCCTTCTCGTAAGCCGTGAGCGCATCGGCCTTGAGCAGGCGGAAGTCCAGCCGCTGCAGGGCCAGGGCGATGGCCTGGTCCAGGGCCTCCAGGGCGGAGCCGAAGGACTCGTCCTCGAAATCCACGTCCTCGAAATAATTGTTCACCCGGCCCAGGGAATCCTTCATGGGCAGCAGGGGTTCCCGTCCGAGATAGCGGTCCTGCGGGAGCTGGATGACCTTGGGAGACTGCGCCTTGGTGTACCAGAAGGAGAACTTGGCCAGATAGGCGGAGGTGTCCTCCGGATAGTCGGCGATCCATTTGTCCACCAGGGTTTCCACGCCCACGCCGGCGGCGCCCACCCGGGCGACGAGGTTGTTGTACCGGCGGAGATAGTCCTCCTGGGAAGAGGTCTGGGCGGAAAGGGAGAAGGTCAGCGCAAGGGCTGCAAGGAGGGTAACAAGGAATCTTTTCATCGGATATCCATTCTGATTCTTCGGTCTTTGGGATAGAGGTTGTTGCACCGGCGCCCGAGGTTCTTCCCGGGGCCGAGCGGGTGGCCTTGGTAGGTCAAGGTGAGGAGCCCCAGCGGGGCGTCCGGGATGCTGATGGCATCGCCGTGGAGATACCGCAGGGCGGTTTCCCGGTCCAGGTCCCAGGCGGGATACGGATCGGGCGGCGGCACCGGCAGGTCCGCCTTGAAAACGGAGAAGACGTCGGCCGTACGGAGCGATTCCGGTTTCCCGTGCTTGACAAGGACAGCCGCGTATTGGCCTTCGCCGGGGACGAATCCCGGATAGAGGGCGTATCCGCTGTCCGTATGGACGGCAGGCGGGAGTTCCCCGAAATCGAGGACATCGGCCCCCAGTTCCGAGGCGATCCAGGCGACGGTACCGTCATTCTCCTTCCGGTTGAACGTGCAGGTGGAGTAGATCAGGATGCCGCCGGGCTTCAGGGCCGACCAGACGTCGGACAGGATCCGACGGCTCCGCGCGGCGCAGAAGTCCACCGCTTCCGGCGACCAGTCCTCCACGGCCTTCTCGTCCTTGCGGAACATCCCCTCGCCGGAGCAGGGAACGTCTGTTACGATGATGTCGAAGACTGTCTTCCCGGTGAAGGCCGACGGGTCACGCGACACCACGCCCACCCGGGGATCGCCCCAAGTGCGGACATTGGACCGGAGAACGCCGAATCGGTTTCGCATCACCTCATTGGCAATCAGGGAATATCGGTCGCCGAAGCGTTCCCGGAGCGAAGCGGCGAGATCCGTCGTCTTCCCGCCCGGAGCGGCGCAAAGGTCCAGGACGTTCAGCCCGGCGTCGAACCGGTCCAGGACTATCCTGAAAAGCGTCCCCACGAACATGGCCGAAGAGTCCTGCACATAGTAGCACCCGGCATGGAACAGCGGATCCAGCGTAAAGACCGGCCGTTCCTTCAACAGATACCCATAGGGGCTCCAGGGAATGCGTTCCGCCCCGTCGAAGGGGCACTCCTTGAGCTTGGAAGGGTTCAGGCGGACGGACACGGAGGGGTCGCCGGAGAGCGCCTCCAGCACCGTCCCGGCCCTTTCCGGGCCGATCTCCTCCGGCAGTCTCCGGATGAACGCCTCCGGCAGCATCACAGGCCGAACTGGGAAGGGTCGAAACCTTCGGGCATCTTGCCGTTGGACGCGTCCACGAGGCCGTCCACGACCTTGTTCAGGGCATCCTTGAGTTTGCCGCCGAGCATCATTTTCATCATCAGGTTCAGATCCGCCTCCAGCTTGATCCAGAACTCGGTCTTGTACGGCTCGGAGGGAAAGGCGTCGAAGTGCAGTTCGATATGAAAGGCGAACGGGGCGCCGTAGTCCACCAGTTCGATGCGGGAATAGGGCACGCGCTCGTGGACCTTCACGCCGATGTTGAAGCCCTGCACCGTCGCGGTGATGGTGTCATAGTCGGCCTCCACGCCCTGTTTCTTGTCCTCGGGAAGCATCGTGAGGAAGTTCCTGAGGTCCGCGAAGGTCATATATAATTCATAAGGTTGGCGGGATACGATCCCGTGCTTGCTTTCAATTTCGGTCATAATCCATTATCTTTGCAATCTGCAAATATAGCAAATATTATGCACAAGATTTATTTCGAGAAGCGCTGCATCATCATCTGCACCCCGGACGACGAGGCCCTCGCCGACCCGAACTCCGTCGAGTTCCATGTCGGGGACCGGGTGGATGTCCATGCCCTCGTGCGGATGTTCGAGGTTCAGGACACGCTTTCCCGCATCTATATTCCCTCCGACGACACGGAACAGGCCTACCGCCGCATCTGCGCGGAGTTCAAGGAGGTCAATGCCGCCGGCGGCCTGGTTTCCAACCGCAGGGGGGATTACCTCCTCATCTCCCGGATGGGCCTCTGGGACCTTCCCAAGGGCCATCAGGAGCCCGGCGAGGACATCGAGGTGACGGCGCTCCGCGAAGTACAGGAGGAAACCGGCGTGGACCAGCTCCAACTCCGCCGCCTCATCTGCGTCACCGACCACTGCTACCTGAGGAACGACATCTGGCACCTCAAGCACACCTGGTGGTACGACATGCTGTACATGGACCCCACCAACCTCACCCCCCAGCGTGAAGAGGACATCACCAAGGCCGCCTGGGTCGCCAAATCCAGCCTGCCCCCCTTCCTCAAGAACACCTACCCTTCCATCCAGGAGGTTTTCCGGGAGGCGAGGATCTGACACGGTGAAACTTTTTTCCGTCGGGAGACGTATTATAATAGTATCAACGTTGACGCGTATATGAAACTTTCGCAATTCGCATTCGAGCTTCCGCAGGAGCGGATCGCCACGGAACCGGTCCGCTGGCGGGATGAGGCCCGCCTGATGGTCCTCCACAAGGATACGGGGGAAATCGAGCACCGGATTTTCAAGGACATCGTGGACTATTTCGGGAAGGGCGACACGTTCGTCCTCAACGACACGAAGGTGTTCCCGGCCCGTCTCTACGGGAAGAAGGAGAAGACGGGGGCCGACATCATGGTCTTCCTCCTCCGCGAACTCAACCGCGAGCAGCGCCTGTGGGACGTGATCGTGGACCCGGCCCGGAAGATCCGCATCGGCAACAAGCTGTATTTCGGGGACGACGAATCCCTGGTGGCCGAGGTGATCGACAACACCACCTCCCGCGGCCGCACCCTGCGCTTCCTGTATGACGGTCCGTACGAGGACTTCAAGGAGGCCCTGTTCGCCCTGGGCGAGACGCCGGTCCCGACCTGGGTGAAGGAGAAGGTCACCCCGCAGGACGCCGAGGATTTCCAGACCATCTTCGCCGCGCACGAAGGCGCCGTGTCCGCCCCGGCGGCCGGCCTGCACTTCAGTCGCGAACTCTTCAACCGAATGATCCTCAAGGATATAGAGAAGACCTTCATCACCGTCCACATGGGCATCGGCCACTTCCGCCGCGTGGATGTGGAGGACCTCTCCAAGCACCGGATGGACTCCGAGCGTCTCATCATCGGCGAGAAGGCCGCCGCGGACATCAACAAGGCCAAGCGGACCGGCAAGAAGGTCGTCGCCGTGGGCGTGACCGTGATGCGCGGCCTGGAGACCTATGTCACCACCACGCACGAGGTGAACGTCTTTGACGGATGGACCAACAAGTTCATCTTCCCGCCCTACCAGTATTCCGTCCCGGACGCCGCGGTCTCGAACTTCCATCTCCCGCAGAGCACGATGCTCATGTGCGTCGCGGCCTTCGGCGGCTACCAGAACGTGATGAACGCCTACAAGGTCGCTCTGGAGGAAGGATACCGGTTCGGACCCTACGGAGACGCCATGCTGATCCTGTAAAAACGAACGGAATCATTAAAAAGCATACTGAAACAACACAAATCGGAGACGGTTTGTGTTGTTTTTCGTTTTCCTGCCCTATCTTGGCGCAAAAAAGATGCAGGACAACGATGAAAGAACCGCCCTCTGCGCCCTGAACCGGGTGCTGGGCTACCAGCCCGTCACCGGGCACTTGCTCAGGGAGCATTTCGGCTCCGCCGCGGCCGTGTTCCGCCAGGATCCGGACACGCTCCGGGAGGCCCTCGGGGCCGACCGGGCGCTCGCGGAGCAGCTCACGCCCCGCGAACTGGAATGGGCGGACAAAGAGCTTCAGAAGGTCCGGGAACAAGGCTTCCGCTTCATCGCCTGCGGGGACGATGACTATCCCGGACTGCTCGCCGAATGCCCCGACCCGCCGCTGGGGCTCTATTTCAACGCCGCCTCTTCCCCGGCGGAGGTTTTCGGCCTCCGTCCCGCCATCGCCGTCGTCGGCACCCGGGACCTGAGCCCCTACGGCCGGGAGTGGTGCCGGCGGATCGTCCTCGCGATGGGCGAATCCGCCGGAGCGCCCCTCATCGTCAGCGGGCTCGCCTTCGGGGCCGACGCCGTCGCCCACCGGACCGCGCTGGAATGCGGCCTTCCCACCGTGGGCGTGATGGCGACGGGGATCGAGAAAATCTATCCCTGGCAGCACGAGCCCCTGGCGGCGGAGATGGTCCGGAGCCCGGGCAGCGCCGTGGTGACGGACTATCCCACCGGGAGCGCTCCCGTCGCCCTGAACTTCATCCGCCGGAACCGGATCATCGCCGGGCTCACCCGCGCCACCGTCGTCATCGAATCCAAGACCAAGGGCGGGAGCCTCCTCACGGCCAAGTACGCCAACGACTACGACCGCGACGTCTTCGCCCTCCCCGGCCGGGCCGACGACGTCCGTTCCGCCGGCTGCAACTCCCTCATCCGGCAGCGGATGGCCGACATCATCACCACCCCGGAGGACCTGGTGGAGCGTCTCGGGCTCGGGAATACGCTGCGGCGCCGGAAAGAGGGGCTGGAGGTGCTGCTGCAGCGGAAATACGGTCCGGAGAGCCCGCTGGCGCGGTTCGCCCTGCTCGTCAAGGGCCGCCCCGGCATCTCCTTCGAAGAGATGGTCCGGGAGACCGGCTGGAGCTGGGGAAGCGTGCTGGAATACGCCGGGACGCTGGAGGCCGACGGTTTTTTGCACACCGACCTCCTGCAGCGGTGCACGATTCCCGTAAAAAATACGTAAATTTGCGTGCTGTAACCACGCACCGATGCTGATCGACACCCATACCCACTTCTATGACGAGTGGCTCCTGCCGGACGCCGAGGCGGCCATCGCCCGGGCCCTGGAGGCGGGCGTCGGCAAAATGGTCCAGGCCGATGTGGACAGTCGCGAACGGGACGCCCTCTGGGAGATCAATGACCGTCACCCGGGCGTCCTCTACCCCATGGTAGGGCTGTATCCCTGCTCGGTGGGGGCGGACTGGAAGGAGGAGATCGACCGGATGCTCCCCTATCGGAAACGGGGCGTCGTCGCCGTCGGCGAGATCGGCCTCGACTACCACGAAGGGGACGAGGACCGGGCCTTGCAGAAGGAAGCCCTCCGCGTCCAGCTGGAACTGGCTTCGGAGTGGGACCTTCCGGTCAATATCCACCTCCGGGACGCCTGGGGGGACCTTTTCACCATCCTGGAAGACTGCCGCCACCTGCATCTGAGGGGCATCCTGCACTGTTTCTCCGGAAGTTTCGAGGTCTATGAACGGGCCCGGCGGTGCGGGGATTTCTCCGTGGGCATCGGCGGCGTGGTGACCTTTAAAAAAGCGTCGCTGGCGGAGACCGTCAAGCGCATTCCCCTCGAACACATCGTCCTGGAAACGGACGCCCCCTACCTCGCCCCCGTCCCGAACCGCGGGAAAAGGAACGAAAGCGCCTACCTCCCTTTGGTCGCCGCGAAAGTGGCCGAACTCAAAGGACTTACCTTCGATGAGGTGGAGGCGGCCACCACCCAGAACGCAGAAAAACTGTACCGGATATGAAAGCATCCGCCATCCTGATCATCTACACGGGCGGCACCATCGGCATGAAACAGGACCCAGTGGACCAGACCCTGAAACCCTTCGACTTCAGCCAGATCGCCGACGAGGTTCCGGAACTGCGCAAATTCGCCGTCCGGATCGACGCGTACACCTTCGATCCCCTCATCGACTCTTCCGACGTGGAGCCCTCCCTGTGGACCCGGCTCGCGCACCTGGTCCGGGACCGGTACGACGACTACGACGGCTTCGTCATCCTGCACGGGACCGACACCATGGCCTATTCGGCATCGGCCCTGAGTTTCATGCTGGAGGGGCTCACGAAGCCCGTCATCTTCACGGGAAGCCAGCTCCCGATCGGGGTTCCGCGCACGGACGGCAAGGAAAACCTCATCTCCGCCGTGGAGATTGCCGCAGCAGCGGACGAAGAAGGGCATGCGCTGGTTCCCGAAGTGTCCATCTTCTTCGACTCGGTCCTGATCCGGGGCAACCGGGCCACGAAACTGAGCGCCGAGGCCTTCAACGCCTTCGCCTCCCCCGACTGCCCGCCCCTCGCGGAAGCCGGCATCCGCATCCGCTATAACCGCAGCGTCATCCGGTACCCGGACGACTGGAACCGGCCACTGAAGGTCCACGACCGGCTGGACACCCGTGTCGCCATCCTCAAGGTCCACCCCGGCATCACGCCGGAACTCGTGACCGTCTTCCTCCTCGCTCCCGAAATCCGCGCCGTCATCCTGGAGACCTACGGATCCGGGAACGCCATCACCCGGCCGTGGTTCCTGTCCCTCGTGCGGGAAGCCGGCAAAAGCAAGGCCATTGTCAATGTAACCCAGTGTAAATCAGGGTCTGTGAATATGGATATCTATGCGACGGGAAGGACGCTGAAACTGGCCGGAGTCGTCTCCGGATACGATATTACGACCGAGGCGGCGCTCGGAAAACTCTTCGTCCTGCTGGGTGAAAACCCCGACAACGAAGCGGTCAAAAACCGTTTCGGAGAGGACCTGTGTGGCGAAATAAGCAAATAATCCTTTGCCGTTTGAAAATTATTTCCTAAATTGCACGGACTTTTGGTGAAGACCGCAATAAAGAGAGTATTTATTAACTACTAATTCAACTTATAACTAACAACAACACAAAAACGATTATGAAAAAGTTTTTCATGTTTTTGGCAGTTGCCGGTCTCATGACCTTCACTGCGAACATCGCTTCCGCCCAGGACGAGGCTGCCGCTCCTGCTGCTACCGAGCAGGTCGCCGCTGACGAGCCGGCCACCGACCTTTTCGCCGGTTCCGGTGAGGAAGTTCCCCTCCACCAGGCCCTCAAGACCAAGTTCATCGAAGGTGGCGCCGGCTTCATGAGCCTCGTGCTCATCTGCCTCATCCTCGGTCTTGCCCTCGCGATCGAGAGAATCCTGTATCTCTCCTTCTCCAAGACCAACACCACCAAGCTCCTTGACAAGGTCGAGGAAGCCCTCAAGAACGGCGGTGTCGAAAAGGCCAAGGAAGTCTGCCGCAACACCCGCGGCCCGGTCGCTTCCATCTTCTACCAGGGCCTCCTCCGCGCCGACCAGGGTGTCGACGTCGTCGAGAAGACCATCGTCTCCTACGGCTCCGTCCAGATGAGCCTCATGGAGAAGGGCCTCGGCTGGATCTCCCTGTTCATCGCCATCGCCCCGTCCCTCGGATTCCTTGGTACCGTTATCGGTATGATCCAGGCCTTCGACGCCATCCAGGCTGCCGGTGACATTTCCCCGAACGTTGTTGCGGGTGGTATGAAGGTCGCTCTGATCACCACCGTCGGCGGTCTCATCGTCGCGGTTATCCTGCAGCTCTTCTACAACTACATCCTGTCCAAGATCGACACCCTCACCATCGACATGGAAGACGCCTCCATCCGCTTCGTCGACACGATGGTCAAGTACAACAAGTAATTCATAACGAACCAGATAATCCAAGTAAAAATGGAAAATCCGTTATACGCAAAAATCTTCAAGTGGGTTAGCTGGGCGCTCCTCATCATCAGCGTCGGCCTCGCGGTCTGGGCTTTCACCCGGTTCGGTGGCAGCGGTGAAGATGCGGCTGTGAATACGCTCCTCGTCTGGGCCTACGTGATGCTGGGCATCGCCCTCGTCGCGGTCCTCTGCGTGGGCCTGTACATCTCCGCCACAACCGACCCCAAGAGCCTTGTGCGTATCGGTATCGGCCTTGCCGCCGCCGTGGTCCTGTGCCTGGTCGCCTACTTCCTGGCTTCCGGCGCTCCCGCCATCGGCTTCACCGGCGCGACCCCGCCTACCGCATCCGAGCTCAAGCTTACTGATACTGTCCTGAATCTCACCTATATCCTCGGTGCCGGCGCTATCCTCGCCATCATCTGCGGTGAGATCATTTCCGCTATCCGGACTAAAAAAGCGTAAAGATCATGGCAAAGAAAACACCGGAAATCAACTCTAGCTCAACAGCGGACATCGCGTTCCTGCTGCTCTGCTACTTCCTGATGACCACCACGATGGGTGACCAGTCAGGTCTGCAGCGCCGTCTGCCCCCGATCCCTGATTCCAAGCAGGCCCAGGACCAGAAGGTGAACCGCCGTAACATCGTTATCGTGCGTATCAACTCTGCAGATAAGCTTTTTGCCGGTAATGAAGCCATGGATATCGCCTATCTGAAAGACAAGATGAAGGAGTTCCTTGCGAACCCTGCCAACGACCCGAACCTCCCTGAAAAGGAAGAGAAGGAAATCGAAGGCAAGACCTATCAGGTCTCCAAGGGCGTCATCTCCCTGCAGAATGACCGTGGTACCAGCTACCAGGCCTACATTGCAGTGCAGAATGAGCTCGTCAAGGCCGTGAACGAACTCCGTGACGAATTCGCCATGCGTGAGTTCGGCAAGAAATTCGCCCGTCTTTCCGAGGATCAGCAGGACATCGTCAAGAAGGCCGTCCCTCAGAACATTTCCGAGGCCGAGCCTAAGGACACTGGTAAAAAATAAAGGAGGAAAGGACTATGTCTAAATTCGGAGGTTCAAGAAACAACAAGCAGGTGCCCGGCATCTCTTCCGGTTCCCTGTCCGATATCGTGTTCATGCTCCTGTTCTTCTTCATGGTGACCACCCAGATGCGTGAGACGGAGAACAAGGTCATCGTCAAGCTCCCGGAGGCCTCCGAGGCCGCCAAGCTCGAGCGCAAGGACCTCTCCGCCAACATCAACATCGGTTCGCCTACCCGCCAGTATCAGGCCATGTACGGTACCGACGCCCGTATCCAGCTGAACGATTCCTTCAAGACCATCGACGACATCCGCGACTTCATCGCTTCCGAGCGTGACGCCATGTCCGAGGCGGACCGTTCCCTCATGACCGTCAACCTCCGCGTTGACGAGGATGTGAGAATGGGTATCGTCTCCGATGTCAAGCAGGAGCTGCGCCGCTGCTCCGCCTTGAAGATCATGTACGCTTCCAGAAAACCCGGCGGAGACAAATAATCCCCGCAGATCATAATTGCAAGAAAGCAGCCTTCCCGGGCTGCTTTTTTGTTATCCTTCCCCTGTGTCGTAGGCAAATAGGGTTTTTTTCTGTATATTTGCATGATTTACATGAATCCTACTATGAAAAGAATCAAGATCAAGGAGCTGCTCGGCATGGAACCGGGTGCAGAGGTACTGGCCAAAGGTTGGGTCCGGACCAAGAGAGGCAACAAACAGGTGAAATTCATCGCCCTGAACGACGGCTCCACCATCAACAATATCCAGGTCGTCGCCAATACGGAAATCATTGACGACGAGACCATCAAGCGGATCACCACCGGCGCTTCCATCGCCGTGAAGGGCGAGCTTGTCGCTTCCATCGGCAGCGGCCAGCATGTGGAAATCCAGGCGAAGGAGATCGAGGTCATCGGCGAATGCGACCCGATGCGTTTCCCGCTCCAGAAGAAGGACACCTCCCTGGAGTATCTCCGTTCCGTGGCCCACATGCGTCTTCGCACGAACACCTTCGGTGCGGTGCTCCGCATCCGCCACGCCATGGCGTTCGCCATCCATAAGTTCTTTAACGACAAGGGCTTCGTCTATCTCCATACCCCGCTCATCACCGAATCCGATGCGGAGGGCGCCGGCGACATGTTCCAGGTCACCACGATGGACCTCAAGAACATTCCGCTGGACAAGAAGGGCAATGTGGATTTCTCCAAGGATTTCTTCGGCAAGAAGACCAGCCTCACCGTGAGCGGCCAGCTCGAGGGTGAGCTCGGCGCCACCGCCGTGGGCGAAATCTACACCTTCGGCCCCACCTTCCGGGCGGAGAACTCCAACACCCCGCGCCACCTTGCGGAGTTCTGGATGATCGAGCCGGAGATGGCCTTCTACGACATCAACGACGACATGGAGCTGGCGGAGGAATTCGTGAAGTACCTCGTCCAGTACGCCCTGGACCACTGCATGGACGACCTCCAGTTCCTCAATGACAAATATGACGAGGGCCTCATCGAGCGCCTCCGGAGCGTGCTCGGCATCGCTTTCGAGCGCGTCACCTACACGCAGGCCGTGGAGATTCTCGAAAAAGCCATTGCGGACGGCAAGCAGTTCGAGTACCCGGTCCACTGGGGCACCGATTTCCAGAGCGAGCACGAGCGCTACCTCGTGGAGCAGCACTTCGGAAAGCCGGTCATCCTCATCGACTTCCCCAAGGACATCAAGGCCTTCTACATGAAGCAGAACGAGGACGGAAGGACCGTCCGCGGCATGGACGTCCTCTTCCCGAAGATCGGCGAGATCATCGGCGGTTCCGAGCGTGAGGCGGACCTGAAGAAACTCGAGACCCGCATCGACGAACTGGGCATGTCCCGCAAGAACCTCGAATGGTACATCGACACCCGCCGCTACGGCACCGTGCCGCACAGCGGATTCGGCCTCGGTTTCGAGCGCCTGCTGCTCTTCGTCACCGGCATGGCGAACATCCGCGACGTCATCCCGTTCCCGCGCACCCCGAAAAACGCCGAGTTTTAAGAGAATAACCGCCTAACCACACCACGCTATGCTTGTCATCGGTATCGCCGGAGGATCCGGCTCAGGAAAGACCACGGTCGTCAGGGCCATCACGGAGCAGCTCCACGGCAAGGTGACCGTCATTCCGCAGGATTCCTACTACAAGGATTCCAGCCATGTGCCCGTCGAGGAAAGGAAGAACATCAACTTCGACCATCCCGACGCCATCGACTGGAAACTCATGTGCCAGCAGATCCGGGAACTCAAGCAAGGCAAGACCATCCAGCAGCCGGTGTACTCCTACATCACCTGCTCCCGGTCCACGACGGAAACCGTCACCGTGGAACCGGCGGAGGTCATCATCGTGGAAGGCATCCTCATCTTCACCTGCAAGGAACTCCGCGACCAACTGAACATCAAGATCTTCGTGGATGCCGATGACGACGACCGCGTCCTGCGCATCATCGTCCGGGACGTCGCCGAGCGCGGCCGGAGCATCGACACGGCCATCGAGCACTACTGCGAGACCGTGAAGCCCATGCACCTGCAGTTCATCGAACCCTCCAAGCGCTACGCCGACATCATCGTTCCCCAGGGCGGCCACAACAAGGTGGCGATCGACGTCCTGACGACGACTGTGGAGGAAGCGCTGGAAAAACGCAGCAAACGCCGCAGATGAAACTCTCCCCCGACCAAAAAGCAGGCCTTCTCATCACCGCGATCGTACACCTCGCGGTGATTATCGTCTTGCTGCTGGGCGGGATCGGCTACTCCCTCCAGCGGGAGAATTCCTTCGTGCTGGATTTCACGAAAGAGGAAGAACAGGAACGGGTCGAGAAACAGGAGCAGCTCCACCAGAGCGCCCTGGAGCAACTGGAAAGCATGATCGCGGCCCAGCGGATGGAAGTCCGCAACGTCGCCGTGAACCGTTCCACCCAACTCAAGGACGACCGGAACACCGATGCGGACCAGTTGTACCGCGACGCCGAGCGGCTGGCCCAGGAACTCAAGGACGGCCAGAACCGCGTCCAGGACAATCCCGAAGACTTCGTCCAGGACCCTGTCACCCCTTCCAAACCCGAGCCCCGCAAGAAAGAGACCTACAGCGGTCCCTCCGTCCTATCCTGGTCCCTGGACGGGCGCAAGGCCACCCGTCTCCCCATCCCCGCCTACCGCTGCGTGGGCGCCGGACAGGTGACGGTGATCATCACGGTGAACAACCAGGGCAAAGTCATCGACGCCAAGGTCGATAACGGCTCCTCCTCCGGCGACGGCTGCCTCCGCGCCTTCGCCACCCGCGCCGCCCGCATGAGCCTCTTCAACGCCTCCACCACCGCCCCCGCCCGTCAGATGGGGACGATCACCTATGCGTTCATTGCGCAGTAAGGATCAGATCAACTCATCCCGCTCCCGCATGTCCTTGATCCTCAATTGGAGGGTGGAGGAGCCGCGGTAGAAGTTTTCGACGATGGAGTAGCAGACGTCGATGGGGTTGCCGGCCTTGATGTGGTCGTAGAAGTCGGCCATGTTGAAGCCGATGGCCGGAATCTGGCGGTAGGGCTGGGATTCCTGCATGAGGTCCAGCTTGAGGTGGATGCCGCCGGCGCCTACTTTGCGGCCGTTTCCGGCGTCATAAACGTCCTCGGTGAGGAACACGGGGTTCGCGTTCCCGGGGCCGAAGGGCTGGAACTGCTTGAGGATGCGGAAGAACTTCGGGGTGATCTGCGAGAAATCCAGCCGGGCGTCGATGTCTACGACCGGGGTGAGTTCCTGCTTGGTGATATTGCCGGAGACGAAGGTGTTCATCCGCCGGCAGAACTCTTCCAGATTCTCCTCCTTCATCGTGAGGCCGGCGGCATACACATGGCCGCCGAAGTTCTCCAGGAGGTCCGCGCAGCTCTCGATGGAGGCATACAGGTCGAATCCGGCGACGCTGCGGGCCGATCCGGTGACGAACCCG
The DNA here is from genome assembly GCA_902781705.1 of uncultured Bacteroidia bacterium. Taxonomy (GTDB): domain Bacteria; phylum Bacteroidota; class Bacteroidia; order Bacteroidales; family UBA932; genus Cryptobacteroides. The sequence goes on from CACZKE010000010.1 coordinate 36,473, forward strand.
TTGGACTTGGTGAGAACGACCGTGGGCTTGTAATAGGCCTCCACGAGGCGGGAGGCGACGATGCCCACAACACCCTTGTTCCAGGTGGGATTATAGACGATGGTCACGTTCTCCGTCTCCAGGGCGGTGCCGTTCGCGACCATCTCCAGGGCTTCCTGGGTGATCTCCCGGTCGATGTTCTTCCGTTCGTTGTTGTTGTCGTTGATCTTCTCGCCGATCTGGAAGGCCGAGCGGTCGTCCATCGCCGTGAGGAGTTCCACGGCCAGCCGTCCGGATTCCATACGGCCGGCGGCATTGATGCGGGGACCGATCTTGAACACGATGTCGTCAATGCCCACATGGCCGGGTTCCAGTTTCGCCAGGTTGATCATCGCCAGCAGGCCCTTGCGCGGATTCTCGTTCAGCCGCTTGAGGCCGTAGTGCGCCAGGACGCGGTTCTCCCCCACCATGGACACGAGGTCGGAGGCGATGGACACCACCTGCAGGTCCAGGAGGGGTTCCAGGGTCTCGAAATCGATGTTGTATTTCTGGGAATAGCCCTGGACGAACTTGAAGCCCACGCCGCAGCCGCAGAGGTCGTCGAACGGATAGTGGTCGTCCTCCTGCTTGGGGTCCAGCACCGCTACCGCGGCCGGGAGTTCGTTCTCCGGAAGATGGTGGTCACAGATGATCACGTCGATGCCCTTGCTCCGGGCATACTCCACTTTCTCGATGGCCTTGATGCCGCAGTCCAGGGTGATCAGGAGGTCGATGCCGTTGTCCGACGCCCAGTCCAATCCCTTGTAAGACAGGCCGTAGCCCTCATCGTAGCGGTCCGGAATGTAGTACTCGACCCGCTTGGTGAAGCGGCGGACGAAGGAATAGACCAGGGCGACGGCCGTCGTGCCGTCCACATCATAGTCGCCATACACCAGGATCTTCTGGCCCTTCTGGATGGCGTCGTGGAGCCGTTCCACGGCCTTGTCCATGTCCTTCATCAGGAAGGGGTCATGCAGGTCGCTGAGGGAGGGGCGGAAAAACCGGCGGGCCTGCTCGAAAGTCTCCACGCCGCGCTGGACCAGCAGCTCCGCCAGAACCCGGTCCACGCCGAGTTCCGTCGCCAGCCGTCCTACCGTTTCCGGATTTCCCGGTTCCCGGACGGTCCATTTCCGCTCCGAAATGCCCATAGTCCTACAAAATTACGAAATCGGATCGGCAAAAGCAAGAAAAACCGGAGCGCTCCGACGAAACCGGCTTCCACCCTTCGCTTCTCAGCCAGGGTGTTTTGTACAAGGTGTGATTTCAGGTGGCATATCTTGTACGTAAAACTTGCTTGGAGGATGTTCCCGCGTACAAGGTGTCACACATGAAAACACACCTTGTACGACAGTGAATCAGAAAAGCCAACTGATGCCGCCGGAGATGGAGAAATACCAATGGACGGGCTTTTCGGAAGGGGCGCCCACGGGGCGGTCGGTGAGCGGGTCGATGGACTGTTGGAATTCGGTGAAGTTGTTGGTGACCAGGTAGTGGAACGCCGGCGAAAGGTCCAGGCTGAAGCGCCAGATGGGGATGCTGAGGTTGAAACCGGCATCCGCCGTGAGCATGAAGCGTTGGTTCAGCAGGATGCCTTGGTCGGATTCGTAACGGGTGCCGTCCATGGAATACCCTTCCAAGCGCCTGCCTATGGAACCGTCGCCGAACACATAGCCCGGCGTCACACCCGCAAAGACTTCCGCCCGGCGGAATATGGAAAGCAGGAACACGCCGATTCCTCTCCCGAAGGACTCCTTCACGTCATAATCCATCCAGGCGTCGTGAACCAGCTGGGAGGCCGCGCTTTCCGCTCCACGGACCATGGTTTCCCCCCAACTCTCCGTCCCGCTCCGGAGAACCGCCGCAACCGGAAGGCCGATCCCGTCCTGGACCGACGTGTTCTCCGTCTGGTACATCAGCCCGACCCGCCATCCCCAGTGCCTGGAATAACGACGGGTGTAATTCAGGGAGAGGAAAGCGTCCCCAGAGGACATCCGGGAATCCATCGGCGTCCAGTATCCATATTCGGCGCGGAGGGTATTCCAGCTCAGGTCCGGATTGAAGCGGGGCTTTTCCTGGGCGTGTGCCGAAACGGAAGCCACGGCAAGGGCCACCAGCAAAGCAGTAAGCTGTCTCATGGTCAGTGAATTTCCTAAAGGCCTTCCAATTCTATGCCGTCCTGCTTCCACCATTCCGTGTCCGGCTCGTTGAACGGGACGAGGAAGGGGTTGGTCGTGGCTTCACGGCCGATGGAAGTGGGATGGCCGTGGCCGGGAATGACATCGGTATCGCCGGGAAGTCCCATCACTTTGTCCATGACGGACTTGATGAGGGAATCGTAGTCGCCGCCCTCCAGGTCGGTCCGGCCGATGCTGCCGGCAAAGAGGGTGTCGCCGGAAAGGAGGACGCCCGCCGCCTCGCAGTAGTAGCAGACGCAGCCGGGCGTATGGCCGGGGGTGGTGATGACCATCCAGTCCGCTCCGCCGGAGTGGATGACTTGTCCGTCCGAAACATCCTGATAGTCGAACAGTTCCACGGTCTTATGGAGCTGGAGCCGGTCCAGCAGGGAGGACCCGAAGCGGAGGGCATAGTCGTCGGCCTGGCTCATATAGACCGGGCAGCCGAAGCGCCTGACGAGCGGCGCGACACCCCAGGTGTGGTCAAAGTGTCCATGGGTCAGAAGGATGGCGTCGGGCGTGAGGGCGTTGTCCCGGAGGAACGAAAGCACCTCGTCTTCCTCCTCGTCCCGGAAGAAGCCGGGGTCCACGACGGTGCAGGGCGTAAGTCCCTCACTCTTTGCGGAATCCTCCCAGAGGACGACGCAGTTTTCACCCAGCGGATTGACCTGGAATATCTTGACCTGAAGCATGGCGGAGTCGGATTAGGTTGCAAATTTACGGATATTTTCCCAACTTTGTAAAGATAAGCACCCATCTGTATGCACATCGGAATCGCAGGCAATATCGGCAGCGGAAAGACGACGCTCACCACCCTCCTCGCCCGCCACTACGGCTGGACACCGAAGTTCGAGTCGGTGACCTATAACCCCTATCTGGCTGACTATTACGCGGATATCAAGCGCTGGTCCTTCGCCCTGGAGATGTATTTCCTCAACAAGCGCCTTCACGACGTCATCGAGATCGCGAAGTCCGACGAGGTCGTCATCCAGGACCGTACCGTGATGGAGGGCGTCCATATTTTCGTCGCGAACAATTACGCGCAGGGGAACCTCTCGGAACGGGACTACAACACGTTCATGGATTCCTACAACGTGATGATGGAGGTTGTGAAACAGCCGGACCTGCTGATCTACCTGAAGAGTTCCATCGAACACCTCGTCGCCCAGATCGCCAAGCGCGGGCGGGACTATGAACAGAGCATCTCCATCGAGTACCTCGCCGGTCTGAACGATCGGTACGAGGAGTGGATCGGGAACTACACCGGGCGCCTCATCACCATCGACGTGGACGACCTGGATTTCCTCAACCGCCCCGAGGATTTCGCCCTCATCACCGACCGCATCGACGCGGAGCTTTATGGTTTATTCTGATTTATTTGCTACTTTTGTAAAAATATAGACGCTATGCATATCGCCATCGCCGGAAATATCGGCAGCGGAAAGACCACGCTGACCAAGATGCTCGCCGCCCATTACGGCTGGACCCCGAAGTTCGAATCCGTGGACTTCAATCCGTATCTTGCTGATTTCTACGAGGATATGGAGCGCTGGTCCTTCAACCTCCAGATTTACTTCCTGAACAAGCGTTTCCAGGACGTGGTGGAGATCTCCAAGCAGAAGGACATCATCATCCAGGACCGCACCATCTACGAGGACGCCCGCATCTTCGCCCCGAACCTCCATGCGATGGGCCTGATGAGCACCCGGGACTTCGAGAACTACAGCGACCTCTTCGACCTGATGATGTCCCTCGTGAACCCGCCGGACCTGCTGATCTATCTCCGGAGCTCCATCCCGAACCTCATCGCCCAGATCCAGAAGCGCGGCCGTGAGTACGAGCGCTCCATCCGTATCGACTACATCACCGGCCTGAACCAGCGCTATGAGGACTGGATCAAGGACTACAAGTCCCGCCTCCTCATCGTGGACGTGGACAACATCAAGTTCGAGAACCGCCCGGAGGACTTCCAGGTCATCACCGACAAAATCGACGCCGAACTGTTCGGCCTGTTCCCTTCCGCATAACGGAGGGAACTCTTTTATCATCCATAAACTATGACAGAAAGACCTACGATTATCGACTTCGTGGAGAAGTACTCCCGGCAGTTCGCCGACCATGTGTACCTCCGCGAAAAAGTCGATGGCACCTGGCGTGAGATCACCCAGGAACAGACCCGTAACGAGGCCTACCGCATCGGCGCCGGCCTGATTTCCCTCGGCCTGCAGAAAGGTGACAAGATCGCCCTCCTTTCCGAGAGCCGTGCGATGTGGATCATGGCCGAACTCGGTGCCCTGTACGCCGGGGCGACCGACGTCCCCCTCTCCGTGAACCTCGGGGAAGGGAAGGACCTCGTCTTCCGCATCAACCATTCCGAGTCCAAGTGGATCTTCGTTTCGGGCAACCACCTGCCCAAGATCCGCGCCATCCTTCCGGAGTGCCCGGACGTGGAAAAGGTCATCGTCTTCGATGACAACGCTTTCGACTACGACAAGCTCGGGGAGAAGGAGATCCGGATGTCCGAGATCCAGAAGATGGGCGACGAGTTCCTGAAGGCCCACATGGACGAGTTCGTGGCCCGCTACAAGTCCATCGGCCCGGACGATTATGCCAACATTTCCTACACCTCCGGCACCACGGCGGATCCGAAGGGTATCCTCCTGACGCACCGGAACTACACGGCCAACGTGGCCCAGGGCAACTCCGTCATCTCCATCGGCGAGAACGAGGTGATGCTCATCATCCTCCCGCTGGACCACTGTTTCGCGCACGTGGCGGGCATGTACACGATGATGTACTACGGCGGTTCCATCGCCTTCGTGCCCATCGGCAAGAACGCCCTCGCCACCCTGCGGAACGTTCCGGCCGCCATTGCGGAGACGCGTCCGCACGTGATGCTGTCCGTACCGGCCCTGGCCCGCAACTTCAAGAAGAACATCGAAGGCGGCATCAAGAAGCAGGGTCCGAAGGTGGAGAAACTCTTCAACTTCGCCCTTCAGAACGCCATCAAGTACAACAAGGAATACTACAACCGCGGCACCGGCGGAACCTTCTGGCGGAAGCCCCTCGTGGACCTCTTCGACAAGATCCTGTTCAAGAAGGTGCGCGAGAGTTTCGGCGGTAGGATGAAGTTCTTCGTGGGTGGCGGCGCCCTCCTGGACATCGAGCTCCAGCGCTTCTTCTGCGCCGTGGGCATGCCCATGTTCCAGGGCTACGGCCTCACCGAGGCCACCCCGATCATCTGCGCCAATTCCGCGGGCCACGCCCGGTTCGGCTCTTCCGGCCGCCTCGTGAAGCCCATGGACTGCGTGATCCTGGACGCGGAAGGCAAGGAAGTCCCGCACGGCACCCGCGGCGAGATCGTCATCCGCGGCGAGAACGTGATGGCCGGCTACTGGAAGAACCCCAAGGCCACGGCCGACACTGTCATCGACGGCTGGCTCCACACCGGCGACATGGGCTACATCTGCCCGGAAGACCCTGATTTCCTGTATGTTGTGGGCCGCTTCAAGAGCCTCCTGATCTCCTCCGACGGCGAGAAGTATTCCCCGGAAGGCTTCGAGGACAACCTCACCGAGACGTCCAAGTTTGTCAATGCCTGCGTGCTGCATAACAACCAGAACCCGTATTGCGTCGCCCTGATCGTTCCCGACAAGGCCGCGCTGAAGGAAGCCGTGGAAGCCAAGGGACTGGACGCCGCATCCGTCGAGGGTCGCAAGGCCATGCTGGACATCCTTCAGGCCGAGGTGGACACCTACAAGAAGGGCGGCAAGCACGAGGGTATGTTCCCGGAGCGCTGGCTCCCGACTGCCATCGGCATCTGCGACGAGGAATTCACCATCGCCAACAAGATGATGAACTCCACGATGAAGATCGTCCGCGGCAAAGTGGAGGAGCACTATGCCTCCCTGCTGGATTACCTCTATACCGCCGAGGGCAAGGATATCCGGAACGAACGCAACGTGGAGGCGCTGAAATAGCCTCCTGTCGCATCTCTTAAGCCCGGCTCGTCATGAGACCGGGCTTTTTTTGTACAAGGTGTGATTTCAAGCGGCACACCATGTACGTGAAAACCGTTTGTAGTCCATTTTCTTGTACAAGATGTCACATCTGAAATCACACCTTGTACAGGATGGCCTGAATCTCTTCCCGTTTCATCCCGAAGATGCGGGCGAGTTGCGCGACCGTCGTTTTCCGAGTCCGGTGGAAATAGGGAATGATGCGCATTTTCTGAAGGCGTGACAAAAACGCAGTCTCCAGACCGAACCAGCGGCGCGCCACTTCTGAGGCATCCTGGACCACTTCGCTGTCCGGACGGAACGTTCGTGGGGCATCCACCAGTTTTTCACGCATCTCCGCCGCGTTCAAGGTGCCGATGGTCCGGATGAAATAGGACTGGTCGTGATTGAAAGCCTGCTCCAGGTATTCCGTGTCGCAGAAACTATCCGGGACCAGATGCCCGTCCGCATCCATCAGCCAAGGTACATCCGAAAGGTCATCTCCGGTGTGGAAATACGCCCGGCACTCGCGCCGGGTCATGTCCCGGACCCGCCAGGGTGGTCCTTTCCCTTTCGCCGAACTACCCGTTTTCTCCTTGCGGAACATGGCGGGGTAGCCTGACCAGGGATAATCATTGACATTGCAACCGTTGTCCAATGCGTTTCTCGGGACATACGCCAAGGTGTTCCGGACATACCAGTCGGAGTCCAGGAGAAAGGCCTTCATGTCCGTCCGACGGAGGATCTTCCTTTCTCCGTACCGTCGGGAGATCCACATGGATGCCATGCGTTTCACCTCTTCACCATAGGCATCGGCATCCTCCTGGCAGGATGCCAGGACGGTAACGTGGCTATGGTTGGAGACCACGGTATAAATGACCACAATGACATTCTTCCGGCGTGAGGCGACGGCAATAACCTTGACAAAAGCATCATAATCATCGTCGTCACGACATAACACGGCACATTCCAGTCCTTCCAGGCATACATGGTACGGCTGGACATAACGGATGCTCCCATCCGGGAGCACCCGCGAGACGATACGCTTCATCGGCTAGCTCCTGCTTTTGGGTGGAGCGACGCCGGGGCCGAAGACCATCACCTTTCCGCCTGTTTCCTCGAAAGCCTTGCGGGCGGCTTGGAGGGAATCCGCCAGGCCGGCCGAGGCTTCATTCAGGAAACCGACCATCTGGCGGCGGTTCACGCTGACGCCGAGATCCGAGATGGCCAGCGCCCGGATCATCGCCAGGACGGCCTGCTCGTTGCCTCCCCAGAGGGTCGTCATCATGGCCATGGCCAGTTCGATGACGGTTTGGTGGATGATGGACGGATCCTTGGAAGGATCGATATCCGTGTGGAAACGGATGTCATTTTCTCCGTAACGGAGCACTTCAAGAATTTTCTTCATGACGCACAAATCTTTCAACGCTTCGGCGAAAATAGCACATCCTTGAGTGAAATCCAAATCTTTTCCACCGAGGAAGACGCACTTTTGTACAAGGTGTGTTTTCATGTGTGACATCTTGTACGCGGGAAGGCCCTCCACGCAAGTTTTGCGTACAAGATGTGTCACCTGAAATCATACCTTGCACAAAATCGTCCTCACGGCCAAATATTTGCAGAAAGATTTGGCCGTTCCGGAAAAACAATCTATATTTGCAGTGTAATAGCATACTAATACACACGAAATGCTGATCGAACTCAAGGGCGTCAACAAGACGTACGACAACGGACAGCCCCTGCACGTGCTCAAGGGGATCGACCTCGCCATCGAACGGGGCGAGTTCGTGTCCATCATGGGCGCGTCCGGTTCCGGGAAGTCCACCCTCCTCAATATCCTGGGCATCCTGGACAATTATGATACCGGCGAATACTGGCTGGACGGGAAGCTTATCCGGGACCTGAGCGAAAAGACGGCGGCGGACTACCGCAACCGGATGATCGGATTCGTGTTCCAAAGTTTCAACCTGATCAGCTTCAAGACCGCGGTGGAGAACGTGGAGCTTCCCCTTTATTATCAAGGAGTTCCGCGAAAGAAGCGGCACGAGATGGCCATGGAATACCTGGAGAAACTGGGACTCACGGACTGGGCCTCCCACTTCCCCAACGAGATGTCCGGCGGCCAGAAGCAGCGCGTCGCCATCGCCCGCGCCCTCATCACCCGCCCGCAGATCATCCTGGCGGACGAGCCCACAGGCGCGCTCGACTCCAAGACCAGCGTGGAAGTGATGCAACTGCTCAAACGCCTCAACCAGGAGGAAGGGATGACCATCATCGTGGTCACGCACGAAAGCGGCGTCGCCAACGAAACGGACAAGATCATCCACATCAAGGACGGGGTGATCGGGGAGATCGAAGAGAATAAGGGACATGACGCCTGGGGCGGGCCGATGATGAAGTAGATTTCTCGACTTCGCTCGAAATGACAAAGGCACGCTCGAAATGACAAAGGCACACTCGAAATGACGATTTGACAATGAGGGAGTTATTCCACGAAATAGCCTCGACGCTGCGGAACAACAAACTCCGGACGGCCCTCACGGGCTTCGCCGTGAGTTGGGGCATCTTCCTGCTGATCTGCCTGCTGGGTGCTGGGAACGGGCTCATGAATTCCTTCTTCGGAAACATGGAACAGTATGTGAGCCAGAGCATTACCGTGGAAGGTTGGCGTACGTCCATGCCTTACAACGGCTACAAGGAGAACCGGGAGATCAAACTGGACCAGCGCGACGTCCGCCTCACCGAGAGCGGGCAGTGGGGCGCCGAAATCGGCAACATCTCCACATCGACCTCCTCCACCAGCGTCACCCTGAGCCTGGACGGGCAGACGGTGAACGGCTGGCTCCTCGGCGCCATGCCGGGATACCGGGAGCAGCAGAAACTGCAACTGTGGAAGGGCCGGTTCCTGAATCCGGACGACCTGAAGGAAAAGCGGAAAGTCATCGTCATCAACACCGCCCAGGCCAAGGAACTGAATCCGAAATCGCCCGAATCGGTCCTGGGCCGATGGGTGGCCGCGGGGCCCATTTCCTACCGCGTCGTAGGCATCTATCACACGGACGAGACCAGTTTCAACCGCAGTTGTCCCATCCCCTACAGCACCTACAAGGGCATCTACGACAGTTCCGACAAGATCGAACAGATCTCCTTCTCCGTCAGCGGTCCCGTCACCCTGGAGGAACACGAGGCCTTCGAAAAGCAGTACGCCGGGGCCATCAAGCGGGTCCACGACATCGCACCGGAGGACCGGCGGGGCATCTGGATCAACAATGGCTACACCGAGAACATGCAGATGAACAAGGCGGGACGCATCATCCGCACCGCCCTGTGGATCCTGGGCCTCCTGACCCTCGTGAGCGGCATCGTGGGCGTTTCCAACATCATGCTCATCACCGTGAAGGAGCGCACCCACGAGTTCGGCATCCGGAAGGCCATCGGCGCCCGTCCGGGGGAAATCCTGAAACTCATCATCGCCGAAAGCATCACCATCACGGCCCTGTTCGGCTACGTGGGGATGTTCCTCGGCATGGTCGCCTGCCAGGTCATGGACAAGACCGTGGGCCAGCAGGCCGTGGACATCGGCGTGGAGAAAATCCAGATGCTGGTAAACCCCTCTGTGGGCCTGGACGTCGCCCTGGAGGCCACCCTCCTCCTGATCGTGGCCGGCACCCTGGCCGGCATCATTCCGGCGTGGAAAGCCGCCCGTGTCAAACCCATTGAAGCCCTGCGCGCGGAATGAGAATCGACCGAGACACCTTCCGGGAAATCCTGGACAGCATCACCCGCAACCGCAGCCGCAGCATCCTGACCGGCTTCGGCGTCTTCTGGGGCATCTTCATGCTGATGCTCCTGGTGGGCGGCGGGCAGGGCCTGAAGGACCTCCTCATGCAGAACTTCGAAGGGTTCGCCCAGAACACCTGCATCATCGCCACGAACAGCACGTCCAAACCCTACAAGGGTTTCAAGAAAGGAAGAACCTGGAACCTCGAGTATGCCGATGTGGACCGCCTCAAGACCCTCGTCCCCGAACTGGAGACCGTCACTCCCTCGGTCAGTCTCTGGGGCAAGACCGTCGTCCACGGGGAGAACACCTATTCCCGCGGCATCGTCAAGGGAGCGCGGGCGGATTATGTCCATATCGAAACGCCCAAGATGAAATACGGCCGCTACCTCAACGAGGCCGACAACCTCCAGGAGAGAAAGGTCTGCGTCATCGGCAAACGGGTCTATGAGAACCTGTTCCCGGAAGGCGGCAGCCCGCTGGGCGAACGGATTTCGGTCGATGGAAGTTACTACACCGTCATCGGCGTGGACTGGGCCACCGGCGGCATCAGCATCAACGGCGATGCGGCCGACGCCGTCACCATCCCCATCAACCAGGCCCGCAAGGCCTATAACCTGGGAAACACCATCCATCTGCTCTGCTTCACAGCCAAGGAAGGAATCACCATGAGCGACGTCACCCCGCGCGTGCGGGAAATCGTCGCCCGCAGCCACTATGTCGATCCCACGGACGAGCAGGCCCTGTTCCTGCTGAACACCCAGCTCATCTTCGGCATCGTGGACAACCTCTTCCGGGGAATCAATTTCCTGATCTGGCTCATCGGCCTGGGTACGCTTCTGGCAGGCATCATCGGCGTATCCAACATCATGATGGTCTCCGTGAAGGAACGCACGACCGAGATCGGCATCCGCCGGGCCATCGGCGCCACCCCGAACCAGATCCTCGGGCAGATCATCTCCGAAAGCATCGTCCTCACCCTCGTGGCCGGGATGATGGGCATCGTTTTCAGCGTCCTCATCCTCGCCGGCGTGGAACTGGCGATGACCGAGGACGGCATCCTCAAGGCGGCCTTCCAGGTTCCCTTCGGGACCGCGGTACTCGCCGCCCTCCTCCTCACCGCCCTCGGCGTCCTGGCCGGCCTCGCCCCCGCCCTCCGCGCCATGGGCATCAAACCCGTCGATGCCATGCGTGACGAATAATAAAACACACTATATGAAAAAATTCGGTAAATACCTGGTATTCATCCTCATCGCCCTCGTCGTCGCGGGCACCTTCGCCTACCTGTTCAAACGGTCCAGGCCGCAGGAAATCCGCTACGAGGAACTCACCGCCGAGGTGGCCGACATCGTGAAATCGACCGTCGTCACCGGCAAGGTCCAGCCCCGCGACGAGGTGAACGTGAAGCCCCAGATCAGCGGCATCATCGCCGAACTGTACAAGGAGGCCGGACAGCCCGTCAAGGAAGGCGAGATCATCGCCAAGCTCAAGGTCATCCCGGACATGTCGTCCCTGAGTTCGGCTCAGAGCCGCGTCCGCCTCTCGGAAGTGAACCTGAAGCAGGCCCGGACCAACTTCGACCGCGAGAAGGCCCTCTACGACAAGCAACTCGTGAGCGCCGACGAGTACGACAAGGTCGTCCAGGCCCTCCGGCAGGCGGAGGAGGAACTCAAGGCCGCGAAGGAGACCCTGGAGATCGTCCGGGATGGCGTTTCCTCGTCCAACAAGTCCGGCAGTTCCACCCTCATCCGTTCCTCCGTCTCGGGCCTCATCCTGGACATCCCCGTGAAGGTGGGCAACACCGTCATCAACTCCAACTCCTTCAACGACGGTACGACCATCGCCACGGTGGCCGACATGGACGACCTCATCTTCGACGGGAACATCGACGAAACGGAGGTCGGCCGCCTGTCCGTCGGAATGCCGGTGAAGATCACCGTCGGCGCCCTGCAGGACGTGGTGATTGACGCCAACCTCGAATACATCGCCCCGAAGGCGACGGAGTCCGGCGGAACCAACCTGTTCGAAATCAAGGCCTCCCTGCAGGTTCCGGAAGGCATCACCGTCCGCTCCGGCTACAGCGCCAATGCTGAAATCGTCCTCCAGACGGCCGCCCAGGTGATCTCCATCGCCGAAAGCGCCCTGCAGTTCGATGGCGACCAGACCTATGTCTATGTCCTCGGCGACAACGGCTACGAGCGCCGCGACGTCAAGACCGGCCTCTCCGACGGAGTGAACATCGAAATCAAGGAAGGCCTCTCCCTCGGGGAGAAGGTCCGCGGCAACCAAATCATCGGAGAGAAATGAGGAAGCTGTTGACACTCACCGTCCTGCTCATGCCGATGGCCCTGCAGGCGCAGGACCTCTCCCGTCCATGGACGCTGCAGGAGTGCCTGGACTGGGCCCTGGAGCACAACCTGACCATCAAGCAGGGTGAGAACGCTGTCGCCCAGCAGGAAATCCGGCTGAATACGGCGAAAAACGCCTACTTTCCCACCGTCAGCGGATCTGCCAACGAGAGCGTGAACTTCGGCCGCGGCCTGACTTCGGACAACACCTACACCACCGGATCCACCACGACGAATACGAGTTTCTCCATCGGCGCAGGTCTCAACCTGTTCGACGGCATGGCCCGCCCGAACAACATCAAACTTTCGCAGTTGAACCTGGACGCCGCCGTAGCCGACCTGGAACGCGCCCGGGACGATATCCGGGTCGCCGTCGCCAAGGCCTACGTCCAGGCGGTCTATGACTACGACATCCTGGACGTCGCCCGCGAGCAGGTGGAGCTGGACAGGCAGCAGGTAGCGCGGCTGGAAGCGATGGTGGAAAACGGAAAGGCCTCGCAGGCGGAACTGTCGGCCCAGAAAGCCACGCTCGCCCAAAGCGAATACACCCTCGTGCAGGCGGAAAACGGCCTGCGCAGCGCCCTGCTGGACCTTTCGCAGCTGCTGGACTTCCCGACGGCGGACGGTTTCGGGATCGTCAAGCCCGAGATTGCCGTCGGCGACCACCTCATCGCCCGGCCCGAGGACATCTACGCCGAGGCCGTGGAGCGGCGTCCGGGCATCCGGGCCGAACAGCTCCGCCTGGACGGGACCGACCTCTCCATCAGAATCGCCAAGGCCGGCTGGTCCCCCACCCTGTCGCTGAGCGGCGGCATGGGCACGAGTTACTACACCAACAGCGGTTCCCTCTACCCCCAGGACGGCTTTTGGAAACAACTCTCGCACAACTTCAGCCCGTATGTGGGCCTGTCCCTGAACGTTCCGATCTTCGACCGCTTCGGCACCCGCAACAATGTGCGCAGCGCCGTCCTCAACCGTGAACTGCAGCAGATTACCCTGGACCGGACGCGCCAGAACCTGTACAAGGAAATCCAACAGGCCCATGCCAACGCCCTCGCCGCGGAGGCGAAATACCGCTCCGCCACGGAAGCGACCGCCGCGGCCGAGGACGCCTTCGCCCTCTCCACCGCCAAGTATGAAAACGGGAAATCTTCCGTCACCGAATACAACGAAGCCCGTACCCGCCTCGCCAAAGCCCGGTCCGACAAGGCCCAGGCCGCCTGCGAGTACCTCTTCCAGTCCCGCCTCCTGGACTTCTACCGCGGCGGGGCGCTGGAATTATAGGATTATTTCCGTATTTTTGCAACATGATTGCCCAAGAAACCATCGACGAGGCCGTGCAGCGCCTCTTTGCCACCATCGAATTCACGCAGGAGCCGGAAGGGCTCTACGATCCGCTCCGGTATATGGTCGCCATCGGCGGCAAACGCCTCAGGCCCAAACTGTGCCTGACGGTGTTCAGTCTGTTCAACGATGCGTTCGGCCCGGAGATCCTGGGACCGGCCGCGGGGCTCGAGGTGTTCCACACCTTCACGCTCATCCATGATGACATCATGGACCGCTCGCCCCTGAGGCGCGGCCAGGAAACCGTATGGAAGAAGTGGTCCCCGGATACGGCCATCCTTTCCGGCGACGTCATGTGCATCGATGCCTACAAGCGCATCGCGCAGGCGCCGGTGAATACGCTTCCGGCGGTGCTGGAACTGTTTTCCACCACGGCGGCACAGGTGTGCGACGGGCAGCAGTATGACATGGATTTCGAGAAGGTGCCGTCCGTGTCCATGCGGAACTACCTGAAGATGATCGGCCTCAAGACCGCCGTCCTCATCGCCTGCTCGGCGAAGATGGGTGCGCTCATCGCCAGCGCCCCGGCGGCTATCTGCGACGGCCTCTATGACTACGGATACAACCTGGGCCTCGCTTTCCAGGTGGCGGACGACTATCTGGACGCCTATGGCGACGAGAAAGTGTTCGGCAAACCCATCGGCGGGGACATCGTGAACGGGAAGAAGTCCTGGCTCACGGTCCGTGCGATGGAAAAGGGCGCGAAAGGCATCGCCGAGGCCCTGGCCGCGGACCTTTCCCCGGCAGAGAAAATCGCGACGGTCATGGACCTGTATGACTCGGTCCATGTAGCCGAGGATGCGCGTGAAACGATCGCCCGCTTCCATGAAAAAGCCCTCCAGGCGGCCGCCAAGGTAACCGGCATCGGCGGTTACGAAGTGCTCAAGCAGTTTGCCGACGATCTCGTGGACCGCGTGAAATGAGGCCGGAGGAACTCGAAATCATGGCCCCGGCAGGCAGTTTCGAAAGTCTGACCGCGGCCGTCCAGGGGGGCGCCAACTCCGTTTATTTCGGCATCGGCCACCTGAACATGCGCTCGCATTCCGCCAACAACTTCCAGGCGGAGGACCTTCCGGAAGTGATGCGCATCTGCCGCGCCTACGGGCTCAAGGCCTATCTGACCCTCAATATCACCCTCTACGGCGAAGAACTGGAAGAGGCGCACCGGGTGCTGGACCTGGCGAAGGAGACCGGCGTGAATGCCGTCATCGCCTCCGATATGGCCTGCATCCTGTATGCCCGCAGCATCGGCCTGGAGGTCCATATTTCCACCCAGCTCAGCATATCCAACGCGGAGGCGCTGCGGTTCTACGCGCAGTTCGCCGATGTCGTCGTCCTCGCGCGGGAACTCCGGCTGGAGCAGGTGAAGGAAATCCACGAAACCATCGTCAAAGAGCACATCACCGGTCCTTCCGGCGAACTCGTCCGCATCGAGATGTTCGCCCATGGGGCCTTCTGCATGGCCGTTTCCGGCAAATGCTACCTGTCCCTCGCCGCCTACGGGGAAAGCGCCAACCGCGGCGCCTGCATGCAGGTATGCCGCCGCGGCTATCACGTGACGGACGAGGAAACAGGGTTCGACCTGGTGGTAGACAACAAGTACATCATGTCCCCGAAGGACCTGTGCACGATCGAGTTCATGGACAAGATCATCGACGCCGGAGTCCGGGTGTTCAAGATCGAAGGCCGGGCGCGCGCCGCCGATTACGTGAAACGGGTGTCTTCCTGCTACCGCCGGGCGGCCGATGCCGTCTGCGACGGGACCTACACGCCGGAACTGGCGCAAAGCCTGAAAGCGGAACTCGCCGGGGTGTTCAACCGCGGCTTCTGGGACGGCTACTACCAGGGCGCCCGCCTGGGCGAATGGAGCGCCGTCTATGGCAGCCAGGCCACCCGGAGGCGAGAGTACATCGGCAAAGTCACCAACTGGTTCAACCGCATCGGCGTCGCTGAAATCCGGGTCGAGACCGGTTCCATCCGGAAGGGCGACGAACTCGCCTTCATCGGCAAGACCACCGGCTGCGTGGAAATCAAGGTCGATGACATGCGCGTGGACCTCCAGCCGGTCGATGAGGCCGTCAAGGGAGTCTTCTGCTCCGTTGCCGTCCCGATGGAGGACCAGCCGGTGGACCACATCAACGAAAACCCCGCGAAGCAGGCGGATGAACGCATCCACCCCCGTCGCGGGGATAAGGTATTCAAGTGGGTGGAGGGCTAAAACTTCACCACCACCTTCACCGGGAAATGGTCGGAGAGCGTTTCCGTTCCGGCCGTCAGCACTTCCGAAGAAAGCACCTCCACCGGGGCAGCCTCCTTCCAGGCAAAGACGTAGTCGATGCACTTGCGGGGATTCTTGGTGGAATAAGTGAAGTCCGTCCCTGAAAGCTGGGTCCAGGATTCCCGCATGAGCCGGATGGCCTCGCTGTCGGGCTCGGCATTGAAGTCGCCGCACAGGAGGACGGGTTTCTTCGCACCGGTGTAAACGGCTTTGAACCAATCGTTCAGGGCGTTCACCTGATCGATCTGCGAGCGCTCGCCGACATAGTCCAGATGCACCGATGCAAACACGCACCGGTCCGTCTCCACCACCGCGACGCTGCGCGGCTCGGAGCCGTCGGACTTGGGCAGATGGACCCTGTAGCGGGAAATCACCCGGTCCCGGGAGACGACGCCGTTGCCGTAGGCCCCGCCCGCAAACGGGAAGGCCGAGGCGAACTGGTAAGCCCAGCCGCCCAGGTCATCCGCCAGTTCCTTCAACTGGAAGGTCGCGTGGCGGCGGTTGCAGCTGTCCAGTTCATTCAGGGCCACCAGGGTCGCATCCGCACCGCGGATCACATCGGCCACCTGGGGAACCGTATTGTCCTCATACTTCGAAAAGACACCCACGTTGTAGGATACGAGGGTCATCGTCACCGGCTCCCGGGTCTTTCCGCAGGAAAGCAGGAGCAGCGGCAGCAGCAGGAGTGCGCAGGGCTTATTCATGGACCAGTACGAAATGGGAGCCCACCAAGCGCTCGCCTCTCGCATCCGTGGGCCGGTTGACGACATGGGTATCGGGATCCCCCTCGCCGGCGACAACGAGGGTGGAGGAACCGCCGCCGTCCATGTTCAGGGCGTAGCGGGGGTTGAAATTCTTCTTCAGGAAGCGGGTGAGTTCCCGGGCGGTCATGCCTTCGCTCACACCCGGACGGCGGCCGTCCACAACGACCATCAGGAAATGGCCGTCCTCCGTCAGGGCGACGGCGGTCCGGGGATGGCGGACGCCCTGATGCCGGCGGGCATCCTCGTAATCATAGCGGCTCACGTCCGTCTGGAAACCCGCGAAACTCTCGCCCACGGGCTGGAAATCGTCGATCAGCATCGGCGCACTGGAGAAGATGTTCGGATCGGTGGATGTGGCATAGAAGGTCCGGATCTCATCGACCGTCTTCCCCTTCCCGTCGTAACTGATCCGCACATTGTTTCCGCCGTCGGTATAGACGGCCCCGTCATTCTTCCAGTTGGGGACACCGGTGGACATGACCGTGTTATTGGGCATGCAGGAAAGATAGTTTCCATCCACTTTTACGACCACGGAAGCCGTCTCGTAACAGGCGTTCATCACCACGACGGCTTCCTTCTCCCTGAACAGGTCGGACGGGCGGACACCCGGAGCGGACGCGGAGAACTTGAGGGCCAGACCGGGGACGGACGTGTCCCAGTCGATGACGAAAACGCGCTGGGCACTGCCGTCCACGGAACCCGTGAACTGACGGTATTTCAAGCCGGGCTCCACTTCCTTCACGGTCCATCCCTGCTCTTCGGGCCGGAAGACGAACCGGTCCGTCCGCGCCTTCAGATAGGCCTTGACATCGTCCCAACGGTAGTACGGGAAACCTTCCAGGTCGCCCAGGTGCGCTTCTTCCCCATTCAGGAGGACCTTTACGAGGGTATCCCCCTTCTTACCCTTCTTCGGATTGAAGAAGACGAACTGGATGTTCGCCGCCATCGGGGAACGGAAGGTCTGGAACCAGTACACGAGATCGTCCGGATTCTCCGGCGCCCGGTCGAAGCCGTCCAGGTCCATGATCATCTCGAGGGCCATAACCACGTGGTCGTGCCCGTAGCGGAGATGCGCGCCGCGCTGGCCGGCCACGAGCGCTTCCGTGGCCTTCGCCACCATGTCGTCCACGATGGAAGAGCAGGGCGTCCGATAGGCATGATACTCGCGGAACCGCTCATAATTGTCCGTTTCCCAGAGGGTGGCATATTCCTCCACGGTAAAGAAATCGCTGACGTCGATCCGGACGTCCTGCGGCAGGCTGTTCATCCCCGCCACGAACATGTACAGGTGGAAGAATACGTTGTACGGATTCCGGTTCCCCAGCGCCTTGTCGGGATTCTTGAAGAAACGGACGAGCACATCCTTGTAATTCGGGAAATGGCGGAAGAAGAACTGTTCGGAACTTTCCGGATAAGGGAACACCTCCTTGGGCCCCTGGTACTTGAACGGGTTCGCGCCCTGGTTGGGCCGCGTCGCCTGCACGTCCATCATTCCCTGGTGCTCATAGACTTCCGTCTGGGGCGACAGGCGGGAAAGGGCCGTGCAGCAAGAGGACATACTCATGATGGAGCGGACCGACGGAGAGGAACAGGCATCGACGGAACTACCCTTCCCGAATACGGTCGGATAGTTTTTCACCATCGTCTCCGCAATCGCCTGATGCTGGTTCCAGCCGATCTCGGTCAGGTCGCCCACCCGGTACTGCACATAGTCCCAGAAGGGTTCCAAGTCATTCAGGAGACGCTCGCCCCGCTCGGTCAGGTTTCCCTGTTTCCGGCCTTCGGCCAGCATGTTCAGGATAATCGAGTAGGCGTCGCCGGTATAGGCATACCGGGAGCCGTGCCGGCCGTAATGGCTGATATAAACGGCCTCATAGCCCTTCGGAACGGGCGTGAGCGACTTCGGGGAAAGGTCCAGCAGACAGTCCAGGCCGGAAGATTTGTTCCAGTCCGAACGCACTTCCTCGCGGACACCGTAGCGCTGGGCGGAAGCAGTCAGGCAGGACAGAAGCAGGAGCAGGAAAACGAGCTTTTTCATGGTTGCGGTTTGGTTGGATGAATCTGAACCTACCAACTGATCGCCGGCTTCGTGAGGGCTTCCTTGAGCTGGTCGTCGTAGCGGAGCCGGACCTGGATGCCGGCCTGCTGGAACCAGTAGCGGACGGCGATCTCCTCCTCGATGAAGGGGACGATTTCGTCCTTCTTGAGCCGGAGGAAGGTTTCCTTGTCCATGTCCAGGGATTTCTCCAGGGCGGCGAGTTCGCCCGACATCGTCTCGGTCAGGCCGTCTTCGGCCAGGGTTTTCTTCATCTCGTCGAAGAGGGCGCGGGCGGAGGAACGGTAGTCGAACTCCTTGTCCTTCGCGAAGGCGACAAAGTCGTCATAGGCGTCGAAATGGAAATCCTCCACCGAGGGAAGCGCCTCGTGCTCACGCACATACTTCATCGCATACTGGTCCACGATGCCGTTCAGGACGATGGAATAGGTCAGACGGGAGTACTTGTGCCCCTTCACCTCGAAATCCGGGGTGATGCCGCCGCCGTCCCGGACGGTGCGGCCATGGAGCGTCTTGAACTCGTGCGTCAGGGAATCCGGGATATGGCCCACGCTGCCGTCCTCGTTGCGGTGGCTGTAGTCGATGGCCTGCACGCATCGGCCGGAAGGCGTGTAATACTTCGCCGTCGTCACCTTGAGCTGGCCGTCGTACGGGAGCGGCCGGATGCTCTGCACCAGTCCCTTCCCGTACGTGCGGGTGCCGATGATTGTGGCGCGGTCCAGGTCCTGCAGCGCGCCGGAAACGATCTCCGAGGCCGATGCGGAACCGGAATCCACCAGCACGACGATCGGAATCTCCAGATCCACGGGATCGGTCATGGTCTTGTACTCCTGCCCGGATCCCTTGGCCTTGCCCTTGGAGGTCACGACCACGGAGCCCTTGGGAACGAACAGGGAAACGATGTTCACCGCTTCGCTCATGACACCGCCGCCGTTGCTGCGGAGATCCAGCACGAGGCGCTTCATTCCCTGTGCTTTGAGGGTATGGTAGCCGTCGCGGACCGCCTGGCCCACCCCTTCGGTGAACTTGGTCATGAGGATGTATCCGTCGCTTTCATTGAGCATGCCCACATATTCCACGGACGGGAGGGCGATGCGCTCGCGGGTGACGGTGACGTCGATGGTCTCCCCGGCCTTCCAGGTGGCTCCGTCACGCAGTTTCTTCACGCGGAATACGACCTGGGTGCCGGGCTTTCCGCGCATCTTGTCGGAACTTTGCTGGCTGGTAAGGCCGTGCGTGGTTTCCCCATTGATCGCTTCGATTTCATCACCGCACACCAGGCCGGCCTTGGCCGCCGGTGAACCGGCATAGGGCTCGTTGATCTGCACGTTGCCGTTCACGTCCGGCTTGTAGATCACGGCGCCGATACCTCCGTAGGTATTGGACAGCATCATCTGGAAATCCTCCTGCTCCTCTTCGGGGACATAGACGGTATAGGGGTCCAGGGCTCCCAGCATGGCATCCACGCCTTCCCGCTCGATGCGGCCCACTTCCAGGGAGTCCACATATGAACGGTTGAGTTCCTTCAGGATGGCGTTGTGCAGTTCCACCCACTTCCCCAGGGAGAAACTTTTGGACTGCGCGGAGGCAGCCGAGGTGGTTAAAAGGGCGGCAGCGAGGACCGCCAGGGCATATCTTGTTCTTTTCATATCCGGGGCGCTCACGCGCAAAGGGCGTGCCAGCGCACGCAAAGTTACGAAAAAATGGAGTATCTTTGCGCCGTAATAACGAACTGTGATTTATGAAGATTGTCTTTGCCACCAACAACCCCGGCAAACTCCGCGAGGCGCAGGCCATCCTCGGCGATGGTTTCGAACTCGTCACGCCCGCCGAAGTGGGCATCACCGAAGAAATCCCCGAGACAGGGAACACTTTCAGGGCCAACTCCCTGCAGAAGGCCCAGTATATCTATGACAAGACCGGCCTGGACTGCTTTGCCGACGACTCCGGCCTCGAGGTGGACATCCTCGGCGGCGGCCCCGGCGTCCACACCGCCCGCTACGGCGGTCCCCAGCGCGACCCCGCCGCCAACATCGCCAAACTGCTGTCCGAAATGGCGCGCCGCGAACAGGAGGCCTCCGTCGCCCGCGCATACGGAATCCCCACCCCCAAAGCCACCCGCAAAGCCCGTTTCCGCACCTCCGTCGCCCTCATCCTCCACGGAGAGAAGCATTTCTTCGAAGGGACGATGGAAGGCCGCATCGCCCGGAAATGTTCCGGCCACGGCGGCTTCGGCTACGACCCCGTCTTCATCCCGGACGGCTACGACATCACCAACGCCGAACTTCCGGAAGGCGGTAAGAACGCCATCTCCCACCGCGGCAAGGCCCTCCGCGCCATGGCGGAATTCCTGAAGGGGCAGGGGTGACGGTGGAAAACCTGTGGCCACCCTCGGCCACATAAGAGGGAGGGGCCCAACCGTCAGGTTGGGAGGGGTCGCGGAGCGACGGTTTTCCACCGTCACCCCTGCCCCGGAAAGAAAGGATTGCAATGATTGAGAATATCGAAGCGATTGTACTCGGGTACACCAAGTTCGGGGAGAACTCGGTGGTCGTGCATACCCTCTCGGAGGAGTATGGCCGGCGCGGGTTCCTCGTGCGCATCGGCAAGAAGGCGGGGATGGCCCTGCTGCTGCCGATGAACATCCTGGAAATGGACATCGTCCCGAACCCGAAATCCACCCTCTGGAGCGCCCGGAACCTGACGGCCCGGGATCCCCTGAACGGCATCCGCGGGAACCTGTACAAGAATACGATGAGCCTCTTCCTCTCGGAAGTCCTCCTGCGGACGGTCAGGGACGGCCAGGCCGAGGACGGCCTTTATCCCTGGTGCACCCGCAGTATCCTCACCCTGGACACCCTGGAGGCCGATTTCTCCAACTTCCACATCCGCTTCCTCCTGGAACTCGCCGGCGCCCTGGGCTTCCGCCCTTCCCTGGAAGACATCGCCCCCTTCGCGGAAAAGCACCTCGCCCAGTTGAAGCCCTTCCTGACATCGACATTCACCGAATCGATGCTCATCCCCCTGCGGGGCGAAGACCGCAACGCCCTCTGCGAAGACCTTTTACGCTATCTCGAATACCACACCGAATCGTCTATCCGTGTCCACTCGCTGGCGGTGCTGCGGGAGGTGTTCGGATGATTATCCTGCATTTTTCCGACTTGGTCCGGTACAAATTCCGGGGAGTTTTCCTATCTTTATCCCCAGAACCACATAACCTGACCAAACCGATATGTACAAGATCTCGGAGCATCCGATTCTGGACATCCCGCAGGAAGACCTGCACGCATTTCAATTCGAAGGGAAGACCGTTTACGGCCAGAAAGGCCAGACCATCGCCGCCGCGCTGCATCAGGCCGGATTTCCCGTCCATCACCATAGTCTGAAAGACCGCAACCGCACGATGGAGTGCGGCATCGGCAAATGCGGCGCCTGCGAAATGATCGTGGACGGCCACATCCGCCGGATCTGCATCACCAAGGTGGACGGCGTAAAGGAGGTACACCGCACCGGGGAAGACAGTTTCTACGACGTGGAATCCCCCTCGGCCACCGATGCGCCTAAGAAAGTCTACAAGACCACGGTCGCCATTATCGGCGCGGGCCCGGCCGGCCTCGCCGTGCGGGAGGAACTCCGGAAAGCCGGGGTGGACAACCTCGTAATTGATAACAACAGCGCCATCGGCGGGCAGTTCCGGATGCAGACGCACCAGTTCTTCTTCTTCGAGAAGGAGAAGAAGTTCGGCGGCATGCGGGGATTCGACATCGCCGAGACCCTCGCCGGGGACTCCCGGGAAGGCATCCTGCTGGACAGCGTGGTCTGGGATATCCTGGAAGGGAAGCGTCTGGCAGTCAAGAATGTAGCCACCCAGGAGATCTTCTATGTCGATGCCGACCAACTCGTCGTCGCCGCCGGCGCCCTGCCCTTCATGCCGGCCTTCAAGAATGACGACCTGCCCGGCGTCTATACCGCCGCCGTCGTGCAGCGGATGATGAACACGGAGTTCACCCTCCTCGGAAAGAACATCCTCACGGTGGGTGCCGGCAACATCGGCTATCTCACCTCCTACCAGGCGATGCAGGCCGGGGCCAAGGTCAAGGCCATCATCGAGGCCATGCCCCACGAAGGCGGTTTCCCCGTCCAGGCGAACCGCGTCCGCCGGCTCGGCATCCCGATCCTGACCGCCTATACCCTCGTGGAAGCCATTCCCAACGAGGACCGCAGCGGCGTTGTGGGCGCCATCATCGCGAAGTGCGAGAACTTCAAACCCATCCCGGGAACGGAAGTGCGCATCGACGGGATCGACTGCATCAACATCTGCACGGGCCTCCTGCCGGACAACCAACTGCTCCGCAAGGGCGCCGAGGTCTTCGGCCGCGCCTGCCACGGCGTGGGCGACGCCGTCCGGATCGGCGAGGGTACCTCTGCCGTCCTCCGGGGCCGCCAATGCGCTTACGAGGTGATGCAAGACTTGGGCAAGCGGATCGACTACAACGCCTATCTCACAATCTCCAAGGAGTATATCGACTCCCAGCAGCGCCCGGTGCGCCTGCTGGACGAACCCCGGAAGCCCAGCCCGGAGCGCCAGGCCGGCAAGGGATTCGTCATCGCCGACTGCCTGTACGGATTCGCCTGCAACCCGTGCTCCTTCTCCTGCAAGCAGGGCGCCATCACCAAGAGTTCCACCTCCGTCACGCCGGTCATCGACTACGACAAGTGCATCGGCTGCATGGAGTGTGTCGCCCAGTGTCCGGGCCTGGCCATCTTCGGCTACCGGCCTGACCGTCAGCAGGTTTTCCTGCCGCTGGAATTCAATCTTCCGGTGGATTCGACTGGCTCACCAACCGCCCGCGAGGTATTCCTGGTCGATGACAACGGCGCCAAGGTGGGCGAAGGCGTCATCGAACGCGTGATGAAAAAGCCCGGCAAGACGAATATCGCCGTCGTGAAGGCCACGAACCTCGCCGGCGAACTGACCGACGCCCATGGCTTCATCCTGAAGGAGGATTATCCCGAGCCGCTGCAACTTACCCCCTGCAGTGCCGAGGCGGCGGCCGAAACCTATGTCTGCCACTGCGAGGACGTGAGTCTCAAGGACCTGCTGGAGACATTGAAGGGCCGCAAGTCCATCACCGCCCAGGAACTCAAGCACATCACCCGACTGGGCATGGGTCCTTGCCGCGGTTCCCGCTGCCTCCCCCGCGCCAAGCAGGTCCTCCGGGCCCATGGCATCGAGGTCACGGGCGAGTTCACACCCCGCGGACCGATGGCGAATCTCGTGGAGATCGGCAACGTCGCGAACCTCTCCGGCAAAGCCGCCCTGGTCACTTCCCCGCAGTTCTCGGAAGAAGCGGCCGTGGAAGTGGGTGCCTTCGTCGCCGGCGGCGGCATGGCCGGCACGGCCACGTTCCGCTACCTTGCCGAAGCCGGTCTCAAACCCGTCCTCGTGAACAAGGACCACGGCAGTTCCTGGCGCTGCATCGCCGGCGGACGCCCGGCTTTCTCAGTCCCCGCCCTCGCGGAGATTGCCAATGGGAACCTGCAGATTTTCAGGGAGCTTACCGCAGAAGCCGACATCGACTTCAAGATGACCCGGTATGTGAACTTCGTCCATGACGAGGCCACTTACAAGAGCCTGGACGCTTCCCGCGCCTGGTCCGACGCCTACATGGTGGAGAAGAAGGACTTCGCCCGGGAGATTTCCCCGTACATCAATCCGGACCTGGACATCTACTCCCACGCCCTCATCTCCAACGACTGCTGGCAGGCCAGCCCCGGCAAGACCATCGACCTGGTCCGGCAGAAGGGTATCCGTCTCGGCGGGACCGTCCTGGAAGACACGGAGTTGGTGGACGTTGCCAAATCCGGTGATACTTACCTTGTTACGGTCAAACTCCCGAACGGGTGCTACCGCCGGTACAAGACCGCCGTCTTTGTCAATGCCCTCGGCGCCGGTGCGGAGAAGTTCGCGAAGATGCTGGGCCTCGACACCGGCCTCTTCCCGGTCCGTCACCAGGCGTTCATCACGAAACGGCTGCCGCTCATCGGCAAGGACGGCGACTCGCTGGACATGCTCATCGACCGCCGCCACTACAAGGGCTTCTCCGCCGTCTATGGGCAGCAACTCGCCTCCACCGGCCAGATCATCGGCTGCGCCTCCCCCGCCTCGGATGCCTCAGAAGCCGGGAAGAACCTCAAGGTCAATACGCAGGCCTTCCTGGAAATCGCGACGGAAGTCTTTACCGAATGGATCCCGAAACTGAAGGGCATGTCCCTCCAGGCCACCTGGTGCGGTTACTATACGGAGCCGCGGTACATCGTGGACCCGGCCGCCGGCCTGTTCGTGGGCATGCGCGGCCACGGCTTCATGCTCTCGCAGTATATCGGCAAACTCTACGTGGACAGCCTCCTCGGCCGCCCCGTCCCCGCCTTCTTCGCCGACCTCGGCCTCGCCGGCTCCGGCCTGAGCGAGAACGCATTCAAATAGCGTCCCGGCCAGTCAATTGACATTCAGCCACTTAAGTAAAATTCCCTGGTGCAAATGTACCAGGGAATATCATTTAAACAACTGATTGTCAGACAGATTAGCGGGACGCTCTCCGCTTCTTGCGCCGGGCCCGCGGGGGCATCGGGGCATCGGTGAGGGATTCGATGTATTCGTCCTCCGAAGGGGCGGGCTCGTTTTCATGCTCGGGTTCAACCAACTCGTAGTCAAGCAGTTTCTGCTCCAGGTTGGTACCCTTGACACGGATGCGGAGCGGGTCGCCGAGTTGGATGACCTTGTGATGACGACGGCCGACGGCGCGGTAGTGCTCCTCGTCGAAATCGTAGAACTCGGACTTGATGGTGCGGTAGGGAATCATGCCCTCGATCTTCGTGGGCTCGATTTCCACGTAGATGCCCCACTGGGTGACGCCGGAGACGTGACCGTCGAACTCCTGGCCCACCTTGTCCTCCATGAACTCCACGAGCTTGTACTTGATGCTCTCCCTTTCCGCCTCGGCGGCAACGACTTCCCGTTCGGAAGCGTGCTTGCACTGGGCCGAGTAGTAGTCCAGGGACTGGGACTCCGCTCCGGCGAGGTACATGGCGAGGAGCCGGTGGACCATCAGGTCCGGATAGCGGCGGATCGGGGAGGTGAAGTGCGTATAGAACTTGAAGGCCAGGCCGTAGTGGCCGATGTTGTCGGTGCTGTAGCAGGCCTTGGCCATGGAGCGGAGCGCGAGGATCTGGATGGCGCCGAGTTCCGGCTTGTCCTTCGCATCCACCATCAGGCCGTTCAGGGCGTCGGCGATATCCTTGCCGGAGCCGATGGGGCCCATCTTGTAGCCGAAGTTGCCGGCGAACTCGCGGAGGCCGGTAATCTTCTCCAGGTTCGGTTCGTCATGGACACGATAGACGAAGGTCTTGGGATTCTTGACCGCCTTCCCGCCCATCTTGCCGTCCGAGGCGACGAACTCGGCGACATTCTTGTTCGCCAGGAGCATGAACTCCTCGATGAGCCAGTTGGCCTCCTTGGAGTATTTCTGGTGGACGGACACGGGCTTGCCGTATTCGTCGATCTCCACCTTCATCTCGGGACGCTCGAAATTCACGGCGCCGTTGGCGAAACGCTTCTTGCGCAGTTTCAGGGCTATCTTGTTGAGAATCAGTACGGCTTCCTTCACGTCATCCGGGACGATGCCGCACTCGGTGCCTTCGCCGAACTGCGTTTTCATCGCGTTGTCCCCGGCCTCGATGATGGCCTGGGCGCCTTCGTAGGCGAAGCGGTAGTCGGACTTGATGACGGTGCGGCCGAACCAGGGGTTGATGACCTTGGCCATGGGCGTCACCTCGAAGACGGCGGAGAAGGTGAGTTTCTCTTCGTTCGGACGGAGGGAGCACAACTTATTGGAGAGTTTCTCCGGCAGCATGGGCACGGTCCGGTCCACCAGATAGACGGATGTTCCGCGGGCCTGGGCCTCCACGTCCACCGGCGTTCCCGGCTTGACATAGTAGGAGACGTCGGCAATATGGACACCCACCTCGTAGTTGCCGTTGTCCAGTTTCCGGAAAGACAGGGCGTCGTCGAAGTCCTTGGCGTCGGCCGGGTCGATGGTGAAGGTGAGGACCTTCCGGAAATCCCTGCGGCCAGCGCGGTCCTTGTCGGTGATTTCCTCGGAAATCCCGTCGGCAGCGTTCTCCACGGCCTTTTCGAACTTGTACGGGAGGCCGAACTCGGCGAGGATGGCGTGCATCTCGGTGTTGTTCTCGCCCGGCATGCCCAGCACGTCCACGACGTGTCCATGGGGACCGCTCTCACCGCGCTCCCACCCGTCCACGACGGCGGCGACTTTCATTCCGCGCACGCCCCCTTCCGGGATGGGCACGGAAATATCGTAAGGCATGGTCTTGGAGGACATGAGCACCCAGGCGCGTTGTCCGACGATATGGAGGATGCCCACGAAGGGCTTCTTGGAACGCTCCACGATGGCGATGATCTCGCCACTGCGACGCTTGGCGGCGCCTTCCTTCTCCTGGGTGACGGCAACGCGGACCGTATCGCCATGCAGGGCACCACGCGTCTTGGACGCCTTCACGTACACGTCTTCTTCCTGTCCCTCGATCCTGACGAACACGAACCCTTCGCGGGACATCATCACCGTTCCCTCGTACTCGGGAACGATCCTCACTTTCTTCTTCTTTCTTCCGCCGCCGGCCTCGGAGCCGCGGCTTCGTCCGCTGTTTTTCCTTCTGGACATACCTTTACGTTATTATCTGATGCAAAGATACTAAAAAACACGCATATCGATTATTTTCATTAAATTTGTAGGATAGACAATAACACGATGAAACTGCATACCCTCGCCCTGTGTTCCCTGGCCGCCGCCGCTTTACTGACGGCCTGCGGCCCGAAAACCCCTGTGTATAAAGATGCAAACCGCCCTGCGGAAGAGCGGGCGGACGACCTCATCAAGCGGATGACGGTGGATGAGAAACTGGGACAACTGCTGTGCCCGCTGGGATGGCCGATGTATGAGAAAGTGTCGGCCGACAGCGTAACCATCTCCGACAAATACCGCGATTTCATCCAAAACCAGCACGGAGGTATGCTCTGGGCCGTGTTCCGCGCAGACCCGTGGACCCGGAAGACGCTGGAAAACGGACTGGATCCGACGCTCTCCGCAAAGGCATACAACGCCCTGCAGCGCTATGCGATGGACTCTACCCGGCTGGGGATCCCCATCATCCTCGCTGAAGAGGCGCCACACGGGCACATGGCCATCGGAACGACGGTGTTTCCCACCTCAATCGGCCTGGCATCGACCTGGGACACGGAACTGGTGGAGAAGGTGGGCGAAACCATCGGCACGGAACTGCAGGCGCAGGGAGCGACGATCGGGTACGGCCCGGTCATCGACCTGTCCCGCGAACCGCGCTGGTCCCGCGTGGAGGAGACCTACGGCGAGGATGTGCACCTGACTTCGCAGATGGCATCCGCCATGGTGCGGGGCACTTCCTCCCAGGGCGTGATCTCCACCCTCAAGCACTTCGTCGCCTACGGGGTTCCGGAGGGCGGCCATAACGGCAACCCGTCCATCATCGGGATGCGCGACCTGAAGGAGAATGTCCTGCCCACTTTCAAGGCCGCCATCGACGCGGGTGCCCTTTCAGTCATGACCTCTTACAACTCCCTGGACGGCATCCCGACCACCTGCAACAAAGAACTCCTGACCAGCGTCCTGCACGACGAGTGGAACTTCAAAGGATTCGTAGTCAGCGACTTGGAGAGCATCGACGGCATTGCCCGGGACCACAGGGTCGCCGCATCCAAGCAGGAAGCGGGCGAATTGTCGCTGGAAGCCGGCGTGGACGTGGACCTCGGTGCGAACTGTTTCTCCCTGCTCCGGGAATCCGTAGAAAGCGGCCGCGTGAGCATGAAGACGCTGGACCAGGCCGTGAAGCGCGTACTCCTCCGCAAGTTCGAAGCCGGGCTCTTCGACAACCCCTATGTCGATGAATCCGCTGCGGCGGGCCTGGTCCGCACGCCGGAGCACATCGAAGTGGCCGCCCAGGCCGCCCGGGAAGGGGTGGTCCTGCTGGAGAACAACGGCATCCTGCCGCTGTCGAAGGGCGCCCGCATCGCCCTCATCGGCCCGAATGCGGACAACCAGTACAACCAGCTCGGCGACTACACCGCCCCGCAGGCGGAGGACCACGTGGTCACGATGCTTGAGGGCCTGCAGGCCAAGGGGGCCGATGTCCGCTATGTCAAGGGCTGCGCCGTCCGCGACACCCGGGACAGCCAGATTGCCCAGGCGGTCATTGCGACGATGCTCTCGGATGTGGCCGTCGTCGTGGTCGGAGGCTCTTCCGCCCGCGATTTCAAGACCAAGTACATCGACACCGGCGCGGCCGTAGTGGACGAAAAGTCCGTCTCCGACATGGAGGCCGGCGAAGGCTTCGACCGCGCCTCGTTGGACCTCCTGGGCCTGCAGAATGAGCTCCTGAGGGCCGTCAAGGCCACCGGCAAGCCAGTCGTCGTCGTATATGTGGAAGGCCGTCCGCTGGACAAGAACTGGGCCTCGGAGAAGACTGACGCCCTCCTCACGATGTGGTACCCCGGCGGCGAAGGCGGCACGGCCCTCGCCGACGTCCTCTTCGGCGATTACAACCCGGCCGGACGCCTCCCCGTGAGCGTTCCCCGGAGCGCGGGCCAGCTCCCGGTCTATTACAACAAGAAGAATCCCCGCGGCCATGACTATGTGGAAATGTCCGCCAATCCCCTCTATCCCTTCGGATACGGCTTGAGTTACACGACCTTCGAGTACTCCGGGCTCACGGTTTCGGGCTCCGTTCCGAATATCGAAGTGACGGTCCAGGTGAAGAATACCGGTTCCCGCGACGGCGACGAGGTAGTCCAGCTGTATGTCATCGACCCGCTGGCCTCCACCGTCCGACCCCGAAAGCAGCTCCGCGCCTTCGACCGCGTATCCGTCAAGGCCGGTGAAACCGTACCGGTCACCCTGAAACTCGGTCCCGAGGCCTTCTCGCTGGTGAACGCCGCTGGCGACACCGTCATCGAACGCGGCGACTTCATCCTGGAAGTGGGCGCTTCTTCGCAGGACATTCGTTTGAAAGAAACCATAACATACTGAATATGAGAATTTTTCCGATATTTTTAGGCCTCACTCTTTCCGCCGCGGCCTCCGCCCAGACCCTGCCCTACTGGCAGGACATGAATGTCACCTCCGTGAATGCGGAGACGCAGCGGACCGAAGCCGTCTGGTTCGCCGACCGGGCCGATGCGCTCACAAAGGGATTCCGCGAGAGCGAGAACTACGTGAATCTGAACGGGACGTGGGATTTCAAGTATTTCGACGATTACCACGAGATGGAAAGATTTCTCGACTCCGCCTCCGGCTCCGCTCGAAATGACAGGACTTGGGACAAGATCACGGTGCCGGGCAACTGGGAGGTGCAGGGGCACGGTGTCGCCATCTACACCAACATTCCGTACGACTTCTGCCCGCGGGATCCGCAGCCGCCGGTGTTGCCGGAGGTGTTCCCCGCTGCCATCTACCACCGGACTTTCACCGTCCCGGAAGGATGGAATGGCCGTACGGTGTTCCTGAATCTCGCCGGCATCAAGTCGGGTGCCTATGTGTATGTTAACGGAAAGGAGATCGGCTACTCGGAGGATTCCAAGAGTCTGGCCCGTTTTGACATCACAAGCGCCCTGAAAGACGGAGACAACGACCTGACGCTCAAGGTGTACCGTTATTCTACCGGTTCCTGGCTGGAGTGCCAGGATTTCTGGCGCATCAGCGGCATCGAGCGGGACGTGTACCTCTCCTCCGAGAAGACGCCCGCCCGGTTCGACTTCAGCGTGATCTCCACCCTGGACCCTACCCTCACGAAAGGCGTATTCACCCTGAAAATGCGTTCCCAGAAACCGGTAGAGGTGTTTTACGAACTGCTGGACAAGGATGGCGAATGCGTCGCGGACGCCGTTTTCGAGTTCAGCGGCGAACTGGTTTCGGTGACGGACACCATCCCGCAGGTACGGAAATGGACCGCCGAGACGCCGGAACTCTATACCCTCCTGCTCCGCGTAGGCGGGGAATACACCCGGTTCCATGTAGGATTCCGCCGGATCGAGATCGCAACCGTGAAGGACGGTGACCGCGATGTGAAGGCCCTCCTCGTGAACGGGCAGCCGGTCAAGTTCAAGGGCGTGAACATGCACGAGCACAACCCCTACACCGGCCACTACCTGACGAAGGAGAACATCCTGCAGGACCTCCAACTCATGAAGATGGCCAATATCAACGCCATCCGCACCTGCCACTATCCCCAGCCGCGGGAATTCTACGAACTGTGCGACAGCCTGGGCTTCTATGTCTATGACGAGGCGAACATCGAATCCCACGGCATGGGCTACAAACTGGACCGCACTCTCGGGAACAATGCCGCCTGGTACGGGAAGCACATCGACCGGATCCTGAACATGTACTACCGGACGTCCAACTATCCGTGCGTCACGATCCTCTCCCTCGGGAACGAGGCCGGCAACGGCGTCAATTTCTACGAGGCCTATCGCGTCCTGAAAGCCCTCGAAAAGGACGGCCAGAACCGTCCGGTATGCTACGAACGCGCTGAGCGCGAGTGGAATACCGACATGCTTGTACCGCAGTATCCCGGTGCCGACTGGTTCGCCCGGATGGGCGAGAAGGAGTCCGGCCGCCCGGTCTGTCCGTCCGAATATGCCCACGCGATGGGCAATTCCACCGGTTCGCTGGACCTCCAGTGGGAGCAGATCTATGCCCATACGCACCTGCAGGGCGCCTTCATCTGGGACTGGGTGGACCAGGGCCTGTATGACGCCGAGAAGGGATGGACCTATGGCGGCGACTACGGCGTGGACGCCCCGTCCGACGCGAACTTCCTGTGCAACGGCATCGTGAATCCGGACCGCACCCCGCACCCGGGATATTATGAGGTCAAGCACGTGTACCAGGACATCGCCATCACCGGCACCGCCCCGGAGGAAGGCCGGTTCTCCATCCAGAACCGTTTCTATTTCAAGGATTTGAAGGATTATATCGTCCACTGGCGGATTGAAAGGGACGGCAAAACCGTGAAGAAGGGCAAACTTTCCTTCTCCACCCCGGCCCAGTCGTCCGAGGAATTCTCCGTCAAACTGCCCAAGTGGAAGATGCGCAAAGACGGTGAATACCGGATCTTCTTCGAGACCGCGACCGCCCAGGCCCTGCCTCTCCTTCCCACCGGTACGATCATTGCCGCCGATGAGGTCCTCCTGAAGGATACCGGAGCGAAGAAGGAATACGGAGCCTCCCGGCGGGACATCGAAGCCGTGGAAGGCGATGCCGAAATCTGCCTTTCCGCCGGACGGAGCGAATTGGTTTTCGACAAGACCCAGGGATTCGTGAAGCGCTATGCCTACAAGGGGGCCGATGTCTTCGACCCGGACTTCGGCCTGCGCCCGAATTTCTGGCGCGGTCCCACCGACAACGACTACGGCAACGGACTTCCCTCCCGGCTCTACGCCTGGAAGGAAGCCTCCCGGACTTTTCACGCCACGACGACTGTGGAAGGCGGTACCGTCCGTGCCACCTATACCCTGCCGGACAAATGCACGATGACGGTTTCCTACACGCTCCTGCCGAGCGGTCTGCTCCGGATCGAATCGGCCTTCCAGGGCGCCGAGAGCAAGAAGCCGTTGGACATTCCCCGCATCGGATTCCGTTTCCGCGTTCCGGAAAACGACTTCCGGTACTTCGGCCGCGGTCCGGTGGAGAACTACATCGACCGCAACAGCGGCACATTCAAGTCCCTGTTCACCACGACGGCCGCCGCGGAGTTTTATCCGTATGTCCGGCCGCAGGAGACCGGCCACCACACGGAGACCGAATGGATTGCCACGAAACACCTGACGGTCGTCGCCGACGACACCTTCGAGTTCAACGCCCTGCGCCACAGCGTCGAGGACCTGGACAGCGAAGAGTCCGGCCGTCCCTACCAGTGGAACAACTTCGACACTCCGCCTGTCCATGACGAAGAACTGGCCGCGAAGACCCACATGCGCCGTCAGACGCACCTCTGCGACGTCCCGGACCGGGATTTCACCGAAATCTGCATAGACGGGGCCGCCACCGGCGTGGGCGGTTACGACAGCTGGGGCTCCCGTCCCGAACCTTCCCGGACCGTCTGGAGCAACCAGTCCCATGCCTTCGGCTTCACCCTCGTCCCCGCCAAAGCCGTCAAAACTGCCAAAGCCATCCGTTATGCGTATTAAATGCCTTGCCGCGGCCCTTTTCGTGGCCGGAACCCTGCACGCGCAGGTGGAATATGTAAACCCCTTCATCGGCACCACCAACTTCGGGGCGTGCAATCCCGGCGCCGTGACGCCGAACGGTCTGATGAGCGTCACGCCCTTCAACGTGATGGGCTCCCGCCTCAACACCTGGGACAAGGACAGCCGCTGGTGGTCCACCCCGTACGTAGAGGAGAACAGTTACTTCACCGGTTTCGCCCATGTCAACCTCTCCGGCGTAGGCTGTCCGGAACTGGGCTCGGTCCTGACGATGCCCACCATCGGTCCGCTGGAGGTGGATTATCACCAGTACGGGTCTGAATATGAGGACGAAACCGCCCATCCGGGCTATTACTCCCTGCAACTTGCGAGCGGCATCCGGGCGGAGGCGACGGCGACGACCCGCACCTCCCTGGAACGCTATACCTTCCCCGGCGGCGCCGGCAACATCCTCGTGAACCTGGGCGAAGGCCTGACCAACGAATCGGGGGCCTCGGTCCGCCGGGTGTCCGACATGGAGATCGAGGGCAGCAAGCTCATGGGCACGTTCTGCTACAACCGGAACGCCGTATTCCCGATGTACTTCGTCCTTCGCGTGAGCAAGGCGCCGGAGCGGAGCGGTTACTGGAAGAAGCAGCGGCCGATGACCGCGGAGGCGGCCTGGGATGCCGATGCGGGACGCTACAAACTCTACGAGGCCTATGCCCGGGAACTTTCCGGCGACGACATCGGCTACTGGTTCCGCTTCGAGAATCTCGCCGAGGGCGAGCAGGTGATGGTCCAGGTAGGCGTGTCCTTCGTGAGCATCGACAACGCCCGCGAGAACCTGGAGGCGGAGCAGTCCGGCTTTGATTTCGCCGGCTTGCAGACAGCCGCTGAAAAGGCATGGCAGGAGCAACTGGGGCGCATCCGGATCACCGGCGGCACCGAGGAGCAGAAAACCATCTTCTACACCGCCCTCTACCATGCGCTCATCCATCCCAACATCCTGGAAGACGTGAACGGAGAGTATCCGCTGATGGAGTTCGGCAATCCGGAAGCCGTGAACAGTTACAGGATCGCGACCGGGCGCAACGGACAGGGGCAGTTGAAGATGCGCGCCCGCGGCGTGGGCCGCGTGCCGGAAGGGCAGCACCGTTACACGGTGTTCTCCCTCTGGGACACCTGCCGGAACCTGCACCAGCTCCTGACGCTCCTCTACCCCGAGAAGCAGATCGACATGGCCCGCTCGGTCGTAAGCATGTACCGCGAGTGGGGTTGGATGCCCAAATGGGAACTCTACGGACGCGAGACCTTCACGATGGAGGGCGATCCGGTGATCCCGATGCTTACCGACACCTACCTCAAGGGGCTGACGGATTTTGACATCGCCACCGCCTATGAGGCGTTCCTCAAGTCCGCCGACACGCCGGG
Source organism: uncultured Bacteroidia bacterium (assembly GCA_902781705.1). Taxonomy (GTDB): domain Bacteria; phylum Bacteroidota; class Bacteroidia; order Bacteroidales; family UBA932; genus Cryptobacteroides. Next base: position 70,964 of record CACZKE010000010.1, read on the forward strand.
CGCACAGAACCGGATGCGGCCGGACGTGGACCCGTACATCGAACGGGGCTATGTCCCGCTGGGCTGGTTCGCGCAGGACTTCTCCGGCGACAACTCCGTCTCCCACGCCCTGGAGTACTATATGGCCGATGCCGCCCTGGCCCGCCTGGCCGATGCGCTGGGGCATCCGGAAGACGCCGCCAAGTTCCGCCAGCGTTCCCTGGGATACAGGCACTACTGGGACACCGAGTATGGCTGCCTGCGCCCGCTGCGCAAAGACGGCACGTTCCTGACCCCGTTCAATCCCCGCCAGGGCGAGAACTTCGAGCCCGTGCCGGGCTTCCACGAGGGAAGTGCCTGGAACTACACGTTCTATGTGCCGCATGATGTGGACGGTCTCATCCGGCTTACCGGCGGCTCCAAGGCCTTCGTCAAAAGCCTGAACCGGGTGTTCAACGACGGGCTGTACGATCCCGCCAACGAGCCGGACATCGCCTATCCTTACCTGTACAGCCGGGTAAAGGGTGAACAGTGGCGTACCTGGGCCACGGTCCATGACCTGCTGGGCAAGCACTACCACAATGAACCGAACGGCATCCCCGGCAATGATGACACGGGCACGATGTCGGCCTGGGCCGTGTTCTCCATGATCGGCTTCTACCCCGACTGTCCGGGCGATCCGTCCTACACGCTCACCCTCCCGGTCTTCGACCACGTGGACATCGACCTGCCCGGCGGAAAAACACTCACCGTGTCTAAGGCTGCCAAGGCCAAGCCCGCCAAGGGTACCACCGCCCGCGTCGCCGGCCGCAAGGTCACGAACTACCGCATCTCCCACGACACCCTCGTGAATGCCGGAACAATCCGCTGGCAATAACTAAGTCCTGGAGAATTTCACAATCTCGATATCCCTCCCGAGCGCATGCAGCAGCCTGCAATAGGCCCCGATGCTCGGGAGGATATTTCCGTGTTCCACCTTGGAGATGTAACTTTTGGATGTTCCTACTCTACGGGCCAATTCCGACTGGGTAACCTTAGCTTCTTTCCGGGTATCCCTGAGCGCCTGGCCGAAATAGAATGAATAAGCCTCTTCTTCAAATCGGGCCCGGGCCGGCGTGCCGGTTTTACCATATTTTGCATCCAGCACAACATCATATCTGTGGACGGGAGACATTTCATTCTTTTCCATAATCGGTCGGCCCCATGTTCGACTATTTCAGCATATTTATATATTTTCCCAATTCCTCGATCAGTCTGCAAAACTCTTCACTCTTGGGAATCTCAACGATTCGATCTATTTCCTTCTGAATTGCATATAATAATTTCTGATCAGTATGTATCTTCAAAAACCGCATCCAATTTTTGGCAGGAATGCCTAAAATATCCGTCTCCAGTGACTCGCTTACAAAATCATCCAAAAGCCCAGTCCGAGCAAGACGTCCAAAATTGTTACTGGAATCCTTCTTGGGCATGTAATTCGCCTTTTCTCGATTATTGCTGTAAGGAACAATGTCTCCCGGCTCTGTGACGGATCTTTCATCGATATTTAAAGGGACGTCCGTTTTCCGGTACATCCAGTACCTTTTACAATACTCTGATGCGGCTTTTGCAGGATACACCCACGGTTTTATTAATACAGGATTTCCGCTTACCGCATCACTCAGATACCACGGCAATACACAAATCAAATCAGCCGGAGAACATGCTTTTGATGCGGTTCGATATCTAAAAGAAGGCTCCCCTTCTTTAGAAATCAAAAACCAACTCTTCAATTCGATGCCGAAGACGATATGGTCTGTCGTTTTATTGACAAGCCGGACATCCGGAAAAAACTCACTGGAGCGAACGAATCTACAATCAACCCATTGCCTGTCCTTATCCCAAAGATCTCGATTCTCATTGAGAAAACGGACAACCGCAACTTCAACGGTTGAGCCCAGAAGAGTGTTCAAGCTAAATAAATCCGTTGCCATGATTCCCTTGTAAATATGGGGAATCTTCATCATATCTGCAATAAGAGGCAGGACACTTTCCTTTATCCTATTGACTAAATTCCGAACTTCCTCATCTGAAATGCGACAAAACTCTTCTGGGTCAAACTTCGGAAGAGTCTCTGGTTGTATCTCATTAAAACGGTCCCCTCTCCCTATTTCACAGAAAGGGATGATTATTCTTTCTTTCGTTTCTGTTTTCTTTGACATAAGGAAGACTCTATCCGACATTAAACAACAATGAGTGATCTGCAATGCGGTCACTTGCCACATCAAACGTCTCCTCGTTTATTTCAGAACAGTAACAATCCCGGCCCAGGTTCTGGCAACAAAAAGCGACTGTGGCAAGTCCGGCGAAGGGATCCCAAATAACATCTCCTGGATCAGAAGTTGTTTGAATCAGATAATTGATTATTTCTGAGGGCTTTTGATTATAATGAATTGACTTCCCGGTTCTAGCATCCTTAAGTCGCTCTTTGCCATGAAGAGAGGGAACATCCCATACATTTGTATAACCGTGAATGTGATTCCATTTAGCACGCATCAGCTTCCACGTTTCCACTTGGAATGGTCTTCCATTGATAGAAAAATAAGGAGCAAATTGACTGTTTCCAAATTCGTTAGCAAAGGCAACAATACGCTCCAACGTTTCAGCTGGAGGGAAATACCACAAATCGTCTTTAGTAAAATACTTTCGGGTAGCTGCATTCTTCACACCACAAGCTTCATTGGTCTTACTGAAAGGCAGCCCCGTCAAAGACCACTCATCCCTTAACCAATTCTGGAGAGACAACATCTCACCTCCTCGATTTGGCAAGAGGACATCCCTCGTATATCGTACACAAATCTCTGTAACCACAGGAGCACGACGGATAGTCAAAGAATTAACATTACCAGCTGCATGTCCTATTCCTTTGTTCCAAATAAATGCCTGTTCATAGTGCCAACCGTTCAATTCTAACAATTGATTAACCCGGGACCATCCTAATTCTGTTCCCCAAAACCAAAGAGTCGTGTATGGCAAGGCGGCCTTGGACCAAGCCGCGATATGAGGAGCATACCATTTCGGGAGCTCTACCGTGTCCGTAGGATCCCCCGGAAAACCTCCGATGCCGTACGGGCCATCAATAATAATGGAAGCCGGTGCAGGCCAATGCTCGTAACAATCAAGAGCATCGGCATTGTCTATTTCTATAAAAGAATTTGCGGAACTATTAATTGTTCTTCTCATTGTTTTCAAAATTAAAAAAGATTTCCCGTATTCACAACACTTATTCCCCATTTGCGTGAATGGGATTCTCCTTTGACTGAGCAAAAGTAATAAAAGTTATCTGATATTACAACTTTTCTTCTTGATGGATATGCGCGTACCATCTGCGAGAACGACGGGGTCCAGCGGTTTCAGGACGATGCCCTCGCAAAGGTTGCCTTCCAGCAGCGGAAGGTCCAGTTCCGCGGGGATGGTCGTGGGGAAGGCACAGGGGTAAGCCAGGCACTCGTCCAGCGGACCGACATGCAGGTTTCGCGCATACAGGAGGCCGGCGGTGGAGAAAAGGGCATTCGCCTCCACGACGGGCAGGAAGAAGCCGCCGTCCGGCGTGAAGACATAGATGTCAAAGGCATAGAAATCATGGTCCGGACTATACCAGATGCCTTTCTGGACGGGATTCGGCCGGCGTACTGCAGGCACATCCGGATGCGGATACGCTCCGCCGAAAAGTTCCCCGTACACGGCGATGGAGGTCATCTCCGGCATCGCGAGCCGGATCAGATTATAGATGTGATAGATGTGACCGGAATACCGCTCCAGCACTTCCCGGTAGTTGAAAAAGGGTTCCAAAGGCGTCAGGATGGCCGTCCGCCGGGCCATCCGGATCGTCAGGTCGTCACAGAGGAAGGACACGTTGGCCCCGTCCACTTTCTCCTGGACCGCCCAGGTCGCTTCCGCCGGCACGGCCGCCCGCACCCGTGCCATCCATCCTTCATCCGTACTGTTCCCGATCGAGGGATAAGGTTTGAACTGTATCATAGACTCGTTTTCCTTTTTTTGCAAAGGTCGGGAGAGGAGACGGAAACGTCGATACGATTGCAAGGTTTGCAATGTCGGATTTCCTGCAAGGCTTGCAGACTTTTTTGAGGTTGGGACGTGAAAAATGCGTATCTTCGTAGGTGGAATGTGGAGAGAGGAAGCATACCTGTTCCTGCAGTACTGGCTGGACGGCGGCGGGGCCTTCGAGGACCCGGCCGTGGACTACCTGGCGGAACGGGTGGACGAGATGGATGCCGCGGCCCTGCTGGCAGCCATGGGCCTGATCAAAAGACGCCTGGCGGAGATCGAAGTCCTGGAAGGGACGGACCCGGGAGAAAGGGTCCTCATTACCAAGGATTTCCGAATCCTCCTTCCGGAGAGGTTCGATACCGAAATCCGCCTGCGGCCCCTGGTGAAGACGGTATTCCTGCTGTTCCTCAGGCATCCGGAAGGCATCCGGTTCGGGGACCTGCAGGACTACGGGAAAGAGTTGACGGACCTGTACATGGGCATCAGCCACTGCAACGATGCGGAAACCGTCAGGGAACGCATTGCACGGCTCACCGACCCCCGGGACAACTCCATCCATGAAAAGGCGTCGAACCTCGCAGCGGCCCTCTCGAAATACTTCCGGCCGGCCCAATTGCCGGCCTATACGATTACCGGCAGGGCCGGGACACCCAAGCGGATCCGGCTGGACCGGGCCCTGGTGGAATGGGAATGAACACACAAAACGATATGAAACCACAGAAAGCACTCATCCTGGCTCTTGCCGTCCTGACGGCCTGCGGCAACCCGCAGCCCCAGGAGAAGACCACGAAACTTTACACCGACCGCCCTCCCGTGGAGGAACGGGCCTTCGTCTCCCCCGCCGTGGATGCGGCCACGGAGGCCATCGCCGCGCAGATCACGCACCCCAAACTCGCGGAGATGTTCCGCAAATGCTTCCCGAACACCCTGGATACCACCGTCCACTATTCCGAGGACGAGGACGGCCGCCCGGACACCTACGTCTATACCGGCGACATCCCGGCCATGTGGCTCCGCGATTCCGGTGCCCAGGTCTGGCCCTACGTGGAGTATGCCAATGAGGACGAAGCCCTGAAGAAAATGCTCGCGGGCGTCATCAACCGGCAGTTCAAGTGCATCCTCATCGACCCGTACGCCAATGCGTTCAACGTGGATCCCGTGGGTCCGGCCGACAAGACGGACCTCCCCGCTCCCGGCCCGTACGTGTTCGAGCGCAAGTGGGAGATCGACTCGCACTGCTATCCGGTACGTCTTGCCTATGCCTACTGGAAGAAGACCGGAGACACCTCCGTCTTCGGCGACCTTTGGCTGCAGACGGCGAAGACCATCCTCGCCACCTTCAAGGAGCAGCAGCGGAAGGAAGGCCATGGCAGTTACTGGTTCCTCCGCGAGACCGACCGCCAACTGGATACCAAGTGCGTGGTGGGCCGGGGCAATCCGGTGAAGCCGGTGGGCCTCATCGCATCGGCCTTCCGTCCCTCCGACGACGCCACGACCTTCGAGTTCCTCGTACCCTCCAACTTCATGGCTGTCACGACGTTGAAGAAGATGGCGGAGATCCTATCCACCGTGAACAACCAGCCGGACATGGCCGCGGAATGCATCGCCCTCGCCACCGAGGTGGACCAGGCCCTGCACACCTACGCCGTGGTCCAGCACCCTGTCTACGGTCCCATCTACGCCTATGAGGTCGATGGTTTCGGATCCCACCAACTCATGGACGACGCCAACGTCCCGTCCCTGCTGGCCCTCGGCTACCTGGACCCGGAGATGTACGCCGACCCCGTATACCTGAACACCCGGAAGTTCGTCTGGAGCGAGGACAACCCCTACTTCCACCGCGGCAAGGCCGGTGAAGGCATCGGCGGCCCCCACATCGGCATCGAGAACGTCTGGCCCATGTCCATCATGATGAAGGCCTTCACCGCGCAGGACGACGACGAGATCCGCGCCTGCCTCATCCAACTGCTGAACACCGACGCCGGCACGGGCTTCATGCACGAGTCCTTCAACAAGGACGACGCGAACGATTTCACCCGTCCCTGGTTCGCCTGGCAGAACACCCTCTTCGGCGAACTCATCGTGAAACTCGTCGGCGAGGGCAAACTTGAACTCCTCAACAACCTCCCCCGATGAAAAAATCCCTTCTGATCCTGGCCGTCCTCGCAGCGGCCTGCAGCGCCCCGGTCCAAGAAGAACTTGTGACCGACCCGGTTGAATACGTGTCCACCCTCGTGGGCTCCCAGTCGGACTTCACCTTGTCCACGGGCAACACCTACCCGGCCATCGCCCTTCCCTGGGGCATGAACTTCTGGACCCCGCAGACGGGGAAGAACGGGGACGGATGGGCCTATACCTACGGCGCCCACCACATCCGGGGCTTCAAGCAGACACACCAGCCTTCCCCGTGGATCAACGACTACGCCGCCTTCTCGCTGATGCCCGTCCGGGATGCCTCCAAGCCCGGTGAGAACGAGCGCGCGAGCATCTTCTCCCACCTGAGCGAGGTGGCGAAGCCCTATTACTACAGCGTCTATCTCGCCGACCATGACATCAAGGCCGAAATCACCCCGACCGACCGGGCAGCCATGATGCGTTTCACCTTCCCCGAGAGCGAGACCTCCGGCGTGGTGATCGACGCCTATGCCGGCGGCTCCTACGTGAAAGTGCTGGACGACAAGCGCACGGTCGTGGGATACTGCACCAACAACCACGGCGGCGTGGAAGGCGACTTCAAGAACTGGTTCACCGTCCTCTTCGACAAGGACATCGTCTCCTTCGACATCTACAACGGGGACGCACTGGAGTATCCCGAGGACCGTCCCCGGGAGCATGCGATCGCCGTCGTGAAGTTCGCGACCGTCCGGGGCGAGCAGGTCAACGCCCGCATCGCTTCCTCCTTCATCTCCCCGGAGCAGGCCGACCGCAACCTCCGCGAGGTGGAAGGCGCCTCCTTCGACCAGGTCTGCGCCGATGCGAAAGCCCGCTGGAACGACGTTCTGGGCCGGATTGCCGTCGGCGGCGGATCCCCGGAGCAGTACCGAACCTTCTACTCCTGCCTGTACCGCAGCGTCCTCTTCCCGCGGAAACTGTATGAGCTGGACGAGAACGGCCAGCCCGTCCACTACAGCCCCTACAACGGGAAGATCGAAAAGGGCTACCTGTACACCGACACCGGCTTCTGGGACACCTTCCGCGCCCTGTTCCCGCTGCTGAACCTGGTCTATCCCGACGTCAACGCCGAGATCCAGGCCGGCTATGCGAGCGTCGCCCGCGAGAACTCCTTCCTTCCGGAATGGGCCTCCCCGGGCCACCGCGGCTGCATGGTGGGCAACAATTCCGCCTCCGTCATTGCCGACGCCGTCGTCAAGGGCGTGAACGACAAGGATCTGCAGGTCCTTTACGACTGCATCCAGTACGGCACGGAACACGTGCATCCGACCGTGAGTTCCACCGGCCGCCTGGGCCACGAGTACTACAATACGCTGGGTTACGTCCCTTGCGACGTGGGAATCAACGAAAGTGCCGCCCGCACACTGGAGTATGCCTATGACGACTGGTGCATCCTGCAACTCGCCAAGAAACTCGGCCGTCCGCAGGAAGAACTGGACAAATGGGCTGCCCGCGCCAACAATTGGAAGAACGTCTATAGCGCCGAGGACCGCCTGATGCGCGGCCGCAATGCCGACGGTTCCTTCCAGGCCGATTTCAGCCCTTACCGCTGGGGTGGTCCCTTCACCGAGGGCAACTCCTGGCATTACACCTGGTCCGTCTTCCACGACGTGCAGGGTCTGGTCGATGCCATGGGCGGCGAAGCCTCCTTCGCCCAGATGCTGGACTCCGTCTTCGTGGTCCCGCCCATCTATGACGACGCCTACTACGGTTTCCGCATCCACGAAATCGCCGAGATGCAGGTGGCCGACATGGGCAACTATGCCCACGGCAACCAGCCCGCCCAGCATATGCTCTATCTCTACGACTGGGCCGGACAGCCCTGGAAGGGCCAGCAGCACATCCGCGAGACCATGGACCGCCTGTACCGTGCCACGCCGGACGGCTACTGCGGCGACGAGGACAACGGCCAGACATCGGCCTGGTACGTCTTCTCCGCCCTGGGCTTCTACCCGGTATGTCCGGCCAGCACGCAGTACGCCCTGGGCACGCCCCTGTTCAGGAAAGCCGTCGTCACCCGCCCGGACGGGAAGAAGGTCGAGATCGACGCTCCCGCGAACGGTGCCGACGCCTTCTATGTGCAGGACATGACCCTGGACGGCAAGGCCTGGGGACACAACTATCTGGAATACGGCGACCTCGTGAAGGGCGCCCGGGTGCATTTCGACATGGGCACGGCCCCGGCGACGGCCCGTGGGACGAAACCCGAGGACAAGCCCTACTCCTTCAGCACCGGAAAATAACCTTGCCCAATCCCGGAAGATTCCGTACATTTGCGACGCAAAAACTGACAGAACATGAAAATCTTTGGTAATCCGCTCCCGGGCATGCCCTGGGAGGAAAGGCCCGAAGGATGCAAGGACGTCCTCTGGCGCTATAGTGCCAACCCTGTGATTCCGAGAGACTTGCTCCCGGACAGCAACAGCATATTCAACAGCGCGGTGGTCCCGTTCAAGGGCGGTTTCGCCGGTGTTTTCCGTTGCGATGACAAGAACCGCCGGATGACCCTCCACGTGGGCTTTTCCAAGGACGGTATCAAATGGGACATCAAGCCGGAGACCATCAAGTTCTCCTGCGACATCCCCGAGGTCGCGGAGTGGGTGTATGGCTACGACCCCCGCGTCGTGGAAATCGAGGGCCGCTACTACGTGACCTGGTGCAACGGTTACCATGGTCCCACCATCGGCGTGGCCTGGACCGACGATTTCGAGACCTTCCATCAGGTGGAGAACGCCTTCCTGCCGTACAACCGCAACGGCGTACTCTTCCCCAAGAAGATCGACGGCCGTTTCGCGATGCTGTCCCGTCCTTCCGACACCGGCCATACGGCCTTCGGAGACATCTTCTACAGCGAGTCGCCGGACCTCGAGTTCTGGGGACACCATCGGCACGTGATGGCGCCGGCCCCGTTCGAGGTGAGCGCCTGGCAGTGCATGAAGATCGGCGCTGGCCCCGTCCCGATCGAGACCTCCGAAGGCTGGCTCCTCCTCTATCACGGCGTCCTCCGTTCCTGCAACGGCTATGTCTATGCATTCGGCAGCGCCCTGCTGGACCTCGAGCAGCCCTGGAAAGTGCTTGCCCGCAGCGGCCAGTACCTCATCAGCCCGCGCGAGTATTACGAACTCGTGGGCGACGTGCCCAGCGTAACCTTCCCCTGCGCCGCCCTGCATGATCCTGAGACCGGCCGCATCGCCGTCTATTACGGCTGCGCCGACACCGTCACCGGCCTCGCCTTCGGGTACATCCCGGAGATCGTCGAGTTCACCAAGCGCACGAATATCCTGTAGATGTTGAGCGTCCTGCTGGCTGCCCTGTTCGCAGCCGATACCCTGCAAATGCCCCGGATGGTAGAGATACCTTCCGGGACATTTTGGATGGGTACGGACAACCCGCCGATGGAGGACTGGGACGAGGCGCCCCGGCGGGAAGTGAAGGTCGATGCGTTCCGGATGAGCGCGACGGAAATCACGAACGTGCAGTACGAGGCGTTCGACCCGACGCACAAGCGGGGCGAGCAGGGATTCTCCACCGGGGACGACGAAGCCGTGACCATGGTATCTTGGGAGGATGCCATGGCCTATTGCCGATGGCTCTCCAAGCAGACCGGGAAGCACTACCGCCTCCCCACCGAGGAGGAGTGGGAGTACGCCTGCCGGGCGGGAACGACCACGGCCTACAACACGGGCGACACCTTCCCGGAAAGCCAGTGGAAGGTGCAGCGCAACACCCGCGACAAGGAGCCCGTTTCCTTGCAAGTGGCTCAGTTCGAGCCCAATGCATGGGGGCTCCATGATATGCACGGAAATGTGGAGGAATGGTGCTATGATTATTATGGCGACACGGAATTCCGTGTCGTCCGCGGCGGCAGTCACAACACGCCGGTGCGGTATCTGAGGAGCGCCAACCGGTCCGCATCCGTCCAGGCCGACCGTTCGGTCCTGCTGGGATTCCGGGTCGTGGAGAGTCCCAAGGAGGCCATCCGTGTCCGCTACGGACTGTCCTGCCATCCGACTGGATGGCTCAAGACAGTCAGACGTTCGCGGAGACCGGTCTTTCTGGAACCGATTCCCTACATCGTTCCCCCGACGGACAGTCTGACGCCCTTCTATGCCCATAACCACCAGCCCGCCGTCACCTGGACGGGAGAAGGCAACCGGCATTCCCTTGACCTGCTGGCCGTCTGGTTCTCCACCGATGCCGAGGCCGGACGCGAAATGGTCGTCCTGCAATCGCGCTTCCATGGTGGGAAGTGGGATCCCGCCACGCTGTTCTACAAGGTTCCCGACCGGAACATGACCGGCAGCGCCCTGCTGACTTACGGAAACAAGATTCTGCATTTCCAGGGCATCGGTGACGCCGGCGAGTGGAAGGATCTCGCGCTCGGCCTGCGGGAAAGCAAGGACTGCGGCCACACTTGGATGGATACGCGGCTTATCGAACCCCAACACCGCGTCCGCCACCAGGTCATCGCCGGGCCCATCGTCACGAAAGACGGACGGATCCTGCTGTGCTGCGACGCCGGACCGGACGGCGAGGCCGGGACTTCGCTCCACGTGTCCAAAGACGGCGGAAAGACCTGGGAGGACACCGGCAGCAAGATCGCCGGCATCCATGCGGGCATCGTGGAGCGCAAGGACGGCTCCCTGATGGCCTTCGGGCGGGGCAACGCCATCGACGGCCATATGCCCTGCAGCATTTCTTATGACGGCGGGTACACATGGACCTACAGCGCTACGGAATTCCCTTCCATCGGCAGCGGCCAGCGTCTGGTACTCAAGCGTTTGCAGGAAGGGCCCATCATGCTCTGCTCCTTCGACGAGAACGGGCTCTTCGTCGCCCTGAGTTATGACGAAGGCGCTACCTGGCCCGTGAAGAAACTCCTCACCGACGGAAAAACCCGCGTCCTGGACGGCGGCGCCTGGACCGGCACCTTCACCCTGGACGCCACCCATGCCGAGCCCAAGGGCTACCTCGCCTGCACCCAATCCCCGGACGGAATGATCCATCTCCTCTCCAGCCGCGTCCATTACCGCTTCAACCTCGCCTGGATCGAAAAGAAGAATTTGTAATCCAACACGGTTTTTCGTAAATTTACACGATTTAACCGCATGGACATGAAATTCCACACTCTCCTTCTCGCCGCAGCCGCCGCCGTCCTGGCCGCCTGCACGGCGAACCCTTCCACCGAAGACTACGCATCCTATGTGAATCCCAAGATCGGCACCGGCGGCCACGGGCATGTGTTCGTGGGCGCGAACGTGCCTTTCGGCTTCGTGCAGTTGGGCCCCACCAGCATCCCGCAGACCTGGGACTGGTGCTCCGGCTACCACGACAGCGACCGCACCGTCATCGGCTTCAGCCATACGCACCTCAGCGGCACCGGCATCGGCGACCTCTTTGACATCACGGTGATGCCGACGACCGGTCCCACGACCCCCGCCCGCGGAACCGAGGCCGATCCCGAGTCCGGCGCCTGGTCCTATGCGGACCGTACGCAGGAAATCTGCGAGCCCGGCTACTACAGCGTCCCCCTGGAGCGCTACGGGATCAAGGCGGAAATGACCGCCACCGCCCGCGTGGGTTTCCACCGCTATACCTTCCCCGCCACGGAGAACGCCAACCTCGTCTTCGACCTGGAGAACGGCGGCTGCTGGGACGATGTGACCGACGCCGGCTTCGAGGTCGTCAAGGATGAGGATGGGCACGTGAAGGCCCTCGGCGGCTACCGCTTCTCCACCGGATGGGCCCGGAACCAGAAGGTGTTCTTCTGGGCCGAATTCTCCCGCCCCTCCGTGCAGTTCTCCGTCGCCGAAAACCCGAACAACGACAGCGAACGCCGCCGCGTCCGCAAGCCCGTTTACGGTTACTATGACCTCGGCGCCGTGGAGGAAGGCACCCAGGTGCTCGTGAAGGTCGCCCTCTCCCCCGTTTCCGTCGAGGGCGCGAAGGCCAATATGGCCGCGGAACTCCCCGGCTGGGATTTCGAGGCCGTGAAGGCCGATGCCCGCAAGGCCTGGAACGAGGAACTGGGCCGCGTCGCCATCACCTGCGGCGACCCCGACACCAAGACCGTCTTCTACACCGCCCTCTACCACACGATGGTGGCTCCGTCCGTATATAACGACGTGGACGGCCAGTACCGCGGCTCCGACGATGTCGTCCGCCAGGGCAACTTCCAGAACTACACCACCTTCTCCCTGTGGGACACCTACCGCGCCGCCATGCCGCTGATGACCCTCATCCATGCGGACCGCTGCAACGACATCACCGCCACCTTCTACAACATCTACAAGGAGCAGGGCGACCTTCCGGTATGGCACCTGATGGGTAACGAGACCGACTGCATGGTGGGCAATCCGGGCCTCATCGCCTTTGCCGACAACATCGTCAAGGGCTTCCAGGCCGGCCTGACCAAGGAGCAGATGATCGAGGCCATGACCAAGACGGCCACCACGCCCGACCGCGGCCAGGACCTCCGCATGGAATACGGCTACATTCCGGCCGACCTGTACCGCGAATCCGTCGCCAACGACATGGAATACGCCGTCGCCGACGGTGCCCTCGCGAATGCCGCCGCCTTCCTGGGCGACGAAGCCACGGCCGCCGTCTATCGCGACCGCAGCCACTCCTACCGTCATTTCTGGGATCCCGAACTCCAGTTCATGCGCGGCCGCAAGGTCGATGGCTCCTTCACCGAGCCCTTCGACCCGATCTACTCCCGCCACGAGACCTCCGACTACACTGAAGGTACCGGCTGGCAGTACATCTGGCTCGTCCCGCAGGACGTGCAGGGTCTCCAGGACCTCTTCGGTTCCCGCGAGGCGATGCTCGCCAAGTTGGACGGCCTCTTCGAGGCACCGGACCATGTGGAGGGCGAGAACGCCTCTCCGGACATCTCCGGCCTCATCGGCCAGTATGCGCACGGCAACGAGCCGGGTCACCACACCCTGTACCTGTACTCCATGCTGGGCGAGCCCGACAAGGCCGCCGACCGCATCCGCCAGGTCTATAAGGAGATGTATTTCAACGATGTGGAAGGCCTGGCCGGCAACGAGGACGTGGGCCAGATGAGCGCCTGGTACGTCCTGTCCAGCCTGGGCTTCTACCAGGTGGAACCCGCCTGCCCGCGCTTCTGGTTCGGCGCCCCGAACTTCGAGAAGGCGGTCGTCAAGGTCGCCGGCGGCGAATTCACCGTCACGGCCCAGGGCCTTTCCGAGGAGAACCGCTACATCCGCGGCATCAAACTGAACGGCCAGCCCTACGACCTCCCCTACATCGAATACAAGGACATCGTGAAGGGCGGTACGCTTGAATTCACAATGGGCCGCTGACCTGTCATTTCGAGCGGAGTCGAGAAATCTGATAGAAAAAGAAACAAACAAAACACTGATAGAATGGGTAATTATTCCAATGACAGCAGGATCGTCCTTACCCTGGACGCCGGCGGCACCAACATGGTGTTCGGCGCAATGAAGGGCGAACAGTACGTAGGAGAGCCGATTACGCTCCCCGCCAACGCCAATGACCTGGACCTGTGCCTGAAGACGATGGTCGTCGGGTTCGAGTCCGTGATGAACACCCTCACCGAGAAGCCCGTCGCCATCAGTTTCGCCTTCCCGGGACCTGCCGACTACCCGAACGGCATCATCGGCGGATACCTTCCCAACTTCCCGTCCTTCCGCGACGGGGTGGCGCTGGGACCGTTCCTCCAGGAGAAGTTCGGCGTGCCCGTGTTCATCAACAACGACGGTGACCTGTACGCCTTCGGCGAGGCCCTCGGCGGCGCCCTGCCGGCCGTAAACGAGAAACTGGCTGCCCTGGGCAGCGCCAAGCGCTACCACAACCTCATCGGCTATACCTTCGGCACCGGTTTCGGCATCGGCTGCGTCATCAACGGCCAGCTCAACCGCGGTGACAACTCCTGCGTGGAAACCTACTGCCTGCCGCACAGCCGTATCGACGGTGTCATCGTGGAAGACGGCGTCGCCGTCCGCGCCGTCAAGCGCGTATACGCGGAACGCTCCGGCGTGAACGACCCTTCCCTCACCCCGAAGGACATCTATGACATCGCCGAAGGCAAGCGTCCCGGCAACCCCGAGGCCGCCAAGGCCGCCTTTGCCGAGATGGGCACCGTCGCCGGCAACGCGATGGCCCTTGCCGCCCAACTTATGGACGGCCTGATCGTCATCGGCGGCGGCATCACCGCGTCCAAGAAATACTTCATGCCCAGCCTGCTGGAAGCCCTCCGCGGCACGGTCCGGACCCTTTCCGGCGACACCCTCGCCAAACTCCAGATGAAGGTTTACAACCTGGACGACGAGGCCGAATTCGCCGCCTTCGCAAAGGGCGACGCCCGCGAACTCAAGGTCTATGGTTCCGACAAGACCGTCACCTACGACCCGCAGAAACGCATCGGCGTCATGATCTCCCGGATCGGCGCCTCCAAGGCCATCTCCGTGGGCGCCTACGACTTCGCCCTGGCACAATTAGACGCTTAATACTATGTATCCGCTGAAATTTAAACCTATTTTCAAGACCATCGTCTGGGGTGGTGAGAAGATCGCCCCTTACAAGGGAGTGGAGACCACGCAGGAGCACATCGGCGAAAGCTGGGAGCTGTCCGGCGTGAAAGGGAACGAGTCCGTCGTGGCGAACGGCGCCCTGGCCGGAAAGACCATCGCGGAGCTCGTGAAGGAGTACAAGGGCAGCCTCGTAGGCGAGCATGTGTATGCCAATACCGGCGACGAGTTCCCGCTCCTAATCAAGTTCATCGACGCGCTGAGCGACCTGTCCATCCAGGTCCATCCGAACGACGAACTGGCGGCCGTGCGGCACAACGGTTCCAAGGGAAAGACCGAGATGTGGTATGTCGTGGCCGCCGAGCCGGGGGCCCATCTCCTCGCCGGCATGACGCAGGAAATCACGCCCGAAGAGTATGAGAAACGAGTCGCCGACGGTACGATCACCGACGTGCTGGCCCGCCACGACGTGCATCCCGGAGACGTGTTCTTCCTCCCGGCCGGACGTATCCACGCCATCTGCGGCGGTTGTTTCATCGCCGAGATCCAGCAGACTTCCGACATCACCTACCGCATCTACGACTACGGCCGCCTGGGCCTGGACGGAAAGCCCCGCCAGCTCCACACGGAACTCGCCAAGGACGCCATCGACTATAAAGTGTATCCGGAGTACCGCACCCCTTACACTCCCGTCAAGGACGCGGAGAACGAAGTCGTTTCCTGCAAGTACTTCACCACCAGCATCTACGACCTGGACAAAGCCGTCACGAAGAACCTGGAGGACACCGATTCCTTCCTCGTGGTGATGTGCCTCTCCGGTCACGGCACGCTCACGGACGCCGAACCCGTCTATGACGAGGAAGGCCGTCGCGGCCCCACCAAGGGTCACCTCATCGACCTCCGTCAGGGCGAGACCGTCCTCATTCCCGCCACCTCCACCGGCGTCACCTTTACCCCCGCCGAGGGCGGCATGAAGGTGCTGACGAGTTACATCCGGTAGCCGTCCCGGCCAACTTTCGACAAATCAAGCGGTTAAAAGAAATTCCCTGGTGCAAACGTACCAGGGAATATCTTTTAATCATCTGTCGGTCAATCACATGACCGGGACGCTTATTCCAGCCCGCGGGCGCGGAGGAGGGCCGACGGATCGGGATCCTCACCCATGAACTGGCGGAAGAGGACCATCGGCTCTTCGGAGCCGCCCTTCTCGAGGAAGGTCTGGCGGAAAGCCTTGTTGGTGGCGGGGTTGAAGACACCGTCGGCCTTGAACTTCTCCCAGGCATCCACGTCCAGGACCTCGGACCAGAGGTAGCTGTAGTAGCCGGCGCTGTAGCCGCTGTTGAAGATGTGGTTGAAGTAGGTGGTACGGTAGCGCGGAATGATCTCCTCGATGAGGCCCATTTCACCGCATACCTTCGTCTCGAAGTCGCGGATGGACTGGGCGTCGGTGAAATTGGCGAGGTCGTCGAGCGTGAGTTCGTGCCACTTCATGTCCAGGATGGAGGCGGCGCAAAGTTCGCCGGTCGTGAATCCCTGGTTGAATTTCAGGGAGTTTCCGATCTTCTCCACCAGGGCGGCCGGGATGGGCTCGCCGGTCTGCCAGTTATTGGCATAGGCCGCGAGGATTTCCGGTTCGAAAGCGAAGTTCTCGTTGAACTGGGAGAACATCTCCACGAAGTCGCGCTTGACGGACGTGCCGCTCACGGAAGGATAATGGCACTTCGTGAGGAAACCGTGCAGGGCATGGCCGAACTCATGGAAGGCGGTCTGGACCTGGTCGATGGTGAGCATCGACGGAAGCTCCTCCGTCGGGGGGACGAAGTTGCAGACGTTCACGATGATGGGACGGACGTCGACAGATTTCTCGACTCCGCTCGAAATGACAGAATCGACATACTGGTCCCGGAAGTTGTTCATCCAGGCGCCGCCGCGCTTGGTGTCGCGGGAGTACCAGTCCTGGTAGAAGATGCCCAGCAGGGAGCCGTCGGCATCCGTGAGTTTGTAGGCCTTCACGACGGGGTTATAGACCTCCACCTCGGGAGCGGGTTCCACGTTCACGCCATAGACCTTCTTGGCGGCGTAAAAAACACCCTTGGAGACGCTGTCAGCCTGGAAATAGGGCTTAGTGACGGACTCGTCCAGGTCGTACTTAAGGGCACGAACCTTCTCGGCATAGTAGAACCAGTCCCAGGGCTCGATTTCGTGACCGGCAACGGCCTCCATGTCGGCCATTTCCTCGCGGGCCTTCCGCATGGAAGCGTCCATGATGGGCTTCAGGAAGGCATCGACGGTCTCCGGATCGCCGGCCATCTTGTCGGCGAGGAGGTATTCGGCAGAATTCTTGTAACCCAGCAGGTTGGCCTTCTCCGTCCGGAGTTTCATGATCTCCAGGACGATGGCGTTGTTGTCATACTCGTTTCCGTTGTTGCAGCGGTTGGAGTAGGCCTTGAAGGCCTTCTCGCGCAGGGCCCGGTCCTCACAGGTGGTCATGAAGGCCGGATACTCGGACACGGTCACGCCGATGGCGTCGCGGAAGGCGTTGTTCTCCGCCAGGAGGTTCTGGCCGAACTTCTGGCTCAGGACCGCGAGGCGGGAATTGATCTCCGCGAAACGGGCCTTGCCCGCGGCGTCCAGGCCCACGCCGTTGCGCTCGAAGCGCTGGTAGAGCTTGGTCGTCACCATCTGCTGCTCCCGGTCCAGGCCGGACATGTCGTCATACACCGCCTTCACGCGGGCGAAGAGCGCCTCGTTCATGAAGATGGCGTCGTCGGCCTCCGTCATGATCGGGGTGATTTCCTCCTCCACGGCCTGCATGGCCGGGGTAGAATCGGACTCGGAAAGGTTGTAGAACACGCCGGAAACCTTCGTCAGGAGCTTTCCCGCGCGTTCGTAAGCAGCGATTGTATTCTCGAAGGTGGGAGCCTCCGGATTGGCGACGATCGCGTCGATTTCGGCCTTCTGCGCCTCGATGCCGGCCTTGACGGCGGGAACGTAATCCTCCACCGCAATCTTGCTGAACGGAGCCGTCCCGTAGGGGGTGTTCCACTCCTCGTCAAATATCTTCCCGGCCTTCGGGCCGCACGCTGCCGTCATCATCACCATCAAAAGTAAAGCTGTCTTCTTCATAAAGGATTATTTCTGGATCTTCACGCTGTTTTCGTCCACCAGGGCCAACTGGGCAGCTCCGTTGTACACGGTCAGGATACCCGTCGCCGAGCAAAGCGCGCCGTCCCGCTCGGAGGGATTGCCGAGGATGGCCGGGTCGATGGCCGTATCCGCGAACTTCGCATAGCCGCTGGTGCGGATCTGGACCGACTGGCCGCCGGGCATGTGGAAGTAGTGGCTGGTGGTGATGGCGGTGGCATTGGCCCGGATGGTCTGCTTGACCGTCAGACCGGTCTTCTCGTCGAAGATGTCGTCCATTCCCTTGTCGGAACTGCCGCAACTGTCGAAGCAACCGTTGTCCAGGTACTCCAGGAACTTGTTCTTGGACATCGCCCAGGTATTCACGCCGAAGGTCTGCGTAGAGCAGAACACCCGGTTGGTGGACGCTTTCTTGTCCTTGTACGGATCGATGTAGATGAGGATGAAGATACGCTTGTACGCCTCCGTATTGTACTCGGGCTCAGCGCCGTACTGGAGGTCCTCGATGGTCACGAGTTGCCCCCAGAGTTTGTTCGTGTAGCCCTCGGCGATGGCCGCCTTGAGTTCCTCCTCCGTGACAAGCGTCGGAGCGACAGGGTCGCCCCAGGCGCCCCGGATCACATGGGCATCGATCAGATAGCGGCTGTCCAGGTAGGCGGTCTCATACTCGCCGGTCGGATCCTCCACACCCAGTTGGGGCATGCCGTTGTAACTGCCGATGGTCAGGCCGCCGCAGCGGACATACACCGTCTGGCCCAGTTTGTAATCGCTGTACAGGGAGGACAGGCCGATCTTGACGCTGATCACGCCCGTCTCGTCCTGGATATACAGTTCCCGGTAGATGTTGCCGGAATGGTCGTCGGAAATGACCTTGCCCGCGATGACCATGTCGTCGTCCTCGATCTTGAGGGCGCCGTCCTTCGCATACAGGGCCTTGAGTTCGGCAATGGTCGCGGTCACTTCCAGTTTTCCGGGTTCGTACATGTACACGTCGTCATACTCCGTCGTGAACACCGGCTCCCACTCGCGGCAGGAGACAAGGGCCGCAAGGGCCGCTGCAATGAAAATAAGGGTCTTTTTCATGGCCTAGAACCGGAAATAGATGTTCAACATGTAATTGAATCCGCTCATGTAGAAGTACTTGGGGTCGAAGCGGTAGAACTGCTCCTTCGCCACGGTGTTCTCCACGATGCGGGTCTGCTCGTAACCGCCGGTCTTCACCCACTTGTTGTTCAGGAGGTTCTTGGCGTTCAGGGAGAAGCCCAGTTGGTATTTCCGCTGGATGTACCAGGACTTGCCCACGGAGAAGTTCAGCAGCCACTGCGGGGCGAATTTCTCCTGGGCGGCCATGTACTCGACCTCCTGGGGAGTCACGATCCGGTCGGGACCCGCCGTCACGTAGTCCGTGCGGTAGAGCGGGTTCATGGACAGGTAGGAATGTCCGAAGTAGTCGATGTCGGCATCCACGAACCAGTAGTTCCAGTTCCAGGCGAGACCCAGGCTCACGGCCAGTTGCGGGGTGGATTCCACGTAGTGGCGCTGCACGCCGCCGTCCGCCGTCGGATGGCTCTTCCAGTAAGGGATCACCACACCGTAGGTTTCCGGGACGATGGAGGCGTTGTTGTCGATGGTCTGGTACATCTTCGGATTGGACGTGTAGTAGTACTCGCCATAGCCGATGACGCCCTGCAGGGCCAGGTTCGGGAAATCGGTCGGGATCTTGAAGCCCATCTCCATGCCCACGTGGCGCTCGTCGATGCCGGTGAGGGCGAAGTTCGTGAAGGAATTCTGCCCGTCGTCATAGAAACTCATCACCTTGCTCTGGTCCATGATATCGGTATAGTAACCGGTGATGCGGAAGTTGTACCCGTTGGAGGACACCTGGTAGTTGATGTCGCCGGTGAGCGTCTTCACGGTGGTCAGCTCCGGAGCCACGGAGTTGCGGGTGCGCGGAGACATGAACGCCTGACTGAAAGTAGGCGCGTCGTTGAAATAGCCCGCATTGGCATAGAAGCGGTGACCGCCGGGAAGGATGTAGTTCAGGTTCACCTTCCCTGCATAGGTCAGGAAGTCCACGACCTTGGACTTGCCGTAGGACGTGATCGGATCGCCGTTCTCGTCATAGGTAGTCACTTCGCGGCCATTGATCACATACGGGGTGCCGTCGTCATTCACGCCCGGGAAGAGGCCTTTGCGGTTCAGGCCGTGGCGCCAGAAGGCGGTGCGGCCCACGCGGCCGCCGGCCGTCATCTCGAAGTTGCCGACGTTCAGTTTGCCGGACAGCCAGCCGTTCCACTTGCGGACATTGGCATAATAGTCGTACCCGTACTTGTCCCCGACGCGGATCTTCTGCGCGGTACCGTTCTTCATCCAGTACTCCAGGTCGTTCTGGGTCATGTACGGGAAGGCGGCGTAGTCGCGCTCCGCGAAGGAGTCCATGTTGTAGAAGTAATCGCCGCCCAGCAGGTCGTCCATCTTCTGGTAGTACTCCGTCCGGTTCATCTTCGCGTCGAAGCCGCCGGTGAAGGTAAGCCACCGGGCCGCCCGCCACTTGAAGTTCAGAGCGAAGTTCAGGTCCTGCTGGTCCACCCGCCGCTCCTGGAGGGCGTACTTGGAACGGCGCTCGCCGTCCTCGACGTTGAGTTTGTTCACGGCATAGAGACGGTCCCAGTTCACATGGGCGTAATTGTCCAGGTTCTTCGTCCAGGCCTCGGCCGCCCAGGCCGCCTTCATCGGATTCAGGCGGTTCATGTCGCCGACATCCATGTAGAAGTAGCTCGGGAGGTTCCGGTAATAGTCCGGACGCGGATCCTGCGCATCGTACCAGTCCAGGGCCGTGTAGCCGTTCTTGCCGAAGCGGTACAGGACCGTGGCGGCGGCGTTGAACGCCTGGGACGGCGTGAAGTCGTACTTGAGGATGGCGATGGGCTCATGCGTCTTGCGGACGCGGGAGTTGCGGACCTTGCCGTTCTGGTAACCCCAGTTGGAGTTGTACATGTTGTCGCCCATGAGGTCATACACCTCCTGGGTGGAAGCGTTCTGCGCACCGCGCTCGCCGGGCGTGCCCATGATCACGGCTCCCAACTTGTGGGCGTCGTTGAACTGCTTCTCCACGGCCGCATAGTAGGCAAACGAACGGTAGTACACGCCCTGGATCCAGTCGTTGCCGCCCAGGCGGGCGGAAACGTTGAAGGCGTAGGACCAGCCGTTGTCCTGCGGACCGGAAGCGTACGTCATCATCAGGCGCAGCCGGTAGAGCTGGCTGTTGGTGAGGACGCTGCCCCGCCAGCCCTTGCGCACGGACAGGGCGTTCACCGGGATGTTGGTGAGGCCGTTGTAGCCGCCGATCCCATAGTCCGAAATCTCGGCGCCGTTCACGGTGTACTTGGTGCGGGTGGCTTCATTAAGGCCGCTCCACAGGGAAAAAGGAGAGTATCCCGTGATGGCGTCGTTCATCTTGACGCCCGCAAGATACACGTCCTGGGACTCGGAGGAGTATCCCCTCACCCGGTAACGGACGGAACTGAAGTTGTATCCGGCCATGTTGTTGAACACGTCGTTCTGCCCGAACAGGACGGTCGGGGAATCGCTGTAACCGGTATCGTCCATGTCGAACTCCACCATGTTGTCCGCATCGACTTCGCTCACGATGGCCCCGCGCGTCATGGAGAGGTTGAACATATTCTTGACATAACCGTCGTTGACGGTGACGTTGACCCGGGTTTCCAGGTATTCCGGTGCATAGATGACCAGGTCATAGACGCCGTTGACGAGGTCCTCGATGAGGAAACGGCCGTTCTCGTCCACGGCTGCGGTAGCCACCAGCGTGGTACCCTGGTAGAGTTCCAGCACCGCGTCCGGAATCGGCGTCCGGTCGGCACGGCTGACCACCGTTCCCCGCACGCCGCCGGTGTACGTCTGGGCGGAAAGGCCCACGGCGTACAGGAGGGTGACAAGTGCTATGGTTATTCTCTTGAACATAGGCTTACTTGTTGCTTACTACAATATAGGTCGGATAGTGGTCGCTGAAGCCGCCCACGAACGCACCGTTGGAGAAGGTGCGGAACGGCTGCCCCTTGTACTGGCCTTCCTGCTGGGTCATGAAGGGCTGCTGGAAAATGCGGCCATAGTACTTTTTCTTGACGATGGGCTGGATCTTCAGCGTCCCCTTCGGCGCGTTCAGGAGGTTGTAATTGACCACCAGGATGTCGTAGATGTTGTTCTCGCCCCGGTAGTACAGGGAACTGTAGCCGGCCTTGAGCATGGACAGGAACGGGGAGAAGAAATCCTCCGGGCCCACCTCTTCCACTTTCTCGCGGCCGCGCATGTACACGGCCATGCTGTCGTCGGTGGGGTTGTCGTTCATATCGCCCATGGCGACGATCTTGATGCCGGGGAATTCCTTCATCAGGCGCGCGCTTTCTTCATACATGATCTCGCCGCCGCGGGAGCGGAGGGCGCCGCTCTTGGCACCCAGGCGGGACGGAAGGTGCGCCACGAAGAAGGCGAACATTTCCCCGCCCAGCAGGCCGCGGACCATCAGGATGTCACGGGTGCGGAAAGCATCCTTCTCCTCCGGGGTCATCCCGAAGTCGAGGGCGCTGTCGAAGGTGAATGGAATGGACTTGGACTCCAGGACCGTGAACAGTTCCGGCCGGTACAGCAGGGCGACGTCCACGCCGCGGCGGTCCGGACCGTCATAATGGACGATCTGGAAATTCGCATCGGCGATGGCGGGCTCGATCACGAGGTCCTCCAGCACGTGGCGGTTCTCGATCTCGGAAACGCCCAGGACCGCGTGGTAGGCCTTGTTCTCATCCCGCATGGCCCGGATCACCCGCGCCATGTTGGAGAGCTTCTTGGCATACTTGAAATCGGTCCATTCGTTGGCGCCGTCAGGGAGGTACTCGTAGTCGTTCTTCCCTTCGTCGTGGTAGGTGTCAAAGAGGTTCTCCAGGTTGTAGAACCCGATGACATAGTTCTTCTGGCCGCTCTGGGCAAGCGCCGGGACGACGGCGAGAAGAAGGGCAAGGATGGTCAGGTATCTTTTCATCACATTACTCATTTTAATTCCACCACCAGTTCACGGAATTCGGGTTCTCCGTCTCCACGGCCGCGGCGACGCCGTCACCGACAGCGCCGGGCAGGTTCACGAAGAAGTTGATTCCAAGCTTGTTCTCCAGATCCCGGATGGACATCACGGAAGGATGGTTCTTCGCGACGGTCTCGCCCGGGTTCGCCGTATGCTCCAGATACACGGCGCAGCCGCGATAGCCGCCGTTGGAGCCGTAGGAGGAACTGTAACTGAGGACCGTCTTGTAGTAAGCCGCCGGAACCGCGACACGCTTGCCGTCGATGTCCGTGGTCTTCTCGGGATTTTCGCCCACCACGCAGCCCGTCACCACATACAGGGTGTCGCTCTTGGCCGCCCAGCCGCGCACGGACTCTTCCAGGCGGGCCCAGATCTGCTCGTTGAAACTGTAGTTCTGGGGCGTCATGTTCGTGCCGTAGAACGTGGCAAGGTTGGCATTGTAGTTCAACCGGTCGGCCGACGGGATCTGGTGTCCGCGCGCCCAGCCACCCCGGAAGGTGCCGGTTACGTTGGGCTGCTTGCTCGAAGGAAGGAGCGGATCCAGGGCCCAGGCATTGGTCCGGCTTCCGGTACCGCGAAGCGCGGTGTTCAGCGGATAGGCCACCCAGTGGGACACGAGATTCGAATAATCCCAGTAGAAGGAGTAGTTGCGGCCGGAGTAACCGGTCTGGCTCATGGTGTGCCAGAAGAAGTTCAGGCCGTCGTCGTCCCGGGTCTCGGGCAGTTCCATCCAGCCTTTCCGGGTGGAGGATCCGCCGTTGATCTCGGGTTCGGGTTCGTCGGAAGGGGCATTCTGGAAGAGGGTCACCACGATGGACTTCCCTTCGGAGAGAAGGACGATGTCTGCCTGACGGGCGTCATCGCCGGTATTGGTATCGTAGGACAGGGCGATGGAGTGGGAGTTACCCCTCCCCTTGTCCGGAGTGATCTGGATCCAGTCCGCCGTCGTGGAAAGCGTCCACTTCCCCGTGGTCGTCACTTCGAGGAACTGGCTTCCCTTCCGGCTGGACACGGTGGCCTTCGCCAGGGACAGCGTCGGGTCCGGGATGACGGGTTCCTCTTCGCAGGATACCGCCCCGAAGGCCGCGAGGCCGACGATGGCAAGGCCCAGGATATGTCTGAATCGTTTCAACATACGCCCGTTTCCTATTCAAATTCGATGGTGACACCCGATATCCGCACCTGGGCCGCCGTGGCATGGAGGACCACCTTGCCGGCGGAGCCGCTCCACGTGACGGTGAGGGCAGCCTTGTCGGCCGTAGCGCCGCTGCCCCCTTCCAGACCCGTCATGTCCACGCAGTACTGACCGTTGCCGGTACCGGGGGTCGTCATGACGATCTTCTTGAACTTCTTCCCATCCGGTGCCGTAAAGGCCAGGGCGGAATTCTTGTAAATGCGCACTTCGCTATCCTTCGGAGCGACTGCGGCACTGGTAGAGGTATGCTTGTAGTAGCCGATCTTCACGCCCTGGGTCGTGGAGGAGAAACCGGCGCCGTAAGTGCCGTCGGTCTCGGCCGCCCAGGTCTGGGCGCCGGCGTTGGTGTCGAAGGACACCGTGCTTCCGCCAGGCTGCGGATCGGTACCGCCGCCACCGGTCACCTTCTCGATGAACCAGGCGTACATCACCTCGATCTTGTCATTGAAGGAACCCCGGTAACCACGGATCTTGATCTTGTCGCCTTCCGCGAGGCCCAGCGAGGCGTAGGACTTGTCGTTCTTCGCGCCATAGCCGAGCTCGGTCGCCGTGAGGCCATAGACGTACACGGTACCGGTCGCGTCGGTCAGGTCGAAGTTGCCGTAGGTCGTGTTGATGCTGCCGCCGATGGTACCCACCAGTTCATATACCTGGGAGTCAGACTCGGGGGCCGCATTGAAATCGGCGACGGACACGGCCTTCACGCCGGAAGGCTGCGGATCGTCCCCGCCGGTCACTTTCTCGATGAACCAGGCGGAAACCACCTCGATCTTGTCACCGAAGGAACCCCGGTAACCACGGATCTTGATCTTGTCGCCTTCCGCGAGGCCCAGCGAGGCGTAGGACTTGTCGTTCTTCGCACCATAGCCGAGCTCGGTCGCCGTGAGGCCATAGACATACACGGTACCGGTCTCGTCAGTCAGGTCGAAGTTGCCGTAGGTCGTATTGATGCTGCCGCCGATCACGCCCACCAGTTCATACACCTGCGTCTGGGACTCCGGTGCCGCGTTGAATTCGGCGATGGTCACCGCC
>CACZKE010000011.1 GCA_902781705.1 uncultured Bacteroidia bacterium
ATTTCATCGCTTTCTCATAGTAGAGATCGCGCTTACTTGAAAATCTGAAGTCCATTTGTTGATCGCATTTGCGAGTCAACTTTTTTCAGGGAAAGACAGTTATCACTTTACGGGCACATTCTTTTTGATTATCGTTTCTGTCTTGTTTCTTTTTCTCGTATTTGGTTTTTTGATCAAAGTACTAAGAAATAACAAAGAAGAAATGAACAGAGTTGAGTTTCGTGTAAATCCAGAAGGATTATTCTATCTGAATCATTACAACGGAAAGAGTTTTTCCCTGAATTGGAACGAAATCCGGATGATTCGCCCTGTCTTGTTTTATAATTATAAACGAAGACTGGATATTATTCCTATTAAAGGAAAGATAAAAACTATTGATCTTAAGGACTATACTTTCCGGCTTAACCCATATGCTTTGAGGCGATCCATTGTTCATTATTCTGGACGAGATACTATTTGGAAAAGTAAAGGCCCCCTATTCCTTTGGTAAGTGTGCGATATCTAATGCGATTGATAATGAATGTCATTGTCTGGGCGTAAAGGATAGATCCTGCATGTGCGGAGGAGGATAGAAATGGAACGCGTCCACATCGACCTTTGATTTTGTAACTGGGCAGCACTCCACATACTTCTGCCGATTCACTACGTTGAGTTTGATTAGAGGGCAAAACTACAGAGTTCTATGACTGCCTCGCCCGTAGAATGTAAGTTGGTGACAATGAACGCGTTATGCAAAAGTACCCGGGAAAATTGTCCCGGGTACTTTCGCGTAAGTTGTTGGCGTTGAGTTTGTTCCATTTTGCGCAAGGGAGCACCCCGTGCTTTAAAGATCCCGGCCTCTTCGCTCTCATGGGCATCGTTCAATATAAACCCGGTAAAAACCTTGCCCCCGGTGCTGTCGCAGCGCCGGGGGCAAAACCAACCAAACATTATACTAATCATCCAACCCCTCAATCGTCCGGATCGTTCCGTCCTCGTTGTAGGTGAGTTCGCATACTTTCAGGCTGCGGAGGCGGTTGATGCCCTGGGAGGGGGCGCTGTCGTGGTGGAAGAGCCACCATTTGCCGCCGAACTCCACGATGCTGTGGTGCGTGGTCCAGCCGATGACCGGGGTGAGGATCTTTCCCTGGTAGGTGAAAGGCCCGTAGGGGCTGTCGCCGATGGCGTAGCACAGGCAGTGCGTGTCGCCGGTGGAGTAGCTGAAGTAATACTTTCCGCCCCGCTTGTGGACCCAGGCGGCTTCGAAGAATTCAAGCAGGACTTCATGCAGCGCTACAACGATACCGGCGGCGGATTCTTCAAGATTCCGGAGGACCAGGTGACCCTGTCCGAAGGCGTCCTGGAGCAGAACCCGGGCTGGGGCGACGGCACCACCTGGGCCAAGGGAGACCTTCCGTACAGTTTCAAATAGAATGGTTGGTTGATAAATGGTTGGAAAGGGACCGCTGCCGGAAGGGGCGGTCCCTTTTTCCATCAGTACACCCGCTGGCGGAACCAGTCGAAGTCGGCCGTGCCGCCCTCCTCGAGCGTGGCGAAGTTATAAAGGGCGCTGCGGTAGCCGGTGAAGTAATCCAGCGTGTAGCGCATGCGGAGCGTGTCGGGGAATTCGGTCCACTCCTCGCCGTCCGGAGAATACCCGAAGAAAGCGGTATCGGCCTCCTCGCCTTCTTTCTGCGGGGTGAAGACGTAGCGGATCCGGAGCTGGACCCGCTCGCCGGAGAAGGGGACTGCGGCCAGGATTCCCTCCTGCTGCCGGAGGACGATCTGCCGGGATCCGTCCGGGGCGACGGCTACGCCGATGCGGCCGCTCTGGCTCTGGAAGGCGCATAGGCCCGCTTCGTCGCCGGGCTTCATGCCCGAAGCGTCCAGCAGGGTTTCGCTGATGCAGCGGGGACCGACGGTGCGCTGGGTGAGGGTGCCGCGGGCGTCGGCGATGCCGGCGGCTTTCGCAGCGCGAAGGCGCAGCCAGCCGGGCCTTTCCGTGAGCGACCACCCTTCGGGGGCTTTGTGGTTCCACTGCCAGACAAGGGCGAGGCGGTCCGCATCGAACTCGTCGGAATCCCAGACGTAGTCGCGTCCGGCTGCCGGGAGGTTCACCGTGACTTCCTCGAGGGGCACGCCGTTCTTTCCCATCATGGGCCAGCCATCGACCCAGGTGACGGGCTGGATGGTGGGAATGCGGCCGACGGCGCCGTGGTCCTGGAACTGGATGGCGTACCAGTCCCCGGCAGGCGTGTCGATGATCGGTCCTTGTGCGATGCCGTCGCTGCGGCCGCCCAGGGTGCCCTGGAGCACGACCTTGGACTCGTACGGCCCGTCGATGGTCTTGCTCCGCCAGACGGTCGCCGTGCGGGGCTTGTCCTTGGGCCAGTCGATCTCCAGCACGTAATAATAGTCGCCGATATGGTAGAAGTGCGCCCCTTCCGCCCGGAGGCCCATGCCTTCCTTCGGCGCCCGGATGATGATCCGTTCCTCCGCCCCGGCCTTGACGGCGCTCCCGTCCGGCTCCAGTTCGATGAGGTGCAGGTCACCGTTGCCCCAGACCACCCAGAGGCGGCCTTCGTCGAAGAGCAGGGAGGCGTCGTGCATGAAGTAGCCGTCGATGACGTTCCTCTCCCAGGGACCGTTCACGATGTCCGCCGTCCGGAACAGGTAGGTCTTCTGTTGGTCGTTCGCCACGAAGAGGGCGTAGTACATGCCGTCCTGATAGCGGAGGGATGTCGCCCATTGGCCTTTCCCGTAGGCGTTTTTCCCGTCCCGGAGGTTGTAGATATCGTCATCCTCCAGCAGGTCGTAGATGTAACTCACTGTCTCCCAATGCACCAGGTCGCGGGAGCGCATGATCGGCGCGCCCGGGCAGAAGTACATCGTCGTGGAAACCATGTAGTAGTCTTCCCCCACGCGGATGACGTCATTGTCCGGGATGTCTGTATAGGTGAGGGGATTCACGGCGACCTGGGAGGTCTCCGGAGAAACAGCGCAGCCTGCCGCGAGGACGAGGCAGGCTGCCAGTAACAGATGGATGTGCTTCATTCTACTGAATTTCCAGCACGACGACGGAAGCGGCCGGGAGGGTGAGTTTCACGCCCTTGCCGGAGGCTTTCGCACCGGTGAACGCCGCGGGGGCGACGGCCGGCGCCTTGCCGAACTCGTTGTACGCGTTGATCTTGTCGGCCTTGAGGATCTCACCGGTGACGGCCTTCGGCTTCAGGGAGTCGAAGGCGAGCTCCACGGTGACGGCCTTGTCCAGGTACGGGTTCGCCAGGGAGACATGGAGCTTGCCGGCGGCGTCGCGGGAGACGCAGGCGCTGAAGTCGTCCATGATCCGGCCTTCGGCGGAGACGATGTTGCCGGTGGTGTAGTCGGCAGGGACGTAGGTGGCGTTCTGGTGGACATTGAACATCCGGAAGACGTGGTAGGTCGGGGTGAGGACCATCTTCTCGCCGTCGGTGAGGACCATCGCCTGGAGCACGTTCACGATCTGGGCGATGTTCGCCATCTTCAGACGGTCGGTGTGCTTCTGGAAGATATTCAGGTTCAGGGCGGCGACCATCGCGTCACGCATCGTGTTCTGCTGGAAGAGCCAGCCCGGGTTGGTACCCGGCTCCACGTCGAACCAGGTGCCCCATTCGTCCAGGATGAGGGCGACTTTCTTGTCCGGATCGTAGGCGTCCATGATGGCGAAGTGGTTCTCGAGGACCTCCTCGATCTCGCAGGTCTTGGCGAGGACGTTGTAGTACTCCTCGGGGGTGAACTGCGTCGCGGAACCCTTGCTGCCGCTCCAGCCCTTGCAGGTGTAGTAGTGCAGGGAGAGGGCGTCCATCTTGTTCCGGGCGTTTTTCATCATCACCTTCGTCCAGTTGTAGTCATAGTCGGAAGCGCCGCAGGCCACCTTGTACAGGCGGTTGCCGCTGTAGTTGCGGGCGTAGAGGGCGTAGCGCTTGTACACGTCGGAGTAGTAGTCCGCGGTCATGTCGCCGCCGCAGCCCCAGGACTCGTTGCCCACGCCCAGGTACTTGACCTTCCAGGGCTCCTTGCGGCCGTTCTTGGCGCGGAGCTCGGCCATCGACCCTTCCTTGGCGGTCATGTACTCGACCCACTTGGCCAGTTCCTCGACGGTGCCGGAACCCACGTTGCCGGAGATGTAGGGCTCGATGCCCAGCATCTCGCAGAGGTTCAGGAACTCGTGCGTACCGAAGGAGTTGTCCTCCACGGTGCTGCCCCAGTTGTTGTTGACGAGTTTCTTGCGGTTTTCCTGCGGGCCGATGCCGTCCATCCAGTGGTACTCGTCGGCAAAGCAGCCGCCGGGCCAGCGGAGCACGGGGACTTTCAGGGCCTTGAAGGCCTCGAGCACGTCCGTGCGGTAACCGTCCACGTTGGGAATGGCGGAGTCCTTGCCCACCCAGATTCCCTCGTAGATGCATTTCCCGAGGTGCTCGGAGAACTGGCCGTAGATTTCGGCCGGGATCGTCGGCTGGTCCTTCGCTGTCTCATGGACGGAAACCTTGACCTGCGCAAAGGCGGTCAGGGCGGCGGCCAGCACCGCGATGAGGGTCAGAGTCTTCTTTATCATAATCATTATCAAGTTATTAGTCTCAATACACAAAAATAGGTGATTTCTCGCGTATCGGGTGTGAAAAATGGTTCATTTGCTATGAAGAACAAACCATTTCTCCCTGGAAAGGTCATTTGACCTTCTTTCCCCACCAGGTGGCGTCCAGGGACTTCTCCGTTCCGGCGTACACGATGGTCGCCTTGCGGGGTGCGGCTTCCCAGTCGGCCTCTCGGGCGACGACCACGACCACTTTCGGACCGGAGGCGGGCGCAAGCGTCAGATACTGGGTGCTCTCGTCGAAGGTCCAGGTGCCGGTGATCGCGCCGCTCATCTGGCCGCCGGCGGCGAGCGTCAGCGTCTGGGCGGTGTCCATCACGCCCTGCTGGTACGTGAGGTTGATGTGCTCCCAGGTACCGGCGATCTCGGCGGAGGTCACCTTGGTGTTGTCCAGGCCCGCAAAGCGCTCGGGAAGGGCGATCGGCCACAGGTCGTTGAGGCTGTCGGCGGAGGAGGGGCACCAGACGATCCGGCGGATATGGCCCATCATCAGGGCGTTGGAACTCTCGTTGCCGTTCACGCCGGCCGGGAGGCGGCCCTGCGAGGCGTAGAACCAGTCGCCGGTGCCGTCCTGCTGGAAGATGCCGCAGTGGGAGATGCCCACCCAGCCGTCGCCTTCCGAGAACTTGTACGGATGGGTCACGATGGGATAGGCCACGCCGCCGGCGGTGATGTCGGTCCCCTTGATGTCCACGTACGGGCCCTCGATCTTTTCGCTGCGGGCCACGCGGGTGTTGTAGGGGATATCCAGGCCGTCATAGGCCATGAACAGGTAGTAGTAGCCGTTGTTATAGATGATCTCCGGGGCTTCGCTGCCCTGCCAGTGCGACCAGGTCCCAGTGGGGACACGGGTGGCGATGCGGACGCCGAAGCGGGACTGGAGGTCGGCCACATCACCGTTGGCCCAGGGGTTGCCGAGGTCCTTCACGGGCTTGCCGGTGGCTGGATTGATCTCCAGGAGCGCGAAGCCGCTGTGCCAGGAACCGTAGATGAGCCAGTGCTTGCCGTCGGGGGCGACGATGTAGGTCGGGTCGATGGCGTTGTAGTAGAAGTAGGCGTTGCCGTAGTCGCCGCCGGCGCTGGCGCGGCCCCAGTCACCTGCGGCCTTGGCCGTGGAGGAGCACACCACGAAGCCCTTGTCCTCCCAGGCTTCCGGGTTGGACGGGTCGGTGGTCTCGGCCATTCCGATGAAGGCGCGCTCGGTCCAGCTGCCGTCGAAGGCGGTGCCGCCGGTCTTGATGCAGTTGTCCACCACGATGCTGTAGTACATGCGGAGCTTGCCGTCCACCACGCGGATGACCGGAGCCCAGTACCCGTACACGGGGTTCTCGATGGCGGGCAGGTCCATCCGGGCGCGGATGTTGTTCAGGGAGTCCTTCACCCACGCCGGGGCGGTGCTCATCGGCCCGTACACGTGGGTCCAGTTCACGAGGTCCTTGGAGCGTTTGCCCTGGTACTGGCGGCCGATGGCGGCCTTGTCGTGCTCGTTTCCGTACGAGGCGGAAGTGCCGAACATATAGTAGTATCCGTCATAGTAGGCGACGGAGGGGTCGTGGACGTTGGCCAGGTTCCAGTTCGGGTGGAAATCCCAGTTGGCGATGGCGGAGTAGTCGTCGGCGTACGTCGGGATGCCGTTCTCGACGGCGCCCTCGTAGTCTTCCTTGGTCATGATGCCCACGCCGTTGTCCTTGGTGCAGGAGGCGGCAGCCAGGAGGCCGCAGAGGGCCGCTGCGAGATAGAGTCTGTTTTTCATGATCCTTCTTCGTTAATTAGTTCAGGGACGTCACCGGCCGGATGGGCCAGGAAGGCGTGTTGGACGTATTGGTATTGGCCGAATTGCCGTGCAGTTTCGGGTTCTCGTTGAGCGTGCCCTGGAAAATCGGGAAATACTCGTGGCCCTCGCGGAAATAGGAGGTGTAGGAGTCGTCGGTGCAAGGGATGCCGGAGGCGGCGTTCTTGGCGGCGAGGTTCTCGGTCGTGATGGGCACGGGATTCTCCTGGTTATACTTCTCGAACAGGTAGCGGCTGTGCTCGGCGATCTGGCGCAGGCGGTCGGTGTTGTAGAAGAAGCCCCAGCGGATGAGGTCGATGCCGCGGCCGTTCTCCAGGCCGAACTCCTTCGGGCGCTCGACATTGGCGATCTGCTCGAAGAGCTTGTTGGCGTTGCCGGCGAAGTCTGAAAGCTGGAGCGGGGCCAGGGCGGCGCGGGTGCGGACCGCGTTGATCCAGTCGATGGCCTGCTGGGTGGGACCGTTCACCTCGTTCTCGCACTCGGCGGCGCGCAGGAGGACATCGGCATAGCGCATCAGGCGGACGTTGATGCCGCAGTGCAGGCCGGTGACGACGCTGCTGTACAGGCCGGTGCGGGCGTTGGTCCATTTGGCTACAGGGATGCCGCCGTTGTCATTGTTGGTCCGGATGAGGGCCTTGTTCGCATCGGTGATGACCATCTGGTACACCTCGTTCTTGCGCGGGTCTCCGTTCGGATAGGCGGCCGTCGCCACGCCCGTGTAGGTGTTGTACTCGGCCTCGTAGGAGAGGACCGTCCAGTACAGGCGGGGATCCAGGCGGCCGTCGGTGCAGCGCTCGGCCTTGAACAGGTTGTAGAGCCAGTTGCTCACGGCGACATCGCTCCAGCCGCCGAAGTTGCCGGGACCGAAATTGGCCTCCAGGGCGTGTCCCTGCGTGGCGTTGGAAGAGATGTTCACCGGGGTCCATTCCTCGTCGGTGCCGCCGGTGCCGTAGTCCATGAACTGGACTTCGAACAGGCTCTCGGCGTTGTTCTCGTCGGCCGCGCCTTCGCGGAAGTTGGCGCCGTAGTCGGCCATCAGCTCATAGTGGCCGTAGCGCTCGCTGCCGCCGTACGCGGAGTTCAAGAGGTCCTTCAGGACGGCGAGGGCGTCACTGTACTTGTGGCGGAACATCAGCACGCGGGCGTAGTAGCCGGCAGCGGCGCCGCAGGTGGCGCGGCCCTTGGCCCATTCACCGCCGACATCGCGCTTGGGCAGGAGGGTCATCGCTTCGGTGAGGTCCTTCTCCACCTGGTCCAGGATCTCGTCCTGCGGCACGTTCTCGGAGTAGATGGTCTCCAGGGAACCGTACTGGGCGTAATCCGTGAACAGCGGGACGGTCTGGTAGTAAGTGGCCAGCGTGTAGTAGGCGAGGGCGCGGAGGAACAGGGCCTCGCCGCGCATCCGCTTGTAGCTTTCCTTGAGGTTCTCCTCCTCGCCGGTGATCTTGGAGAGGACGAAGTTGCAGCGGTTCACCACGTGGAAGCAGTCGCGCCAGATCCACTGGTCGGTGATGTCGATGGTTCCCGGGGAATTCAGGTGGTCGGCCGGGAGGTACCAGGCGTTCTGGGGGTTCCAGGCCTCGTCGCCGCGGACGACGTCGTGCATGTAGCCCACGCGGGCGAAAGTGCCCTCGAGGCGGATTCGGTTGTAGCAGGCGATCACGGCCTCCTGGAGGTCGGACTCGGTATTGCCGAAGTCGTAGGTGGTCTGGTTGTTCACGTTCTTCACGGCCAGCTGCTTGTCACAGGAGGCGAAAACGGCGAGGACGGTGAGGGAAGCCAGGATGTACGATATCTTTTTCATGGTCTCAAGCATTTAGAAGGACAGGTTCACGCCCAGCATGAAGGTCATCGGGGCCGGATACGAGCAGTAGTTGAAGCCCGGGGTGAAGACGCCGCCGGCGAAGTCGATGTTGTAGCCGCGGTAGGCGGTGAGGGTGTAGAGGTTCTGGCCCGACAGATAGACGCGGGCGCTGGAAAGGAACGCGTTCTCGAACCACTTGGCCGGGAAATTGTAGCCGAGCTCGACGTTCGCGATCTTCCAGTAGGCGCCGTTCTGCAGGAAGCGGGAGCTGAAGAAGTCGTTGTTCACGGTGCCGTCTGCGCTGTTCGCGACGCGCGGCACGTTGGTATTCGTATTTTCAGGCGTCCACGCGTTCACGAGGTCCACGCTCTTGTTGTTGATGCCGTAGGAACTGTGCAGGGCCTGGTCCACATAGTCCACGAGCTTGTGGCCCGCGGCGCCGTAGGTGGACAGGGTGAGGTCGATGTTCTTGTACTCGAAGCGGGCGCTCAGGCCGAAGGTGACCTTGGGCATGCCGCTGCCGAGGAAGGTGCGGTCGTCTGCCGTGATCTGGCCGTCGTTGTTGATGTCGCGGTACGCTACGTCGCCGGGATGGGCGCCGTTCTGGATCACGAAGCCGCCGTTCTCGTTGATGTGGTGGTCGATCTCGTACTGGTTCTGGAAGATGCCCTCATAGACATAGCCGTAGAAGCGGCCCACTTCCTCACCCACGACGGTGCGGCACATCGCGTCGTCCCGGGAGACGGAGCCCATGCCCAGGGAGGTCACGACGTTCTTCGGGAACGTGACGTTGCCGGAGAGGTCGTACTTGAATTCGCGGCTGTAGTTGCGGTAGCTGGCGCTCAGTTCGACACCGGAGTTCACCATCGTGGCGGCGTTCATCGTCACGCTGCCGTTGGTGGCGCCGGCCTCGGCCGGGACCGGGACGGAGTACAGCAGGTCCTCGGAGACGTTGCGGTAGTAGTCCGCGTTGAACTCGAAGGCGCCGCCGAACATGGAATAGTCCATACCGATGTCCAGGGACTTCTTCTTTTCCCAGCGGATGAATTCGTTCACGTAGTTGGAGATGGCCGAGCCGGTGACCTTCTGGCCGCCGAAGCTGTAGGTGTAGTTGCCGCGGGCCATCGTGTCCATGAAGGCGTAGTCGCCGATGTTCTCGTTACCCAGGATACCGTAGCTGGCACGGAACTTCAGGAGGCTCACGAGTTGCGGATCCACGGCGAAGAAGGGCTCCTTGTCCACTCTCCAACCCACGGAGAAGGACGGGAACCAGTCGTAGCGGTTCACGCTGAGGCGGGAGGAACCGTCCCGGCGGACCGTGGCCTGGAAGAGGTAGCGGCCATCGTAATCGTAGTTGATACGGCCGATGAGGGAGGCCAGCACGTGCTCGCTCTCATAGGAACTGGCGTCGCGGTCGGTGGCGTTGCCCACCTGGAGGTAGTACGGCTCCGGCATGTTGTTGCCCCAGCCCGAGAGGGTATGGTAGCGCTCCCGCTGGAAGGTCATGCCCACCACGGTGTTCAGGTGATGGTTGCCCATCTTGCCGTCATAGGTGAGGTAGTTCTCCACCAGGAAGTCGGAGTAGTTGTTGTAGTTCTCGCTCAGGCGCTCGTTGCTCTTCGCCAGGTAGTTGGCGTTGGAAAGGATGAAGGCCGGCAGGAAGGTGAATCCCTTCACGAAGGAGCGGCTGTAGGAGAGGTTCAGGTTGTAGTCCAGCTTGTGGTTGTCGCTCTTCACGCCCACCATTCCCAGCAGGTCCACGGTGGCGCTGCCGGTCGCGACCACGCGGTCCACGGTGGATTTGCGCTGGATGAGGGTGTTGTACAGCAGCGGGTTGGCGATACGGATGTCGCCGTGGATGGCATCATAGTAGGTGCCGAAGCCGTAGGCGTCGTAGGTGTAGTCGGAGGCGGCGCCCACGACCCGGTCCAGGAACCAGGTGCTTTCGTCGTAGGCCTTGATGGTCGGTGGCATGAACAGGGTCGTCGCCATGATCGGGTACTGGGTGCCGTACAGGCCCTGGACGTACTCGTTGGCATTGGAGGAGGACATGTTGTCCTGGTCGGAGTGGGAATAGACGATGCCGGTGCGGAGCTTGACGAACTTCACGTCCATCGTGTTGTTCACGCGGGCGGTGAAGCGGTCGAAGTTCGGGCCCGCGCCCACGAGGGTGCCCTTCTGGCTGAAGTAGTCGAGGCCCACGTTGAAGGTGCTGTTCTCGCCGCCGCCGGAGAGGTTCACGTTGTGGTTCTGGCGGATGCCCGTCTTGAACATCTCGTCGAACCAGTCGGTGTTGTTGGTGGCGGGATCCAGGTAGCTCTCGGAACCCTTCACATAGCCGGCGGGAACCTTGTCGCCGAGGCCGTTGTTCTCGTAGGACATCCGGATGTAGTCGCCGTACTGGGCGGCGTCCATCACGTCATACACACCCTTGCGGATCTGGTCTACGCCCGCGTAGCCGCGGTATTCCACGCGGATGGGCTGGTTCTTCTTGCCGTTCTTGGTGGTGATGATCACGACGCCGTTCGCCGCGCGGGAACCGTAGATGGCGGCCGCGGAGGCGTCCTTGAGGACCTGGATGGTCTCGATGTCGTTCGGGGAGAAGTCGCGGATGGTCGTACCCATCGGCACGCCGTCGATCACGTACAGCGGGCTGGTGTCGCCGAAGGAGCCGATACCGCGGATGCGGACGGCCGGGTCGGCGCCCGGCTGGCCGTCGGAGGTGATCTGGACACCGGCGACCTTACCCTCGAGCATGGAGGAGATGTTGGAGTGGGAGACCTTCTTCATCTCGTCGGCGTCGACGATGGCGACCGAACCGGTCAGGTCCACCTTCTTCTGGGAGCCGTAACCCACGACGACCACCTGGTCGAGGAGCGTGGTCTCGGTCTTCATCGTGATGGTTCCGAGGTTTCCGTTCGGGCCCACGGTGATTTCCACCGTCTGGAAGCCCACGGAGATGAACTGGAGGACGGAGCCTTCCGGCACCGTGAGGGTGAAGTTGCCGTCCAGGTCGGCCGTGGTGCCGGTCGTGGTGTCCTTCACCACGATGCCGGTCCCGAGGAGGGGTTCGCCGAGCTCGTCCACGACGGTGCCCGTGACGGTCACGTTGTTCTGCGCGAAGGCCGCATAGCCGCCGTCCCTGCCGCTGAAAGCGGCCGGCGCGAGGGCCAGGAGGGCGCAAAGGAATATCGTATTAAACAGGTTTTTCATATCGCGTGGCGGTTATCAGTCGAAATCAAGGTAGGAAGCTTCGGTGACGAAGGCGAACTGCACGTCGGCGCTGTCCACCGTGATGTTGTCGTAGTACTGGAAGTGGGTTTCGCCGTTGGCATAGACCACGTAGTAGCGGACGGAGGCCTTGCCGTTGCCGCTGTTGGCGACGGTCACGGTGACGTGGGAGCCTTCGATGTTCGCGGCGAAGCCTTCCCAGGTCCAGTTGCTGGCGAGGTTCCAGCCCAGTTCGGCGAGACCATCCGCGGTGTTGGTCGCGTAGAGCCAGCCGAAGTGGTCCATGCGGACGACGCCGTACTCGGTTCCGTCGGCCTTGCGGACGATGGTGCAGGGGCTCTGGTGGTTCAGCTGCGCGAGCGAATGGACCTCCATGCCGACGCTCAGGCTCTCGCCCGCGGCGACGGTCCAGTCCTTGGAGAAGGTGCTCCACCAGGCGTTGCTGAAGTCGTCGGCGCCCACGCGGGCGGCCTGCTTCGCCTGGTCGCTCGCGGCGATGGTGAGGGCGCCCTTGGCGGTCAGCGGCTCGCCGCCGGCCGGGGTGTAGGTCACCGTGAAGGCGTCGGCATAAGTGCCGGGGGTGGCGTCATAGACCACCTTGTCGCCCGTGAAGCTGACGGTATAGCCGCCCGGAAGGGTGATTTCCTCGCCATTGGCGCGGGTGGCCTTCACGACGACGTTCTCGGGGGAGAGGGTGACGACCTTCGTCCCGCCCACGACCTTGGCCGTGGCGCCGGCGGAGATGCTCACGATCTTGGTGGGATCCTGCGGATCGGGCTCCGGAACAGAATAGTCGCCGGGCACGAGGACCGCGTAGCAGTTGTCCACGGTGAAGGAGAGATACACGTCGTCCGGATCGTTGATGGCGATGTTCTTGTACAGCTGGTAGTGCTCCTCGCCGTTGGCCCAGAGGACATTGTAGCGGATGACGGCGTTGTCGCCGTTGTTGGTGGCCGTAATGGTGACGTGGGCGTTTGTGAGCATCGGGAGGAAGAGATCCCAGTTCCAGTCGCTTTCCTTGTTTTCGTCGGCATTGACGAAGCTGGAGCCCCAGCCGTAGTTGTCGATACGGACCACGGCATATTCGCCGGCGCCGCCGAGGGTGAGGTCACCCTTGCGGAGGATGGCGACGGGCGCCTGCCAGTTGGAGGCCGCGACGGAATAGACGTCCATCTCGAAGGAGACGCTTTCGCCCTGCGCGACCTTCCGGTCGGGCGCGAAGTAGGTCCACCAGGCGGAGTTCAGTTCCGGCACGCCCAGGGCGAGACCGCCCTTGACGAGGTTGATGCGGGTGGTGGCGGTGACGGCCTTGGAGCCGGGCTTGTAGGTGAAGGTCACATCCTGCTCACCCTCCACGAGGGCGATCGGGGAGACGGTCACGTCGTCCAGGGTGAGGTCCACGGTGGTGCCGCCCTGATAGGTCGCCTGCAGCTGGATGCCGTACGGACGGAAGTCCAGGCCGGTATTGTCGTAGAAATAGTAGGTATTGTGCGAAGGCTCCTGCGTGATGGTCAGGCTCTCCAGGTCGGCCACCAGCTCGAAGTTGTAGTAGCCGGCGGCGGCCTCGGTGAGGACGCCCTTCTTGGAGCGGCTGTAGGTCACGACCACGGTCTTGTTGCCGGGCGTGGTGAGATCCGGTTCGGTGATGCTCACGGCCTCCTTGTCCACCTGCATGGAAGAGCCGTCCTTGAAGAAGACGGTCACGACGGCCGTGCCCCAGAAGTCCATCTCCTCCGGATTCTCGCTGTAGTTGACGGCCTTGGGATAGTCCGTGACGACGAGGTAGTCCGGGTCGGAATCCGGGATGATCGGGTAGTCCGAAGTGGCGAGGAAAGCGCTCTCGAGCACGAAATGGTCGTGGTCGGCCACCAGGAAGGCGTTGATGTCGTCCACGAAGGAGACGGCCTGGCTGTAGGTCTCGGTGATCACCGTGCCGTCCGTCGCGGTGGCGACCGCCTTCACATAGGCGGTACCCTCGCTGGCGTGGTCCACGGTCATCTCCACGTCGGCTCCGTTCATCTTGGCGCGGAAGTTCTCCCACCAGGCGTCGCTGTCAGGGGCGACCCCGTCCATGTCGAGGGAGACGCCGGTGTTGGAACCGTTGTCCCCGCTTCCCCATTTCCACATGTCGGAGCGGAGGACGAAATACTCGGAGTAACCGTCGCCGCCGCGCTCTTTCGCGTTCGTGACAGCGAGAACCCAGTTCTGGTAGTTGGCCTCTCCGAGGGAGTAGTTCTTGAATTTGAGAACGAGTTTTTTCGCCACCGGAATGGTGAAGTACTGGCTGAAGTCCGCCCACCAGCCGGAATTGTTGTCTTCCTGGCCGACAACGGCGGGGGAGATTTCAATCGGCACGGCATCGTCGGGGACGACGTTCTGGGCCTCCTTCTCCGCCTTGTAGGAGGCGATTTTGTCAGCCAGGTCTTCCGGAGCGTCGATGGCGTAGGGCTCCAGGCCCGTACAGCCGGAAAGAACCCACATGACAGCGGCGCAGAGGGCGCCCAGCATCAATTTTCGGGTTTTCATGTTTGATGGTTTAGTTGGTTATTGGTTGAAAAATATATTTTTCGGTGCTTTTATGCAGTGTACGGCCGCAAAAATACGGACAAATCGCACGCGCGGGGTGTACGATTTGCCAAAAAAGGTGGATTTTTGACCACCCCTATTCGGAGAAGGAACTGGGGGAGACGCCGAATTCTTTCGTAAAACAGCGGCTGAAATACTTGGGGTCGTTGAATCCGACCTCGTAGGCAATCTCGGAAATGTTCATGAGCTTGCTGCCCCGGTTGTTCAGGAGCATCTCCCGGGCGACCGACAGGCGGTAGGTCCGGATGAACTGGGCGATGGGCTGGCCGAAGCTCTCCTGGATGCGTTTGTTCAGGAGCGTCTTGCTCATGCCCATGGCGGCGCAGAAGGCCGTGACGTCCAGGTCCGGATTCTTGTACAGGGAACGGAGCGTTCCGATCACCTTCGTGGCGAAGGGATCCTCCTGGGGCTCCTGGGCGGAGAGGAGCCGGTGTCCGGCCAGTTCCTCGTTCTGGCGGATCAGGACCTCGTTCTGTTGGCGCAGTTCCTCCGCCTTCGCTTCCACGAGTTTTTTCTGCTGCGAGATTTCCCGGGTCCGTTCCTCCACCGTCCGCTGGAGCAGTTCCTGCCGGCGGACGAGCGCGCGGGTGCGCCAGGTGGAAACCAGATAGACGGTAACGATCGCCAGTCCCACGCACAGGAGGAGGAACCACCAGGTCTTATAATAATAAGGAGCGACCTTCACGGCCAGGGAAAGGACCTCGGAGGGTTCGCCGGCGGGTTGCTGCGTGCGCACCACGAACCGGTAGTCTCCGTGGGGCAGGGAGGAATAGGTCGCCTCGTGACGGCCCTGGGGCAGGGCCTTCCAGCCGGTGTCGAATCCCTCCAGCCGGTATTCGAAGGCCGGGCGGGAGCCGGCGGCCGTGAGCTGGGCGAATTCAAAGTCGATGGACCGGTTCCTTTCATGGAGTCTCACTTCCTGCAGGAAAGGATCCCGGTAATCCCGGTCGTCCACGCTGATCCGGGTGAATCGGAACGGACTTTCGGAGGTGTCGCTGCCTGTCTTGCCGGGGTTCACGACGGAGAGCCCTTCCGCCTGGCCGAAGTAGAGCATCCCGTCCGCGCCGGTGCAGGCATTGTTCCAATGGAAGCGGGTGCTGGCCAGGCCGTCTTCCCGGTAGTAGGCGGAAATCTGCCCGGTGACAGGGTTC
Organism: uncultured Bacteroidia bacterium; assembly: GCA_902781705.1. Classification (GTDB taxonomy): domain Bacteria; phylum Bacteroidota; class Bacteroidia; order Bacteroidales; family UBA932; genus Cryptobacteroides. Next base: position 15,177 of record CACZKE010000011.1, read on the forward strand.
AGCCGGTTCAGCCCATGCTCGGTACTGATCCAGATGTTACCTTCCGCATCTTCCGCAAGGCCCCGTACCCGGTCGTTGGACAGCCCCTGGCGGTTCGTATAGGCCTGGAAGGCGTAGGATCTGTCCTCCTCCCGGACGGCCTTGTACACGCCGCCGCCGTTGCTTCCGAGCCAGACAGCCCCGTCCGCGGCCTCGATGACGAAGCACACCATTTCCCGGACGCCGGATTCCGGGGCATCCAGCCGGTACGGATAGTGCCGGAAGGGGAAGGTTCCGTCCGTTTTCCGGGAATCGGGCTGAAGGTCAAAGACATAGACCCCTTCCCGGCAGCCGATCCAAAGGTTTCCGCGGCTGTCCAGGCAGGAACCGATGCACCCGCTGGCCTGCTCCTCCAGGGCGGGGAACCACGTGTCCTTCCCGGAATCGTAGCAGTATATGCCCAGGTTGGAACCGACCCAAAGCAGGCCGTTCCTCCCGTCGTAGTCCAGCGACCCGATATAGTCCAGCCGGGGATTGCCCGGTTGAAGATGCTTCAGGACCGGGTAGGGACCCTTGCGGGAGACGATGTCGATGCCGCCGCCCCAGGTGCCCACCGCCATCCGGTCTCCGGGCAGTTCGCAGAGGGCGCTGACGCTGTTGTGGCACAGCCCGCCCCGTTCGTGGGTGAGGTGCCGGAAGTCCCGGCTCCCGGGCTCCCGGATGTTCAGGCCGCCTTCCACGGTCCCGGCCCAAAGGCGGCCGTCCCGGTCCTCGAGAACGGCGTTGACGGCGCCGGTAGAAAGGGATTGCGGGTTCTTGGTATCGTGAGAGAGGTTCGTGACTGCAAGTTGTTTGGGGGAGAGGACCTGCAGGCCGGCCGTCTCGGTCCCCAGCAGCACGTCCGACCCGAAAACGCGGACGCAGTTGATGACGTCCCCGCCCACGCGCTCGAAACCGTCCGTGACCGGATTGTACAGGTTATAGCCGTGCAGGGTGGTCGCGATGAGCTGCCCTGCCGGGGTCCGGGCCAGGCTGGTGACGAAATTCTGGGTCAGGGAATGCGGGTCGGTGGCAGAATAGGTATAGTGTTTCCACTGCCCCGTGGGCCGGTTCAGGAAATATAGGCCGTCCTCCGTGGACACCCAGAGTTCCTGTCCGGCGGGCAGGAAATCGGACAGGTAGGTGCGCTCTCCGTAGCGGAATCCCGGGACGGGCTCTTCCGCGTCCAGGACGCCCGGACGGACCTCCCGGATCCGGTACAGGCGTCCCTGCAGCCCCACCCAGACCGTTCCGTCCCCGTCCACGTCCTGGAAGAGGAGATTGACGGGGGAGAGCCCGTCATGGCTGTAGGACAGGACTTCCGCCACGTTCCCGTCTCCGTCGAAACCGACCCGGTGCAGGGTTTTCCCGGTCTTGTACCAGATGTGCCCGGCGGCGTCGGAAGTCAGGAAGGAACAGAATTTTCCGGCGTCCTCCTCCAGGGCGGGATGGGAGACCGGCAGGAGTTCCAGGGATTTCAGGTCCAGCAGGTCCAGTCCCCCTTCCGAGGCGATCCACAGCCGGTGGAAACGGTCCTCGCAGACATTGCGGACGAAGTTGCTCTTCAGCGGCCGGGACGAGGTGGAACTGAAGGTGAGGAACTGGTAACCGTCGTACCGGCACAGGCCGCCGCCCGAGGTGGCGATCCACAGGAAGCCGGCGCTGTCGCGAAACAGGTCGTCAATATAGTTGCACGGAAGCCCTTCCTCCATGGACAGGACCGTAGAGATCTTCCGGTCGGTAAAAGATTCCTGCCCGCGGGAGGACGGGGATACGGCCAGTCCGCCCAGGACAGCGGCCAGGATAAGAAAGGATTTTACACCTCCAAAGTACATTTGTCCACCTAACATTCTCCAAACTTACGTATTTTTGCGTACATTTGAAAATCTAAAGCTAATTACAACCGTATCTATGACCCGGACTCAAGTTCTTCTCACGGCGGCAGCCCTCCTTGTCGGAGCGGCGGCTCTTGCGCAGACCCACCGCATGGACATCGACCTCAAGAAGGTCGGCGCACCCATCCAGCCTACGATGTACGGCATTTTCTTCGAGGACATCAACTTCGCGGCCGACGGCGGCCTGTACGCCGAGCTCGTGAAGAACCGTTCCTTCGAGTTCCCGCAGGATCCCCTCCAGGGCTGGAAGGCCTTCGGCAAGGTGGAAGTGAAGGATGACGGTCCCTTCGACCGCTGCCCGCACTATGTCCGCCTGTATGACCCCGGCCATCCGCACAAGTGGACCGGCCTCGATAACGAAGGCTTCTTCGGCATCGGCGTGAAGGGCGGGGAAACCTACCGCTTCACCGTGTGGGCCCGCGTTCCGGACGGCGGCTCCTCCGAACTCCGCATCGAACTGGTGAACACCGCCTCCATGGGCGAGGACCAGTTCGTCTGCCAGGCCCCCCTCACCATTTCCGGCAAGGAATGGAAGCAGTATGAGGTGATCCTCACCCCGGACACCACCCTGGCGAAATCGGTCCTGCGGATCTTCCTCGTGGGCGAGCGCAATACCGTGGACCTCGAGCACGTTTCCCTGTTCCCGACCGATACCTGGATGGGCCACCGCAACGGTATGCGCAAGGACCTGGCGCAGGCCCTGGCGGACCTCAAGCCCGGCATCTTCCGTTTCCCCGGCGGCTGCATCGTGGAAGGCGCGGACCTGGACACCCGTTACAACTGGAAGAACACCGTCGGCCCGGTGGAGAACCGCCCGATCAACGAGAACCGCTGGGAATACACCTTCCCGCACCGCTTCTTCCCGGATTACTTCCAGAGTTACGGCCTCGGCTTCTTCGAGTTCTTCCAACTCTCCGAAGAGATCGGTTCCGAACCGCTTCCGATCCTGAGCTGCGGCCTCGCCTGCCAGTTCCAGAACGACGACCCCGCCGCGCACTGCCCGGTGGACGAACTCCAGCCCTTCATCCAGGACGCCCTGGACCTCATCGAGTTCGCGAACGGCCCCGTCACCACCACCTGGGGCAAGGTCCGCGCCGACATGGGCCATCCGGCTCCCTTCAACCTCAAGTTCATCGGCATCGGCAACGAGCAATGGGACGCCATCTATCCCGAACACCTGGAGCCGTTCGTGAAGGCCATCCGCGCCGCTTATCCGGACATCAAGATCGTGGGCACCAGCGGCCCGAACTCCGAGGGTGACCAGTTCGACTACCTCTGGCCCGAGATGAAGCGCCTCGGCGCCGACCTCGTGGACGAGCACTTCTACCGTCCCGAGAAGTGGTTCCTCGCCCAGGGTGCCCGCTACGACAACTACGACCGCAAGGGTCCCAAGGTGTTCGCCGGCGAGTACGCCTGCCATGGCGCCGGCCGGAAGTACAACCACTTCAACGCCTCCCTCCTTGAGGCGGCCTTCATGACCACCATCGAGCGCAACGCCGACATCGTGCACATGGCCACCTACGCTCCGCTCTTCGCCCATGTCGAGGGCTGGCAGTGGCGTCCGGACCTCATCTGGTTCGACAACCTCCGCTCCATGCGCACCGCCAGCTGGCACGTCCAGCACCTGTACAGCGAGTACAAGGGCCAGAACGCCCTGACCCTCAAGATGGACGGTGTCAACGTGACCGGCGCCCCCGGCCAGGACGGCCTCTTCGCCAGCGCCGTCAAGGACGGTGACAAGGTCTATGTAAAGGTCATCAACACCTCCGACAAGCCGCAGGACGTGGAATTCGCCTTCAACGGCCTCAAGAAGAAGGAAACCGTGAAGGCCGTCGAGTGCGTCAAGTTCCACTCCGACCTCCTGTACCGGGACAACACCCTGGACGCCCCCGACCTCATCACGCCGGTCAAGGCCGCCTTCACCGGCGAGGGCAAGACCCTCTCCGCCACCGTGGAGCCCCTCACCTTTGCGATCTACATCCTGACGAAGTAAAGGAAGTATCCGATTCGGAAAACGTTATCTTTTTGAGGATGACCGGAAAGTCAGAGCGACTGAAGGTCATCCTCTTTCTTTGCATATTGATGAGTTCGGGAGTCCGGGAACACCATCCCGGAGTGGAGCGTAGCGGAACGGAGTCCCCCGGGCACCCCATACCCGGACCCATAAGTATATTCGGGATATGATTGTATCAGTGGGCGTCGATCCAGCGGATCGAGGGGTCGCGGCGCCACCAGGTGAGTTGGCGCTTGGCGTAGTGGCGGGTGTTGCGCTGGATGAGGCGGACGGTGGTATCGAGGTCCTGCTTGCCGTCGAAGTAGTCGAACATCTCCCGGTAGCCGACGGTTTGCAGGGCGGGAAGGTCGCGGTAGGGGAGCAGGCTCCGGGCCTCTTCCTCCAGTCCTTCCTCCATCATCTTTTCCACGCGCGCATTGATGCGCGCGTAAAGTTCCTCGCGGGGACGCTGGAGGCCGATTTTTTCGATGGTGAAATTCCGGTCCTTGACCGTCCGCGTCTTGAAGGAAGAGAAGGGCTGTCCCGTGTACAGGCACACTTCCAGGGCGCGGATGACGCGCTGCCCGTTGGACAGGTCGATTTCCTCGCAGGTGACGGGGTCCAGTTCCCGCAGTTGCTCCGCCAGGACTTCCACGCCCTCGTCACGGAGGCACTCCATGAGGTGTTCCCGTAGCATCAGGGGTACTTCCGGGAAGTCGTCCAGGCCGTAGCACAGGGCGTCGATGTACATCATGGACCCGCCGGTCACGACCAGCGTTTCATGCCCCTCCGCAAACAGGCGCTCGATGAGGTCCATGGCATCGGCCTCATACATGCCGGCGGTGTAGTTCCGTGTGACGGGAATCGTCCGGATGAAATAATGCGGCACCGCCGCGAGTTCCTCCGGGGAGGGAACGGCCGTGCCGATACACATTTCCCTGTACAACTGCCGGGAATCGCAGGAGATGACGGGACTTCCCAACTCCAGTGCCTTGCGGATGCTGTAGGAAGTCTTTCCGACGGCGGTCGGTCCGAGGATCACCAGGAGCCGCCTCGCCATCCGCTATTCGTTTTCGTCGTAGATTTCCTTGCCTTCCTCGTCGTCGTCGTCCTCTTCCTCCTCGTCCTCGTCGTCTTCGTCGTCGAAATCTTCGTCGTCGAGGTCCAGGCCGTCCTTGGGCTTCTCGCCCGGAAGATGGCGCATCTCGTCCGGCAGGTCCTCGTAGGCGACGTAACCGTTCTCGAACTCGATGGGGTTCGGACCCTTGGAGGAGACGATGACCGGATAATCGGGCCGGACGGTGACGCCCTCGACCTCACCTTCCACGGTGATGTTCACGCTCTTGCGGTTCGTGACGTCGTAGAAATACACGAAGTCGGTCGCGCCGGCCTTGACGGCCTTCTCCAGGGAGATCTGGTCCACGGTACCGGAGCCCAGGTCGAACAGGCCGTAGCGGCCCACGACTTCGCCCAGGGGGTCCAGGGCCTTGAACATGATGAGTTGGTCCTGCGGGAACTCCATGTCCGAACGCATCTGCTTATGAAGGGTATAGAGTGTCGTGGCTCCGTTTACGTGGTAAACGCGGAAGAATCCTTTGATGCCGGTGAGGGTCACTCTGATCTGGAATACCATAGTTTTTTCAAGTCTCTGTTTTGTAGTTCAAAGATACAACAAATTTTCGGTCCCGATTGCAAAATATCGCAAAAAACGCTACTTTCGTGGAAGTGGAATATTTCGACGCATACCGGAGCATCGCTGCCCGGAGCGAGGGACTGTTCAAGGACAACGGTTCCCGGTTCATCGCGCTCGCATATCCCGTGGAAACGGAGGATGAGGTGCGGGAGATCGTCGCCGCCCTGAAGAAGGAGTATCACGACGCCCGCCACCACTGCTACGCCTACCGGCTGGGATACAAGGGCGACCGGTTCCGGGCCAATGACGACGGCGAGCCCTCCGGCTCGGCCGGCCGCCCGATCCTCGGGCAGATCGACTCCCTGGGCCTGAGCGACGTCCTCGTGGTCGTCGTCCGGTATTTCGGCGGCATCAAACTGGGGATTCCGGGGCTCATCCGGGCCTACAAGACTTCCACCGCTGATGCGCTGGGACAGGCGGAAATCGTGGAGAAGGTGGCGGGGAAACGGTTTCGCCTCACCTTCGACTACCTGTCGATGAACGGGGTGATGAAGGTCCTGAAGGACCTGGGCCTCACCCCGGCCGGGCAGGACTTCGGCCTGCAGTGCTCGCTGGAGGTGCGCGTGCGCCTGGCCCTGGAGGAAGATTTCCGCAGCCGGCTCGCTGAAGTTGCAGTTTTGGAGGAAATATAGGAAAATCAATAATAAATCATTATCTTTCGGAACGAAATTGATAACACTTTGAAATCATGAAAAAAGTCCATGTCTTCAATGCCGGCCCCTGCCTCCTGCCGCAGGTCGCCATCGACAATGCCATCGAGGCCCTGAAGGATTTCAGCGGCACCGGCGTTTCCGTCCTTTCCATTTCCCACCGCACCAAGGAGTGGGATGCCGTGATGGACGGGACCCGCGCCCTCTGGAAGGAACTTCTCCATATCCCCGACACCCATGAGGTCGTCTTCCTGGGCGGCGGCGCCTCCCTGCAGTTCCTCTATGTGGCGATGAACTACCTGGAGAAGAAGGCCGCCTACCTGGATACGGGCGTCTGGGCCCACAAGGCCCTCAAGGAGGCCCAGGGCATCGGCGACGCTTACGCCATCGCCTGCTCCAAGGACAAGAACTACACCTATATCCCGAAGGGATTCGAGATCCCGGCCGACCTTGACTATCTGCATATCACCACGAACAACACGATCTACGGCACCGAGATCCACGAGGACATCGACTGCCCGTGCCCGCTCATCGCGGACATGTCCTCCGACATCATGTCCCGTCCCGTGGACGTTTCCAAGTACGACCTCATCTACGGCGGCGCGCAGAAGAACGTCGGCCCGGCCGGCGTCATCTTCGCCATCATCCGGAAGGACTCCCTGGGCCGCGTGAGCCGCTACATCCCCACGATGCTCGACTACCGCACCCACATCGACAAACTCTCGATGTTCAACACCCCGCCCGTGTTCTCCATCTATGTGATGTACGAGACCCTCAAGTGGCTCAAGGGCATCGGCGGCGTCGAGGCCATCCACGAGATCAACAAGAAGAAGGCGCAACTCCTCTATGACGAAATCGACCGCAACCCGCTCTTCGTGGGCACCGCGGTGAAGGAAGACCGTTCCCTGATGAACGTCTGCTTCGTGATGGCCCCCGGCTACGAAGCCCTGCAGGACGAGTTCATGGCCTTCGCCAAGGATCACGGCATGATCGGCATCAAGGGCCACCGCTCCGTCGGCGGCTTCCGTGCCTCCCTCTACAACGCCTGCACCGTCGAGGACGTCCAGGCCCTGGTCGATTGCATGAAAGAATTTGAAGCCCTGAAGAAATAATGTAGTGCAGGGACCGGTATATCTGAAACCTGTGGCCACCCTCGGCCACATAAGAGGGAGGGGCCCGAAGTCGGCGTGAGCCGGCTTTGGGAGGGGCCGGAGCGAAGCGGAGGCGGTTTCAGATATACTGGTCCCGGAACGGAATCATTTCTTCATCATAATACTGAATGAATATGAAAGTCTTGTTAGCTACCCAGAAGCCTTTCGCCGCCAAGGCGGTGGAAGGGATCGTGAATATCCTCACCGAGGCCGGCCACGAAGTCGTGAAACTCGAAAAGTACGAGGAGCAGAAAGACCTCGTCGCGGCCGTGGCCGACGTGGAGGCCATGATCATCCGTTCCGACAAGGTGACGGCCGAGGTCATCGCCGCCGCCCCGAAACTCAAGATCGTCGTCCGCGCCGGCGCGGGATACGACAATGTCGATCTCGCCGCTGCTACGGAGCACGGCGTCGTGGTGATGAACACCCCGGGCCAGAACTCCAATGCCGTCGCCGAGCTCGCCCTCGGCATGATGATCTTCATGGCGCGCACGCACTTCACCCCGGCGACCGGCAGCGAACTGCAGGGCAAGCGCCTGGGCGTCCAGGCCTACGGCAACGTGGGCCGGCTGGTGGGCCAGAAGGCCAAGGCCCTCGGCATGACCATCCATGCCCTGGATCCGTTCCTTTCCGACGAGCAGATCATCGCCGGCGGCGCCGAGCCCGTCCACTCCGTGGAGGAACTGTATGCGAACTCCGACTACCTGTCCATCCACATCCCGGCCCTTCCCGCCACGATCCGTTCCATCGGCTATGACCTCATCACGAAGATGCCCAAGGGCGCCACGCTCGTGAACACCGCCCGCAAGGAAGTCATCGACGAGGAAGGCCTCCTGAAGGCCCTCGAGGAGCGCCCGGACCTGAAATACGTCACCGACGTCATGCCGGACAACTACGACAAGCTCACGAAGAACTTCGGCTACCGCGTCTTCGCGACGCCCAAGAAGATGGGCGCCCAGACCGCCGAGGCCAACATCAACGCCGGCCTCGCCGCCGCCCGCCAGATCGCCGACTTCTTCGCCACCGGCTGCACGAAGTTCCAGGTGAACAAGTAGCGTTTCAGGCCTGCGGGGTGCCGCCCTGGAACTGCCTGATATTCAATTTATAACAATTAGCTTAACCGCAGGCCTGCCCAAAAAGCGACAGGCCTGCGGTTCTGCTTTTTATACACGTCTGACAGTCAGATGGTTCTGGTACCTTCTCCCGCAGGCCTCGCTGTATGCTCATCAGAGGCGATGGTCAAAGTACGGACTCCAGCACTTCCGGATCGATGCCCAGCAACCGGGAAATCTGTTTTTTAGGGGCACTGAAACGGAATGCCAATGTCCGGGCCATGCGCAGAAGGTCCTTCCGTCCCAGTTGATGCGGAGAGTCCACGTGCAGTTCATTCCGGCATACGGCAAGCACTTTCTCCTGCATTTCACTATCCGTGAAAGCCAGTTGCTCTTCCATGCCATGTGATTGCGCTATGACGGATTCCAAGTCATATCTGCGCAGGCGGTCGAACATGGTCAGGCCGGATCCGACAATCTGTTCCACAGCCCGGTAATCCACGAAACATTTGTTGAGGATGCGCCCCTCCACGTGTTCCCAGTCCGCTGGAATCGTCGCGTGCGTGCCCAGCATGTCCCTGGCTGCTTCCGGACCAAGAAAGCGGACGCCCTTCATGAAGGAAAGGTAGGGATTGAAATACACTTCGAACGGAGCCCATTCATACGAGAATGGGCTGTCGATCCGCGCCTTGTATGCATTGCGGAGCAGGTATGCCACTTCGTTCAGAAGCATCTGGGAGTCCTTGACATGCTGGACATCCGCTCCGTCGGCTTTGAGAACACCTCGGATGCCATATCGGCTTTTCAACATCATGGCAAGCCGGTGCAACACCCAGTTGAAATATGCGAGACAATCTTCGTAGCGGCCTTTTACCAACAGATGCAAATGGTTGTCCATCAGCGTATAGCAAAGGATCCGAACCCGGAATTTCAACGTGCCGATGGCCAGTGTGTTTACTCCATAGATAAAGTCTTCCGGTAAACGGAAGATCCGGGTCCGGAGTTGATGTTCCGTGGTAAACATGAAAACGGAATCTTTTCCGGGACAAGGATCTTTGAATTGTTTGATGTTCATGTCCTTTCGTGACTTGTTCCGAAGAGGCCTGCGGCAATCTCTTTTGGAAATGCCTGGCTACAAGGGATTTGCAAAACCGCTAACCGCAGGTGCCCTGTTTTTTTGAGAGGCTTGCGGGAGGAAACTGTATAGGTAATTGACATTTAAGATGTTACAAACGATTCTCCCGCAGGCCTCGCAAAACGGACTCAAGAGGACAAGCCGTTGTCCGGATCTTCGCGCTCCGGAGCGGCGGACTCTTCGCCCGAAGCCGTTCCGGGCTCCAGCCCTGCGCGGAGGAGGACGAGGCGCGTGACGATTGCGCGCTCGGAGCGGCCGAACAGTTCGGCCATCTCGGCGAAGGTGGCGCCGGCGCGGTACATGGAGAGGAGCGTCTCCTCGTCCTGCTCCGTCCAGGGACGGGCGGACGGTTTGGAAACATACAGGCCCAGGGCCTGCAACTTCATCCGGACGGCGTTCGGGGAACGGCCCAGTTGTGTGGCCATTTCGCTGCGCGGAAGGTTGTCCGCCGCCATCTGCCGGAGCTCGGCCACTTCGTCAGGGGACCAGGGTTCATTGAAGCGGCCGTATCGCTGCTTCATCTGCCCGTACTGTTCGGGCGTAAGGAAAAAAGTTCTCATACTCGACACTATTTTTGACACCTGCAAGTTACGGAGGGCTATCCGTCTAAGCAAAAGCGGGTACGGATAAAGTCCGGAATCAGCCTCCCAGCGGGCCAGAGGGCTGACCGAACCCCGGAATTTTACGGTCAGAATCTGAAAAATCCCGGAAAAATGGCTATCTTTGGGAACGATTAACCACATAACTGAACCCTCATGGTACGAGTAAAACCCTTTGCGGCCATCCGTCCGCCGAAAAACCTGGTCACCGAAGTGGCCGCCCCGCCGTATGACGTCCTGAATTCCGAAGAGGCCCTCGCCATGGCCGGCGAGAAGTCCCTCCTGCATATCACCAAGCCCGAGATCGACTTCGCCCCCATCGCCGGCGAGCACGAGCAGCGCACCTATGACAAGGCCGTGGAGAACTTCAAGGCCTGGCGCGAAAAGGGCTGGCTGGTCCAGGACCCGAAGCCCATGTACTACGTCTATGCGCAGACCATGGGCAAGCGCACCCAGTACGGCATCGTCCTCTGTGCCCATACCGACGACTACGCCGAGGGCATCATCAAGAAGCACGAACTCACCCGCAAGGACAAGGAGGACGACCGCATGATCCATGTCCGCATCCAGAACGCGAACATCGAGCCCGTCTTCTTCGCCTTCAAGGACAATGCGGAACTCGCCGGAATCGTCGCGAAAGCGGCCGCCGGCAAGCCCGAATACAAGTTCACCGACGAGAACAAGTTCGTCCACACCTTCTGGGTGATCGACGATGACGCCACCATCGCCCGCATCACGGAACTCTTCACCACCCAGGTCGATGCCTTCTACGTCGCCGACGGCCACCATCGCACTGCCGCGGCCGCCCGCGTGGGCGCCGAGAAGCGGGCCCAGAACCCGAACCACACCGGCAACGAGGAGTACAACTACTTCATGGCCGTGTGCTTCCCGGAGAGCGAACTCGCCATCATCGACTACAACCGCGTCGTGAAGGACCTGAACGGATACACCCCGGAAGACTTCCTGAAGGCCCTGGAAGAGGATTTCGAGGTGAACGTCGCCACGAAGCCCCGCTGCGGCCGCCCGGCGAAACCCTTCGCCCCGACCGCCCTCCACAACTTCTCCATGTACCTTGGCGACAAGTGGTACAGCCTCACCGCCAAGCCCGGCCGCTATGACGACAACGATCCGATCGGCGTCCTGGACGTGACCATCCTGTCCAACCTCGTTCTGGACAAACTGCTGGGAATCAAGGATCTGCGGACCGACAAGCGCATCGACTTCGTGGGCGGTATCCGCGGCCTCGGCGAGCTCGCCCGCCGCGTGGATTCCGGCGAGATGAAGGTCGCCTTCGCCCTATATCCCGTGTCCATGCAGCAGCTCATCAATATCGCCGACACGGGCAACATCATGCCCCCGAAGACCACCTGGTTCGAGCCCAAACTCCGCAGCGGCCTGGCGATCCACGAGTTGGTTTAGTTGTCCGGGTGCCATCCCGCATCGCTTCCTTCGGGCGGCCTGCGGGAAGTGCTCTTGTAACAAACAAGAAATCAATCATATAGAAAATTGCAGACCGCAGGCCTACCGGAAATACTGGAGGCCTGCGGTTGCTCTTTTCGTATTGCGTTGAATATCGGGTAATTACGGGGAAGTCTCCCGCAACCCCCTCGCAACCGACAGGATTAATTCGCCACCTCGCAGAGGAACTTGATGCGCACGAGGCGGATTTCCAGGTCCTCGTAGTCGTCGCGGAGGGCGGCGAGGGCGTCCTGGAGAGAGTCGGAGGCGGCTTCCTCCTTGAACCAGTCGTAGATTTCGTCCACGACGTCTTCGTCCAGTTTTTCCCGGATGTAATAGTCGATGTCCAGCCGGGTGCCGGTGGAAACGATGGCCTCGATCTCCGTCAGGAGGTCGTCCATGTCCAGCCCCTTCGCAGCGGCGATGTCCTCGAGGGCCATCTTGCGGTCGATGCTCTGGATGATATACACCTTGTTCCCGGAACGGGAGGCCACGGATTTCACCACGAAGTCGTCCGGGCGGAGGATATCGTTCTCCTCCACATAGCGGGCGATCAGCTCCAGGAACGGCTTTCCGTATTTGCGGGCCTTTCCTTCGCCCACGCCCTGGCAGCCGCGGAGTTCCTCGAAGGTGAGCGGATACAGGATGGACATGTCCTCCAGGGACGGGTCCGTGAAGATGATCCAGGGCTGGAGGCCGCGGCGTCGGGCTTCGTCCTTGCGCAGGTCCTTGAGCATGGACAGGAGCGTCTGGTCACCGCCTCCGCCACCCCGCACGGCGGCCGGGTCGTCATCCTCGTCATCTCCCTCGCCGGTGAAGGTGCGGTCCTCCACCAGCATCAGTTCGTGCGGATGCAGGAAGAACTCCAGGCCCTCGTCCGTGGCGCGGATGAGTCCGTAGTTGTCGATGTCCTTGTCCAGGAAATGCAGGATGAGCCCCTGGTGGATGACGGCGGACCAGAAGCGGACGTCGTGGTCCTTCCCGGCGCCGAAGAATTCCAGCCGGTCGTGGTGGTAGGACTTGATGAGCGCGTTCGGCACCCCCGCAAGGATGCTGGCGAGGTGCTCGAGCTTGAAGTGTTCCCGGAGCGTGTCGATGAGTTCGATCGCGAGGCACATTTCCTCCTGGCCGTTGAACCGGGCCTTGGGATGGAGGCAGTTGTCGCAACTGCCGCAGTTGTCCTGCGGGTAGTCTTCGCCGAAGTAATTGAGCAGCAGTTTCCTGCGGCACTGGCTGGATTCCGCGTAGGCGACCGTCTCCCCGAGAAGCTGCTTGCCGATCTCCTGTTCGGAGACGGGCTTCCCCTGCATGAACTTCTCCAGTTTCTGGATGTCCTTGTAACTGTAATAGGTGATGCACTGGCCTTCCTGCCCGTCGCGGCCCGCCCGGCCGGTTTCCTGGTAGTAGCCCTCGATGCTCTTGGGAATGTCGTAGTGGATGACGAACCGCACGTCCGGCTTGTCGATGCCCATGCCGAAGGCGATCGTGGCCACGATCACCCGCACGTCCTCCATCAGGAAGCGGTCCTGGTTCTCCGCCCGCGTCTTCGCGTCCAGGCCGGCGTGGTAGGGGAGCGCCTCGATGCCGTTGATGGTCAGAAGTTGAGCCAGTTCCTCCACTTTCTTCCGGCTCAGGCAGTAGATGATGCCCGACTTCCCGGGGTTCTGGCGGATGAAACGGATGATGTCCTTCTCCGGCTCCACCTTGTCCCGGATCTCGTAATACAGGTTCGGGCGGTTGAAAGAGGACTTGAACACCGTGGCGTCCGTGATGCGGAGGTTCTTGAGGATGTCGCTCTGGACCTTGGGCGTCGCCGTGGCGGTGAGGGCGATGACCGGGGCCGGCTGGATCTCCTCGATGATGGAACGGATCTTCCGGTATTCCGGCCGGAAGTCATGGCCCCATTCGGAGATGCAGTGCGCCTCGTCCACGGCGTAGAAGGAGATGTGGATCTTCTTCAGCAGGTCGATGTTCTCCTCCTTCGTCAGGGACTCCGGTGCGACGTACAGGAGTTTCGTGACTCCGCTCAGCAGGTCCTCCTGCACCTCGGCGAGTTGGGTGCGGCTCAGGGAGGAATTGAGGAAATGGGCGATCCCGTCGTCCTTTTCCACGAAGCCCCGGATGGCGTCCACCTGGTTCTTCATCAGGGCGATGAGCGGGGAGATGACGATGGCCGTTCCTTCCATCACGAGGGCGGGAAGTTGGTAGCACAGGGATTTGCCGCCGCCCGTGGGCATCAGGACAAACGCATTCCCTCCCTCGACAAGGTGACGGATGATCCGTTCCTGGTCGCCCTTGAAGGAGTCGAAGCCGAAAAACTGTTTCAACTTGGACTGGAGGATGGAGGGATCGAAGGACATAGTCGGTTTCTTAGATGGACAATATAACAAAATTTTGGAGCAAATCCCAAAATTATTCCTCTTTATCCTTTAAAATATTCGTGAAATGCGCGTCCGGCGCAACAAAATCATACACTTACTAAAAAAATTGAGTCAATTCCGGAAAAAAGCACTAACTTTGCAGGATAGCGGCTCAAAGCGAGTCGCTACCGGAAAAGACAACTTTTAAATGGTATAAAAAATGAAGATTTCCCAGATTTTCGCCACTCTGTCGGCCGCCGTGCTGATGGTGGCTTGCGGCACCCCCGCCGCCGAAGGAAGCAAGGAAGTTCGCGACCTTCTTCCCAACAAGGCCCAGATCGACTCCACCTCCTACCTCGTGGGCGTGAACTTCGGTTCCTGGATCAAGGGCAACGATTTCGGTGACCTCAACTACGACCAGATGATCAAGGGTATCAAGGACTTCATGAAGGCCCAGGGTACCCCGCAGGACTCCACCTTCGGCAAGCAGTTCAAGATCGACCCCAACGAGATGAATACCGTCCTGGACGGCTTCATCCAGAAGCGCCGCGCCTACACCGGTGCCCTGAACAAGGAGAAGGGTGCCGACTATATCGCCAACTTCCTCAAGGGAGAGGGCACCGCCCAGACCGAGAGCGGCCTCGCTTACAAGATCATCGAGCCCGGTAACGAGAACAAGCCCGTCGCCGACCAGGACACCGTGTGGGTGAACTACAAGGGCACCCTCATCGACGGTACCGTGTTCGACCAGAACGACAACATCAACTTCCAGCTCAACCGCGTGATCAAGGGCTGGGGCGAAGGCCTCAAGCTCGTCGGTGAAGGCGGCAAGATCCAGCTCGTCATCCCCGGTGACCTCGCTTACGGCGAGTACGGCACCCGCGGCATCGCTCCGAACAGCACCCTCGTCTTCGACGTGGATCTGAACAAGGTCGGTCACTATGTGGCCCCGGCCGAAGAACCCGCCAAGAAGAAGTAAGCATGGCACTCGAAATCGAAGGAACCCTCTTCCAGAAGCTTCCCGTCCAGTCCGGGAACTCCGCGCGCGGCCCCTGGTCCAAGCAGGAGTTCGTCCTGGAATATCCGGACGGCAACTACACCGCCAAGGCCTGTTTCATGGCCTGGGGCGTGGAAAAGGTCCAGGACCTGGCCAAGTACCAGGTCGGTGACAAGGTGAAGGTCTCCTTCAACCTCAAGAGCCGCGAGTACAACGGCCGCTGGTACAACGACCTCCGGATCTGGAAGATCGCTCCCGCCGGCGCCGCTCAGCCCGAAGCCCCCGCCGCCCCGGCCCGTCCGGCGCAGCAGGTGGCCCCGGCTTACCAGCAGCCCGCCCCGCAGGCCTGGCCCTCCGCTCCGGCTCCCACCCTCGAGGACATGCCCGCCGAGGACGGCGGGGAAGACCTCCCCTTCTAAGCCGTTCCCGACCGCATCGAAATGAAGCCCGACGCTCCCTCCGAGCGCCGGGCTTTCGCATGTGGGGAAGATTTCTTATATTTGCAGACTATACGAAATTCAGGCTGCAATGACGCAATCAAACCATACGCTCATCACTTTGGCGAAGGACGCGCTGTTCGTCCTGCTGGGCTGTTTCCTCATCGTGCGGACACCGTTCCTCGGGAAGATTCTCGGGGCGCTGGCTGTCATCTGGTACGGCCGGGACCTGTGGTACCGGGGAAAGGCCTGGCTGGGGACGAAGGAGCCCAAGCGGGATACCGTGGAACGGCCGAATGAGGCCGCCCGCGACGCGGATGCCCCCATCATCGACGACGGCAAGATCCAGGTGACGGACCTCTCCGGCGCCAAGGAAGTGGAGTTCGAGAAGGAATAGGCCCATGATCCCGCAGGAGACGGTACAGCTCATCCTGGACACCGCCCGTGTCGAGGACGTCGTAGGCGATTTCGTGACGCTGAAGCGCCGCGGAAGCAGCCTGTGGGCGTGCTGTCCCTTCCACAATGAAAAGACGCCCTCCTTCCACGTGGAGCCCTCCCGGGGCATCTACAAGTGCTTCGGTTGCGGAAAGTCCGGCACCGCCGTGGGCTTCGTGATGGAGTATGAGAAACTCTCCTACACGGAAGCGCTCAAGTATCTGGCCCGCAAATACCACATCGAAGTCAAGGAAAAGGAGGAGACGGCCGAGGACATCGCCGCCCGCCAGCGGAACGAGAGCCTGATGGCCGTTTCGGAGTTCGCCTTCAACTTCTACAAGGACCAGCTGAAGACCGACGAAGGCCGTTCGGTCGCGGTCCAGTATTTCCATTCCCGCGGGCTCGAGGACGAGACCATCGACAAGTACGGGCTGGGATGGGCCCCGAAGACCAAAAACGCCTTTACCGAGGCGGCGAAAGCGGCGGGCTACAAGGACGAGTACCTGACGGAGACCGGTCTTTGCGCCCAGTGGGACACGGACGGCTCCCTGCACGACCGCTTCTATGACCGGGTGATGTTCCCGATCCATTCGGTCAGCGGCCGCGTCATCGCCTTCGGCGGACGCACCCTCTTTACCGACAAGACCGTCGCCAAGTACGTGAACTCCAAGGAGTCGGAGATCTATGTCAAGTCCCGCTCCCTGTACGGCATCTACTTCGCCAAGGGCGCCATCTCCCGGGCCGACAAGTGCTACCTCGTGGAAGGCTACCTGGACGTCCTGTCCATGCACCAGCTGGGCATCGTCAATACCGTGGCCTCCAGCGGCACCTCCCTGACCGTGGAGCAGATCCGCCTCATCAAGCGCTTCACCGAGAACATCACCATCATGTACGACGGCGACTCGGCAGGGATTCACGCCGCGCTCCGCGGCATCGACATGGTCCTTCGCGAGGGAATGAACGTGAAAGTGGTCCTCATCCCGGACGGGGACGACCCGGACTCCTATGCCCGGAAACACTCCCTGGAGGAGGTGGAGGCCTTCATCGCCGCGAACGAGCAGGACTTCATTGCCTTCAAGGCGGACCTCCTGCTGGGGGAGGCCGGCAACGACCCGCTCAAGCGCGCCAACCTGATCAACGATATCGCCGATTCCGTTGCTGGCATCCCCGATGCCGTCAAGCGTTCGGTCTATGTCGATACGGTCGCGGAGAAGTTCCACATCGAGTCGGACATCCTCTTCGACCGGATCCGCCGCACCCGCGAGAAGACGGTGGACGAGGAGCGGGCGAGTGCGCGGCGCGAGGCCGCCCGCCGGGAATACGGCCCCCAGCCCGCCACGGAGCAGGCCGCCACCTATACGCCGCCGGTGAACGAACTCCGCGCCTTGGAAAGCCAGAATTCCATCCTGGCCCCTTCGGAACGGGAACTGCTGGGTTTCATCCTCACGGACGGGCGCACGCCGCTCGTGTTCGAGTCGGATTCCGAGTTCTTCGACCCCGACGGGGCCCAGACCGTGGCCGAGTTCATCGACGCCGCCTTTGCCGCCGACGACATCGCTTTCGCCAACGACGCCTACCGTCTCACCTACGACGCCTATTTCACCCTCTACGACGAGGGGAAATCCCAGGACGAGATCATCCGGACCCTCCTGAACGGGGAGGACGACCAGGTCCGTTTCGTGACGAGCCAACTCTCGGACGACAAGTACGAGTTGTCCGTGAAGAAGTTCCAGGCGGCCCTCACCACCCGCGAGTCCTGGCTCACGAACTACGTCCCCAAGGCGATCCTTGCCTATCACGACAAGCGCCTCGCATCGGAACAGCAGTCGCTCCTGCGGGAGCTCGCCACGGCCGGCCCCGACCGCCAGCGGGAGATCCTCACCACCCTGGAGCGCATCAATACCCTGAAGAAAAAGATCAACATCAAATTAGGAAGACTCAAATGACCCACAAGAGAACCCTCGTGACCTGCGCGCTTCCGTACGCCAACGGTCCCGTCCATATCGGCCACCTGGCCGGTGCCTACATCCCCGGTGACATCTACGTCCGCTACCTCCGGATGCGGGGCGAGGACGTCGTCTTCGTCTGCGGCTCCGACGAGCACGGCGTGCCCATCACCATCAAGGCCCGCGCCCAGGGCGTCACCCCGCAGGACATCGTGGACAAGTACCACAGCGTGATGAAGGACGCCTTCACGGGCCTCGGCATCAACTTTGACATCTACTCCCGGACGACGTCGAAGGTCCATGACGAGAATGCGTCGGAGTTCTTCCGCAAACTCTACGACGACGACAAGTTCATCACCAAGGAGACCGAGCAGTATTACGACGAGGAGGCGAAGACCTTCCTCGCGGACCGTTACATCGTGGGCACCTGCCCCAAGTGCGGCAATCCCGGCGCCTACGGGGACCAGTGCGAGAAGTGCGGATCCACGCTGAGCCCGGAAGAGCTCATCGACCCCAAGTCCGCCCTGTCCGGCTCCACGCCCAAGAAGGTGAAGACCAAGCACTGGTACCTTCCGCTGGACCAGTACGAGCCCTGGCTCCGCGACTGGATCCTGGAGCAGCACAAGGAGTGGAAGACCAACGTCTATGGCCAGTGCAAGAGCTGGCTGGACGGCGGCCTGCAGCCCCGCGCCGTCTCCCGCGACCTGGACTGGGGCGTCCCCGTCCCTGTCGACGGTGCCGAGGGCAAGGTCCTCTACGTCTGGTTCGACGCCCCCATCGGCTACATCTCCAACACCAAGGAACTCCTCCCTCAGAGTTGGGAGAAGTGGTGGAAGGACCCGGAAACCCGGCTGGTGCATTTCATCGGCAAGGACAACATCGTCTTCCACTGCATCGTGTTCCCGTCCATGCTCAAGGCCTACGGCGACTACATCCTCCCGGAGAACGTTCCGGCCAACGAGTTCCTGAACCTCGAGGGCGACAAGATCTCCACCTCCCGCAACTGGGCCGTCTGGGTCCACGAGTACGAGGAGCAGTTCCCGGGCCAGGAGGACGTCCTGCGCTACGTCCTGACGGCGAACGCCCCGGAGACCAAGGACAACGACTTCACCTGGAAGGACTTCCAGCAGCGCAACAACTCCGAGCTCGTGGCCGTGTTCGGCAACTTCGTGAACCGCGCCGTCGTCCTCACGCACAAGTACTTCGGCGGTCTCGTCCCGGAGAACCGGAAACCCGAAGCCATTGACGCCGAGACCCTTGCCTCCATCGTCCCCTGCAAGGAGGCCCTGGAGAAATACGTGGAGACCTTCCACTTCCGCGAGGCCCTGAAGGAGGCGATGAACATCGCCCGCATCGGCAACAAGTACATCTCCGACATGGAGCCCTGGAAGGTGGCGAAGACCGACATGGACCGCACCGCCTCCATCCTCTACACCTGCCTCCAGATCTGCGCCGACCTCGCCATCGCCTTCGAGCCCTTCACCCCCTTCAGCGCCGAGAAACTCCGCACGATCCTCCGCGTGGGCCTCGACGCCGGCACCGACCACCGCGCCGGCGAAGGCACCCCGACGGAGAACTTCTACAAGCCGGGCGAGGGCAAGGCCCTGCATACGCGAGATTTCTCCGCGCGGCCTGACGGCCTTGGTCGAAATGACAATGGTCTTGTCATTTCGAGCGAAGCCTCCTCTGTCATTTCGAGCGGAGCCGAAGGCGGAGTCGAGAAATCTATCGTCCTCCGCTGGGACATGCTCGGCACCCCCGAACTCCTGCCCGCCGGGCACGCCCTGGGCGAGTCCGTCCTCCTGTTCCAGAAGATCGAGGACGCCGTCGTGGATGCCCAGATCGCCCGCCTCCAGGCCATCAAGGCCGAGCGCGAAGCCGCCGAGGCCGCCAAGGCCGCTGCGGAAGCCGCGAAGAAGGTAGAGCCGCAGAAGGAGGAAGTGTCCTTCGACGATTTCGGCCGCATGGACATCCGCACCGCCACCGTCCTGGAGGCCGAGCGCGTCCCCAAGACGGACAAACTCCTGAAACTCACCATCGACACGGGCATCGACACCCGGACCATCGTCTCCGGCATCGCGGAGTACTACAGCCCCGAGGACATGCTGGGCAAGCAGATCTGCATCCTGGCGAACCTCGCCCCGCGCAAGATCCGCGGCATCGAGTCCAAGGGCATGATCCTCATGGCCAAGCAGGGCGACGGCAAGATGCGCTTCATCACCCCGCAGGAAGCCGTCACCAACGGCGCCGTCATCGGCTGACCGTCCCGGCTAACTGCTTGATACATAGTGTGCTAATAACTATTCCCTGGTGCAGATGTACCAGGGAATATTGTTTAACCCGTTGGGATAGAAATACTTAGGCGAGACGCCTATTTGCTCAAGTTGATGAACGGAAGGGCGTTGGAGCCGTTGTAGGTCGGAAGTTCGCCGTTCCACTTCTCGATGGCGTACTGCTGGACGATGAGCCCGTTCAGGGAGGCCGCGACCACGCGGTTGTAGTAGGCCTCGCCGTCACCCTGGATCTTCAGGGCTTCGGCCTCACCCTGGGCCTTGGCGATGGCGATCTTCGCCTCGGCCTCGGCTTCCTTCACCTTGTTTTCCGCCTTGAGGGCGTTCTGGACCGCTTCGTTCTTCGCATTGATGGCCTCGGTCAGGGAAGCCGGCGGATCGATCTTCGTCGTGAACTCGCGGACGATGAACCCTTCGCGGTTCATGGATTCGTCCAGACGGGCGCGGACCTCGGTCTCGAACTTGGCGCGGTTGGCCATGAGTTCGTCGGACGTGTAGTTGTTCGCGCAGGTACGGTAGGCCTCGAAGATGCAGGTGTTGATATAGCCCATTTCCAGTTCCCGGACCGGTTTGCGGTATTTCACGAAGATGTCGACGGCCTTGTTCTCGTCGATCTGGTAGGCCAGGGTCGGGGTCATGGAGAAGATGGCCGCATCCTTCGGGTTCACCGTGAACGGATCATAGGTGACTCGCTGGATATAAGTAGGATACTCGAAGATACTTTCCGTGATGGGGTTGTACCACACCCAGCCGCGGCAGGTGCCTTCCACGCCGCCCTTGAGTTCGGAGTTGGACGACCATTTCTTGAAACGGATACCCACCGACGCGGAGTCGATGGTCGTGCAGCAGGATGCCATCAGGATGATGGCGAGGACAGTGACGCCCAGGGAAATCCAGGTGGCCTTCCCCAGTTTGCTTCCCCTGCGGGGATTGACGGTTTTGGTGGCTTGCATATGGATAGCGTTTACAGGTAGATCAAGCGTGAAAGGCTTGCCGGATCGAAGAGCCGGCGGGCCATGGCCTGCAGGGCCTCGGGCGTCACGGCTTCGATGCGGGCGCGGGTCTCGGCGGAGGAGTCGATGCGGCCCCACGAGAGGAGGGACTTGCCCATGGACAGGCACTGCGCCTCCCCGCTGGCGGAAGAAATGGCGAGTTGGCCGAGGAGTTGCCGTTTCGCGGCCTTCAGGAACCGTTCCGACAGCGGCACTTCCCGCAGGCGCTCCAGGATCTTGTCCAGCGCCTTGAGGCAGCGCTCCAGGTTGGGCTTGTCGCAGCCGAAACTGATGGCGGCGATGCCCGTATCGGCGTACTGCGTATAGGAACACTCCACCCCGTACACCCAACCGTTCTTCTCGCGCAACTCTTTATTGAGCAGGGAGTTCGATGCCGGCCCGCCCAGGATGTTGCATAGCACGGCCGCGGTGATCCGGTCCTCCTCCTCATACAGCGACGGCGCCCGGTTGCCGATCACGGCGTTCACCTCGTGGTTGCGTTTGTCCACGGTTTTGTCGAATGGGGGAAAAGAAGGCGCGGCGGGTGCGGCAGGGCATACCCTTTCCGGAGCATATGCCCGTATTGGGTCGCGAAGCGACGCGGAGGAAAGGGTATGTCCTGCCGCACCGAAAACGCGTTCAGACAGGTGAATGATCCGCTTCTCCAGCACTTTCTCATCGATATCCGCGACGACCGTGAAAGCCATGCGGTCCGGGGTGAAGAAGGTGCGGACGAAACGGCGGAGGTCCTCCGGCGTGATGCGTCTGACGGAGGCGGTGGTGCCCAGGATGGGATTGCCCAGCGGATGGCCTTCGAAGAGCATGCCCTCGAACCGGTCATAGACGTCTTCCACCGGGTTGTCCTTGTAGGAGATGATTTCGTCCAGGACTACGCCCCGTTCGGTTTCGATCTCGTCGTCCGGGAAAGTGGGTTCCGTCGCCAGTTCAAAGAGGAGCCGGGCGGCCTTGCCGAGGTCCTCCTTCAGGACGGTGGCATGCAGAACGATTTCCTCCTTGGTCGTGTAGGCATTGAGCTCTCCGCCCAGACGGTCCAGGTAACTGCCGATCACCGAGGCACTTTTGCGCTTCGTACCCCGGAAGATCGTGTGTTCGGTGAAATGGGCGATACCGCCCCGGAAACCGGCTTCGTCCCGGGTCCCGCAGCGGATGCTCAGGGCGCACCAGCCCACGGAAGATGCGCTTCTCCGGACGGCGTAGCGCAGTCCGGAAGGTGCCGTGCCGCTCCGCATTACCGCTTCTTGGACATGCGCCGCAGGTCCTCGGTGAGGAAGCCCGCGGGAGCGCGGTCCGTCATCTTGTGCTTGCGGATGTAATAGACGGTATCCGTATCTGCCTCGATGAGGAGTTTGTAGCACCAGGTGCCGGCGGCAACGGTGTAACTCACGAGGGTGTTGTAGGTCTTGTCGGTATAGACCTTGTCGGCCTCGTCGGCCTCGCAGAGGATGATGTCCTCGTCGAGATACTTCGCCTTGTCTTTTTCCGAGACGGCGGTGGAAAGGTCCTCCTGGGCCAGATAGATCCGCTTGATGCCGCCCTTCCTGTCGTATTTCTCGTTGAACCAGTTCATTCCGGAATACGCGGTGCGCTCGGATTCCATGGCGGCGAGGGCGAATTCCTGGATGCCCTTGACATAGGCGGAAAGGAATACGACCTCCCGGCCGATGCTGCCGTCCGCCGGGCAGAGCGGCAGGGAGATGACCTCGGTGCGGAGCGGGATGTTGTCGCCCGATTCGGCACCGCCTTTTTCCAGGGTCAGGAAGCGTACCATGGGCTCCTCTTCGCCCTTGGCCTGTCCCTCGGTCACGAGGAGGAAATAGTAGGCGTCGGAACCTTTGAGGGAATTGTATTCCGCGGCGGAGCAGAACTCGAAGGGGGAGGCGGTCCATAGTTGGACCACTTCCTGCCGCAGGGCACCGTCCAGGACATCCCCACCGGCCATCACGACCTTCGTAATCTTATCGGTAAAATCGGAAAACAGGTGTTTCCGGGTGGTCACCTTTCCCTGTTGGGCAAAGAGACCCGCGCTCACGAGAAGGAGCGCCAGTGCTGTCATCAATCGCTTCATAGTCGAACTCTTTCTGCAAAGATAGTGCTACGGCCCGGTTTTTCAAAATAACTTCTTATCTTTGTAGATTATGAGTGAGTACATCGTATCGGCACGGAAATACAGGCCGGACTCCTTTGAGACCCTGCTGGGGCAGGATACCATCGCCCGGACCCTCTCGAACTCCATCAAGCGGGGACAGCTGGCCCACGCCTACCTGTTCTGCGGCCCGCGCGGGGTGGGGAAGACCACGACGGCGCGCATCTTCGCGAAGATGATCAACTGCGCGCATCCGGGGCCCGACATGGAGCCCTGCGGGGAGTGCGAGTCCTGCATCTCCTTCCAGGAAGGGCGCTCCTACTGCATCCACGAGCTGGACGCCGCGTCCAACAACTCCGTGGACGACATCAAGTCCCTGATGGAGAAAGTGCAGGTGCCGCCGCAGGTGGGAAAGTACAGCGTGTACATCATCGACGAGGTCCACATGCTGTCCCAGGCCGCCTTCAACGCCTTCCTCAAGACGCTGGAGGAGCCCCCGGCGCACGCCATCTTCATCCTGGCGACGACCGAAAAGCACAAGATCCTCCCGACCATCCTTTCCCGCTGCCAGACCTACGATTTCAACCGCATCGGCATTCCCGACATGGTGAAGAACCTCCGCGGCATCGCGGCGAAGGAAGGGATCACCATCGACGACGAATCCCTCCATGTCATCGCCTCCAAGGCCGACGGCGCCATGCGCGACGCCCTCACCATCTTCGACCAGACCGTCGCCTTCTGCGGCACCGACGTCAAGTATGCCGATGTCATCCGGAACCTCAACGTCCTGGACCACGAATACAGCTTCTCCCTGGTCGATAACTTCCTCGCCGGCAACTACGGGGCCGCCCTCACCACCTTCGACGAGGTGCTCCGGAAGGGTTTCAACGCCTTGCATTTCGTCGCGGCGCTGAGTGCGCACCTGCGGGATCTCATCGTCGCCCGGACCGCCGGGCTGGAGGCCCTGCTGGAGCTTCCGGATTCCCTGAAACAGCGCTACCGCGAACAGGCCGGCCGCTGCCCGCTCCGCTTCCTGTACGACGCCCTCGGCGTCACCACCGCCTGCGAGACCGGCTACAAGGCCGCCGTGAATCCCCGGCTCCATATCGAGTTCGCCCTCATGAAACTCAGTTTCCTGATCCAGGCGCCGGAGCCTGTTGCGGGGGCTAAACCGGTTGCTACACAACCTGTTGCACCTCAGCAGCCCGCTGACAAGACAGCCGTCGCTCCCAAGCCGGCTCCTGAGATTCCTTCACCTGCTCCGCAGGTTCGGAATGACAAACCGGAAGCCCCTGTCATTTCGAGCGGAGGCGAAGCCGGAGTCGAGAAATCTGCCGCCACCCCGGTGCAACCGACTCCTGAACGTCGCAAACGGACGCCGAAAACCGGTTCCGCCCTGTCCATGAACGCCATCATGGACGAGAAGGAGGAGAAGCCCCAGGAGGAAGAGACCGTCGCCGTGGAGGAGACGTTGCCGGACAGAGCCGCCGTCCAGGAAGCCTGGAAGGCCCTCGTGGGCAAGTTCTCCGACCGGCCGCGCCTCGCGAACGCCCTCGCACAGGCGAAACTCCGCGAGGAGGAGGGCGAAGGCGTCAAGTCCGTGCACTTCTCCGTCTCCAATGCCGCGCAGAAGCAGTGGATCGAGGAAAAGATGCTCCGCGACCTGGAACGCCAGTTCCGGGAACTGCTCTCCTGCCACAAGGTGAACCTCCATGTGGACGACATTCCCGAGGAGGATACCGGCGAGCGGGTCCCCTATATGCCCGAAGAGAAGGCGAAGGTCCTGATGGACACCAATCCCGAAGTCAGAGAACTCGTGGCCGCCCTCGGCCTCGATACCAAATAAGTGTAAACCATGAAGTTACGTGCTGAGAACCTGGTCAAGAAATACGGCGTCCGGACAGTCGTGAAGGGCGTCTCGATGGAAGTGAACCAGGGCGAGATCGTGGGCTTCCTGGGCCCCAACGGCGCCGGCAAGACCACCAGTTTCTATATGATCACCGGCCAGATCGTCCCGAATGAAGGGCGCATCTTCATCGACGATGACGAGCTTACCGGCCTTCCCATGTACAAGCGCTCCCAGAAGGGCGTGGGCTACCTGCCGCAGGAAGCGTCCGTCTTCCGCCAGATGTCCGTGGAGGACAACATCATGTCCGTCATGGAAATGACCCGGATGACGAAGGCCGAGCGGGAAGCCCGCCTGGAGCAGCTCATCGACGAGTTCAACCTTTCCAAGGTCCGCAAGTCCAAGGGCATCCAGCTCTCCGGCGGCGAGCGCCGCCGCTGCGAAATCGCACGCGCCCTCGCCGTGGACCCGAAGTTCATCCTCCTGGACGAACCCTTCGCGGGCGTGGACCCCATCGCCGTGGAGGATATCCAGTACATCATCGCGAAACTCAAGTACCGCAACATCGGCGTCATCATCACCGACCACAACGTGGGCGAGACCCTCGCCATCACGGACCGCGCCTACCTCCTCTACGAGGGCACCATCCTCCAGGAAGGCACCCCGGAAGAACTCGCTGCCGATGAGGACGTCCGCACCAAGTACCTCGGCTCCGGCTTCGTCCTCAAGCGCTCCAAGAGCGTCGAGCGCGCCCGTCGCGAAGCCGAGGCCGCCCGCGCCGCAGAAGCCGAATCCGCCCGTGCCGCCGAGGTCCCCCCTGTCATTCCGAGCGAAGCCGAAGGCGGAGTCGAGAAATCTTCTGCCCCCTCCGACTAGTTTGGCACGCACCTTGCAATTAGCTAAGCCGGTTAGTTATTATAGTTGGTTTAGTTGATAAGGTACAATAAAGGCGAGCCGCTTCCGGCCCGCCCTTATTGTATTATGGCTGGCCGGTTTCCGATCATCATATCTTGGGATTCAATTATATAGCTTTTCAGAGGTGCACAGGTTGAGAGAGACGCTTAGATCAACTTGACCGCCGCGGCGACGGCTTCCAAGAGCCATTTCGGGGTGGAGGTGGCGCCGCAGACGCCTACGCGGTCGACGGAGCGGAACCAGGCCGGGGCGATGTCGCCGGGGCCGCCGATGCGCCAGGTGCGGGGATTTACGCTGCGGCACAGGTCGAAGAGGACCTTGCCGTTGGAACTGGCCTCGCCGGCGACGAAGAGAAGGATGTCGTGCGAAAGGGCGAAGTCGACCAGATGCTCATGCCGGTTCGCGACCTGGGCGCAGATGGTGTCGTGGACCGTCACCCGGGAACCGAGGGAACGGACGCGGTCGCAGATTTCCGCGTATTCGGAGGGACTTTTGGTGGTCTGGGAGAAAATTTCCACGGGCTGGGAGAAGTCGATGCGGGGAAGGGCCGCTTCCAGCATGGCCCGGTTCTCCACGACGATGGCGTCCCCGTCCACCTGACCCAACAGGCCGAGGACCTCGGCATGGCCGATCTTCCCGAAGATGAGGAGGGTTCCCTGGAGGCCGCCTTCGTGCAGGCGGGCGTAGGCCTCCCGGATATGCTGCTGGAGTTTGAGTACGACGGGGCAGGTGCAGTCGATGAGCGTGAGCCCGCGTTCCCGCGCCCCGGCATAGGTCGAGGGCGGTTCCCCATGGGCCCGGATCAAGACGGTTTCGCCTTCAGGGACTTCCGACAGGGACGCGACCGTACGGAGCCCCTTCGCCCCGAGACGGTCGAGTTCGGCTTCGTTGTGGACGATGGCGCCCAGGGAGTAGAGATGGTCCTCCCCGCCCAGGAAACTTTCCGCGCGGGAAATGGCCCGGATGACCCCGCCGCAGAAACCGGAACCGGGGTCGATGTCCACCGTCACCATTTCAGGGACGGGGCCTCGTAGAGCAGGAACTTGCCCTGGATGACCCCAAGGCACCAGACCAGTTCCTCATGCAGGGTCATGTGGGTGTTGTCCATCACATAGGCGTCCTCCGGCTGACGGAGGGGAGAAGTCTCGCGGTGGGAGTCGATGTAGTCGCGCTCCGCCAGGTTCTTGACGATGTCCTCGAAGACCGGCGTGTCACCTTTGGCAACCATCTCGTCGTAGCGCCGCTGGGCACGGACATTCTCGTCGGCAATCATGAACACCTTCAGCTCCGCGTTCGGGAACACGGTGGTGCCGATGTCGCGGCCGTCCATGATGACGCGGCCGCCCTCGGAGAAGGCGCGGAGCTTCGCGTCCACATAGGCCCGCACAAAGGCGATGGCCGACACGGGACTCACGTACGAGGACACGGCGAGGGTGCGGATCTCCGTCTCGATGCAGCGCTCGCCGAGATACAGGAGCGTCTTCCCTTCCTCGTTCCGGAAATGCAGGTCCAGCGTGTCGATGACCGCTTTCAGGGCCGCCTCGTCGATGGTGCCGTCCTCCGCAATCAAACCGTTCTCCATCGCAAAGAGGGTGACGCCGCGATACATGGCGCCGCTGTCCAGGTACAGGAAGTCGAATTCCTTCGCCACCATCTTGGCGAAGGTGCTCTTGCCGGTGGCTGAAAAGCCGTCCACGGCGATGATGATATCAGGAACGTTCATAATCTTTCTCTCACTCAAGATTACAAATGTAGAAAAAAGTTCCGATATTTGCATAAATGATTGTCTGTCTATGAAGATTCTGATTGTCGATGACGAACGCTCCATCCGGAACTCCCTCAAGGAGATCCTGGAGATGGAAGGATACCAGGTGGACACCGCCGAGAACGGCGCTGACGCCACTGCGATGGCGGAAAAGGAGAAGTACGACGCCATCTTCTGCGATATCAAGATGCCCGGGATGGACGGGACGGAAGTCCTCCAGAAACTGGTGGAGGACGGTGTGGAGACGCCGGTCGTCATGATCTCCGGCCATGCCGACATCGACACCGCCGTGGACTGCATCAAGAAGGGTGCGTTCGATTTCATCGGCAAACCCCTGGACCTGAACCGCATCCTGATCACCATCAAGAACGCGACGGACAAGGCCAACCTCGTCACCCAGACCAAGATCCTCAAGAAGAAGGTCTATGGGCAGGAGATGGTGGGACAGTCGGCCGGGATCCAGCATATCCGGGAGATGATTGCCAAGGTCGCTCCTACCGACGCCAGCGTCCTCATCACCGGTCCCAACGGTTCCGGCAAGGAACTCGTCGCCCGCAGCCTGCACCAGCTTTCGCAGCGGTCGATGATGCCGTATGTGGAAGTGAACTGCGCCGCCATCCCGTCGGAACTCATCGAGAGCGAACTCTTCGGCCACGAGAAGGGATCCTTCACCTCGGCCATCAAGCAGCACAAGGGCAAGTTCGAGCAGGCCGACGGCGGCACCCTCTTCCTGGACGAGATCGGCGACATGTCCCTCGCCGCCCAGGCCAAGGTCCTCCGCGTCCTGCAGGAGCGCAAGATCTCCCGCGTGGGCTCCGACAAGGACATCACCGTGAACGTCCGCGTGGTTTCCGCCACGAACAAGAACCTCGCCGAGGAAATCAAGAAAGGCACCTTCCGCGAAGACCTTTACCACCGCCTCAGCGTCATCGTCATCAAGGTCCCGACCTTGGACGAACGCAAGGATGACATTCCGCTGCTTATCAACCACTTCCTGGAGCAGATCTGCACCGAGACCGCCATGCCGCGGAAAGAGTTCTCGCAGGAAGCCATCGACATGCTGGTGCAGAAATCCTGGACCGGCAACATCCGCGAACTCCGCAACGTCGTGGAGCGCCTCCTCATCCTGGGGAACAATCCCGTGAGCGTGCAGGATATCGAGGATTACGTCATCTGATCCCGGCCCTGTTTAATCCTGGATCAACGGCAGCAGAAAGCCGCGGCGGTCAGGATGATATAGGCGTCTTTCTTAACCGGTTGAATATCAGCACAATAACGAAAACTCCCTGGTACATTTGTACCAGGGAGTTTTGCGTAACTATTTGAGCGTAAGTCTATTGACTGCGACGCTTTATTTCACGCGCTGGCCGTAGGAACGGTCGGTGGTGTTCACGGTGATGATTTCGCCGGTCTCGATGAAGAGCGGAACCATGATCTTGGCGCCGGTCTCGAGGGTGACCTCCTTGAGGGCGGAGGTGGAGGCGGTGTTGCCCTTCACGGCAGGCTCGCTGTAGGTGACCTCGAGGGTGACGTAGGTCGGGAGTTCGCAGGTGAGGCAGCGCTCTTCGGGCTCGGTGAGGAACATCATCTCCACGCGCTGGCCTTCTTTCATGAGGTCGGCGTTCTCCACGACGTCGTGGGGAAGGGTGATCTGCTCGTAGGTCTCCTCGTGCATGAAGTTGAAGGCCTCGCCGTCATCATAGAGATACTGGTAGGGGCGGCGTTCCACGGTGATGGTGTCGAGCTTGACACCGGCGGTGAAGGTGTTCTCGAGGATACGGCCGTTTTCGAGGTTGCGGAGTTTCGTCTTGACAAAGGCGGGACCCTTGCCGGGTTTCACGTGCTGGAAATACACCACGACGCAAGGTTTGCCGTTGTACATGATGTACATTCCGTTCTTGAGATCAGCTGTTGTTGCCATAAAAAATATAAAAGTTAATCGTTAATTCACGAATAGTTTCGCAAAATTAACGATTTACGCGTTTTTATCCAAATTTTGTTAATACACTTCCGTTTGCCGGTCGATTTTCAACTGCTGGATCTGGAAGGTTCCGTCGGCCTTGGCGGAGACGAAGATGGTCACCAGGAAGACCTCGCCGCCGGCGGAAAGTTGTCCGAGGGCGTATTTCATGTTGGACCGGGAGGCCTTGTGGGAAATGTCGAAGGAACGGGGGGTGTAGGCCTCGAAGAAGGTCTTCACGATCTGGCGGGCCTGCGTCTTGGAGCAGTTGCGCGTGGAGGAGATGATGGAGACTTCGAGGTTGTCCGCGAACCAGGCGGAGAGGGAACCGGCGTCGCCCTGGGCGATGTATTTGCCGATGGGGACGAAGACGTCATAGCCTTTGTCCTGGGCGGAAAGTCCCGCGAGCGAGAGCAGCAGCGAGGCTGCAAGCAGTGTGATGAGCCGTTTCACGGGATGTCTTTCTTGCAAATACCGAGCCGAAAGACTATCTTTGTGACCAAGATGGAGGTGAAACTCGTCACGGTCGGCAAGACCGATGTCGCCTGGGTGAAGGCGGGCCTGGACCTGTATGTGTCCCGGCTCCGGCACTATGTGCCTTTCTCGCTCGTGGAAATCCCCCAACTCAAGAACGTATCGGCCTTTACGGAGGAGCAGATCAAGGAAAAGGAAGGCGAACTCATCCTCAGGCAACTTGCTCCCGGGGATGCCGTTTACCTGCTGGACGAGCATGGGAAGGAATACCGGTCCGTCGAGTGGGCGGACTGGATTTCGCAGCGCCTCGCCCGGGGCGGGAAGGCCCTTGTCTTCGTCATCGGCGGCGCCTACGGCTTCTCCCGGAAGGTCTATGAACGGGCGGAGGGAAAGGTCTCCCTGTCCAAGATGACCTTCTCGCACCAGATGGTGAGAACGATTTTTGCAGAGCAACTCTACCGTGCGTTCACGATTATCCGGGGAGAGCCCTATCACCATGAGTAAGCAGGCCCGCATACGGCTCTGGGCCGGGGTGGCGGTCATCGCCGTCGCCCTGGTGCTGCTGGCGGCGTCCCTGCTGTCGGGGCAGTCGCATCCCGACACCGCCTCCGCCGCCAAGGAACTCGGGGCGCGGGTGGAAAAGCGGGTGAATCTCCTGGAAGAGTATGTCAATCAGGCCCTTACTTCGTCACCGGATGCTCCCTTCCGTCTGGAGAACCTTCCGGAAGACATGGTCCTGTACCGCTACCGCGAGGACACGCTCCAGTCCTGGAACCACCAGTTCCCCATCCGGAACGACGACATCCGCAGCCGGACCGTCGTGCAGCGCCTCGGGGATGCGCGGGGAAACACCGTCTCGCCCCTGTCGGCCCTCACTTCCACCCTGAATTATGTCAATTACGGCCCCAAGTGGTTCCTGGCCAAGTCCGTCCGCGAAGGGGAAATTACCGTCATCGCCGGTTTGGAGGTGGTCAACGAACTGAACGCCGGCTCCTTCAACGGGGTGAATCCCCGTTTCCGCCTGGGCGACCGGTATTCGGTATATCCGCTCACCGGCAGCATCGGCGTGCCGGTGGTGGTGAACGGGGCGCCGGTGTTCAAGGTCACGGCCGAAGCGGCCCAGAATCCGGAACGGCACGACCCGCTCCTGTTCTGGATCTCGGTCCTGCTCCTGCTGGGCGGTACGCTGCTCCTGCTGTCGGTCCGTCCCACGATTCCGCTGGGTGGGGTCGTCATGGCGGTCCAGACGGCCTTTATCGCCGGCCTGTACCTGTACGGGCAGAAACTCGGACAGGCCTCGCAGTTGTTCTCGCCCCTGCTGTACGCCGACGGCGCCTTTTTCTATTCGCTCGGGGCCGTGGTCCTGCTGAATCTCCTCATCGTATCGGCCGTCCTGAGCCTGTACCTCGTACGGAAGCGCCTGCTGGAGTGGTTCCGCCGGAAGGACTCCCGCTGGGCGGAGGCGGTCGCCGTCGTGCTGATCCTCGGCGTCCTTGCCGCCATCGGCACCTATATCCACGTGACTTTCAAGAGCATCGTCTTCAATTCCGGCATCTGCCTGGAACTGTACAAGGTGAATCTCCTGGACCGGTACACGGCGGTGGTGTATGTCTCCTTCCTTTCCGTCACGCTCACGCTTCCGCTGCTCATGCAACTGATTTCGCCGCTGCTGCGGAGCCTGCTGGGCCTTCGGTACGACATCTTTTCCCGGGCCGGACGGCTGGTGCTTTCCGTGGTGACGGCCGCCTATTTCGTCATCGCATCC
This sequence comes from uncultured Bacteroidia bacterium, assembly GCA_902781705.1. Lineage (GTDB taxonomy): Bacteria > Bacteroidota > Bacteroidia > Bacteroidales > UBA932 > Cryptobacteroides. The sequence goes on from CACZKE010000011.1 coordinate 47,108, forward strand.
TCCTACCTGGGATTCCAGAAGGAACAGAACCGCGTGGAGGTGTGGGCGAACCGGCTGGCGATGGACCGGGACATTGCGCTGGAAATCCAACTCCGGGCTGCGGAAGGGGCCATTGCGGCGGACGGGGTGATCGGCACCCTGTCGGTCCTGGAGAACAGTTACGACCTCATCCGGGGACGCATCGCGAACTCCTACCTGACCCGCGTTTCGCAGGACTATGACATCTCCGCCCTGGTCGCGACGCCTTCGCCCGCGACGGACGCCCTGTTCAACGAACGGATCCGCGGCGGGGTGCGCCTGTCGGACAACTCGCATTTCTTCTACAGCACCGGGGCCAACGGGCGGGCGCGCTATTCGGGTCTTTTTACCTATTACACTCCAGGCTACGGCTCCTCCTCGGTCCTCGTCCTGGTGGAATCCAAGTCCAACCGCGAGAACCGGGGCTACCTGAGCCTGCTGGGCCTGTCGGAACCCGGCCGCGTGTCGCTTCCGCCGGTGTATTCCTATGCCCGCTACGTCTCGGGCCACCTGGTCCTGTACAAGGGCGATTATGCCTATCCCACGCTGTTCACCGAGTCCTTCCGGGATGTGCTGGGGGACCTTCCCAAGGGACATGTCACCCAGGAAGGGTATCTGCACTTCATCCAGGCGGTATCCGAGGACGAGCAGGTCGTCATTTCCCGCGAGAAGACGGAGGTGCTGAACTACATCGTGGAAGGCGTCCTGTTCGCCATCGTCGCCTACCTGCTCCTGAGCCTGATGGCCTTCCGGGTGCGCCGAAGGGGCGGCGAACGGCATTATTTCCGGACCCGTATCAGCGTAGTGCTGTACGTGTCCCTCATCCTGACGCTCGTGGCGATGGCCGCTTTCAGCGTGTACTTCGTGTACCGCCGCAACAACGCGGACATGCAGAACATCATGACCTCGCGGATCACCACGCTCCAGTCCATGCTCCAGGGCAGTTTCCGGGGGGTGACGGAGGAATCGGACCTCCGCAGCACGGCGGCGCGCACGGCCATCGAGCAGGTCGGGAACGACCTCAAGTGCGACATCACCCTGTTCACCCCGGACGGGCGCATGGTCCTGTCCACGACCCCGGAGGTCTATGACCGGATGATCGCCGGCTGCCGTCTGTCCGAGAACGCCTATTACAGCATCGTCCGGGAGCACCGCCGGTACAGCATCCAGCCCGAGCGGATGGGCAACCGGCGCTACTATGCCCTTTATGCGCCGGTCATGAATGCCGACGGGAACATGGCAGCCATCGTCTCCACCCCCTATACCGAGCAGAGTTACGACTTCGAGAACGAGGCCCTCGTCCATATCCTTTCGATCATCACGGTCTTCCTCCTCCTCCTGCTGCTGGCGCGGGTCGTGGCCGGGGAGGTCATCGACCGCATGTTCCGTCCGCTCAGCGAGATGGGCCGGAAGATGAACGTCTCCGACGTGGACCACCTCGAATACATCGTCTATGACCAGGAGGACGAGATCACGTCCCTCGTCAGGGCCTACAACCTGATGGTCCACGACTTGTCGGATTCCACCCGGCAGCTGGCCCAGGCCGAACGCGACAAGGCCTGGAGCGCGATGGCTCGCCAGGTGGCCCACGAGATCAAGAACCCCCTCACCCCGATCAAACTCAAACTCCAGATGCTCATCCGGATGAAGCAGACGGGGAACCCCGCCTGGGAGGAAAAGTTCGACGAGGTCTCCGCCTCCGTCCTGGAGCACATCGACATCCTGGCCGATACCGCCAACGAATTCTCCACCTTCGCGAAACTCTATTCCGAGGAGCCCGTCCGGATCGACCTCGACGCGCTGGTCCGGGAGGAAGTGTCCATGTTCGACGCCCGCGAGGACATCACCTTCGAGTACTTCGGCCTGGAAGGGGCCGAGGTCATGGGCCCGAAACCGCAACTCACCCGCGTCCTGGTGAACCTCGTGACCAATGCGGTGCAGGCCCTGGAAGGCCGGGAGGACGGCCGTATCCGGGTTTCCCTCCGGAACTCCTCAAAGGAAGGTTTCTACGACATCGTCGTGGAGGACAGCGGCCCCGGCGTGAAGGAAGAGAACCGCGTGAAACTGTTCACGCCGGACTTTACCACCAAGTCCCACGGAACGGGCCTCGGCCTCGCCATCTGCCGCAATATCGTGGACCGCTGCGGCGGGGAAATCTCCTATTCCAAATCTTTCGCCCTCGGGGGCGCCTGTTTCACCGTCCGGTATCCGAAATTGTCGAAATAATTTCGTATCTTTGTGCCCGTCAAACGGAGGGGACCATGAAGATCAAGACCGCCATATTTTCCGGCAGCAGCACGCGGGTGGAGCAGAAACCCGCACGCAAGCTGCCCGAATTCGCGTTCATCGGCCGGTCCAACGTGGGAAAATCCTCCCTGATCAACGCCCTTACCGGCAACGCCAAACTGGCCAAGACCTCCCAGACCCCGGGCAAGACCCAGCTCGTGAACCATTTCCTGATCAACGACAACTGGTACCTCGTGGACCTTCCCGGCTACGGCTACGCCCGCCTTCCGGACAAGGAGCGGGCGAAACTCCGCCACATCATCTGGGACTACATCAACCGCAGCGAGGAACTCGTCATGCTTTTCGTCCTCCTGGATTCGCGGCATGACATGCAGGAAGTGGACCTGCGCTTCATCGCGGAACTGGGGGAGAAGGGGATTCCCTTCGGACTGGTTTTCACCAAGGCGGACAAGCAGGGCTCCACGGTCACGGCCGCCCAGGTGGAGAAGAACAAGGCGCGCCTTCTCGAGGAGTGGGAGGACCTTCCGCCCGTCTTCGTGACCTCCTCGGTGAACGGCCAGGGGAAGGAAGGGCTTTTGGATTATATCGGAACCGTACTTCAGACCTTATGATAAACGATGTTCACAAGCACAGGATGGCCATTTTCTCCTGTGAAGCCACCCGGTATTTCGCCGAGAAGGTGGTTGCGGCCATGAACCGGCTCAAAGGGCCGGAGGAACCCGAAGTGGTCCTCGGACCGCTGGAAGTTACCCACTTCAGTGACGGTGAGTTCGTCCCGTTCTTCGCGGAAAGCGTGCGGGGCGCCACCTGTTTCATCATCCAGTCCACGTTCCCGCCCACCGACAACCTGATGGAACTCCTCCTCTCGATCGATGCGGCGAAGCGCGCCTCTGCGAACAAAGTTATCGCCGTGCTCCCGTATTTCGGATGGGCCCGCCAGGACCGCAAGGACAAGCCGCGCGTGTCCATCGGCGCGAAACTCGTCGCGAACATGCTCAAGGCGGCCGGTACGGACGCCATCATGACCTGCGACCTGCATGCCGACCAGATCCAGGGCTTCTTCGACCTCCCGGTGAACCATCTCTACGCGAGCTATGACTTCCTGGACCTGCTGAAGAAGATGCAGAAGCAGGATCCGGACCGTTTCACCATCGCCGCGCCCGACATGGGCGGCGCCAAGCGGGCCAACGCCTATGCGAAGCACCTACACTGCCCGGTGGTCATCTGCCACAAGACCCGCGCCCGGGCCAACGTGGTGGAACGCATCGTTCCGATCGGTGAGGTCGAGGGCCGCGACATCGTGATCATCGACGACATCATCGACACGGCCGGCACCCTGACCGCGGCGGCCAACGAACTCGTGAAGCGGGGCGCCCGCAGCGTCCGCGCCTTCGCCACGCACGCCGTCCTCTCCGGCCCAGCGTACGAGCGCATCGACGCCTCCGCCCTCTCCGAGGTGTACGTGACCGACACCATTCCCCTGAATCCCGAGAAGCGCGCCCTCCAGGGCAAGATCCGCGTGGTCTCCCTGGCCGAGACCTTCGCCCGGATGATCCTCAGGGTCTATAACTACGAACCGATTTCCTCCGAATTCCCGCTGTAAAGTCCCATGAAAGTATTTCTGGCCGCCATCGTCTTCGTAGGCCTCGCCGTGCTGCTGCTCGGGGTCAATATCTTCTTTTTCAACCGTCCCTTCCCGGACGGGGAGATATCGACCAATCCCGAGATGCGCAAGCGCGGCATCAAGTGCGCGAAGCAGGAAGAGTTGGAAATGCTGGCCGCACAGAAGAGGAAGAAGGTGTGCAGCGGGAACTATTCCGATGCCTGCACTTCCTGCTCTCTATTCGGGAAGGAATAACGTAACTACTATGAAATCAACCTCTTCCAGAGATGTGAAACCATTGGGCAGGCTCCTTCGGGGCCTGCTCAAGGTTCTCGTCAGTATCCTGTTCCTGCTGTTCCTCGCCATCCTGGTGACAGGCGTCAGCCCCATCTATGATTTCCGGGCTCCGGCGCCGTTTGCCGGCGATGATATCTACAACCCTTACCGGGACTTGGACACGGCATACTGCTGGAAGCGGGCGAGTCTCCACACCCACACGCGGGTCAAGGGCCCCTTCCCGCCCAACGAGAGCGAGGCCTGGCCGCAGGAGGTGTACGACGCCTACCGGAAACTGGGCTACGACATCGTCACCTTCTCCAATCACAACGAGATCACGGCCCATCCGTTCGACTCCACGCTCCAGGTCAATGTCTATGAACAGGGCTACAGCCCTTTCAAGTTCCACAAACTGGTGTTCGGAAGCGACCGGGTGAAGCACTGGGATCCGCTGCTCCCGCTGCTCGCGAGCCAGAAGCAGTTCGAACTGGACCGTCTGGCCGAGGGAGCGGACATCATCCAGATCAACCACCCCTACCGGACCGTGGGCATGTCGGAGGACCACATGGCGAAACTCTCCGGGTACGAACTCACCGAGTTGGATACCCACATCGGCACGGAGAACGAGTACTGGGACTGGGCGCTCAGCGCCGGGCATTACAGTTACGGCGTGGCGAACGACGACCTCCATCACCCGCAGAACCATTGGCAGATCGGCATCCGCTGCAATTTCCTGTGCACCCCTTCGGGCCGGTATGAGGACATCCTGGCGAACCTTCGCAACGGGTGCTTCTACTCCATGCGCGTCCCCAACTACGGCGACGGCGACTGGGAAGTCAAGTATGCGAAAAACAGGGAGTTGCCCTTTATCGAGGACATCGGCCTGAACCGGGATACGGTGTATATGAAACTTTCGGCCCCGGCCGACAGCATCCGCGTGAACGGGCAGGACCACCGGACGCTCGCCCTCGTGGAAAAGACGGACAGCATCGGCTATGTCTTCCGGGGGGAGGACCATTTCGCGCGCCTGACCGCCTTCTTCCCGGACGGCGCGGTGATTTACACGAATCCCTTCGCCCGGTATGACGCATCGGTGCAGGCGAGTCCCTTCAGCGATGAGCCGCAGCACATCAACTGGCTCCTGACCGTCCTTTATAACCTCCTGGTCCTGGGCCTTGTCATCGCCACCCTGGGCCTTTGGTGGAAATACCTGAAGAAATGAGACCGTTCCGGGAAAAGATCAGTCTCGCCATCTGGAGCCTGACGCTGAGCGTCTTTACGGTGGCGGTTTTCCACGGACCCTTCTTCCGGCAGTTGCGGCAGAGCCTGGAGGGAGGCGCGAACGGTGTCATCCTCACCGTCAGCGCGGCCGTGCTGCTGCTGGTCCTGGACTTCCTGCTGTATTATCTGCTGGTGTACCTGTTCCGGTTCGTGGGCAAGTGCATCGTGGCGTTCACCCTGTTCGGGGATGCCGTGATGCTCTATTTCGTGAATACGTATGACGTACTCGTGACCGACGAGATGATGGGCAATGTCATCCATACGCAGTACTCCGAGGCATCGGGCTTCTTCTCCTGGACTTTCATCCTGTACGTGCTGCTCGGATGCGTCATTCCCTGCATTTACGTCTTCGGCCGCAAGATCCGGTACGGCTCCTGGAAGCGTTTCCTGGGCACCGTGGGCACCTCGGTCGTCCTCCTTCTCGCCGTCGCCTTCGGCAACATGAAGAACTGGCCCTGGATCGACCGGAATGCCCCGGTGCTGGGAAGTCTCCTCGCCCCCTGGTCCTATACGGTCAATACCTTCCGCTACCTCGGGGCCGAAAAGCGCAAGGCCGTGGAGGAGATCCCGCTTCCGGACGTGACGGCCGTCTCGGACACCCGCGACGTGTGCGTCCTGGTCATCGGCGAATCGGCCCGGCAGGACCATTTCTCCCTGTACGGATATCCGAAGGAGACGAATCCCTACACCTCCCGGGACTCCGTCGTGGCCCTGAAGGCCGATGCTTCCGCCACTTACACCATGGCGGGGGTGAAAGCCATCCTTGAACCCTACGACAAGGACGAACTCTACGAGATCCTGCCGAACTACCTCCAGCGCGCCGGGGCCGATGTCTCCTGGCGGACGAGCAACTGGGGCGAACCGCCGGTGCACACGGAAAAGTATTATCACAAGAGCGACCTGAAGGACCGTTTCCCGGAAGAGGACGACCGGTACGACGGCATCCTCCTCGCCGGCCTCCGCGAGGACATCCTCGCGAGCGAAGCGGACAAAGTGTTTATTGTCATCCATGGCTACACGAACCACGGACCGGCGTACAACACGAACTATCCGCCCGAATTCGAGGTGTTTACCCCTGTCAGCAACACCGTGGAGATGTCCAAGGTGAGTCAGGAGGAACTTTTCAACGCCTACGACAACAGCATCGTTTATCAGGACTGGATCGTCCATTCGGTCATCGGGACGCTGCGGAGCATTCCGGACCGCCGCGGCTGTGTCCTCTTCGTTTCCGACCACGGCGAGTCCCTGGGCGAGAACAACCTCTACATGCACGGGGTGCCCTTCGCCATGGCCCCCCGGGAGCAGATCGAAATCCCCTTCGTGGTCTGGACCTCCGACCCCTCCCTCCGCGTGAAACCGCTGGAAAAGGTGGGCCAGCATCACGTCTTTCACTCGGTACTGGATTTCTTCGGGATAGAAAGTCCGGTTTTTGACGAAACAATGTGTATCTTTGCGGAAAATTAACGGATTATGGCATTAGTAGCGATCGTGGGAAGGCCGAACGTCGGCAAATCCACCCTTTTCAACCGTCTCGTGGGCATGCGTCAGGCGATTGTCGATGAGACCGCGGGCGTGACCCGTGACCGCCATTACGGCAAGTGCGAATGGTGCGGCACCGAGTTCTCGGTGGTCGATACCGGCGGTTATACCTCCAACTCCGACGACGTCTTCGAGGACGCCATCCGCCGCCAGGTGGTCATCGCCGTGGAGGAGGCCGACGTGATCCTGTTCATGTGCGAGGCCGCCACCGGCATCACCGACTACGATTCGGAAATCGCGGACCTGCTGCGCCGCAGCAAGAAGCCCGTCGTCCTTTGCGTGAACAAGGTGGATTCGGGCGAGAAGATGTACGACGCCTTCGACTTCTACGGCCTGGGCCTCGGCGAGGTGTGGAGCATCTCCGCCGCCAACGGCTCGGGCACCGGCGACCTCCTGGACGAGATCGTCCGTGTACTGCCCGAGGATGCGACGGCCGAGGACGACCATTCCGACCTCCCGCACATCGCCATCGTGGGCCGGCCGAACGTGGGCAAGTCCTCCATGACCAACGCCCTCCTGGGCGAGGAACGCAACATCGTCACCCCCGTCGCCGGGACCACCCGCGACTCCATCTCCACGTATTACAACAAGTTCGGCCACGAGTTCGTCCTGGTGGACACCGCCGGCATGCGCCGCAAGGCCAAGGTCACAGAGGACCTGGAGTTCTACTCCGTCCTCCGAGCGATGCGCACCATCGAGCATTCCGACGTGTGCATCCTCATGATCGACGCCACCCTCGGGATGGAGGCGCAGGACATGAACATCTTCAACATCATCCAGAAGAACCGCAAGGGCTGCGTTATCGTGGTGAACAAGTGGGACCTCTTCGAGAAGGAGTCCAACACAATGCGCGACTACACCGAGGCCCTGAAGGCCCGCCTGGCCCCGTTCAACGACATTCCGATCGTGTTCACCTCCGTGATCAACAAACAGCGCATCCTGGAGGTCCTGAACGCCGCCGCCCATGTGGCGGAGAACATGAAGCGCCGCATCCCCACCTCGGAACTCAACGACGCGATGCTTCCGGAAATCGAGAACTATCCGCCGCCGGCCTGGAAGGGCAAGTACATCAAGATCAAGTACGTCACCCAACTTCCGACCCGTACGCCGCAGTTCGCCTTCTTCTGTAACCTTCCCCAGTGGGTGAAGGACCCTTACAAGCGTTTCCTCGAGAACAAACTCCGGCAGCACTTTGACTTCACTGGCTGTCCGATCCAGGTCTATACCCGGGCGAAATAATCAATGGTTCCGCGGAAAACTTTCCGCGGAATTTCATTATATTTGTGGGGTAGGAAAATACGGGCTATGCGGAAGGATTACCTGGAGTTGTCAGAATTGTTGTCCATGGTGAAGGAAGGGGTCGCGGACGCCTTTCCGGACAAGTATTGGGTGAAGGGGGAGATCAGTTCCTGGAGTCCCCGGGCCAACGGCCACTGTTACCTGAACCTCAGCGAGACGGTGCGGGGGAAGCAGGTGGCCGACATCCGCGCCATGATCTGGAAATGGCATTTTCCGCAACTCAAGGCCTTTTTCGAGAAGGAGACCGGCCAGACGCTCCAGGCGGGGATCACGGTCCTCGTGCGGGTACAGGTGAATTTCAGTGAACTGTACGGCATCTCCCTGTTTGTCGATGAAATCGACCCGGCCTTCACGGTCGGGGCCCAGGCCTTGGAGAAGAAGAAGGCCATCGAACGGCTTACCGCCGGGGGATACATGGACATGCAGAAGGAACTGGAACTCCCGCGGCTTCCGTACCGGCTGGCCGTGATTACGTCCAAGACCGCGGCGGGGTATGGCGACTTCCGCCGCCATCTGCTTGAGAATGAGGCGGGTTACGCGTTCCGGCTGGACCTGTACGAAGCCCTGATGCAGGGTGAGCAGGCGCCGGCCTCGATCATCGCGGCCCTCCTGGAGGCGCAGGAGGAGGCGTACGACGCCATCCTCATCCTCCGCGGCGGCGGTTCGGAAATGGACCTTGCCTGTTTCGACGATTACGACCTCGCCGTCGCGATTGCGACCTGTCCGGTGCCGGTGGTGACCGCCATCGGCCACGACCGGGATTTCCACATCGCCGACATGGTGGCCGGCCGCTATGTCAAGACCCCTACGGCCCTCGCGGACCTCTTCCTGGACATCTATGCCGATGAGGACGCCCTCCTGGACGCCCTGGAAAAGCGTGTGGGCGGCGCGGTGGCGGAACGTCTGTCGGCCATGGCCCGGCGTGTGGATGCGCTCTCGGCCCGGATCCGGGTGGGCCTCGTCGGAAAGGTCCATGCCGGGGAACAGGCGGTGGCTTCCCGCATCGCCCGCGTGCGGCTGGGGCTCACGCAGAAATTCGCCGCCCTTCAGCGGCTCTCCGACGCTGCGGCGCACCGGCTCCGGTTCGCCGCGACCGCCCGCATCGGCACGGAAATATCGAACCTCGCCCTGAAGGAAGCCCTCATCAAGGCCTCCGACCCCCGGAAGATCCTGGGACTGGGGTATGTCCTCGTGACCGGCTCCGACAACAAGGTCCTCAAGACCGTGGACCGGGTGGCGGTCGGAGACCGGATCGGCGTACGGTTCAGCGACGGCTCGCTTACGGCAAAGGTGGACGAGGTGTATGCGGAGGGCAGGGACAAGGCCGAGACGGCATAGATTTCTCGACAAGCTCGAAATGACAGAAGGGGACAAGCTCGAAATGACAAAAGATATGGAAGAAAAGTTCGATTACGCGAAGGCGGTGGCGCAACTCGAGGAGATTGCCGCCAAGGTGGAGGATCCTGCGACGAAACTGGACGACATCGACGCGCTGGTGAGCCGCAGCAATGCGCTGCTCAAACAGTGCCGGGATTATCTGCGGACGGTGAAGGAAAAGATTGATAAACTGGATAAGGAATGAAGAAGATATACGAAACGGACCCGTACCTCGCGCCGTACAAGGAGGCGATCGAGGCACGCCATGCCCGCATCGAGGGGATGCGGCGGCATATCGCCGGGGACGGCCTCCTGAAGGATGCCGTGAACAACCACATGTACTACGGCCTGCACAGGTGTGACGACGGCTCGTGGGTGTTCCGCGAGTGGGCCCCGAACGCGACGAAGATCTATCTCGTCGGCGATTTCAACAACTGGAAGCGCACGGACGCCTATGCGCTGAAGCCCATGGGCGGCGGCAACTGGGAACTCACCCTCCCGGCCTTCTTCCTGCAGCACGGCGAACTGTACAAACTGTACATCGAGTGGCCCGGCGGGGCGGGGGAGCGCCTGCCTTCCTATACCACCCGCGCCGTCCAGGACGAGAACACGAAGGCCTTCGCCGCGCAGGTCTGGGACCCGGCCGAAAAGTATGTCTGGAAGCATGGGCACGCCGGGAAGCGCCCCCATCCGATGATCTACGAATGCCACATCGGCATGTCCTCCGAGAAGGAGAAGGTCGCGAGTTTCGAGGAGTTCCGCACGACGGCCCTTCCCAAGGTGAAGGAACTCGGGTACGACACCCTCCAGATCATGGCCCTGCAGGAGCATCCGTACTACGGCTCCTTCGGTTACCAGGTGTCCAATTTCTACGCCCTGAGTTCCCGTTTCGGCACGCCCGAGGAGTTCAAGCACCTGGTCGATGACGCTCACGGAAAGGGCATTGCGGTGGTGATGGATATCGTCCACAGCCATAGCGTGGACAACGAGGCGGAGGGCCTTTCGCTCTTCGACGGCACGGACCACCTCTACTTCTATTCCGGCCCGCAGGGACGCCATCCCGCCTGGGGCTCCCGCTGCTTCGACTACGGCAAGGACGAGACGAAGTACTACCTCCTGTCCAACGTGAAATACTGGATCGAGGAATACCATATCGACGGATTCCGTTTCGACGGGGTGACCTCCATGCTCTACTGGGACCATGGGCTCGGGAAGGACTTCATCGGCTATGACAACTACTTCAACCAGGGGGTAGACGAGAACGCCGTCACTTACCTGGCCCTCGCGAATATCCTGGTGCGGGAGATGAACCCGAACGGCTTCACCATCGCGGAGGACGTTTCCGGCATGGCCGGGCTCGCCGCCCCGTTGGAGGCCGGCGGCGTGGGCTTCGACTTCCGTATGTCCATGGGTGTCGCCGATTACTGGATCAAGATCGTCAAGGAGCGCAGCGACGAGCAGTGGAGCGTAGGCGACATCTGGTGGAACCTCACCAACAAGCGCGCCGACGAGAAGACCATCTCCTACGCCGAGTGCCACGACCAGGCGCTGGTGGGGGACAAGACACTGATATTCAGACTCATGGACAAGGAGATGTACTTCTCCATGAATACGGATTCCCAGAATCCCGTCGTGGACCGCGGCATCGCCCTCCACAAGATGATCCGCCTGGTGACGGCGGCGACGGCCGGGGACGGATACCTGAATTTCATGGGCAACGAGTTCGGCCATCCCGAATGGATCGACTTCCCCCGCGAAGGGAACGGCTGGTCCTACAAGCACGCCCGCCGGCAGTGGTCGCTGGCGGACCCGGATTACCTGCGGTACAAGTACCTCCGGAATTTCGACGAGGCGATGGTCCATCTCATCCGGGACGAAAAGGTCCTTTTCGACACTCCGGAACTCCTGGTGCAGGACGAGGAGAAGAAAATCTTGATTTTCAGACGCAAAAACTGTATCTTTGCGCTGAATTTCTCGGCGGCCGGATCGTACCCCGATTACGGGTTCTCGGCACCGGCCGGAGAGTGGGTGAACATCCTCGACACCGACGAACCCGAATTCAACGGGTTCGGTCGGATTGTGTCCGGGGAGCATCACCTTGCCGTGTCCGGGAAATCACCCAACGGCAACCCGCGCTACGGGGATACGCTGTATCTGTACCTCCCAGCCCGCAGTGCCTTGGTACTGAAGAAATTGTAAAGAAAGACGCATATGGCTTTTTTGAAATTCAACAAGTCTGAACTCGTCAACCTGTCCTACTCGCTCAAGCGGGAGATCCTCCTCGCGAGCAAGACCGGCGCCTACTGCAACACGTCCATCGTGACGTGCAACACGCGCCGCTACCACGGCCTCCTGGCCGTTCCGGTGGACAAGTTCGGAGGCTACCGCTACATGCTGCTGTCCTCCCTTGACGAAAGCCTTACCCTCCGGGGCAAGCGGTTCAACCTGGGCATCCACTGCTACGGGGACATCTACGAGCCGCGCGGGCACAAGTACATCGTGGACTTCGACGCCGATCCGGTCCCGGTGGTTACCTACAAGATCGGCGAAATCGTCTTCCGCAAGAGTCTGGCCCTCACTCCGGACAAGAATCAACTCCTGATCAAATACGAGTTGGTGAACGCTCCGGCGAAGGTGAAACTCGAACTCAAGCCGTTCCTTTCCTACCGCCGGGTCCACGACCTGACGCAGCAGAACGGGGTCGCCCGCACCGAGGCCGATGCCATCGAGGGCGGCGTGGCCTTCAACCTCTATGAAGGCTTCCCGGACCTGAACCTGCAGGTCAGCGGCCCTTCCACCTTCAAGGAGGCCCCCTGCTGGTACAACGGCGTGACCTATTCCGACGAGATGCGCCGCGGTTTCGACTGCCGCGAGGACCTCTTCGTCCCGGGCGCCTTCGAACTGGAACTCAAGCCCGGCGAGAGCGTCGTCTTCTCCGCCAGCGCCGACGGTCCCGTCGCCACGGCCGGCCTGAAGCGCCGCTTCACCTCCGTGGTCGGCAAGATCGGCCCCATCACCTCGTTCCACGACCAGCTCGTGCGGGATGCGGACCTGCTGATCCGCGACAACGGCGGCAAGAAGCAGGTCGTCGCGGGCTATTCCTGGCTGTACACCGGCCTGCTCCGCGAGACCCTCTATTCCCTCGCCGGCCTGACCCTGTACGGCAAGGACGACCCGAAGGAGTTCGAGGAAATCCTGGACAACCTCATCGCCGACGAGCCCGAGCGCCTGTTCCACCGCACCACGCAGGTGGAGGCCCCGCTCTTCATGACCGTGACCCTGCAGCAATATATCGCCTACACCGGCCGTGAGAAACACGTCTGGGAAAAGTACGGCGCCACGCTCAAGGGCATCCTCGAGAGTTACCTCCCCGGTCACCGCGCCGAGGTTGCGATGCACCCCAACGGCCTCCTGTGGGCCCAGGTGGACGGCGTCGCCCTTTCGTGGATGAACGCCTATATCAACGGACGCGCCGTCACGGAGCGCCCCGGCTACCAGGTGGAGACCAACGCCATGTGGTACAACGCCCTCTGCTTCGCCCTGGACATGGAAGCGAAGTACGGTGAGAAGGACGGTGCCTTCGTGCGCACCTTCGCCCCGATCCGCGACCTGGTGAAACAGAACTACCAGCCCACCTTCTGGAACGCCGACTTCGGCTTCCTGGCGGACTATGTGGACGGCTACGGCCAGAACCTGGACCTGCGTCCGAACCAGTTGTGGCCCGTGTCCCTGGACTACAAGCCCGTGGACGACGAGGTCGTTGGCGCCGTCATGCGCGTGGTGAACAACGAACTGGTCACCCGCCGCGGCATCCGCAGCCTGTCGCCCCGCGACAACAAGTACAAGGGCGTCTATGAGGGCAACCAGATCGAGCGCGACCTCGCCTACAACAACGGCTGCGCCTGGACTTTCCTGCTCGCACAGTACTGCTACGCCAGTTTCAACATGATGGGCAAGAACTTCGTCAAGCGTGCCGAGTGGCTTACCGAGGGCTTCTACGAGGACCTCTCCAAGCACGGCGTGGGCCACTTCTCCGAACTTTACGACGGAGACCCGCCCCACGAGCCGCACGGAGCCATCTCCTCGGCCACGGCGACATCGGCCCTTCTGAATATCAATTGGTTGATCGGTAAATACAAGGAGGAATAAGCCATGAGAGTCCTTATGTTCGGCTGGGAGTTCCCTCCCCATATCGCAGGCGGTCTGGGTACGGCCTGCGAAGGTATCGTCAAGGGCCTGGCGTACAACGGCGTCGAGACCCTCTTCGTGATGCCGTCCGCTTCCGGTGACGAAGACCAGAGCGCGACGACCATCATCAACGCCAGCGACGTGGCCGTGGACACCGTTTCCGAGACCGTCGAGGAATACCTGGACAAGGTCAAGTTCATCCACATCGGCACCAACATGGTCCCCTATGCCACCCCGGAGGAGTTCTCCCGGCTGGTGGAGGAGGACAAGCGCCGCCAGGTCAAGGATTTCTCCGTGAGCTACGGCCAGAAATACAAGTTCTCCGGCAAGTACGGCGCGAACCTCATGGAAGAGGTCGCCCGCTACGCCATGGTGGGCGGCACCATCGCCCTGCAGCGCAAGGACGAGTTCGACGTCATCCACGCCCATGACTGGCTTACCTACTACGCCGGCATCGCCGCGAAGGAACTCACCGGAAAGCCCCTGGTGATCCATGTCCATGCCACCTCGTTCGACCGCGGCAGCGTGGACAACATCGACACCCGCGTCTTCGCCATCGAGAAGAAGGGTATGGAGGTCGCCGACCGCGTCGTGACCGTGTCCAACCTCACCCGCAACATCGTCATCAACCGGTACGGGATCGACCCGGCGAAGGTCGTGACGGTCCATAACGCCGTGGATTTCAGCGGCCGCGAGAACCTCGTGGTCGAGCGCGGCGTGAAGGAGAAGGTCGTCACTTTCCTCGGCCGCATCACCTACCAGAAGGGTCCCGAGTACTTCATCGAGGCCGCCGCGAAGGTCCTCAAGCGCACCAAGAACGTGCGTTTCGTGATGGCCGGCAGCGGTGACATGATGAACCGGTGCATCCGCCATGCGGCGCGCCTGGGCATCTCCGACCGCTTCCATTTCACCGGTTTCCTCCGCGGAGCCGACGTGCAGAAGATGTTCGCCCTCTCGGACGTGTACATCATGCCGTCGATCTCCGAGCCGTTCGGCATCTCGCCCCTGGAGGCGATGCGCACGGGTGTCCCGTCCATCATCTCCAAGCAGTCCGGCGCCGCCGAGGTCCTCAAGTACGCCTTCAAGGTGGACTTCTGGGACGTCGATGCGATGGCCGACGAGATCTACGCCCTGCTGAACTATCCCGCCCTCGCGCATTTCTCCGCCCGGGCCGGCTATGACGAGGTGAACACCCTCAAATGGAACGGCGCCACCGCCAAACTCAAGAAAGTGTACGAATCAGTGGTCAAATAAAAACAATACGCTATGGCATCCAAGAGTATCTGCCTGTATTTCCAGGTCCATCAGCCCACCCGCCTGCGGCTTTACAGATTCTTCGATATCGGCAAGGATTCCCACTACTATGACGATTTCGCCAACCGGACCATCCTCCGCCGCGTCGCGCAGAAGTGCTATCTGCCGATGAACGCCCAACTCCTCGAACAGATCAAGGCGGGGAAGGGCAAGTTCAAGGTGGCCTTCTCCATTTCCGGCTCCGCCCTGGAGCAGTTCCAGCGCTTCGCCCCCGAGGTGATCGACTCCTTCCGGGCCCTGGCCGCCACGGGCTGCGTGGAATTCCTCTGCGAAACCTATTACCATTCCCTGTCCTCCCTCGCTTCCGAGTCCGAGTTCACCCACCAGGTACTCAAGCACAAGAAGGCCATCGAGGACCTGTTCGGCGTCACGCCCACCGCGTTCCGCAACACCGAACTCATCTACTCCAACGCCATCGGCGAGATGGTCTATGGCCTGGGGTTCAAGACGATGCTCACCGAGGGCGCCCGCCACATCATGGGCTGGCAGAGCCCGAACTTCGTCTATGGCTGCGACACCCAGCCCAAACTGAAACTCCTGCTCCGCAACTACGGCCTCTCCGACGACATCGCCTTCCGCTTCTCCAACCGCAGCTGGGACATGTGGCCCCTCACGGCTGACAAGTTCCTCGCCTGGGTGAAGGAATCCGCCGCGAACGACGACATCGTGAACCTGTTCATGGACTATGAGACCTTCGGCGAGCACCAGAGTTCCGCGAGCGGCATCTTCGAGTTCATGAAGGCCCTCCCCGAGGCCGTCATCGCCGACGGCACCTTCTCCTTCGTCACCCCGACCGAGGCCACGAAGAAGCACAAGGCCGTTTCCGACATCGACGTCCCGGATCCCATCTCCTGGGCCGACGAGGAGCGCGACATCACCGCCTGGCTGGGCAACGAACTCCAGCAGGAGGCCTTCAACAAGGTGTATGCGATGACCGAGAAACTCTCCATCGTGGGCGATCCCGAACTCTGGGAAGATTTCGGCCACCTGCAGGAAAGCGACCACTTCTACTACATGTGCACCAAGTTCTTCTCCGACGGAGAGGTGCACAAGTACTTCAATCCGTACGACACCCCGTATGAGGCGTTCATCAACTACATGAACGTCATCTCCGACTTCCAGATCCGCCTGGACGAGAAGCGGGCTGCCCTGGATGTGAAGGAGGCGGTGGCGCAGGAAGTGGCGGCTGCGCCCGTGAAAAAGAAAACTGTGAAAAAAACTGTCAAGAAAAAATAGATGGATAAACATACGAATGATCCGGACTACCTGTTCGAAGTAAGCTGGGAGGTTTGCAACAAGGTGGGCGGCATCTATACGGTTGTTGCGACCAAGGCCCTCCACCTGAAATCCCAACTGGGACGTCACCACATCCTGATCGGACCGGATGTCTGGATGCACCGGGCGAGCAATCCCGATTTCATCGAGGATCCGCTCCTGTTCCGGTCTTGGAAGCAGCAGGCGGCCGCCGAGGGTCTCCGGCTGCGCGTTGGAAAGTGGAACATACCCGGTACTCCCGTCGCCGTGCTGGTGGACTACAAGACCTTCCTCCCGCAGGCCGACGGAATCCTGACGGATTTCTGGAATGCCTTCGGGGTGGATTCCCTGACCGGCAACTGGGATTACAAGGAAGCGGCCGTGTTCGGCTACGTTGCCGGGAAGGTGATCGAAAGTTTCTGGAACTACAACCTCTCGTCAGGCGACCGCGCCGTCGCGCAGTTCCACGAGTGGCAGACGGGCGCCGGCCTGTTGCAACTCAAGCGGGCGGGCATCCCGGTCGGCACCGTGTTCACCACCCATGCGACGGTGGTGGGACGCTGCCTGGCCGGCAACAACCTGCACCTGTACGACGACATGGCCTCCTTCGACGGGGACGAGATGGCGCGGCGTTTCAACGTCACCGCCCTCCATTCCCTGGAGAAGATGGCTGCGCGCGAGGCCGACGTATTCACGACCGTGAGCGAGATCACGGCCAGGGAGTGCGCCCAGTTCCTGGGCCGTCCCGTGGACATCGTGACCCCCAACGGCTTTGAAAACAGCTTCACGCCCGCTTCGGACGAAGAGTATCAGACCCTGCACGACGCTGCGCGCAAGCGCCTCGTCGAGGTCGCGACGGCGATGTCCGCGGAGGAGGTCCCCGACAATGCCGTCTTCATCTGCATCGGTGGCCGCTATGAGTTCCGCAACAAAGGAATCGACGTGTTCATCGACGCGCTGGACAAGCTTAACCGCAGCGGCTACCAGGGCCGCAGCATCCAGGCCTTCATCATGATCCCTTCGGGCCATCACGGTCCGGACCGCGCCCTGGTGGCGAAGCTCGCCGGGGAAGGGGAGCCGCGCTATCAGACGCAGGTCTCCCACTACCTGATGAATGCCGAATACGACGTCATCACCCGGCGTTTCCGGGAGACCGGCCTCGTGAATTCCCTCGGTGACAAGGTGAAGGTGTACTTCATCCCGTCGTACCTGAACGGCAACGACGGCGTGTTCAACATGCCGTACTACGACCTGCTGTGCGGGATGGACCTCGCCCTGTTCCCGTCCTACTATGAGCCGTGGGGCTACACGCCGCTGGAAGCCCTGGCCTTCCGCGTGCCCACCCTCACCACCAGCCTGGCCGGCTTCGGCCTCTGGGTCCGGGACCACTACAAGGGTGCCCATCCGGGCATCACCGTCCTGGACCGCGACGATTCCAACTACCACGAAGTGGTGGACGGCGTCGCGGCGCGCGTGAAGGAGATTGCCGACCTCTCCCTGGAGGAGCGCAACGCCTGCCGCGAGAACGCCCGCGAAGTCGCGCAGATCGCCCTCTGGCAGAACCAGATCGTCTATTACCGGCAGGCCTACTCCGAGGCGCTCGAGAAAGTGCACAAGGCCCTTCCTACGTACAAAACCAAAGAAAAGACCATCCAATACATGAAATCCGAACTCAACAACCCGAGCTGGCGGACCGTCTTGGTGACGCGCCACCTGCCCGCGAAACTCGCTCCCCTTGAAAGACTCGCCAAGAACCTCTGGTGGTGTTGGAACGAGAGCGCGAAGGACCTCTTCCGTTCCATCGACCCGGACGCCTGGCATGCCTCCGGCCACAACCCGCTGGCGGTGCTGGACACCGTGAGCATCAAGCGCTTCAACCAGCTTTGCTCCGACGAGGCCTTCCTCGGCAAGATGGACGCCGTTCTCGCTGAATTCGACGCCTACATGGCCGCCAAGGCGGAGCGTACCGACCCTTCCATCGCCTACTTCTGCATGGAATACGGCCTGGATACTTCCCTGAAGATCTATTCCGGCGGCCTGGGCATCCTTGCCGGCGACTACCTGAAGGAAACCTCCGACATGAACGTGAACCTCGTCGCCGTGGGCTTCCTGTACCGTTTCGGCTACTTCACGCAGGTGATTTCCGGCCAGGGCTACCAGGTGGCGAACTACGACGCGCAGGACTTCCTCAAGGTCCCCGCGACGCCGGTCACCGACGCCGACGGCAACTGGGTCACCACGAGCGTGGCGTTCCCGGGCCGTACCATCACCGCCCGTCTGTGGAAGGTGGAGGTGGGCCGTACGGACCTGTACCTGATGGACACCGACTATGAGGCCAATATCCCCGAGGACCGCGAGGTGACCTACCACCTGTACGGCGGCAACTGGGAGAACCGCCTCAAGCAGGAACTCCTGCTGGGCGTGGGCGGTATCCGCGCCCTCCGCAAACTGGGCATCGACACCCAGGTGTACCACTGCAACGAAGGCCACGCCGCCTTTACCGGCCTGGAGCGCCTCCGCGAGTACATCGAGAAGGACAACCTCGATTTCTCCGAGGCCTTGGAGGTCGTCCGCGCCAGCTCCCTCTTCACGACGCACACCCCGGTTCCCGCCGGTCACGACGCCTTTGACGAGGGCATGCTCCGCCAGTACATCGGCCATTATCCCGAGCGCCTGAAGGTGGACTGGGAGACGCTGATGTCCCTCGGCAAGGACAACCCCCTGAACCCGGACGAGAAGTTCTCCATGTCCAACCTCGCCGCCAACATCTCCCAGAACGTGAACGGCGTATCCATGCTCCATGGCAAGGTGAGCCAGGAAATCTTCTCCCACATGTATCCCGGCTACCTGCCTGAGGAACTGTTCGTGAGCTATGTCACCAACGGTGTCCACTATCCCACCTGGTGCGCCCCCGAATGGAAGCCCGTCCACGCCCGCGTGTTCGGCGAGGCCTTCCAGACGCACCACTACGACAAGAAATGCTTCGAAGGCATCTACGAGGTCTCCGACGCCGAGGTCTGGGACACCAAGCGCACCCTCAAGCGCAAACTCATCGCCTTCGTCCGCGAGCGCCTGCAGGACAAGAGCATCTCCAACCATTATTCGCCGGCCGAACTGGTCACCATCCTGGACAACCTCCGGGACGATGTCCTCACCATCGGCTTCGCGCGCCGCTTTGCGACCTACAAGCGGGCGACGCTCCTGTTCCGTGACCTGGACCGCCTGGACGCCATCGTGAACAACCCGCACCGTCCGGTGCAGTTCTTCTTCGCCGGCAAGGCCCATCCGGCCGACAAGGCGGGTCAGGACCTGATCAAGCACATCGTGGACATCTCCAAGGATCCCCGCTTCATCGGCAAGATCGTCTTCGTCCCGGGCTACGACATCACCCTCGCGAAACGGATGGTCCAGGGCGTGGACGTGTGGATGAACAACCCCACGCGCCCGCAGGAAGCCTCCGGCACCTCCGGCGAGAAGGCCGCGATGAACGGTACCATGCATTTCTCCGTCCTGGACGGCTGGTGGGTGGAAGGCTACAAGGAAGGCGCCGGCTGGGCCCTCCCGATGGAGCGCACCTACGACGACCAGGGCTTCCAGAACGAGCTGGACGCCGCCACGATCTACCAGATCCTCGAGAACGACATCGCACCGGCCTACTACAACGTGGACCGCACCACCGGCCGCTCGCACGAGTGGATCGGCTATATCAAGAACACCATCGCCAAGGTGGCCTGCAACTTCACGACCAACCGGATGCTCACCGACTACATGGACCAGTACTACGCCCCGCAGGCGAAGCGCGCCACCCTCGTGAAAGCCGACGACTTCAAGGTCGCCCGCGAGATCGCGGCCTGGAAGAAGCACGTGCGCCGCAGCTGGAACGACGTCCAGGTCATCTCCCGCACCGAGCCGCAGGCATCCTACGACATCTCCGAGAAGAACCCGCTCCACAGCGAGATCGTCCTGAACCTCGGCGACCTGGATCCTGAGAACGTGGGCGTGGAACTCGTGTTCGCCCAGACGGACATCCACGGCCAGCTCCACATCGACCAGGTCAACGAGCTCCAGGTGGTGGAGGCCCAGGACGGCACGGCCCGCTACGCCGTGGACGTCATGCCGGCTACGACCGGTGCCTACCAGGTGGGCCTGCGCATCTTCGCGAAGCACCCGCTGCTCCCGCACCGCCAGGACTTCGAGTGCGTGAAGTGGATCTAATGCCCGAAGTAACCTTGTCATCCTGAACGAAGTGAAGGATCTATGATTGCGACGACAGGATTCTTTGACGGTGTCCACTGCGGGCACCGTCTTGTGATTGACCGGCTTGTCTCCCTGGCCCATGCGCGGGGAGACGAGTCCCTTGTCGTCACCTTCTGGCCCCACCCGCGGGCCGTCCTCCAGGACGGTGCCCGGGAACTGCGCCTCCTCTCCACCCTGGAAGAGAAGAAATCCCTGCTGCATGGCCTGGGCGTGGACCGCGTGGAAGTCCTCGACTTCACCCGCCGCTTCGCCTCCCTGACCGCCGGGCAGTACCTCCGGGACATCCTCCAGGCCCGCTTCGGCGTCACCACCCTCCTCATGGGCTACGACAACCGCCTCGGCTCCGACCGCCTCACGGCCGCCGACCTGGAAACCGTGGCTCAAGGGCTTGGTATGGAACTTATTGTTGCCGGAATGCGGCCTTTGGGTACAGACATCCCAGAACCGTCGTCTCCGACGACCCCTCCCATCGCAAGCGATGGGCCCCTCCCTCTTATGTGGCCGAGGGTGGCCACAGGTTCTGGGATGTCTGTACCCAAAGGCCTTCCCGTATCATCGACCAGGATTCGCAATGCCCTGGAAATCGGCGATATAGCAGCCGCCAATGGGATGCTGGGGTACGGGTATGCGCTGGAAGGCGTGGTCGTGGCGGGGAACCGGCTGGGGCGGACCATCGGGTTTCCGACGGCGAACATGAAACTGTACGAACCGCTCAAACTCATTCCCGCCCGCGGCGTGTATGCGGTGCAGGTCGATGTCCTCGGGGAGACCTACCGCGGCATGACCAACATCGGCGTGCGTCCCACCGTGGGTGGCACCGTCCCCACCATCGAAACCCACATCCTGGACTTCAGCGAAGACATCTACGGCCTTCCCCTGCGGATCACCTTCCTCCGCCGCATCCGCAACGAGGTCCGCTTCCCCTCCCTGGACGCCCTGAAGGCCCAGCTGGAAAATGACCGCGAGGCTTGCCGTTAATCAAAAAAATCGCTATCTTTGCAAACACTACAGGCGGCGACCGGGTTCACGGTCGTCGGCTGCTTTTTAGTTGCGCCCCCGAGGGGCCGGTAATGGATATAAACATACAAAAACGATAAACTATGGCAATCGAGTACATGACCCAGGCGGGTCTGGACAAGCTGAAGAAGGACCTGGCCGACGCATTGGCCCAGCGTCCGGTGATCTCCGCGGCCATCGCGGAGGCGCGGGAGAAGGGCGACCTCTCCGAGAATGCGGAATATGATGCTGCGCGCGATGCGCAGGGCCTCCTGGAGGTCAAGATCGCCCGCTTGAAGGAGAAAGTGGCGAACGCCCGCGTAATCGACGAGTCCAAACTCTCCGCCGACACCGTGCAGCTCCTCTCGAAGGTGCAGGTGGAGAACCTCGCCAACAAGATGAAGATGCAGTTCCAGATCGTGGGCGAGACCGAGGCGGACTTCTCCAAGGGCCTGCTGTCTGCATCCACCCCCATCGGCAAGGCCCTCATCGGCCACGCCAAGGGCGAGACCGTGGAAGCGAAGGTCCCGAGCGGCATCATGAAATTCAAGATCCTGGACATTTCCCTGTAAAAGGTATGGCTACCATTTTCACCCGTATCGCGAAGGGCGAGATCCCTTCCTACAAGTGCGCGGAGAACGAAGACTTCTACGCATTCCTGGACATCGCCCCGATGGCCAAGGGACACACCCTCGTCATCCCCAAGCATGTGGAGGACGACTATCTGTTCCACCTGGACGAGAAAACCTACGAAGGGCTGATGAAGTTCGCCCGTGAGGTCGCCATTGCCATCGGCAAGGCCGTTCCGTGCCAGCGCGTGGGTGTCGCCGTCCTCGGGATGGAAGTCCCGCACACGCACATCCACCTGGTGCCCCTCCAGAGCGAGGCGGACATGGACTTCCGCAAGCCCAAACTCCAGGTCGCCCCGGAGGAAATGAAAGCCATCGCCGACGCCATCCTTGCCGCGTATGAAAATCGTTAGAATCCTCACTGCCGCCGCTGCGGCCCTTCTTCTCGCCGCCTGCGGCCCCAAGACCGTCATCGACGGCACCCTGAAGGACAAGGCCGATGCGCCTGTCATCGTCAAACTCCTGGATGTCAGCAAGTACCAGGTCCTGGATACCGTGAAAACGAACGCTTCCGGCGCCTTCTCCTACAACGTGGAACTCCCGTCCGAGAACCCGGAATTCATCTATCTGTTCTACGGTGACCGGAAGGTGGCGTCGCTCCTGCTGAAGCCCGGCGACCGCGTGAAAGTGACGGCCGACACCCTGGGCAACTACTCCGTGGAAGGCTCCGACGAGTCCGTCCTCCTGCAGAATGTGGAGAACGAGTATGCGCAGTTCCTCGTGGACATGAACCGCTTCGCTTCCAGCGAGGCCCCGGATGCCAATGCCGAACTCTCCCGCCGCTATGTGGACTACTACCGCCGCAGTACCCGCTACGTCCTGGAGCACCCGAAGTCCCTGACCGCCGTGCCGGTCCTCTTCCAGCGGGTCAACGAGAACCTCGCCGTGTTCGACCAGCCCACCGACGGCATCCTCTTCCAGAGCATCAGCGACTCCCTGAAGACCGTCTATCCCGACTCCCGCTACGTGAAGGCCCTCGCCAAGGAGGCCTCCCGCCGCAACAACGCCTTGGAGATCGGCCACGCCCTGGAGACGGCCGGCGAGATCGGTTACTTCGACATCGACCTCCCGACGACCGACGGCTCCCGGAAGAAACTCTCCGAGGTGGACGCCAAGGTCGTGATGCTCTACTTCTGGGCGACGACCGCCGAGCAGAAGATGTTCAACATGGACGCCCTCATCCCGCTGTACGACGAATTCCACGGCCGTGGCTTCGAAATCTACGCCGTGTCCCTGGACGTGGACAAGACCGCCTGGGGCTCCGCCGTCCGGAATCAGCAACTCCCTTGGGTCAATGTCTGCGACACCCGCGGGAACACCTCGCCTTACATCGGCATGTACGGCCTCACCAGCCTGCCTACGGCCTACTTCCTCGTGAACGGCGAACTGGACGGCACCGCGAACGTCACCGACGCCGCGTCCATCCGGAAGTACCTGAATTCCAGACTTTAAAACAATTTCTTGCGACTGACCGTCGCGACGAAGTCCTTGAGATAGAACGGTTCGAAGTACGCTACGTCTTCGAACCGTTTTTCGTTATAGGCGACCTCGGCGAGGGGCGCCATGGCGCGTGCGTCGGGGTAGGCCTCGGCGAAGAAAGCGTTGCCGGAGGTGAGGACCTCGCGGCACTTGAGGGCGCCGTCGCCGATGAAAAGGACAGGTCCCTCGGCAAGCTGCGCCTCGAAACCGGAAGCGTCCACGACGACCGGCTCCGTCTCCGTGAGTTGCTGCCCGTCGGGGGTGAAAACGGCGGTGTACACTTCCATACGGCGGGCGTCGACCATGGGCACGATGTAACGGCAACCTTCCGGGACCACGCCCAGCCGGTGCGCTTCGCTCACGAGCGTGTCCAGCGTGCCGACGGACAACAGGGGAATCCCGCCGCCGAAGCAGAGTCCCTTCGCCGTGGACACACCCACCCGCAGGCCGGTGTAGGAACCGGGGCCACGGCCCACGCAGACGGCATCCAAGTCCTTGACGGACAGTCCTTTTTCCTGCAGGACTTCCTGCACGTAAGGGGCGGTGAGAGAGGCTTGCATACGGGGTTCGTCACACACGCGGAAAGCGGTGACGGTGCCGTCCTCCGAAAGGGCGGTGGAGAGCCGGGCGGTAGCGGTTTCGATGAGAAGGATCCTGGCCATGGGCGATCAGGCTTTGAAGAAGAGCCCCTTGAGGTAGGGGAATACCAGATAAGACAGGTCCCGCAGGGAGGAATAGACGATGGATCCGTCCAGTACCTCGGGCTTCACGAGGCCGAACTTGAGGTTCACCGTGTCGAACAGGATGATGAAGACGCCGATGACGAGGGCGTTCACCGCCAGGGCGAACACCAGGCCCAGCGTCTTGTCCAGCCAGCCCAGCATGGCGATCTCGAATACTTTGGTGAGGAGTTTCGCCACCAGGACCACGGCCAGGCTGATCACGATGAGGATCGCCACGAAGGCAATGATGCTGAGCATCCGTTCGGAGACGTCCAGGTAGGGTTTGAGCCAGGTGCAGACGAGCGAAGAGAAGCGGAAGGCCGCCCAGACGCTCAGGACGACGCCCGCGAGGGCCAGGGCCTGCTCCAGGAAACCCTTTGATAAACCGCGGATTATTCCGGGTACGAAGCAGACGAGGAGGATGATGTCGAGTGTTGCCATTGTTGCGGAAAATGCTTATCTTTGCATCCTAAATTGCGCATACAAAATTAGACAAAAAATATGACATTCAAAGAATACAAGGGCCTTGATTTGGTCTCGACCGGAAACGCGATCCTTGAGAGATGGCTCGCCAACCGGGCTTTCGAGAAGTCCCTGGAGCTCCGTGAGGGCGCTCCGGAGTTCATCTTCTTCGAGGGTCCGCCGTCGGCCAACGGCATGCCCGGCATCCACCACGTGATGGCGCGTTCCATCAAGGATGCCGTGTGCCGCTACAAGACCCAGACCGGTTTCCAGGTCCACCGGCGCGCCGGCTGGGACACCCACGGTCTCCCGGTGGAACTGGGCGTGGAGAAGAAACTGGGCATCACCAAGGCGGACATCGGCACGAAGATCTCCATCGGCGAGTACAATGCCACCTGCCGCAAGGAGGTGATGAAATATACGAAGGAATGGGAAACGCTCACCCAGCGCATCGGCTACTGGGTGGACATGAACGATCCCTACATCACCTACGACAACCGCTACATCGAGACCCTGTGGTACCTCCTGAAGGACATCTACGACAAGGGGCTCCTGTACAAGGGCTACACCATCCAGCCCTATTCCCCGACCGACGGCACCGGCCTGAGTTCCCACGAACTCAACCAGCCCGGCTGCTACAAGGACGTCACCGACACCACCGCCACCGTCCAGTTCCGGGTGATCCGGAACGAGGCCTCCGAAAAGGTCTTTGCGGATGGCGGCACGCCCGTGTACATCCTGGCCTGGACCACCACCCCGTGGACCCTGCCGTCCAATACGGCCCTCTGCGTGGGCCCCGGCATCGACTATGTCCTGGTGCGCTCCTTCAACCCTTACACCGGCGAACCCGCCGTGTACCTCCTGGCGGAGGCGCTCGTGGGCGCCTGGTTCAACCCCAAGGGTGCCGAGGCGCCGATGGAGGCCTATCAGAAGGGTGACAAGGTGGTCCCGTACCGGATCCTTCCTGAGAGATTCAAGGGCAGCGACCTCCTGGGCATCCGCTACGAGCAACTCATCCCGTGGTTCAAGCCCGACGGGGACGCCTTCCGCGTCATCCCCGGTGACTACGTGACCACCGAGGACGGTACCGGCATCGTCCACATCGCCCCCACCTTCGGTGCCGACGACAAGCGCGTCGCCGCCGCTTCCGGCATCGCCGCGATCATGCCCGTGGACAAGGACGGCAACCCGCAGGCGCAGGTGGACCGCCAGGGCCGCTTCTGCCGCCTGGAAGACCTGGATCCGGCCTATGCCGCCACGGTCGATCCATCCTATGCCCCCTATGCCGGCCGCTACACGAAGTCCGGCTTCAAGGAATACTTCGAGCACGAGACGGAGGAAACCACCCTGGACGTGGACCTCTGCCTCATGATGAAGGCCGACGGCCGCCTGTTCCGCATGCAGAAGCATGTGCACAGTTATCCGCACAGTTGGCGGACGGACCGTCCGGTGCTCTACTACCCGCTGGATTCCTGGTTCATCAAGGCCTCGGCCGTGAAGGAGCAGATGGTCGCGCTGAACAAGACCATCACCTGGAAGCCCGAATCCACCGGCACCGGCCGATTCGGCCAGTGGCTGGAGAACATCCAGGACTGGAACCTCTCCCGCAGCCGCTTCTGGGGCACCCCGCTCCCGATCTGGCGCACCGAGGACGGCAAGGAGGAAAAGTGCATCGGCACGGCCGCTGAGTTGTACAATGAACTCGAGAAAGCCGTCGCCGCCGGTATCATGAAGTCCAATCCGCTGAAGGACAAGGGCTTTGACCCGGCCGACATGAGCCTTGAAAATTACGACCGGATCGACCTGCACCGTCCCTTCGTGGACGAGATGTACCTCGTGTCCGATTCCGGCAAGAAGATGGTCCGCGAGAGCGACCTGATCGACGTCTGGTTCGATTCCGGTGCCATGCCGTATGCGCAGGAAGGCCTCCGCGGCCTCCACAGCGGCAAGTTCGGCGCCACGGCGGATTTCATCGCCGAAGGCGTGGACCAGACCCGCGGCTGGTTCTATACCCTCCATGCCATCCACACGATGGTGAGCGGTACGCCGGCCTTCAAGCGCGTGATTTCCAACGGCCTCGTCCTGGACAAGAACGGCAACAAGATGAGCAAGCGCCTCGGCAACGCCGTGGATCCGTTCTACGCCCTGGACAAGTACGGGGCCGACGCCCTCCGCTGGTACATGCTCACCAACGCCGAGCCCTGGGACAACCTCAAATTCGACGAAAACGGGGTGGACGAAGTGCGCCGCAAGTTCTTCGGCACCCTCTACAATACCTACTCCTTCTTCGCCCTCTACGCGAACATCGAGGGCTGGACGCCCGCTGCCGAGACTTCTCCACGCGCTTCGCTTGGTCGAAGTGACAATGGCCCTGTCATTTCGAGCGGAGCCGAAGGCGGAGTCGAGAAATCTCTCCCCGAGATCGACCGCTGGATCCTCTCCCGCCTGAACACCCTTATCCGGGAAGTCCGCGCCGCCTACGAGGACTATGACATCAAGACCGCCGGCCGCCTCATCGAAACCTTCGTGTGCGACCATGTGTCCAACTGGTATGTCCGCCTGAACCGTTCCCGTTTCTGGAACGGTGATCCGCAGGCCTTCCAGACGCTGTATGATGTTCTCCTCGACGTCTCCATCCTCGCCGCCCCCATCGCGCCGTTCTTCATGGACCAACTCTATCTGGACCTCGGTGGCTCCTGCGAATCTGTCCATTACGTCCTCATGCCCGAGTCCGACCCTTCCGTCATCGACCCGGAACTGGAAGAGCGGATGGAACTCGCGCAGCAGGCCACGTCCATGGTGCTGGCCCTTCGCAAGAAGGTGGGCATTCCGGTGCGTCAGCCGCTCGGTAAGATGCTCGTCCCGGTCATCTCCGATGCCGTCCGCGCCCGGCTGGACGCGGTCAAGAACCTGATCCTCACCGAGGTGAACGTGAAGGAGATGGAGTTCGTGGAGGACACCACCGGCATCATCACCAAGAAGATCAAGCCCAACTTCAAGACCCTGGGCAAGGTATATGGTCCGCGGATGAAGGAGATCGCCGCCGCATTTGGAACCCTGGACCAGGCCACCATCACGGCCATCCAGAACGCCGAGACCGCCGGTACCGCCTACACGCTTGCCCTCCCGGGCGGCGATGTGGTCCTGAATCCCGGCGACTGCCAGATTTCCTCCGAGGACATGCCCGGCTGGCTCGTCGCCTCCGAAGGTGCCCTCACCGTGGCCCTGGACGTGGAAATCACCCCGGAACTTCGCCAGGAGGGCGTCGCCCGCGAGCTGGTGAACCGCATCCAGAACCTCCGCAAGACCGCCGGGTTCGAGGTCACCGACCGCATCGACACCGTGGTCTATGCCGATGCGCCCGAAATCTCCGCCGCCCTCGCTTCCTACGGCGAGTGGATCGGCGGCCAGACGCTTTCCCGCACAGTCACCCTGCAGCCCGCCGCCTCGGCTCCGGCCGACGCCCGCGAAGTGGAGTGGACCGAGGGAACGATCAAAATCGATGTAAAACGCTAACCATTCTTTACGATGGAAGAGAATACCAAAACCCGATATTCCGACGAAGAACTCGAGGAGTTCCGCGGAATCATCAATGAGATGCTGGACAAGGCCCGCGCAGAGTACGCCACCCTCCGCCAGGTGATCATGCATGCCGGCGGGAATGACATCCTGGACACCGCCCCCACCTTCAAGACGGTGGAGGACGACGGTGCTTTCCAGCTCTCCAAGGAAGAGGCCAGCGCCCTGGCCCAGCGTCAGTACAAGTTCATCCAGAACCTCGAGGCCGCCCTCGTGCGCATCGAGAACAAGAGCTACGGCATCTGCCGCGTGACCGGCAAGCTCATCCCCAAGGAGCGCCTCCGCCTGGTCCCGCATGCCACCACCACTGTGGAAGGCAAGGCCATCCTGGAGAAGACCGGACGGAAGTAATGAAGCGGGGCCGTCTCCTCCTCATCCTGGGCATCGTGCTCGTGGTCATCGACCAGGTCATCAAGATCCTGGTCAAGACCAACATGTCCATCGGAGAGCACTTCAATGTCCTGGGCGAGTGGTTCCAGATCCTGTTTATCGAGAACAAAGGCATGGCCTTCGGGATGTCCTTCGGCGGGGTCGTCGGCAAATATGCCCTGAGCGCCTTCCGGATCGTCCTGTTCGGGGTCCTGACCTGGTGGATCAGCCGGCTTTTGAAGCGGGGGACTGCGGGAGACACGCGTGACCGCGTACCCACAGGCGTCCTCGTGGGGCTCACCCTCATCACTGCCGGCGCCCTCGGGAACATCATCGACTGCCTTTTTTACGGCCTCATTTTCACCGAGTCCGCCCCCGGCCTCGTCGCCACCTGGGGGCACTACGCGCCCTTCATGCAGGGCAAGGTCGTGGACATGTTCTACTTCCCCCTGTGGACCTGGCCTGACTGGGTTCCTCTCGTGGGCGGAGACATCTTCTTCGAACCGGTGTTCAACTTTGCGGACAGTTGCGTCACGGTAGGGGCCATCTACCTGATCCTGTTCCAGTGGAAATTCTTCTCGAAAGAAGAATAGCGTGGCAATCTTTTGCCGTTAGGGGCAAAATTCCTACCTTTGCCCGACATATTGGAGGTGTGGCCGAGTGGTCGATGGCGGCAGTCTTGAAAACTGTTGAACGGCAACGTTCCGGGGGTTCGAATCCCTCCGCCTCCGCTTTAAAGCGTCTGCTTCGCAGGCGCTTTTCGCGTAGGCAAAGGGATATACCCACTCCACGTCATCGCTCCGGAAAAATTTTTCGAAAAAATTGGTTTATAACGTAAACTTGTTTATATTTGCAGTGCGGTTGGGGAAGACTGCGCAGCTTCGTCCGGTCGCAAAAACGAATTAAATGATTGATACAATGGAACAAAACAAAGAAATGACGGCTCAGGAGAGCCTTCAGCTCATCACCGAATCCTTCAATAAAAGCAGGAAGGATATCCTTCGCAACAGCGCCAAGTTTTTCATGCTTTGGGGCATTTTGCTCACCGTAATCTCCGTTGCCATATACCTTTTATGGCATTCTACGGGTAAACCGCAGTGGAATTTCCTATGGTTCGCCATGCCGGTCATCGGCTATCCTTTCGCAGCCCTGATCCGGAAGAACACTGTTGCCATCCCGCAGAACGAGGTGAGCAAGATGCTCGGTGGCGTGTGGTCCGTCTTCGGCGCTTTCTCCATCACGCTCAGCGCCATTGCGGTCTTCCTGGTGCCGATGCACATCACGCTCATCATTGTCATCATCCTGGGACTGGCCGAATGCATTTCCGGTGTCCTGCTCAAGAACTGGCCCATCATCATTGCCGGTTTTTTCCTGGGCATCGGCGGAGCCGTGTTTGCGATGCTGGTCAAGAGCGAGGCGCAACTTCTCATCTTCACGCTGGGCGGTGTCCTGCTGCTCGTGACCGGCATGATTATGAAACTCCAGTACAAGTAGCCCATGTTCCCCAAGTTAGACCCCATCCTTCATTCGGAACTCCGGCTGGCGGTGATGTCCATCCTGGCCGGAGCCGATGAAGCCGATTTCACCTACCTGAAGAACCAGACGGGTGCCACATCCGGGAACCTGAGCGTGCAGATCGACAAAATCACCACGGCCGGCTACATCACTGTGGAGAAAGGTTTCAAGGGCAAGATGCCCCGCACCACCTGCAAAATCACCCCGGCCGGCCAGGAAGCCTTCAGCAACTACGTGGATGCGCTGAAAGAATACCTTTCGGCAGGTCAATAACCGCCGCTCATCCTCAAAACTGGCCTCCCTTGAGGATGGGCCGGCACATTCCCGCCGCTCGTCCTCAAAACTGGCCTCCAATGAGGATGAACCGGTGCATCCTCACCGATCATCCTCAGGAGGACGCTATTTTGAGGATGGGGGTTTCGCCGAGAGGGGGAAGAGGGCGTTCACGGTGGTGAGGGGGAGACCGGTGAAGCGCGCGAGCTGGCCGTTGGAGGCGAAGTAGTCGTATTTGAGTTGTTTGGCCAGCTCGTGCTTCTGCTGTTCGGTGAGTCTGGACGGGCCCTTTTGGCCGAACCGCTGTTTGCAGAGCCGAAGCGATACGGAGAGCATTTCGTCATCCGTGAGGGAAGGGTTTTCGCCCAGGCGGAGGGCCGTTTCCACCTGGGCCTCCACGTTCTTGAATACCCAGAACTGGAATTGCCGGCAATCCGGAAACAGCGACTCTACCAGCCTGTAATTCACGAAGCTGCCCGGGAAGACCATGCCGTCGGCCAGGAATGGCGGGGTCGTCGGCATCGCGTCCCAGGATTGACCCGGCACGGTCACTACGGTCAGCCCTTTTGGCAAAGGCAGGTCCCTGGAACGGGTCAATGCCCGTTTTTCCCGCAAGGTCAATGTCTCCGCGGGCCGCTGCGGGATCATGGACAGGAACGGATTGAAATACAGGAAGCCGGAACACCAGGGGTAGGCGAAGGCATGGACATCGGTCCTGGCGACAAAGGGATTCCGGATGACATAGGCCACCTCGTCCCGGAGCTGCTTGAGGGTCGTGATGGGCGTCGGATCCGGTTCCTCGACGGCATCCAGCACGCCTGGCCGTCCGTGGCGCGAGAAATACAGGGAAAGCATCCCCGAAAAACGGCCGTAGAAGTTCCGGCAAGCCATTTCCCCTCCACGCAGGATGAAATGGAAGTGATTGCTCATCAAGGCATAGGCCAATACCTCCACGCCGCATAGCGCGGCAGCGATGGCCACATAGACCAGGGCGACGGCCCGCTCCGCGTCACTTTTGAAAATCACATCCGTCTCCACAGGCTTCGTATGCAGGTGGAAGAACGGCCCGCTTTCCCGGAACAACTGTTCCAGATCCCACTCGTCATACCGCTCCTGCGGTCTTGCTGCCCATCGTTTCATGCCGCAAACATACATCGGCGTCCCCGCCCATGCAAGACCCGTCCTGCAATTTATTATGTTTCCGGTCCATTTTATCGGTTTTCGATGCTCTCCAGGGCGCAATAACCTGAAACAACCGCGGGAATCAAAATAATTCTTATCGTCGTGCAGCCCTGTTCATCCTCAAAAATGGCCGTATTTGAGGATGAACCCCGGAAATCTCGCCGTTCGTCCTCAAAAAACGCCCGAAATGAGGATGAGGGATACCGGGGAGCAACGGAAGGGGAAGCCCTGGAATGCCCGGCAGGGATATTTCATGAAAAATGCGTATATTTACGAAAACTTATCAAGGACAAACCCATGAAAAGAACTGTAATCACGCTGGCCGTGGCGCTGGCCGCCCTCGCCGCCACTCCCCGGACTGCCGCTGCCCAGGGGAACCGGACACAGAAAGTCCAGGATTTCAATGTATTGTATGCCCAGACAGAGTTCGCCTACAAGGCGGGCGAGAAGGTGTACGATGGAGCCGTGAGGCCGGTTTGGACCTCCGAGGATACCTTCTGGTTCCAGGCCCATGAGGCAGGCGGAGATGCCTGGTACAAGGTGACCGGGGCGCAGAAGACCGCCGTGGACAAGGAAGCCTTCGAGGAGGCCGTGAAGTCGGTTCGCCGGGACCGTTATTACGACCCTTCGGACGAGAGTCAATATGCCGTGCGCAAGGATGACAAGACGCCCTCGCCGGACAGTACCAAGACGGCTTATGTTCAGGATAACAACGTCTGGGTGAGCGATATCGACGGTAAGAACGCCGTCCAACTCACCTGCGACGGAACCGACGGCGACGCCTATACGCGGATCCTCTGGTCTCCGGACGGCCAAAAGATCGCCGCCCTGCGGAAACAGGTGCTCAAGGAGCGCCAGATCATCCTGCGCGAGTCCCGCCCGTCGGACCAGGTACAGCCCAAGTACCGCTACCTGGACTATGCCAAGCCCGGTGACATCCTTCCGCAGTCCGTTCCCGTGCTCATCGACGTGGCCGGAAAGAAAGCCGTCCCCCTGAGCGAGCCCGTGAAGATGGACCAGTACTTCCTGGAACTGGGCCAATGGTCCCCGGATTCCAAGTGGTTCACCTACGAGTATAACCAGCGCGGCCACCAGCGTTACCAACTTTGCGCCGTGGACGCCGCCACGGGCAAGGTCCGTGTCCTGGCCGACGAGAAGAGCAACACCTTCATCTACTACTACGACCTCTGGCGCTACCTGATGCCCGACGGCAAGCACATGCTCTGGATCTCCGAGCGGGACGACTGGCGTCACCTCTACTGCATCGACACGGAAACCGGGAAAATGCAGCAACTCACCAAAGGCGAGTGGAATGTCCGTGAAATCCACCAGGTCACGGACGATTATATCCTGATGAATGTCAATGGTCTCCATGCCGCGGAAGGGGAGGACCCGTACAACAAGCACGTCGTCCGCCTGGACCTCAAGACCCTGGAAATCAAGGACCTGACCCCGGAGAACGCGAACCACCAGGTCACCTTCAACAAGGACTTCAGCGCCTTTGTCGATAACTACTCCCGTCCCGACCTGCCCACGACCTCCGTCCTCCGGAGCGCAGCGGACGGCGCCATCCTCCTGAACATCCAGAAGCAGGACATCTCGGCCATCCTGAAGGACGGCTACACCCTGCCCGAGGTCTTCTGCGCCAAGGGCCGTGACGGCAAGACCGACATCTGGGGTACCATCTACCGCCCCTACAAGTTCAACCCCAGGAAGAGTTACCCCGTCGTGGAGTACATCTACGCCGGTCCGCATGACTCGCACGTCACCAAGGACTTCATCCCGGCCACGCGCTTCTCCCGTCTGCTGGAGTTGGGCTTCATCGTCGTGACCATCGACGGCATGGGCACGGACAACCGGTCCAAGTCCTTCCAGGACGTCGCCTGGCGGAACCTCAAGGACGCCGGTTTCCCCGACCGCATCCTCTGGATGCAGGCCGCCGCGAAGAAGTACAAGTACATGAACCTGGACAAGGTGGGTATCTACGGCTACTCCGCCGGCGGTCAGAACACCCTTTCGGCCCTCCTGTTCCATCCCGAGTTCTACAAGGTGGGCGTCGCCCTGTGCGGCTGCCACGACAACCGCATGGACAAGATCTGGTGGAACGAACAGTGGATGGGCTACCCCGTGGGCCCCTGGTACAGCGAGAACTCCAACGTGGACAATGCGCACCTGCTGGAAGGGAAACTCTTGATCATCAACGGTGAAATGGACGACAACGTGGATCCGTCCTCCTCGCTGCAGGTCGTCTCCGAACTGGTGAAGAACAACAAGGACTTCGAGCAGTACTTCCTGCCCGGCCACACCCACAACCTGGGCGGCGAATGGATTACCAGGCAGGTCTATGAGTTCTTCTGGCGCAACTGCCGTTAGTGGCTGCCGATAGCGACCGCCCATGAACCGTCTTACGACCTTCCTCCTCGCCTTTGCGCTCCCGTTCCTCGCGGGTGCGCAGGAACATTTCGTCTTCTCTCCCCAGTCCAACGCGCAGGCCCAGTTCGCGGGCTACTACGCGGCCCTGGAGAAAGGATTCTATGCCGAGGAAGGCCTGGACGTGGAAATCCTCCATCCCTTCGCCACCTCTTATGCCCTGGACAATATCCGCGAAGGGAACTGTCAGGCAATCACGTTGCCGCTTACCCTGGCGATGCGTACGATCGCGACCGACATCCCTCTCGTGAACATCCTCCAGACCTCCATGAACAGCGCCACCGTCATCATTTCCCGATGGGGAGATGATCCGCTGACGCTGCACGGAGCGAAAGTGACCGCTTTCCGCGCCGGTTTCGGCCAGTCCGCCCGGAGTTTCGCGGAAATGTTGGGACTGGATTACGAGTGGATCACGTCGGCCTCCGAGGTGAACCTCTTTATCGCCGGGGCGGTCGATGCCACCCTGGGGCGCAGTTTCGACGAGTATTACCGCATCCTGCAGACGGGCATCGATATCCCCGAAAAGGCCATTTACCGCTTTGAGAAGGGTGAGTTCAACATACAGCAGGAAGGCGTGTACGTGACAAGGGAGTACTACGAAACGCATAAGGAGCAGGCCGAGGCATTCGCCCGCGCCAGCCGCCGCGGCTGGGAATGGGTGGCGGAGAACCGGGAGGCAGCGCTGGACATCGTCATGCGCTACACGAAGGAACTGCATGTCGCGACGAACCGGACCCTGCAGCAGTTGATGTTGGAAGAGGTCCTGCGGCTTCAACTGGATCCTGATTCCGGGCAGCGGTCATTCCAGATCCGCCCTGACATGGTTGAGAAGGCCAACCAAATTCTTTTGCAGGCCGGCGTCCTGACCAAAGACCCTGTCAAAATGGAGGATATCCGGCCATGAGACGCATCCTGGACAAGATACGGCGTTCCCTGTCGGCCCGGCTGAGTATCTGGGTGGTCCTGTTCTCCGCCATCATCCTGCTGGGCACACTGGGCTATTCAGCCCACGTTTCCCGTAACTATGTCCGGATGGAAGCCATCAAGCGGGCCAGTCAGGTGCTGGACAATTCGGTCCTGCGGCTGGCCAATATCCTGGAGGACGTGGAACTGGCCGCCAACAACCTGGAATGGCTGGTATACCGTAACCTGGAAACGCCGGAGCGGATGGCGGACTACACCCGCAGCATCGTCGAAGGGACCCCGAGCCTGAGCGGCTGTTCCATCTCCTTCGAACCCGACTACTACCCGGGCCAGCGCTACTACTCCATCTATTCCGGCCGCGTGGAGGATGATTCCATCACGACCATCCAGGAAGGGAACGACAACTACCAGTACTGGTACCTGGGCTGGTACCAGCTGCCCAAGCTCCTTCGGCAGCCCTGCTGGACCGAGCCCTACAGCGACTGGGAACAGGACGACGCCGCCGACCTGCAGACCCAGATGCTCGTCTCCTACTGCAAACCCCTGACGGCCGGGGACGGTTCCTACATCGGCACCATTTCCCTGGACATTTCCCTCAAATGGCTGTCGGAGACGCTCGCCTCCGTCCAGCCCTATCCGCATTCCTACGTCGTCCTCGTGAGCCGGGGCGGCACCTACCTCGTGCACCCCGACCCCGACAAACTCTTCTACGAGACCGTCTTCACCCCGACCTTGACCGGCCAGGAACCGGCCCTGGAGGCCCTGGGAAGGTCCATGGTGGGCCTGGAGGAGGGAATCCGGACCCTCGAAATCGACGGACAGAAGAGCTACGTCTTCTACACCCCGCTCAAGTCCACGGGCTGGAGCATGGGCATCGTGTGCCCGGAGCGGGATATCTTCGGCGGGTTCAAGCGGCTCCGGCGGCTGGTCATCGGCCTGGGCCTCCTGGGCCTCCTCCTGATGTTTCTCGTGTGCTTCCGGGTCATCCGGAAGACCCTCCGACCGCTGAGCAACCTGGCGGTCCAGGCGGGGAACATTGCCGACGGCCACTTCGACACCGCCCTTCCCGAGACGCCCCGCGAGGACGAGATCGGCACCCTCACGCGCTCGTTCTCCCACATGCAGTCGTCCCTGGTTTCGTACATCGACGAACTCCAGCGCACTACGGCCAAGCGTGAGCGTATCGAGGGTGAACTGCAGGTGGCCCGTAATATCCAGCAGGGATTGATTCCCAGGACCTTCCCGACCCGGGCGGACATTGACCTGTACGGGGAGATGATTCCGGCGAAGGAGGTGGGCGGCGACCTGTATGACTTCTTCCTCCAGAACGGCCGGCTATACTTCTGCATCGGCGACGTAAGCGGAAAGGGTGTGCCTGCGAGTCTTCTGATGGCCATGACGCGGACCGTTTTCCGCGTGGCCGTCCAGAAGGCCCCCGCCGTCACGGACATCGCCCGGGAACTGAACGAGGCCCTTTCTGCGGACAACGAACAACTCATGTTCGTGACGATGTTCCTCGGGGTCATCGACCTGAAGACAGGCGAGATGAACTATTGCAACTGCGGCCACAATCCGCCAGCCGTCCTCCATGCCGACGGAAAGGCTTCTTTCGTCGAAGGTGAACCCAACGTCCCGCTGGGCGTCGAACCGGCCTATGTGTTCAGGGGCGGGGTCGTGCATGACGTCCGCGGCATTCCCTTCCTGATTTACACCGACGGCCTGAACGAGGCTGAGAACGCCGACCATGAACCCTTTGGCAACGACCGTCTCCTGGAGGTCATGGGCAGTGCCCCTTACCAGGACGCAGCGGAAATGATCGTCCGCCTGAATGAGGCGGTCAAGGCCCATGTCGCCGGAGCGGAAGCCAGCGACGACCTTACGATGATGTGTATCCGGATTCGGAAACCGTGAATCCCTTGAAAACGGGCTCAGGCCTTCCTCACCGGGATTTCGTCGGGCTGCGCCCGCCGACATCCCTGCCCCGCTGCGCGGGGCTTTGCAAAACAAAAAAAGAATCAGCGCTCAAGTAAACTTGGCGCTGATTCTCTTTTCGTTTTGCGGTGAGGAAGGGATTCGAACCCCCGGTACGCGCAAACGTACACCTGTTTTCGAGGCAGGCTCCTTCAACCACTCGGACACCTCACCGGATTGGGGCAGCAAAGTTACGATTTAATTCACAAAATCGCAAACTACGGAGCGGGAAGCGCTCCGTGAGGCCCCGGGGAGCGCTACTTGAACCACTCGGTGAGGTGGTCTTTCGCGTAGAGGTAATACACGGCGAGGCCGATCCAACTGGTGCAGAGCACGAGGACGGCGGTGATGACCTTTCCGATGACGGAGATCGGTTTCTTGAGGATGTCGATGACGGCGAGAACGGAGAGGACGACACCGGCGATGTAGATGATAGTACCCATTTTGTTAAGCGTTTAAAGGTTCACTGACCCCAAAATTACAAAAAAGCCGCGAAATACCAAACGCTTACCCCGGAAAATCAACCACGGGCCTTCCGCACGATCTTCCACCCGATGGCGGCGATGGTGATGGACATCAGGGGGCTGATGAGGTTGAACAGGCACCAGGGGGCATAGGTCCATGTGGGCACGGACAGGATGGTGGCCTGGGTCATGCCGCAACTGGACCAGGGATAGAGCGGGGAGGTGACGGTGGCGGAGTCTTCCACGGTGCGGCTGAGCAGGCGGTCTTCATACCCCTCTTGCTTGAATGTCTCCCTGAAGATGTTGGATGTCAACAGGATGGACAGGTACTGGTCCGAGACGATGCCGTTGAGGGCGGTGCCGGTGACGGCCGTGGAGGCGACGAGGCCGGTCCGGGTTCGGGTAAGGGGCTTGAGGAGGCCGGCGAGGTGGGCGATCATGCCGCTGGCCTGCATGCAGGCGCCGTAGCACATGGCGCAGAGGATGAGGAAGACAGTGTTGAGCATGCCCAACATGCCGCGGGAGGATACGAGGCTGTCCACTTCGGGATGGCCGGTTTCCAGCGTAATGGTGTTGTAGATGCTTTCCACCGTGCCGGCGAGGAGGACGCGTGCGCGGGAGCCCTCGGTGACTTTACTGCCGATTCCGCTGATGATATCGGGCTGGAAGATGAGGGCGGCGACAGCGGCGGCGAGGACGGAGATGGCGAGGACGGGCAGTGCCGGCATCCGTTTCAGGATCAGGACGACCGTCAGGACGGGGACCAGCATGAGCCAGGGCGTGATGTGGAATTTATCGGATAACACGCTGGTATAGAGGTCGATCTGGGACGCATCGGCCCCGTCGTGGGAGAGTCCGAGGATGGTAAATACGATGAGGGTAATCACCATCGACGGGACCGTCGTATAGAACATGTACCGGATGTGGGTGAACAGCGGTACCTGATTGACCGAGGAGGCCATCACCGTCGTATCCGACAGGGGAGAGATCTTGTCGCCGAAGTAGGCGCCGGAGATGATGGCGCCGGCGATCATTCCGTCGGAGAATCCTTCGGCCTTGCCGATGCCCAGCAGGGCCACGCCGATGGTGGCGATGGTAGTCCACGAACTGCCGGTCATGACCGAGACGACGGCGCAGATGACGCAGGCCGTGAGGAGGAACACTTTGGGGTTGATGAGTTGCACGCCGTAATAGATGAAGGCGGGGACGATGCCGCTCATGGTCCAGGTGCCCGATACGCCGCCGATGAGGAAAAGGATGAGGGTCGCGCCGGCGATGTCGCTGAAATTCTGTTTGATAGCGGCCTCGAAGTCCTTCCAGGGCGTCTTGAATGCAAGGGTGGCGATGAGGACGGCCACGCCGGCCGAGGCGAGCAGGGCCACCTGACTGGCTCCGAGGATGGAGTCGGCGCCGAAGATGCCGATGTTCACGGCCAGCAGCGCCACGAGGACGAGGACCGGGATGAGGGAGAGGAGGGTCTTCGGAAGGGGATGCTTCATCGTTGTCCGTTCTATACGGGCGCAAAGATACGAAAATTTGCGTATCTTTGAGGATATGAAAAAAGGATTGACCGTTTTGTGTGCGCTCCTGGTGGGGATCGCTGCCCTGGCGCAGGAGTATGGCGTCGTGAACATCTCGGTGTGCAACGTACGGCTGACGCCGGACTATGACGCCGTGATGGACTCCCAGGCCCTCCTGGGGACGCCGGTGCATATCCTCCAGCGCAGCGAGAAGAATGACTGGCCCGAGGTCCGCACCCCGGACGACTATACCGGCTGGGTCCATAAGGACGCCATCACCCCGCTCTCTTTCGAGCAGTACCATGCCTGGAACGCCGCACCCAAGATCATCGTCACGGCTCTCCACGGGGTGGTTTATGCCGATACCCGCTCCAAGGCCACGCTCTCCGATGTCGTCGCCGGAGACCGCCTCCTGGACCTGGGGCGTAAGGGCAGGTATTTCCGTGTCGGCTTCCCCGACGGACGCACCGGCTACCTGGAACGGGACTTCGCGCAGACGGAATCCGCCTGGCGCAAAGGCCTGCAGCAGACGCCGGAGGCCAT
Source organism: uncultured Bacteroidia bacterium (assembly GCA_902781705.1). GTDB lineage: Bacteria > Bacteroidota > Bacteroidia > Bacteroidales > UBA932 > Cryptobacteroides. Next base: position 86,819 of record CACZKE010000011.1, read on the forward strand.
CCTGACTACCGCGTTGACCATGAACGGTTTCCCGTATGTATGGGCAGGGATGTCTCCGAACGGGATGGATTGCAGCGGTTTTGTCCGGACGGTCCTTTTCATGCACGACATCATCATCCCGCGGAACGCCTCGCAGCAGGCGAAGGTAGGGGAGCGGATCTTCGGTACGGAGGACCTGCTGCCGGGGGACCTCGTTTTCTTCGGCCGGAACGATACCGCCGCCCCCAAGGTGTCCCATGTGGGTATCTACCTGGGCGAGGGGCGTTTCATCCATTCGCTGGGGCTGGTGAAAATCGGCAGTTTCCGCGCCGACGACCCTTTGTACGATGCCTATAATACCGGCCGGTACCTTTTCGGCGGCCGGGTCCTTCCCTTTGTCGATAAGCAGGAGGGGGTGAATACGACTTTGACCAATCCTTTTTATCAGGAATAGCCCTATGAAACAGAGCAGACGTGACTTTCTTCGGGTTGCGGGCCTCGCGGCCGTGGGCGCGGGCCTGGCCATCGGCTGCGGCCAGCGGAAGCGGGTAGAGGAGCCGGTGGGGGAAGAACCCCTGGGCGAGGAACCCGTAGTGGCCGGACCGAAGCGCATGAAACTGCGCTTCTATCCGTACGAACTGCAACTCCAGCACACGTTCACCGTCTCTTCCTATAGTCGGAATACGACGCCAGGCGTGCAGGTGGAAATTGACTATCAGGGATTTACCGGTTATGGCGAGGCCTCCATGCCGCCCTATCTGGGGCAGAGCGTGGAGTCGGTGACGGCCTTCCTCCAGCAGGTGGACCTGGAGCAGTTTGCCGATCCTTTCTGCCTGGAGGACATCCTCGAGTACGTGGACAGCCTGTCCCCTGGTGATACGGCAGCGAAGGCGGCCGTGGACATCGCCCTGCATGACCTCGTGGGCAAGATGCTGGGCGCTCCGTGGTACAGGATCTGGGGCTATGACGCGGCCAAGGCGCCGTCCACCACTTTCACCATCGGCATTGACACGCCAGAGGTGATGAAGGAGAAGACGCTGGAGTGCGCCGGACGGTTCAACATCCTGAAAGTCAAGTTGGGAACCGACCGCGACAAAGAAATCATCGAGACCATCCGCTCGGTCACCGACCTCCCGCTCGCCGTGGACGTGAACCAGGGTTGGGGCGAACGCTTCCAGGCGCTGGACATGATCTACTGGCTCAAGGAACACGGTGTCGTGATGGTGGAGCAGCCCCTTGCCATCGGCCGCTACGACGACCAGGCCTGGCTCAACGAGCGCAGTCCGCTGCCCATCTTTGCCGACGAATCCGTCCAGCGCCTCCCCGACGTTCCGCGGATGCATGGGCTTTTCTCCGGTATCAACATCAAACTCATGAAATGCACCGGCCTCCGTGAGGCGCACCGGATGGTGGAACTCGCCCGCGCCCTGGGCATGAAGGTCATGCTCGGCTGCATGACCGAAACCTCCTGCGCCGTCTCCGCCGCCGCCCAACTCTCCCCGGCCGCCGACTTCGCCGACCTGGACGGCAACCTCCTCATCTCCAACGACTTATTTTCCGGCGTCACCGTCGTAGACGGCAAACTCACCCTCCCCTCCGCCCCCGGTATCGGCGTCTTGAAGCTTTAGCGCTTCGTGCTCCTCCCTTCGGTGCACCTCCTTTCGGTGCACCTCTTGAAACCTACTTCCCTCACTTACAGCGCTTTAGCTTACGAGAGGTGCACATCCCGGTGCACCTCTTGAATCCTACTCACCTCACTTACAGCGCTTTAGCATATGAGAGGTGCACATCCCGGTGCACCTCTTAAGTTTGTCATTCCATATGCAGAAACCGCTTGATCTGCCCAATCGACGCACCGGTCAGCTTGCGAAGCCGGTCGGCAATCTGCCGTTTTTGTTCATCAGGCGCAAGGATGATGCTGCGGGGATCATCGGCAAAACTGGAGTGGGCCGTGACTTCCAGCATCTTGACGAAACCTTGGTGCGATTCCGGATCGAAGAACTCATTGATGTCGTATTCGCTGCCGGTATTTGAGTTGATGGCGAGGACCATGTCATCGTAACTTCTATAGAATCTGAGGAGCGCTTCTTTGTCAATGGGCAGATACAGCGAGATGATGAAGTCCAGCAGTTGCTCCTGCTCATCGGCCTCCAGGCCTTGGAACAGTCTGCGGACGACCGGATAGTCAAGATATTCATTCCGTGCATGATACAGGAAAGCCGTGTCCATCGACCCGAGCAATTTCTTCGAAGCGGACTTTCTGTCAATCTCCTTGGAGAAGGGATGTGTGCTGTCGATGTAGGCCAGGAAGTTCCAACGGTCCTGTTCTGCCCTGGCGAAAAGCTTCTTTTCCGCGGAGTTGTTGTAGTTGTACGCGATGCTGCTCCGCACTTCTTTGTCCTTCCGTTTGCTCGCATTGCCGAAAGCTTTCCAGAAAAGCGGCCCTTTTCTCCCGCTGTCCCGGTTGTACGCCATTGCGAAGGTCGATGTGGTCACACCGACGAATTTTCCCATGGTCTCCTTGTCCTTAACCTTGATGAGGTGGTGGATATGGTCGAACATCAGGGCCAATGCCAGGACGGTGACCTGATATTTTCGCGCCATCACTGCAAAGATGGTATAGTAAACCAGCCGGTCTTCCATCGTATAGAAAATAACGAAGTATTGAAGTGCCCGCACATAAATGTGCTGGAATGCATCCGGGTAGAATTTTCTTTCATGTCCCCTCATAGCCGTTCTATTTTGTCGGCAAGATAGGTTATACTTTGCGATTTATCGTGTTGTTTTATCCATCTTGTGTTGTTTCAGTATGCAAATTAATGAATTCTTATCCTCCTTGTGCTTTTTATTGATTTGAGTAGGAGCGCTTCGCTGATTTCGGAGGTGCACATCTTGGTGCACCTCCGAAAAGGGAACGCGTTGTGTATCAGCCAGATGGGTTTCAAGAGGTGCACATCATGGTGCACCTCCGGAAAGTGAACGCGTTGTGTATCAGTCAGATGGGTTTCAAGAGGTGCACATCTTGGTGCACCTCCGGAAAGGGAACGCGTTGAGCATCAGCCAGATGGGTTTCAAGAGGTGCACATCTTGGTGCACCTCCGAAAAGTGAACGCGTTGTGTATCAGCCAGATGGGTTTCAAGAGGTGCACATCATGGTGCACCTCCGGAAAGTGAACGCGTTGTGTATCAGCCAGATGGGTTTCAAGAGGTGCACATCTTGGTGCACCTCTTGAAGGGGAAGCGGCGGGCAATAAAAAAAGACCACCCGGAATGACATGAACCCCGAAAGTTAGACAAAAAACTTTCGGGGTTTTGTTATGCGCAAAAAGCACACTTTTGAAGATCGCCTTAAGTATATGGAGTTGCTTGA
>CACZKE010000012.1 GCA_902781705.1 uncultured Bacteroidia bacterium
CATCCGGCAGGCCGAGGACCGGACCGCCGCCGGGTGCGCGCCTGTATATATGTATCTGTTCAACTGGAAAACCCCTGTATTGGACGGATCCATGGGCAGTCCCCATTGCATCGAAATCCCCTTTGTCTTTGACAATGTCCTCCTGCACCGTACGTTCACGGGCGGGGGAGAGGACGCTGTGGAACTGGGTCACCGCGTAAGTCGCCTGTGGACCGGTTTTGCCAAGGCCGGCAGGCCGGAGTCTGACGGTTTCCCCGCTTGGGAACCTTATCCGAAGACGCTCTCGATCGATATCGAACCAACTATCCAATAACTTCTAACCAACAACAACAATGAGACATTCAGCAATGAAATCTCTGGCTGTCCTTGCCTTGTCCCTCACTACCGCCGTGGCGGCGTTCGCGCAGAACGCAGTCGTCACCGGTAGGGTCGTCGATGAGCAGAACGAGCCGATGATCGCCGCGGGCGTGGTGCAGCAAGGTACCACCAACGGCACCATCACCGATCTGGACGGTCAGTTCCGCCTCGTGGTTCCCAAGGGTGCCACCGTCGTTTTCTCCACCATCGGCTATCTGCCGCAGGAAAGGGTGATCGAAGGTGATATAACCTTGGAAATCAAAATGATGCCTGACTCCCAGATGATCGAGGAAACGGTCGTCGTCGGTTACGGCGTGCAGAAAAAATCGGATGTTACCGGCGCTATTTCCCAAGTGAAGGAGGAAGACATCCAGAACCGTACCATCGCTTCCCCGGAACAGGCCCTCCAGGGCAAGACCGCCGGTGTACAGGCCTTTGCGAGTTCTGCGCGTCCGGGTGCGACCCCTGCCATCCGCATCCGTGGCATCTCATCCAACAACGACGCCAACCCGTTGTATGTCGTGGACGGCCGGATCACCAATTCCATCGCCGGTATCGATCCGAACGACATCGAGTCGATGGAAGTCCTGAAGGACGGCGCCTCCGCCGCCATCTACGGCGCCCAGGCCGGTAACGGCGTGGTGATGATCACCACGCGCCGAGGCAAGGGTGACGGCAAGATCAGCTATTCCTATCAGCTCTCTTCCCAGAGTCTCGGCAAGGTTCCCCAGGTGATGAATTCAGAGGAATTCATCCAGTTCTACACGGAGAAGGGGAACATTACCCTCAAGGATATCTACAGCAAATGGGACCAGAAAACCAATACTGACTGGCTGGCCGAGTCCTACGAGAATTCCCTGATGCATCACCACAACCTGACTTTCAGTGCCGGCAATGACCGTGGTAACCTGTACATCTCCGGTTCCTATCTCTCCAACAACGGTATGTTCAAGGGAGATGCCGATGTGTACAACCGCGTGACCGGTATGGTGAACGGCTCCTGGAAGTTCAAGCCCTGGCTGGAAGTCCAGACCAACAACCAAGTGGAATACTACAAGGCCCGCAGCGTCTCTGAAGGCTCCGATTACGGTTCCGCCGTCCTGGCCGCCCTGCAGCTGGATCCGATGACTCCGGCCTATTACACCCCGGACAACCTGCCTGTCTTCATGCAGGATTACCTGGCCGACGGCAAGGTGCTCCTGACCGACGAGAACGGGAATTACTACGGCATTTCCCAGTTCAACATCTCTGAAAACGTGCATCCGCTGGTGCAGCGTGACCGTTCCTACAACATCTCCAAGGGATTCAACGTCAACGGTTCTACGGCTGTCAACTTCCGTCCCTTCCGGGATATCACCATCACTTCCCGTCTGGGATACCGCCTTTCGGCCGGTGACAGCTACGGCTACAGCAATGACTATTACTATAATGAAGGCTATGCCAAGCAGTACTATATGAGCGTGAGTGCCAGTGCGAACGATTCCATCTACTATCAATGGGAAAACTTCGCGAACTGGATGCATCAGTTCGGCCGCCACAATCTCATGGCGATGGCCGGCGTCTCTTTCTCCGAGAGCCGCAGCTACAGCGCCAATTCCGGAATCAGCGGTTCCGACTCCGGCGGCGTCATCGACTTCGGTATCAAGCGGGATGATCCGCTGTTCTACTACATCAGCCAGGCAACGCCTACGGCCACCAAGACAGCCGGCGGCGGTGTCGAGAACTACAGCTACAAGTACTCCTACTTCGGCCGTATAGGCTGGAGCTATATGAACAAGTATAACATCCAAGCTACCTTCCGTGCCGATGCGGCCGACCTCTCCATCCTCCCGAAGCCGATGCGTTGGGGTTACTTCCCGTCCGTCTCCGCCGGTTGGACCCTTTCCGAGGAGCCTTTCTTCGCCTCTCTCCGTTCCGTGATTCCTTTTGCCAAGCTGCGCTTGAGCTGGGGTCAGAACGGTTCCATCGCCGGTCTGGGCGGCTATTCCTACGCCAATGACATCACCAGCACCGGCCAGTATCCTACCGGCTTGCAGAATGCAGACGGCTCCTTCCAGTACATTATCGGTTACGCTCCGAGCATGGCGGGTAACCAGGAACTGAAGTGGGAGACCTCCGAGCAGTTCAACGCGGGTCTGGACATGCGCTTCCTGCGCGACCGCCTCACCGTGAACTTCGACTGGTTCGACAAGCGGACCAAGGACCTGATCGTCACCGGCATCACGACTTCCACGATCGTGGGTGTGGGCGCTTCCCCGATGAATGCCGGTAACGTGGACAATCAGGGTATCGAACTGGAAATCCGCTGGAAGGACCAGATCGGCGACTTCTTCTACGGAATCAGCGGCAACTTCTCCACCCTGAAGAACCGGGTGACTTATCTGCACCCGACCCTGAAGGACGGCCTGGGCGGCGTAGGTGTCCGTAATTACGGCACGGTCACCCGCTTCGAGAAAGGCTATCCCGCCTGGCATCTGTATGGCTATGAGTTCGCCGGAATCCAGGAATCATCCGGTGAAGCCCTTTTCAACCACTACAACGAGGACGGAACCCTGGGTGAACCGACCACCGACCCGGCCGACTCCGACAAGCGTCACCTGGGATCCGGCATCCCGACCTATAACTATGGCCTTACCCTGAATGCCGGCTGGAAGGGCATCGACTTCACGATGTTTATGGCCGGTGCGGGCGGGAACCGGATCCTCAACGCCCTCAACAATATCGACTACACTTCCAACCGTCTGACCTACCTGACCAAGGATCGTTGGACTCCGGAGCACACGAACGGCACGATGCCGGCCGCCAATGCCGCCAACTATGCCAAGTTCCTGACTTCCAGCGGTGTAGTGATGGATGCGGGTTATCTCAAGATCAAGCAGATCCAGCTGGGCTACAACTTCCCGCAGCCGCTGCTGAGAAGGATCTTCATTGACCAGCTCCGCCTTTATGCTTCCCTGGATGACTGGTTCACCTTCACCAAGTACCCGGGCTTCGACCCCGAAATCGTGGGCGTGGGCTCCTCGATGGGTGTGGACAAGGGTAACTATCCTACCTCCAAGAAGGTTGTCTTCGGTGTCAACATCACTTTCTAATCCGACTGCCTTATGAAAACAAGATATATCATCCTGACGGTCCTTGCGGCGATGGCTTTCACCTCCTGCGACAAGATGCTGGACGTTCCCCGCAAAGGCGTTATCGACTACAACACTTATTACAAGACCGACGAAGAGATCGAGTCTGCCGGCATTACGATGTACAGCGACGTCCGTGGCTGGTACTATAACGTGATGCTGGTAAAGAACATCATCTCCGACGATTACTATGCCGGCGGTGCCGCCCACGGCGACAACGTGGACATGGACGCCCTGGGCGAATTCGGCTTCAATTCTGAAACCGGTCAGATCGAGAGCTCCTTCACGGGATACTACGGGCTCATCTATCATGCCAACGTGATTATCGGCCATATCGACCCCGAACAGAGTGCGGCTGCCGCCCGGGCTGTGGCTGAAGCACATCTCTTCCGGGGTTGGGCCTATTTCGAACTCACCACCCTGTGGGGCAATCCGCCCATCGTGGACCACGAACTGGCTCCGTCCGAGTACAAGCAGGGCAACGGCTCTACCGAGGACCTTTGGAAACTCATCGAAGATGACCTGACCTACGCCGTGAATTCCGGTGCCCTGGCCCAGAAGTCTTCCCTGAATGACAATACGACCTGGCGTGTGACCAAGCAGTATGGCCAGGCCCTCCTGGGCAAGGCATACCTGTGGATGGCGACCGAGTTGAACGACAAGGCTTACTACCAGAAGGCGGCCGACCAGCTCAACGCCGTTGTGAACTCCAACCTGTATGACCTGTTCACCGCTGACACCTATGGCAGCATCAACCACATCGCCAACAAGATGAACTGCGAGAACCTCTTCGAGAGCATCCGCGTGAACGACCTGGACAACCAGTTCGACAACTTCGACTTCTATGGCGCGATGGTGAACCCGAGAAGCTCCGGCGGCGAGATGACCATCCCCGCCGATGTCTGCGCAACCGGTGGCTGGGGTTTCATGGTTCCGACCATGGACCTGTATCAGACTTTCGTCAAGTATGAGGGCGCCGACAGCTATCGCCGGAAGGAAACCCTCAAGACCTATGATGAAATGCGCGCGATGGGCGTCTCCTTCAATCAGACGACCCTGAGCACCGGCCTGTTCAAGTGGAAGGGCCGTTTCATGACTGACGAGGTGACCTTCAACTGCATGGTCAATTTCAAGAACCCGCTGTGGATGCGTTTCGCCGAAGTTCTCCTCCTGGGTGCCGAAGCCAATTTCCAGGCCGGCAAGACCGATGTCGCGCTGCAGTATGTGAACCGGGTCCGCGCCCGGGCGCAGCTTTCCGCCCTGAACTCCGTGGACATGGAGACGATCAAGACCGAGAAGCGGCTGGAACTCTGCGGAGAGGGACAGCGTTTCCAGGACCTGCTCCGCTGGGGTGATGCCTATGACCGCCTGAAAGACATGGGCAAGGACTATCCCAAGATGGACCCCAACGGTACCGTCACCTATGTTTCCAGCGGGCGTTCCGTCTATGGTTTCAAGAAGGGAAAGCACGAACACCTGCCTTATCCGTTCACGGAAACGATGCTCAACGAGAACGTGATCCAGAATCCCGGTTATTGATTCTTATAAAGGAATAAAGCAATGAAAAAAGCATTCATATACAGCTTGATGGCGGCCGCCCTGGCCCTCGTCTCCTGCACCAAGACCGAGCTTGCTCCGCTCAAGGGTATCTATCCGGCGGCGCAGGAGCCGGTGCTCACTACGCTGGCGGCCTCTTCCTTCGAGAAGACGGATGCGAACCGCATCTTCCACGTCAAGTTCACGGGTGAAGGCAATTCGGCCGTGGATACCTATCTGGTCGGTGCCCGCGCCCAGTACTATCTGGAACCCGGCGTCTATGGCCCTGGTGACAAGAATCTCTGCTTCCTGGTGGACGGGAAGACCACGATCAACGGCAAGACCGTGAAAGACGGCCAGATTACCGTGAAGAAAGACGGCGACATCTACCGTTTCGTCTTCGTCCTTTTCGATACGGAAGGCAATGCCTACCGCACGATGTGGCAGGGTGAGCTGGTCTATGAGCCGGATCCGGAACCGGTGGCCCTCACGAAGGTGCTTACCGCCCAGAGCAATGTCGAAAGCGGGACCAATTCCGTTACCCTGAGCCTGGGCACTTCCGGTTTGGAGAGCGTCAATGGTTCGGTGACCGGCGACGGCAACTACCTGGCAGTCGACCTGTACAGCGCTGACGGTTACCTCCACGAGGGTACTTATACGGCCTCTGCAGCCGGCGGTGTCATCAACGAGGGTGAATTCGGCATCGGCTGGGATCCCGGCGACCTCTGGGGCATCGGCTGGGTGTTCGAAAACTGGGGCACCTGCTGGTGGACGGTTTCCGGCGGCCAGTCTTCCGCCCGGAAGATCACTTCCGGAACCATCACCGTGGAGAAGAAGGGCTCCAAGTATGTCATCACCTGGGGCAGCGAGAACACCTATCCCGACTGGGCCGTGTTCGAAGGAACCGTGGACGCCCTGGCTCCCGGATCGGGTCCTTCGTACGATTATACGTATACCGAAAACTTGTCCGACGCCGTCGACAGTTCATTCTCTCCCGTGGCCGGCGTGAAGACCCACAACCTGGTGTTCTTTAACGCTGCCGGCGAGGATGTCGCCTACTTCGACCTGGTCCTGGCCGAAGGCGAGACGGATCTGTCCGGTGAGTACACCTGCACCGAGTATGCCCACGAGCCTTATACCTTCGGAAACGGCTATGACCTGAGCATGTGGGGGATGGGTGTCGGCGGTTCCCGTTATGTGGGTGCCGACGGTGCCGTCGTCCTTCTTGGCGTAGGCGAGAAACTTACCGTGACGAAGTTGGGTGAGGGTATCTACGAGTTCGCCGGAAACGGGTTCGATTTCATCGTCGGTTCCGGTAATGGCGGTGGCAGTACCGTCACGGCTGATTACACCATCACGGAAAGCCTGTCCGACGCCGTCGACAGCTCATTCTCTCCCGTGGCCGGCGTGAAGACCCACAACCTGGTTTTCGCCAATGCCGCCGGTGAAGAAGTGGCTTATTTCGACCTGGTGCTTGCTGAAGGCGAGACGGATCTGTCCGGTGAATACACCTGCACCGAATATGCCCATGAGCCTTTTACCTTCGGTAATGGCTATGACCTGAGCATGTGGGGTATGGGTGTCGGTGGTTCCCGTTATACGGGTGCTGACGGTGCCGTCGTCCTCATCAGTCCCGCTGAGACTTTGACTGTCACGAAGTTGGCAGAAGGAATCTACAAGTTTGCGGGCTCTACTGGATACGAGTTCGTGGGTAAAATGGCGAAGTGATGAAACGCGTTCTGTTGCTTTTTGCTGCGGCACTGGGGATGCTCGTCCCCGGTGCCTGCGGCAAGACGGATCCTGAACAGGAGGCGGAACAGGTGAACCTGTTGGACCTCCTGTATCCCAACGGACAGGCCATAAGGGCCCTGGAGATCAAAAGCGCGGCGATGAAGCAGACCATGAGATACAATGTCTGGCTTCCGCCCAAGTTTGACGAAAACACGGCTTATCCCATCCTCTATCTCCTTCACGGCGCCGGTGATGACCAGAATGCCTGGCTGGACCAGGGCGATGCGATGAACATCGCAGCGAAGTATGTGAAAGCCAACGGCGTTCCGATGATCATCGTGATGCCGGATGCCCAGATGTCTTTCTATATGGGTGATTTCGAGGCATATATGCACGGGGAGCTGATGCCGGCCGTGGAAACCAGATACAAGTTCAATGGCAAACGCGCCGTCGCCGGCCTGTCGATGGGTGGTTTCGGAACCCTCTATTATGGGTTGAAGTACCCCGAAAAGTTCACCTACGCCTACTCAATGAGTCCGGCCGCGTCCTACGATATGTTCAGGATGCTGGTGGATGCGCAGCAGAACAAGGGCGTTTTCCCCGCTTTCACAATCGAAGTGGGCAACCAGGACACGACGGTGAACAACGAGGAGGCCAGGAAATGTGCCGACTATATGTCTGAACAGGGTCTGACGGTCGAATACATCGCCCGGGACGGCATCCACTACTGGAACTTCTGGCAGGAGTGCCTGCCCAAAGCGCTCTCCAAGGTAGGAGAATCATTTAAATAGTCGTATATTTGAGAAACTGAACGTTGATATGAAAAAAATTATTTCTCTAGTCGCAGCCTTGCTTCTCGTCCTCTCCGCCCATGCGCAGCAGGCCTTGTATGGAGGTCCGCAAGTCGAGTCTCCCGTCATCAATGCTGACGGTACCGTCACGTTCCGCTACCAGGCCCCCAAGGCCGTGAAGGTGGAGGTCACCGGCGATTTCCTGCCCACGGTGAAGCAGGAAGTCGATTTCGGCGGGAACAAGATGACGGTGGATATGCCCGGCGTGGGCGTCCTGAAAGAAGGCCCGAACGGCGTGTGGGAGTATACCACGCCCTTCAAGGTTGCCCCCGAGTTTTATAACTATACGTTCCATGTGGACGGGCAGACCGTCCTGGACCCGAACAACGTGTTCGTGAACCGGGATGTCGCGTCCCTGACCAGCGTACTTCTGGTGCCGGGCGACCGGGCCGACCTGTATACGGTGCAGCGTGTCCCGCACGGCAGCGTCTCCAAAGTGTGGTATCCTTCCGCCACGGCCGGCTTCGACCGCCGCCTGACGGTCTATACCCCGGCCGGCTACGAGACTTCCAAGGCCAAGTATCCCGTCCTGTACGTGCTGCACGGCATCGGCGGCGACGAGGATGCCTGGGTCACCCAGGGCCGCGCCACGCAGATCCTGGACAACCTCATCGCCCGTGGCGAGGCCAAGCCCATGATCGTCGTCTTCACCAACGGCAACATCTCCCAGGAGGCCGCTCCGCTGGAAAATTCCACCGGCTACACCCGTCCGACGATGAGCCTGCCCCAGACGATGGAAGGCACCTTCGAGACCTCGTTCCCGGAGATTGTCAAGTTCATCGACAGCCGCTACCGGACCATCGCCAAGAAGCAGTCCCGGGCCATCTGCGGCCTGTCCATGGGCGGCTTCCATACGCTGTACATCACCCTGAACAATCCGGACATGTTCAACTATTCCGGCATGTTCTCCGCCGCCATCGGCACCGGTTCCGAGCAGACGGCCGCCCACAAGGAAATCTACGAGAACGTGGACGGCAAGTTGGCGACCTATTTCTCGAAGAAGCCCGCCCTCCTCTGGATCGGCATCGGCAGTACCGATTTCCTGTATCAGGCCAATGTGGACTTCCGCGCCAAGCTCGATGCGGCCGGCTATCCCTACCGGTACATGGAGACCGACGGCGGCCACATCTGGAAGAACTGGCGCATCTACCTCTCCGAGTTCGTCCCGCTGCTTTTCAAGTAAACCCATCGATATGAAAAAGAATTGCCTCCTCGTCCCGGCCGTCCTGCTGGTGGCCGCGTGCGCAACGGCTCCGTCCCCGCAGGACCGGCTCACCGTCAATGACAAGAAGATCGAGCAGGTCATCGCCCAGATGACCCTGGAAGAGAAGGTGAACATGCTCCACTCCAAGACCAACATGTCTTCGGCTGGCGTGGAGCGCCTGGGCATCGCCGACATGCACTATGCCGACGGCCCCTTCGGCATCCGTGAGGAGGGCGTCCCGAACGGCTTCCAGTCTGCGGGCTGGACGCTGGACTCCGCGACCTATTTCCCGACGGGATCGGCCCTCGCGGCCACCTGGTCCAAGGAGATGGCCTACCTTTACGGAACCGGCATGGGCATGGAAGCGCGCCTCCGCGGCAAGGATGTCATCCTGGGCCCGGCCATCAATATCCAGCGCCTCCCGGTCGGTGGCCGCACCTATGAGTACCTGAGCGAGGATCCGATCCTCTCCGCCGCCCTGGCCCTGGAATACACCAAGGGTGTCCAGGATAAGGGAACTGCGGTGTGTATCAAACATTTCGCTGTAAATAACCAGGAAACCAACCGCGGCTCCGTGGATGCCCAGGTGGATGAGCGCACCCTGCGCGAGATCTACCTCAAGCCCTTCGAGAGCGCCGTCGTGGAAGGTGGTGCCATGAGCGTCATGCCGGCCTACAACAAGGTCAACGGCGACTACTGCTCCGAGAACGGGCACCTGCTGAACGAGATTCTTCGCGGCGAGTGGGGATTCAAGGGCTTCACCGTTTCCGACTGGGGCGGCACGCACAGCACCATGGGCGCCATGCTCCATGGCCTGAACGTCCAGATGACGGGCTCGAACTACCTGGGCCAGCCGGTCATCGACTCCATCGCCACCGGCGCCCTTACCGAGGACCTGGTGAATGAGAAGGTGAAGCAGATTCTCCGTGTCCGCTACGCCATCGAGGCTATTCCGGACGATGTGGCCAATACGAAGATGACATCCCAGCCGGAGAGCCAGGACATCGCGAAGCGGGTGGCCGAGAAGTCCATCGTCCTCCTCAAGAACGAGGGCGTGCTCCCGATCGCGAAGAGCGTGAAGAAGATCGCCGTCATCGGCCAGAACGCCGTCCTGAAGACCCAGAGCGGTGGCATGGGTGCCGGCGTGAAGGCTCTCTATGAGGTGACTCCGCTCGAAGGTATCCGCAAGCGTGCCGGTGCCGATGTCCAGGTGACCTATGCCCCTGGCTACAAGAACTTCCCGGGCCGTCGCTGGGGACCCGCCCCGGCCGAGCCGAATCCGCTGGAAGCTACCGCCATCGACGAACCGGCCGATCCCGCCCTCCTCGCCGAGGCTGTCGCCCTGGCGAAGGATGCCGATCTGGTCATCTTCTTCGGCGGCACCAACAAGAGCATCGAGACCGAAGGTTCCGACCGCAAGGACATCAACCTCCCGACCGGTCAGAACGAGGTCGTCGCCGCCCTGCACGAGGCCAATCCGAACCTCGTGACCGTCCTCATTTCCGGTGGTCCTACCGACCTGCGCCAGCTGGAGCCCGTCTCCTCGGCCATTGTCCAGGGCTGGTGGAACGGCACCGAAGGCGGTACGGCCCTTGCCGAAGTCCTCTTTGGCGACATCGCTCCTTCCGGCAAGCTTCCGTTCACTTTCCCGATGCAGCTGGAAGACTCGCCGGCCTACGCGATGGGCAATTTCCCGGATCCGAACGCCGGTGGCGACCTGTTCACCCTGATGTACCGCCAGGATGTCCTGAAGATGACTCCGGCCGAGCGCCAGGCCTTCCTCGATTCCCTCCCGAAGCCCGTCTCCAAGTACACCGAAGGCTCCCTGGTGGGCTACCGCTGGTATGACACCAAGAACGTGAAGCCGATGTACGCCTTCGGCCACGGCCTCTCCTATGTGGACTTCGAGTACGGTGCCATGAAGGCTTCTGCCAAGAAAGATGTCGTGAAGGTTACTTTCAACCTCACCAACAAGGGTGGCATGAGCGCCGACGAGGTCGTCCAGCTCTATGTCTCCCGTCCGGAGGCCACCGTCGAGTGGCCGGTGAAGGAACTCAAGGCCTTCGACCGTGTCACCCTCGCCGCCGGCGAGACCAAGACCGTCACCCTCGAGATCCCCGTGAAGGACCTCCGCTACTGGAACGTGGACAAGAACGCCTGGGACCTCGAGCGCGGCAAGCTCGTCCTCCTTCTCGGCTCCGCCTCCGACGACATCCGCCGGCAGGCCGAAGTTACCATCTAAGCTTTATGTGCAGACCGATGATCCTTGGGGTTGCCCTGCTTGCCGCAGCGTGCGGCCCCAGGCCTTCTGCCCGGGTGGAGAAGGTCGAACTGTGCACCGTCGTAGGCGACTACGGCCTGGAGGCGGACGCCATTGAGATCACCGTTTCCAATCCCCGTTCCCTGAAGGGATTGAAGGCGGAGGATTTCGACCTCGTGAACAATGTTCCTGCTGCTTTCATCGACGCGGCTACCGGCCAGGCGCCGGTTGAATACGCCGACGACGGCATCGTCCTGTCCGTGAATAAGAACGTCCTTCGCATCGACGCCAAGCCTTTCCACAAGGCAGGCAAGCCGGAAGGCTGGTTCAAACGCATTCCCTGGGAGTTGCACTGCGCTGTGGACTCCGCCCTCAATGTCACCGCCGCGCAGGTCACCGGAGAGCATATCGCCGTCCTGGACGACTGCGAGACCGGGTCCTTCACCTTCGGCGGCCTGACGCGGGAGTACATGCTACATCTGCCCAAGGATGCCGACGGCAAGGTCATCCCGAACGCGCCTCTGCTCGTGTGGCAGATCGGCGGCGGCGAGTATGACAAGGACCTGATGACGGTGGCGACGGCCAACCGCTGCCTGGTTTCCCTGCCCACGGAGGGCGTTCCCTGTGCCACGCTCGTATTCGCGCTCGCCAATCCGAACTACCATTACAGCGCCTCCCTGTATCCTGAAAAGATTGAATTGATCGACCGCAACAACGCCCTCCAGATGGCCTTCATCGACCAGCTGATTGCCGAGGGAAAGGTCGATGGCGGCAGACTCTTCTGCGCCGGCGCCTCCAGCGGCGGCGGCTGCACGATGCGCTTCATGATGCAGTTCGCGGACCGCTTCAAGGCGGCCATCCCTTGCTGCTCCATGGACCCGATCGTCCCCATCCACCAGGTTGAGGAGAAATATCCCGGCCAGTATGCCGACGACGTGGAGAAAGTCTGGCGCGGCGACTGCGTCTATCGGTGGAACGGCACGGACATGGTGCTCTCTCCGATGGACATTGACGCTTTCGTGAAGCTCCCGATGTACTTCGTCCACGCCGAGACGGACCGCACCTGCAAGGTGGCCAGCACCTATGCCTACACCGAGGCCCGCAGGCGCCTGGGCGCTGCGGATGACAAGATGCTCATCTACAGCGACGAAGACCTCGTCCGCTGGGGTGTCGCCCCGATGATGGCCCACTTCTCCTGGGTCCCTCTCCTGGACGACTATTCCGAGGGCAGTCCGATGGACTGGCTGGTGAAGAAGATGTAACTGTATGCCTTGGGCTAGAGTTTTATGCTTTTCTTGAGGCGGATGTCCTCGGAGGAGGCTCCGACGAGAAGCTTGGCTTTCCGGCCCCGGAAGGCCCAGGCATGGGTCTGGCTGTCCCAGAGCTTCAGGTCTTCGGCAGGGACCACGATTTCCACGGGGACCGTCTCTCCGGCCTTTACGGGGATGCGTTCGAAGCCGCGGAGACGCTTGGACGCGTCGTCGCCCTTGAACTTGGCGTACAACTGGACTACTTCCTCGCCATCGCGGGATCCGGTGTTCTTGAGGTCGAACCGGACCACATAGTTGTCACCGTCCTTCTTCACTTTCAGGCGGGAATACTTGAAGGTGGTGTAGCTGAGACCGAAGCCGAACGGAAAGAGGGGCTTTGCCCTGGCATACATGTAGGTGCGGCCGTGGCGGATGTCATAGTCCAGCATGTTCGGAAGGTCCAGGATGTCCCGGACCCAGGTCTCACCGATGCCGTAGGCCTGGGGGAAAGCGGTGCTGTTCCGGTACTTGGGCGCCGGACGATTGTTGTTGGAACCTCCCCGGAGTGCCGGCAGGTCGGTGGCGCCGCCGCGCACGATGCCGTGGATGGCCTCCGTGGACCCGGGTCCGGCGATTCCCAGGCGCGGAACGCCCTGTCCCACGAGCGTGGCGATTTTTTCATCGACCGTCATGAGGGAGACGGCATTGTCCAGGCGTTCCTCTTCGGAGAGCTTCGTGTCCTGGAAAGGGTGCTCTTGGGCGCGGAGCGGGGCTCCGGCTGTCAGGATCAGAATCAGCGCGCAGGTCACAGGTCTTTTCATCGTGCCGTAATTATTTGTTTTACACAAAGATATGAATACTTTGGGATATAAAAAAGGGAACCTGTGCCGTTCAGGTTCCCTTTTATCGGATCCGTGATCCGCCAGCCCTACTTGAAGAGCTTCGGGGCGAAGGTGTTTAGGTACAGGCGCCAGTTGGCCCAGGTGTGACCGCCTTCGGAGACGAAGTACTCGTGCGGGAAGTTCAGGTCGTCGAGTTTCGCGTGCATCTGCTCGGCCCGCTGGAACAGGAAGTCCGTGTTGCCGCAGGCGAGGAAGTAGAGCTTCACGCCGGCCTTCTTGAGGGCGGCAAGCTGCTCGGGCGTGGCGTCACCGGCCGCGGAGAGAGGGCAGATGTAATCGAACAGCTCCGGATACAGGACGGAAGCGGAGATGGTGTGGCCGCCGCCCATGGACAGGCCGGCGATGGCGCGGGAAGCGGGCTTGGGAATGGCACGGAAGTTCTTCTCGATGAAGGGGACGATTTCGGTGCAGAGGCTCCGGACGTAGCCGTTCATAAGGAGGTCGCGCTCGGCTTCGCTCATCTTGGCCATGGCTTCACGGTCCCAGCGCATCTGCATGGGCTTCTCGGGAATGCCCAGGGTGCGGGCGGCCGCCTGGTTGGCGTTGCCGTTGGGCATGACGACGATCATCGGCTCGGCAAGGCCCTTCTCGATGAGGTTGTCGAGGATCTGGGCGGTACGGCCCATGGAGGTCCAGGCCTCTTCGTCACCGCCGGCGCCGTGCAGCAGGTACAGGACCGGATACTTCTTCTTGGGATTGGCTTCGTAGCCGTACGGGGTATAGACGGTCAGGCGGCGGTCCATGCCCAGAAGTTCGCTGTGGTACCAGGGATGGCTTACGGTGCCGTGCTTGGTCGCTTCACCATAGTTCTCGGTGCGCTCGCCGGGGACGATGAGCATCGGGAGGTAGCGGGTGCCGTCGCGCTGGACATACACGTTCTGCGGATCGTTGACCGCGACGCCGTCCACGACGAAATTGTAGGTGTAGATTTCCGGCTCCGGGAGGGGAATCTTCACTTCCCAGACATTGTTCTCGCCGCGCTGCATGTCGATGGTGCCGCCCCAGGGGTTGGGCATCCAGGAACCGCTGAGTTTGACGACGGTGGCGTAGTCGGCCTTCAGGCGGAAGGTCACGCTGTCGTTCTGGATTTCCGGAGAGATGACGGGCTTCTGACGGCCGCCGAAATTGAAGTTGGCCAGTTCCTGGGCGTTCATCGCACTGGCGAGGGAGAGGCACAGGAGGGCAGAGGTGAAAAAGTGTTTCATGATGAAAGGCTTTATGATGATTCCGTTTTCGTGTTCCGTGGATCTGTTGCAAAGATAACGCGCTTCAATGAGTCGGACAGTATCCTCCTGTTCAATCTTTTCTCCCTTTGTTTAAAATGGGGAAAAACGCTACTGGATGTCGAATTCCTGCTTGAAGGGCTTGTCGTGTTTGTAGGCGTCCCAGCCGGGGTTGCCGTCGCGGCAGAAGGCCGTCCAGGCGTCCAGCATCCGCTCCGAAAGGGCATAGTCGGCCTCGGTGAAGGGGCGCCAGCTGCGGGAGAGGGTGCCGAACATGTACCAGAGCTCGGCGGAATGGAAGGCGCCGGCTGCGGACTTCGGATGCGCCTCATCGGTGGGGAGTTCGCGGAGGAACTCGTATTCGTACACCGGGAAGCCCAGGGAGTCGCGGACGGCGCAGAAGCGGTCCACCGCCTCGCCGGCGAGCATGCCCATGTCGTCTTTGTTGTAGCCGATCATCACCGGGACCGGCGCCATGGACCCGTCGTACAGGGCCTGGTCGAAATCCTCCGTGAGGACTTTGCCGTCGATGTGCGGGGACAGCATCACCCAGCCTTTCC
The DNA here is from genome assembly GCA_902781705.1 of uncultured Bacteroidia bacterium. Lineage (GTDB taxonomy): Bacteria > Bacteroidota > Bacteroidia > Bacteroidales > UBA932 > Cryptobacteroides. Next base: position 15,006 of record CACZKE010000012.1, read on the forward strand.
CGTCGGCGGAATACTTGCCGGAGGCGGCAAACACGGTTTCGGCGGATGCGCTCCGCATCAGGGACAGGTCCGTGAGACCGGAGTGGTCCATGATGGCCTTCCCCTGCTCGTCATAGAAAGACTGCGGGATGCCGCCGGTCGGGGAGAGGGATCGGAGGCCGATGCCGCCGCCGCTCTGGATGATGGCTCCGGCGAGCAGGTCGCGGGAGAGGGGAGAAACCAGGAGGTTCTTCACGCTCATGGCGCCGGCGCTCTGCCCGAAGACGGTAATCCGGGACGGGTCGCCGCCGAATGCTGCAATATTGTCGTGAACCCATTGCACGGCCGCAATCTGGTCCATCATGCCGTAATTCCCGGACCGGCCCTGTTCGGCCGTCAGTTCGGGATGGGACAGGAATCCGAACGTGCCCAGACGGTAATTGATGGTGACGAGGATGACTCCCCGTTTCGCCCATTCGTCACCGTCCATGGTGACTTCGTAGCCGTAGCCGTTCATGAAAGCGCCGCCGTGGACCCACAGGGCGACCGGGAGTCCGGCTTCCGGCTTCCCGACAGTCTTGGCAGGGGCCCATACGTTCAGGTACAGGCAGTCCTCGCTGGGCTCCGGTGTACCTTCCCAGTAAAATTCGTCGCCGTAGAAGGTGCCGGGTGCATTGCCGGGCTGCCAGGCGATGGGACCGAACGTGTCGCAGGTGCGGACCCCTTCCCAGGGCGTCACCGGCTGCGGCGCCTGCCAGCGGAGGCCGCCCACGGGCGGGGCGGCATAAGGGATGCCTTTGAAGACGGTGACCTCGGGGTTTTCGGATGCGATACCCTGGATCTTCCCGCCGGAAACGGTGATGACGGGGACTCCGGCCGTGCAGGCGGTCAGGAGCGTAACGAGGGACAGTGCGATCAGTTTGTTTTTCATGGGATGGCGGTTTTCTGTCGGAAAGGTACGGAATCCCGGCGGATTTCCCAAATGGACGGGACATCCGGATAAACTTTTGAAAACCTGGTAAAATAATACGGGGATTTTCCCTCTTTTTTCGTATCTTTGAAAATCTGTGACTCGCCATGGGAAAGAAACGTATCATCTGGGGCGCCCTTCTCGGGGGATTGGCACTGGGCATCGTGTCGATGGTGGCCTTGGTGTCCGTGGACACTTACACGTCCACGAACGACTCCTGCATGCGCTGCCATTACCATGAGGAGGCCGATCTGCTCTGGAAACAGTCTTCCCACTATCTGAATGGGAGCGGCGTCGTCACCGACTGCGCTGCCTGCCACCTTCCTCCAAAAGAAGACGGCATCGCCCGTTACTACATGGTCAAGATCAAGATGGGCGCCAAGGACATGTGGGCGAAGATGACGAAGGACAAGGACGGGATTGACTGGGCCGCCAAGCGTTCCGTGGACCATGCCGAGCGGATCGTCTATAACGCCTCCTGCCTGAAATGCCACCAGGACCTGTTCCCGGAAGGAATCAGCGACGACGGCATCGCCGCCCACCTCTACTACGAAGAGAACGCCGAAAAGCTCCATCTTTCCTGTGTCAGCTGCCATCTCAACGCCGGCCACTATATCGAAGGTTACACCCATCAGAAACTGAAGGGCAAGGTCGATACCGGCAGCGGCGAAATCTATGAGGCGCCGGCCGCCCCCGAACGCTTCGAATCCTTCACGGAAACCGTTCCCGGAACCAATGCCGCCATCCGGATGGTCGCCGTTCCGGGCGGCGAATTCCTGCTGGGAAGCCCGGAGAAAGAGCCGCGTCGCCGCAACGACGAAGGCCCGCAGAAGCGGGTCCGCATCTCCCGCTTCTTCATGGCGGAGACCGAGATTACCTGGCGTCAGTTCTGGAGTTTCTACAACGAAACCATGTCCGAGGGACGTACGCCGCCCGCCGTCGTCTATGAAGCCAACAGCCGTCCCGGCCTGGATGCCGTCACCGGTCCCACGCCGCCTTTCGGCCTGCCCGACCAGGGCTGGGGCATGGGAGACCGTCCGGCCATCACCATGACGCATTACGCCGCGGAGACCTTCTGCCTGTGGCTGTCGCTCAAGACCGGCAAGCATTACCGCCTTCCCACGGAAGCGGAGTGGGAATATGCCGCCCGCGGCGGTACCGATACGCCCTACTTCTTCGAGGGCGACCCCAAGCGCTACGACCCGCAGGGACTGCGTCGCCTCTTTGGAGCAGACACCACGATGATCGCCCGCTATGTGGTGTACAACGGTAACTCCCCGGCCCATACGCAGGAACCTTCCTGGATCAAGGCCAATCCCTTCGGCCTCAAGAACATGCTCGGTAACGTGATGGAATACTGTTCCGACCGGTATGCCCCGGATGCCTACTACAGGATTTCCGATGGCGCCCTGGATCCGAAGGGCCCTCAGGACGGCGAGGAATTCGTCGTCCGCGGCGGCTCCTATGCCGATGCCGCCGGCGACGTCCGCTGCGCGGCCCGCAGCCATACCCGTCACGACGACTGGCTGCGTACGGATCCGCAGAACCCCAAGAGCATCTGGTGGTACTCCGATGTCAAGGCCATCGGCTTCCGCGTCGTCTGCGAAGTGCCTGAAAATATTGAATAACATATAATTGCAACCCTTATGAGCTCAAAGATGAACAGAAGGTCCTTCCTCACGACCACCGCCGTCGTCGGCGCGGCCGGCCTGGTGGGCGGACAACTCCTCACCGCCTGCTCCGGCGGAAAAAAGGAATCCAAGGTCACCCCGCTCCGGGAACCCGGCTCCTATTACGTCCCCGAATTGCCGGACAAGGCCATCGACGGCCGTCCCCTCAAGGCCGGTCTCATCGGCTGCGGCGGCCGCGGCACCGGCGCCGTGGGCGATCTCCTCGCTGCGGCGAACGGCATCACCATCACCGCCCTCGGCGACGTGTTCCCTGACAGGGTCCAGGCCGCCCGGGAGGCCATCGCCGAGAAGCATGGGCAGGAAGTCCCTGAGGATCATTGCTTCACGGGCTTCGACGCCTATCAGAAGGTCATCGACTCTGGCGTGGACATGGTCATCGTGGCCACCCCGCCCGTCTTCCGTCCGACCCATTTCCAGTATGCCACCTCCAAGGGCGTCCACTCCTTCCTGGAGAAACCCATCTGCGTGGATGCCAAGGGCTATCGGACCATCATGGCTACGGCCAAGCAGGCCGAGGCCAAGGGCCTGAGTGTCGTGACGGGCACCCAGCGCCATCATGAGCGTCCCTATGTGGCGGCCTTCCAGAAGATCCAGGAAGGCCTGATCGGCGAGATCACCGGCGGAAATGTCTATTGGAACCAGGGCATGCTCTGGTACCGGGAGCGCCAGAAGGGCTGGAGCGACATGGAATGGATGATCCGCGACTGGGTGAACTGGTCCTGGCTTTCCGGCGACCATATCGTCGAGCAGCATGTCCACAACATCGACGTGTTCAACTGGATGAACGGATACAAGCGTCCGGTCCGGGCGACCGCCTTCGGCAGCCGCCAGCGCCGTATCACCGGCGACCAGTACGACAGTTTCAGCGTCGACTTCGAGTATGAGAACGGAGTCCATCTCCACAGCATGTGCCGGCAGATCGACGGCTGCTCGAACAACATCAGCGAGGAAGTCCGGGGAACGAAGGGCTACTGGCGATCCGCCGATGACGCTATCTTCGACCTCAGCGGGAACAAAATCTGGGAATTCGACTACGAAACCATGCGGGCGACCTATTCCCAGGAGAACTCCTATGTCCTCGAACACGTGGACTGGGTGAACCACATCCGGAAGGGCGAAATGCACAACGAGGCGACCGAATGCGGCATCTCCTCCCTTTGCGGCATCATGGGCCGCGAAGCCGCCTACACCGGCAACACCGTCACCTGGGACGAGATCAGCGCCTCCGAGATGGACCTCCTGCCGGAGAAACTGGAACTGGGCAAGATGGACATGGGCAAATATACCGTTCCGGTTCCCGGTTCGGGCAAATAGTTCGCGCGTATGGATAGGAAAACCTTTCTGAAGACCTCTCTCGCCGGTGCCGCCGCCCTCATGGCCGCGCCCGGCACTGTCATCTCCTGCGCTTCTTCGAAGGAGGAGAAAAAGTCTTCCGCCACGCCGCTTCGCCTCTCCTTCCAGGAGGGCGTCACCCCGGGAGAGACCCTCTCCGAGAAACTGGACTTCATGGAAAGTCTGGGCATTACCGGCTTCGAGCCCGGTGGCAAGGGGCTTTCCGGCCGGGTCAATGAGATCCAGGAAGCCCTGAAAGGCCGTGATATCCAGGTTTCAGCCATCTGCGCCGGTTTCGACGGCTTCATCCTGGCCGAAGATCCGGCTGTGAAGGCGCAGTTCGACACGACCATGCGGGACATCGTCCGCGCGGCCGGCGAACTCGGCTCCACGGGTGTCATCATGGTTCCGGTATTCAACTGGCAGACGCCCTCCCTCCCGCACACGCTGGAGACGCGCGACTTCCTCTGCGCCCAACTCCACGATCTCGGTGAATTCGCCCTCAGTTGCGGAACCACCGTCATCCTGGAACCGCTCAACCGCAAGGAAGCCTTCTATATGCGCCTGGTGAGCGATGCCGCCGCCATCTGCCGCGATGCCGGCAGCGCCGGCGTCAAGTGCATGGGCGACTTCTGGCACATGCAGGAGGAAACCTCCGACTACGCCGCCTTCATGTCCGCCGGCTCCTACCTGCAGCACGTCCACATCGCCAGCCGTGGCAACCGCATCATGCCCGGCGAAGACGGCGACGTCGACAACTATGTCGATGGTTTCCGCGCCCTCAAGGAACTCGCCTATCCGCACTACGTCAGTTTCGAGTGCGGCTGCCGCTCCGAAGACCGCGCCGCCACCCTCACCGCCGCCGTCAACCTGCTCCGCACCCAGTGGGAACAGGCCTAAAGCGCACTTTCGTATTAAAAAGGGGATGACTCCTGCTGAGTCGGTCCCTTTTTTGATTCCGCTTTCGGGATGTCTGGAACCTCTCCAACCGCATCGGAGACAATCGTTGAGGTCGTCTCTTTTAGGTGTGTATAAACACCTGGAAACAGGACTCGTTATCGGTCTGATGTCTGGTCCTTCGGGTCGTTTGTACAGGAAATCTTTCGCAGAGTGGCATTTTTGTGTACAAACCTCGCCGATTTGACCGATATCAATCCGATTCCGGCAGGTTTGAACAGAAAACTCCGTCCAGAAACACATCTATGTGTACAAACGAGATTTGTCCATCCCAGCCAAAACTGCACGTACCGATTCACCTCGAGGCGACCGGCCTTGCCTTGATTCCCGGGTTTCGATGCATATGGGATTGTGGAGCAGAAGTGGGAAAAGGACGCAATCCCTTATCTTTTTCGACACCAAAAAGTGAAAAAAGTTCTTGGAATTCTTGGAAAATCCAATAGTGGGGGGTATCTTTACATTCAGATACTCAACAATCTACAATATGAAAAAACTAATCCTTTCCATTTTTGTTGCCATTGCTGCAATGATGTCGGCCTCAGCCCAGTATGCTTCTGCGCCCGAAGTCTTTGCAAAGAATCCAGATCAGGTTGTTCCTGGGCTTAAGTATTCCCAATTAAAGAGTCTTTATAATCCGAAAGATGCTGCTTATTTAGCAGATCCTGAATATGGTACAGGAAGAGCGTGGCTGAATCTGCTAATACCGGGTTTGGCTCAGTACACGATGGGGGAAGGCGGTTTAGGTACGAGGTATCTGCTGTTAGGATTGTTAGGAGAGGGCTTGGTCTCACTTGCCGCCTACGATCTTTATATGGATGATATCGATCCTTATCATACGCCAATTTTCAGCTCCAATAGTGGGGATTATTATTGGATTCCTGTCTTTGGCGGTGCGGCTATTTTGATTACCAACTATATCTGTTCCATTTCCAACGCCAAGAAAGTCGCCCGTGTCAAGAGCCTGTATGACTATGACCTGAAGAAACTTGGTCGTCAGGTTTCCTTCGAGACGATGCCTTTCGTCGCTCCGGTTAGGATAGGAGACAAAGTACAACCGGCCGCTGGCGTCACCTTCGCCATGCAGTTCTAGAGGTAATCATTAGCTTCCCCCAAAAATAGGCCCTTGGATTCCTCCAAAGGCCTATTTTATGATGTATCGGCTAGAACGGCATGTACAATAGTGGCGAAATACGTGGTATTGATGCCTCTACCTGTCTTTGATATGATATGGCTATGAAAATCGTGAAAAGTTAAAGACCCCTAATCGGCCTTGTACGGCGTATATGGCCGATTGGTGCTCTTCAGCCGCCCTCCTGAAACTAGGTAAAGAGCACATATCGGCCTCCTGCTTCATATATGAGGTGTTGGCGCTCTTTATGTTTTTACGGATTTCATGAGCAGGCTATCTGGCGGGACAGTCCGGGACGGGCGGATATCCGGCTTTCAGCGGCTGGGGAGCCGGAGGGAGGGCGCGGTCCCGGCAGGGATGACGGCGTGTGTTTGACGACCGTTAGGCCCGCCCGTGGGCGGGACTAAAAGGGAGGAGTTAGCCGTCAAGCGTCCTCCCGACACGGCGATACCGCTGAAAGCCGACATGGAGCCCGGCACGGACTGTCCCGCCTATCGGTAAACAGGAGATTCCTTCGCTTCGCTCGGAATGACAAAGGGACTTCGCTCGGAATGGCAGAAATGAAAAAAGGCCGACTCGACGAGTCAGCCTTTTTCTTTTGATAGCAAGCGGGTTACTTCACGTAGGTGGCCTTCACGAAGGGGGCGTTCAGGAGGTAGTCGGCGCTCTCGACGAAACTCTTGCGGATGTCTTCGTAGCTGTAGCGCTCGATCTCCACGACGAAGTTCTCGAGACCGGCGAGTTCGGCGTTCTTGAAGATGGCGTCGAAGCCCACCATGCCGCTCTGGCCCACTTCCCATTCGTCCTTGATGTGGAGCATCTTGAAACGGCCGGGATAGCGCTTGAAGTAGTCCACCGGGGAGGCCTTGCCGATAACGGCCCAGTACACGTCCATCTGGAAGAATACCAGTTCCGGATCCGTGTGCTGGAGCATGTAGTCGTACATCACCTGGTCTTCCACCTTCTCGAACTCGTAGGCGTGGTTGTGGTAGCCGTACTTGATGCCGGCGGCCTTGCAGCGGCGGCCTACTTCGTTCAGGTAGTCACAGTAGACCTGGAGATCCTTGAGGGTTTCCTGGAGGCCTATCCAGGGAGTGACGATGTACTCCATGCCGGCCTTCTTGTGCACCTCGATGCACTTGTCCCACCAGGCGAGGGCGGCCGTGAGGTCACCGCTGTCCAGTTCTTCGCGGGACAGGCCGCGGGAGACATGGGCGGAAAGGACCTTCATGCCGGCGGCTTCCACCTTCTGCTTGAAGACCTCGGGGGTGTCCCCGTAGATGAGACCGTTGTCGCCGTCATAACTGGCGGCCTCGACGGCGGTGTAACCCATCGCCGCGATCTCCTTCAGGATGTCGGCGTAGTTGTCATGATTGAGGATGCTGCGGGCGGAGTACATCTGCACGCACATATCCTTCTTCACGGGAGCGGCTTCCTTGGGAGCACAGGACGGAATCGCGACCATGGCGAGGAGGGCCAGGGAAAGAATGCCGATTTTCATGGGACTAGTCCATCAACTTGATCCGGATGTTGCGGTACCAGACGTCGTCGCCGTGGTCCTGCATGCCGATGTAACCCTCGTGGTTCTCGCCACCGCAGTTGTTCAGGAGTTCGAAGGCGAGGGGCCAGTCCTTCTCGGAGAACTTGCTGGCCTGGAGCATGTCGGTCCACTGCTGGGTCCACAGGTGGTACTCGAGGACCTTCACGTCGTTCTGGAAGTGCACGACGGTGCCCTTGTACACGAGGATCTTGGTCTTGTTCCACTCGCCGAAGGGATTCTGGTTCTGCGGAACGGCCGGGATCATGTCATACAGGGAGGCGGACTGGCGGTTTCCGTCCACGCCGAGGAGGGCGTCCGGATGGTTCGCATTGTCCAGCACCTGGTACTCGGGAGCGGAGATGTAGATGGGCTCATAGCGGTCGGCACCGTTCTCGTCCTTGGTGGTCACTTCCTTGGCGAGGTAGAAGATGCCGGAGTTGCCGCCCTTGGAGATCTTCCATTCGAGCTCCAGGGTGAAGTTCTTGAAGTTGTGGGCGAAGATGATGTCGCCGCCCTCGCCGGTCTGGCCTTCGCCGGTACCGGTGCCGCTGAACTTCAGGCAGCCGTCCTCGATTCCCCAGCGGGCCGGGAGGGTCTCCTTGCCGTAACCGCGCCATCCGTTGGTGGAGGTGCCGTCGAACAGGACGATGTAGCCTTCGTCATCGACCGGGAAGGTGGAGAGGTCCACCTGCGGGGCATCGACCACGGTGTAGGCCGGCGCAGCGGGTTCGGCCGTCTTCTTCTTTCCCTGGTTGCCGCAGGAAACGGTGCTCACCAGAAGGGCTGCCACAGCAGCAAATGCAAGAATCTTTTTCATATCGCTTTGGTTTTAGTTGATTACGGAAGTTCGGGAAGCGTCCAGCCCTCGCGGAAGACCGGCTTGATGAGTTCCTCGGCGAACTTGTTGGCGTCCACCGGATCGGTATAGACATTCTCGAAGGTGGGATGGCCGTCGGTGATGGAGAAGCCGTCGTGGATCATGGTCTTGATGGTCGCACCGGCCGGGATGTTCGTGAACTTCATGTTCTGGCCGTCCCACTCCAGTTCCTGGTTCAGGCCCTGCAGGCGCACGGCGACGACACCCATGGCCACCATCTCGTTGAACGGGCCGGCCTCGGAGAAGTCGGAGGCGCTGGGGGTGCGGTAGTCCGGATGCTCCTTGCAGGCGCGGATCCAGTCCTGCTGGTGGCTGAGCTTGATCTCGCGGTGGATGTGCGGGACTTCCGGATTGCGGCCGGAAAGGAGGTACGGATTCACGCCGTAGCAGCCGCAGATGAGGGTGTCCTTCGTGCCGTAGAAGATCACGCAGCCGCCGTTGTCGTTGAGGTTCTTGCCGGCAGGAAGGCCTTCCGGACGGTCCGGGAGGATGCCGCCGTCGGTCCAGGTCACCGTGACCTCGGGCATGGCCACCTTGGGCAGGTTGTCACGGGCGGGGAACACGAAGCGGACCTTCTCCGCCTGCGGGCAGGATTCGGTGAGGAGGGCGGTGGAGCTGCCCTGGACCTTGGTCGGATAGCCGAGCTTCAGGGCCTTGAACACCGGGTGGAGGATATGGCAGGCCATGTCGCCGAGAGCGCCGGTGCCGAAGTCCCACCAGCCGCGGAAGTTCCACGGGGTATAGATGGAATGGTACGGACGGTACGGGGCCGGTCCCAGGAAGAGATCCCAGTCGAGGGTCTTGGGGACTTTCTCCGCCTTGGCGGGACGCTCCAGGCCCTGGGGCCAGATGGGACGGTCGGTGAAGGCCTCCACGCGGGTGACTTCGCCGATTTCGCCGTTCCAGATCCAGTCGCAGATCTTGCGGACGCCTTCGCCGGAAGCACCCTGGTTGCCCATCTGGGTGGCCACGCGGTACTTCGCCGCCAGCTTCGTCAGGAGGCGGGACTCATAGACCGTCCGGGTGAGCGGCTTCTCGCAATAGACGTGCTTGCCGGCCTGGATGGCCGCGGCGGCGATGATGGCGTGCGTGTGGTCGGCGGTGGCGACCATCACGGCATCGGCCTCATCCAGCAGTTCGTCGAACATGACCCGCCAGTCCTTGTAGCGCTTGGCCTGGGGATAGCGTTCGAACACGTGGGCGGCGTATTTCCAGTCCACGTCGCAGAGGCCGATGATGTCCTCGGTCTCGAGTTCCCTCAGGACGGATGCGCCACGGCCGCCGATGCCGACGCCGAGGATCTTGAGTTTGCGGTCAAGCGGTGCCGGGGCTTCGTTCTCGTCCTTGGCGAACACTTTGCCGGGCATCATGGACAGCCCGAGGGCCGCTGCCGTTCCTGTCTTCAGGAAGGATCTTCTTGAAATCTCTTTTGCCATATCAGTTTTTGTGTTAAGTGTGTGCGATATTTCCTCAAATATAATGAAAATATGCGGATTTGTCCTCTTTTTTTGCAATAACCGTGGAATTCTCAGTATCTTGAGCACATAAAACGACTTCCTTTATAAAAATGAAAACCATGCTGGCGGCGCATCATCCTCGGGAAGTGCTATCCGTCCTGGTATGACGGCGGCTGGCCCCGCCAGGAGTCCTTCTTCAACCAGCGCTACTTCTGGGTGAACAGCGAATTCACCCCGCGCGAAACCATGCGGGGGAAGATGGCCCTGCTGGGCTATCTGTACGGCATCCGCTAGAAGTCGTATCCGAAGGAGAAATAGCCGTTGAAATGGCTGTTCCTGTCCCAGACCACGCCTACCTTGAGCGGTCCGGCGATGGTCTTGCGGCCATATTCCAGTCCGAAGGCATAGGCGGGCGGAGTTAATTCGTCCCGGAATATCTGCGAGAATTTCAGGTTGTCGCCAAGCAAGGCTCCCCGGGCTGTCAGGAAGTTTTTCCGATTGAGACGGAACCGGATGTCCGCTTGCGGGGAGAGAATGAAACCGGTGTAGGTACGGCATCCCCGGACCGTTCCGAAATAAGGAATCTGGTTGTCGTAATACCGGCCGCCCACCAGGCCGCCCGCCGCCAGCCTGTGCATCGGATGGATCGCGTTCGGAGTAGCGTCGGTGAACCCGAAATAGAGGCACGGGACGAAGGTGAAGCGGCCGGAAGTCATGGCGCCGGAGAGGGATGACAGACCCACGAAATAGGGCTTGATCGGGGTGTCCTCCGCGGTCGACGCCTCCTCGTTCCATCCTTCCTGCTTTCCGTAGAACATGTACCGGGCATTGACGGACAGCCGGAATCCCTTCGTCGGGAAATAGCTTTCGTCGAAGGTGTCCAGGCACAGGGTCGCAAAAGCGGACAGCCGGCCGTGTTTCGAGTCCCAGTGAAGGGTGCGCCCATCATAGGAATTATAACCCATGATGGAGTTCGTCTCGGCGGAGATGCCGGCCCGCATTTTTCCATACACCAGGCGCGCGTCCTCGATGAAAAGGTCCAGACGGGGATAGGTCTCGCTCCGGGTGACTTCGGCTCCGTTTTCCTGGATCATCCGGGCGTTGAGGCCCAGGCCGATGACCGGAAGGCGGCCGAGCGGCTTGTAGGCGCCCTCGACATTCAGGACGGGGTTGTTCCCGACCTTCAGGGCGGTGGCGAGCTGCCAGCCGCTGAGTTTCCGCGTGTTCAGCCCCAGGAAGAGGCTGGCATACACGATTTCGTCATTGTCCACATGGACGCCCGCGCTCAGGTCATGGGTCTGTCCCTTCCGGCAGTCGAAGATGAGGGCGTAGGGCTCTTCTTCTCCCTGGATCCGGTAAGTCACGGACTCGAAGGCGCGCGTCCCGTACAGGTAGGAGATGAGGGCTTCGATCTCGCGCCGTCCGTACGCTCCGCTCTTCGGAATGAACCGGGATCTCAGGAGCATGTCCTCTTCCTCGTCCGAGATACCCTCGACATCGATGCTCCGGATGTCGATCTTTTTCTGTCCGAGGTCATGAGCGCGCGGGTGCATAACCTTCCGGGGCCGGGGAGCCCCGACTTTCCGGGCGATCCCGTCGAACTTCTCTCTGTTCGCTGCAGCCAGGTCATAGCCCTGCCGGATGATGTCCCGGACGCTCTCCGCATCGAAGGAAAGCATGTTGTAGCCGGGAAGCTCGTGCTGGAGCAGGATGTCCGTACGCTGGCGGTTCACCCGGGCGGCGTCGGAGGACATCATGGAGATGTTCTGCATCACCAGGCTCACCAGGGAACTGAGTTCCATCAGGGAGCGGGGGACGGGCATTTCCGAGCCGATGACGATGTCGGCCCCCATCGCCCGGGCGACGTCCACCGGGAAGTTGTTCCGGGTGCCGCCGTCGGAGAGGACCATCCCCTGCGTACGGACGGGACGGAAGTAGAACGGGATGGACATCGTGGAACGGAGGGCGTCCACCAGGGACCCGGACGTCCAGTTCTTCTCGCTCATGGAATACATGTCCGTCGCGACGCAGTAGAAGGGAATGGGCAGGTCCCGGAAGGAGATGGAGTCCTGGTATCCCACGGAGACGGAGCTCAGCGTGTTCCGGATGTTGTACCCGAACAGGAAGCCGTCGGGAAGGCCCATGCCCAGTTTGGTGATCACCTCGGAACCCATGTCCGAGGAACGGGTCTTGGTCCCTTCCAGCACCTTGTCCAGGTCCATCTCCTTGTTCAGCCGCGCCAGCGCGTCCTCCGTCTCATAGTGGAAAGGGAGGTTCAGGGCAAACCGTTCGTTGTGTTTCCGCCGCTTGTAGCTCTGGTAGGAATCCGGCACCTTGTCGGACATCATGACGGTCCAGTCGATGGCATTCACCAGGGAATCCAGGTAAGGTGCGTCATAACCCAAGGCGTACAGGCCGCTCACCAGGCCGCCCATGCTGGTCCCGCCCACGAGGTCCACGGGGATTCCCCGTTCCTCCAGGTACTTGAGCACGCCGATGTGCGCCATGCCGCGGGCACCGCCGCCGCCCAGGACGACGGCCACCGTGGGCCGGTGCTGGCGGATGGAGTCCATCCGTGCCCGGACGACCGAGATGGCGATGGAGTCGGCTTCGGGGTCCACGCTGGGCATCACGAGCCCGTTGGCGTTCTGGGCAAAGGCGGCCGCAGAGACGAACAGGGCCGCCAGGGAAAGAAACCAGGATTTCATTCAACAGGTATGTTTTCACAAAATTAGTGAAAAATACCGAAACTTATGCCTCTTCCAGCAGTCTCGCGCCCGCCTGTTCGCCGATGGCCTGGGTGCGGTTCATGACCGTGGTGAGCATGAGCATGTTGCCGGCGATTTCCTGGACGGTCCGGTCGGTGCTGGCCTTGAGGGAGTACCAGGTCTTGTCCCGGTGCTCTTCGATGGAATCGACAAACTCCACCCGGTCGCCGAAGCGGCTCCGGATACTCTCCTGGAGGGCGGCAGTGTACTGGCTGCACAGGGCGCCCACTTCTTCCTCCATCCCGGTCTTCACTTCCTTGGCCTGGGCCTGGCGGTACTGGGCCTTGAATCCTTCGTACTCCTTGCCGGAGCGGATTTCGGTCTTGTCGCCGGTGACTTTGAGGATGTCGCAGCGGTCGATGTCCCCGTGTTCCGGAAGCATCTCGCTGGAGATGTCGTGGAGTTTCTCGAACCGGGCGCCCCAGAACAGGACGCGTCCGCCGTCAATGGCGTACATCATCTTGCTGAAGTCCATGCCCAGGGAGACCTTGTAGTAGAACTTGTGGATATACAGGATCTTGCGGATGGCGGCATCCCGGATCATGCTGTCCTCCAGGAGGACGTCCAGGAACTTCCGGCCGGGGATGTCGAACTTTTCGGGATCCAGGTTGTCCAGCGCCTCCTCTTTCACGACATAGCCCTGCTTGGCGTACTGCATCTGCTCCACCTTGAAGGTGTAGTCGATGTGGGAGGGGAGAGTGACGGTCTGGCTGCGGGTGTCCAACCTGGAGGAAAGTTCGCGGTTCTCGGTTTCCAGGGCCTGGACTTTCTGCTCCAGCTCCCGGTCCTTCTCCAGTTTTGCGATGAGCTGTTCCTGCCGCTCCACGAGATCCGCCTGCAACCAGTCGTTGATGGGCTTGAAGGCGAGGAAGGTAAGCAGCACCGTAATCACGTTGGACAGGACGATGGCGATGCCCGACGCCAGGTGCGGGAAAAGCAGGAAGAAGGCGACGTTCACTCCGACGAGCAGGAAGCATCCCGAAATCCAGAGGGTATTCTTGATCTTTTTCATTTCCGCGCTTATTTGATGGGAATCAGGAACTTGCGTCCGATGATATGGTTGTACCGGTCCAGCACCTCGCCCACGACGTCTTCCCAGCTGCGCACCAGAGTGCGGGATGCCTGGAGGCCCACCCGGCGCACACGCTCCGGATCTCCCGCCAGCGCCCGGATCCGGGCCGTAAAGGCCTCGAGACTGTCCGGAACCACGAACCCGTTGTCGTCATTGCGCAGGATGGATGCCGCCGTCGCCGTTTCCAGCATGACGGAAGGGGTATGCAGGGCGGCGGCCTCCTTGACCACGATGCCGTCCGTGTCGTACAGGGAAGGGAACAGGAAGAGGTCCGCCGCGGCGTAATACTGCTTCAGGGCCTCCCGGTCCTTGATGACGCCGGCGAAGGTCACCCGGTCCTCCAGCCCTTTTTCGCTGACCAGTTTCTTCATGTCGGAGGCCGCATAGCCGGTTCCGACGAAGAACATCCGGAAACGGATGTCCTTCAACTGCTCCAGCGCGTCGATGATCATGCGGACGTTCTTTTCCCAGATATGCTGTCCCACAAAGAGGAGGGCGAATTCGTCCGGGGCGATTCCCAACTGGTTGCGGGCATCGGCAAAATAGGCGTCGGGATAGTCGGCGACCAGGTCGCTGCCGTTCATCACCACTTCCACCGGCCCCTTGTAGCCGTATCCCCGGAGGACGTCGATGACGGACTCCTGGGGGACCCAGACTTCGTCGGCACGCTCATAGAATTCCACGACGAGTTTGATGGCCTGGTTGACCAGCATGTCGGAGGGGATGACCCGGGAGAAGTCCTCCCGGTACTTGCTGTGGAACGTCGCGACGAGCGGGATATTCCTGAGTGAGGCGACATGCGAGGCGATCCGGCCGGCGATGAAGGGGGAATGGGCATGGACAATCTTGAAAGGACGCTTGACGATCTTCGCGAGGAAGGTCGGGTCCACTTCGCCGATCCCGGTTACGTACGGTTTCCGGAAAGGAACCGGGATGGAAAAATAGTCCAGTACCTCGAAATCATACTTGGAATAATCCGCGCCGGAGACGCTGGGCGTGATGACCGACACACCGCCTGCCATCTTCTGCATCCACTTGGCGTAATTTTCCACACAGATGGCGACGCCGTCCATGATAGGCGGGAAAGATTCGTTGAAAAGGCCGATATTCGTTTCCATAGTTCTGTCTTATCGTACAAAGGTACGTTTTTTGCTGCACATTGGCCAATTTGAATGAAAGAAATGAAGAAGATTTTTGTCCTTTTTTGCCTGGGACTCCTCGCCCTCAGCGCCGGCGCCCAGGACCTGAGTTGCACGTTTACCCAGAAAAAGACCCTCAAGGCGGTCCATAAAGTGATTCCCGGCTCCGGAAAGGTTACCTTCACGGCTCCGGACCATCTGTCCATGATCTATGACGAGCCGGAAGGGGAATACCTCATCATCGAAGGCAACCAACTGAAGAACGCCGTCAAGGGAAAGGCCATCACGGTGGACACATCCAAGAACGCCTATATGCGGAATCTCCGCAATACGCTCCTCAACTGCATCACCGGCAACTACGAAGCGGCCGCGAAAGACAATGACGCGAGCCTCATCGTGAGCGAGAAGGACGGCATCAAGACCGTCACGCTCCTCGCCCGGAAGCAGGCCGTGAAGGGGTACTCCCGGATCGTGATGGACTATAACAGGAAAGGACTTCCCGTCCGGATGGTCCTGGACGAGTTCACCGGTATCGAGACCGAATACACGTTCCAGTATTAAAGGACTGTGCCTTCCTCCTCCAGGTAGGTGACGACGTCCCGGACGGTCGTGAACGTAGCGAGCGCCTTGTCCGGGATGACGATGCCGTACTGGTCTTCGATGCGCATCAGAAGTTGGAGGATGTCCAGCGAATCGGCGCCGAGGTCCTTCTTGATCTGGGCGTCCAGCGTGACTTTCGCGGGGTCCAGCCGCAGTTGTTTGGCGAGGATCGCCTGGACTTTCTCAAACATTTCCATTATTCTTCGTAGTGTTCATAGCGGCCTACGGCCTCTTCGATCTTCCCGGAGAGCCGGCTCACTTCCATCCGGTAGGCCTGTCCGATGCATTTCTCCACGGCGACGGCCTTGCTGCTGCCGTGTCCCTTGACCACGACCTTGGAGGTCCCGAGGAGGACGGAGCCGCCGTAATTCTGGTAATTCATGAATTCCTTCTCCTCGAGGAACATCCGTTTCATCAGGAGGGCGCCCAACTTGTACAGGGTGCGGGAATAGATATCTTTCCTGAGTTTCTTGAGCAGTTCCAGCGCCGTCCCTTCCGTCGTCTTGACGAGGACGTTCCCGGAAAAACCGTCGGCCACGACCACGTCATAGGAGCCCGACAGCAGGTCGCGGCTTTCCATGTTGCCGACGAAGTTCACGCAGTCCGTCTCCTGCAGGAGCCGGTACGTCTCCTTCCGCAGGTCATCGCCCTTTTCGGCTTCCTTGCCCACGTTCAGGAGCGCCGTGCGGGGATTCTTCACCCCGTACACTTCCTGCATGTACAGACTGGCCATGATGGCGAACTGACGCAGGTGGGCCGGCGTGACCTCCACGTTCGCCCCGCTGTCGCAGATGCCCACCAGACCGCCGTCCATCGTGGGAAGGATGGGGCAGAAGGCTGGCCGGATGACGCCTTTGATGCGGCCCAGGCGCACGAGGGCCCCGGTCACGAGTGCCCCGGTGGAGCCCGTGGACACCATGCCGGCGATGTCGTCCTCGTCCCGCAGCAGGATGATGGCCTTCATCATGGAACTGTTGCGCTTGAGTCGGACGACGTCGGTGGGTTTTTCGTCACAGCCGATGACCTCCGGCGCGTGGATGATTTCCAGACGGGAGGCGTCGTAGGCCTTCCCCTCCAGTTCTTTCCGGAGGATCGTTTCGTCCCCGGTGAGCAGCAGATGCAGGTCCGGGTTCTTCGCCAGGGCGGCGAGGGCTCCCGCTACGGGCGCCTCGGGCGAATGGTCGCCGCCGAAACAGTCGACAAGGAGTTTGATCATAGATTCTTTCGCTTCGCTCAGAATGACAGATGTTTAACGTAGGAGCGGTAGCGCTTCACCTGTTCGTGGCGGAAGCGGCGCCACTGGTTCAGGATGGCGTAGTTGTCTTCGAGGTTCAGGTTCGTGTCGGCAAAGCGGAGGGCGGGGTTGTCCCGCAGCATCTCCATGATGGCCACGGAGAAGGCGGCCGACACGCCACGGTTCAGGTATTCGGGTTCCACGCCCACCAGGCACAGGTCCAGGGCGTCGGGGTGCCGGATCGCTTTCAGAAGCCGCAGCAGGGTCCGGGGTGTCAGTTTTCCGCTGCCGCCGGCCAGTGCGCCGGCTAGGGCCGGGAAGGCGATGCCGAAGCAGACGACGCGGTCGTCCTCGTCCAGGATGACGGCGGAATACTTCGGATTCACCACGAGGGAGAAGTTCTCCAGCATCAGTTTCCGCATCCCTTCTGTGAAAGGGACGGTCCCGTACAGCCCCTCATAGGATTTGTCGATGAGGGCGAAGATCCCGTCGGCATAGCGGCGCAGGAAGT
Source organism: uncultured Bacteroidia bacterium (assembly GCA_902781705.1). Lineage (GTDB taxonomy): Bacteria > Bacteroidota > Bacteroidia > Bacteroidales > UBA932 > Cryptobacteroides. Next base: position 32,262 of record CACZKE010000012.1, read on the forward strand.
CCTTTGCGCCGTCGGACGGACCGAGGCGCAGTTTGTAGCGCCGGAAAATGAAATCCCGGGTCTTCTGCATGTCTTCCAGCGTCCCGTCGCTCTCGGCCCCGTAGAGCCGGAAGCCCAGCCAATCCACTTCCTTCACGTACCCCAGGTGCTCGAGATGGTCGGCGTAGTAGGGGGCGTTGTAGTTCTCTTCGAACGTGGCCTGCTGGTCAAATCCTTCTACGAGAAGCCCTTCCCGTTCCAGGTCGGAGAAACTCAGCGGGCCGCACACCGTGTCCATGCCGCGTTCGGCCGCCCATTTCTCGGCCGCCCCGAACAGGGCCCGGGAGACTTCGAAATCGTCGATGACGTCGAACCGCGTGAAGCGGGCGCGCCGCTCCCCGTTCTTTTCGTTGGCTGCCTTCTGGATGATGGCCTGGATCCGGCCGGCGACGGCCCCGTCCTTCCAGGCGAGGAAGCACACGGAGTCGCAGCAGTCGTTGTACACGTAATCGGCCCGGAAGATCTTCTTCTCGTCCATGTACAGCGGCGGCACGAAACAGGGATTCCCCGCATACAGCCGGAGCGGGAACTCCAGGAACGCCTTCTGCTCCTTCCTGGTGACAACGGGTTTGACGGTGATCATGGTTTACCGGTGTTTTGCATGGAAACACACGCTGACTCCGTTCGGTCCGGCGTGGGAGCCGGCCGTGGGGTTGCATACGACATATTCGATGGGGAAGTCGTCGCCGAAGCGTTCCCGGATCATCCGGCCCACTTCCTGCGCCAGTTCCGGCGCGTCGGTGTGGCCGATGACGAAGTGGTGGGACTTGAAGCCGTCGCCGAGGTCCGCCACTTCCTGGACCAGGCGTTCCATGGCCTTCAGGCGGCCCTTCTCCTTTCCGCAGGAGACCATCTTGCCTTCCTGGGACATGTAGATGATGGGCCGGATGCCGATGAGGGTGCCCATCGTGGCGGCGAGCCCGCTCACGCGGCCGCTGCGGCGGAAGAACTTCAGGTCGTCGGCAAAGAAATACATCGCGAACCGGTCCACTTCCGTCTCCGCCCATTCGAGGACTTCCTCCACGGTCTTTCCGGCCTTCAGGAGGTCGCCGATCTCGCGGACAAGGGTGTAACTGATGGTCGTGATGCCCTTGGTGTCGATCTCATGGAAGTTGCGCGCGGGATACTGGGCCTTGAGTTCCGCCACGGCCTCGTCCATCGCGTTGAAGGTGATGGTCATGGCGCGGGAGAAATGGACATACAGGATGTCGTTTCCGGCGGCGAATTCGGGCTCGAAGTACTCGATGTAGCGCTCCTTGGAGATGGCGCTCGTCGTGGGGAGGACGCCGCTGCGGAGCATGTCGTAGAACTCCCGGGCGTCGAAGGTGTCGAAGTCCACGTAGGGATAGACGGTCTTCGCGTCCACGCTGTAGGGCATGCTGATGAGCCGGCAGCCGTATTCGGCCGCGACGGCGGGGGTGATGTCGGTGTCGGTATCGGTGAAAAACGTAAGCATGGGTCTGAGGGTTAAAACAGGACGAGGATATAGTCATAGACCGGCTGGCCGCCGGAGGAGAGGATCACTTCGGCGCGGGGATACTTCCGCGCCAGGTCTTCCTGCAGTCTCTTGGAGTGCGTCCCGCCGGCGCCGGCGAAGACCAGGAGGACGTCGCTGGAGGCGGCTCCCATGGACTCGGCCAGGGCGAGGAGGGCTTCCTCCGGTGTGGGACCGGCGGCGAGGATGTCCTTCCCCGAGATTCCGATGTATTCACCCTCGTGCACCGTCCCGCTGTCGCGGATGGCACGGGAGACGAGGCCGGTCTTCACTTCCGAAACGGCCTCCGTGAGGGCGGCTTCGATGGCGTCGGCGTCGCCGGATTCCGTGTCCAGGTTCGCCAGGGCGTAATAGCCTTCGCCGAGGGTCTTGCAGGGGATGACCCGGATGTCGGATTTGTCATACAGGTCCGCGGCCTGCCGGGCCGTCAGGAGGATGTTCGAATTGTCCGGGAGGACGAAGACGGTGTCCGCATCGACCGCGTCGAATGCCCGGAGGAAGCGCTCCACGGGCGGATTCATCGTCTGGCCGCCCTCGATGACCACATCGGCTCCCAGTTCCTTGAAGGTGTCGGTCAGGCCGGTCCCGGAAGCGACGGCGACCACGCCGAAGGCCTTCCGGCCCTGCCGGAAACGCTCCTCCATGTGGTTCTCATGGTGCTGCAGGGTCATGTTCTCCACCTTGACGGTCAGGAACTCGCCGTACAGCTGGCAGTGGTTCAGGATTTCGCCGGGGGTGCGGGTGTGGACATGGACCTTGATGACGGAGCCGTCGCGGAAGAAGACGAGGGATTCCCCGTTTTGGGAGAGCCAGTCGGAGAGGACCGTTTCATCGAAGGTCTCCAGGTCCACCTTGGCGCGCTGCAGCCGCAGGAGGAACTCCGTGCAGTAGCCGAATTCCAGGACGCTGTCCTCCGTGAAGGCGTCGAGGTCCACTTTCTGGACCGCCGGAGCGTCGTCAGCCGGCATTTCGGCCGCCTCCCCGTGCAGGGCGGCGCGCATTCCTTCCGCGATATACAGGAGTCCGGCTCCGCCGCTGTCCACGACCCCCGCCTTTTTCAGGACGTCCAGGAGTTCCGGCGTGTGCTGGAGCGACAGGTCCATCGCACCGGTCAGCAGGTCGAAGTATTCGTCCAGGTCCCGGCTTCCCGCCGCCGCTTCCACGGCCTCCCGGAAAACGGTGAGGATGGTCCCTTCCACGGGTTCGGGAACGGCATGATAGGATTCCTCCACGCCGGCCTGCATGGCGCGGGCGAAGGCGTCGGCATCGGCCTCGCGCTGCCCGGCAAGGCCCTTGGCGATGCCGGCGAAGATGCGGGACAGGATGACCCCGGAATTGCCCCGGGCCCCCGTGAGCATGCCGTCCGAGACGGCCTTGGCCATCTCGCCGATCCCGGATCCTGAGCTTGTCGAAGGACGGGTCCCGGCCTGGATGGTCATGTACATGTTGTCCCCCGTATCCCCGTCCGGGATGGGAAAGACGTTGAGGTCGTTCACGGTTTGGCGGTGTGCGGCCAGGGCGGCGGCACCTCCGCGGATCAGGTTTAAGTACAGGTTTGCGTCGATGCGGTCCATTTATGCGCGGATGCTCTTCCGGTACCGGTCCCATTTGAGTAACTGCCGGAAGATGAAAGGTTCGAGGGAATAGGTGAGGAGGATCGTGATGGCCATGCCGATCAGGGTGATGATGCCGATGGACCGGATGGCCGGATGGCGGGCGAAGATCAGCGACAGGACTACGATGGCGAGTACCAGGGCGGAGAAGACGATGGCCACCTTGTGGTATTCCAACTTGTCCCGCTGCCCGGTCCGGGCCTCCGTGAGCAGTCCCTCCATCACGAAAATGCTGTAGTCCACCCCGATACCGAAGATGAATGTGGAGATGACGATGTTGATCAGGTTGAACTCCAGGCCCAGGAGGGCCATGATTCCCTGCAGGACATACCAACTCAGGAACATGGGCAGGAAGGCGATGAGGGCCGTGATGAGGTTCCGGAAGGCGAAGAGCAGTACCAGGAACACGAACAGGGAGGAGATCCACTGCGTGGTATTGAAGTCTTCATGGACGATCTCCACCATGTCCCGGCAGTAGTAGAAGGGCTCCAGGACGAGGGCGCCGGGACCGGCGACGAGGGCGTCCGAGACGGCGTCCGTGTCCTCCGGCCGGAAGGCGACGTTGGTGAAGACCATGTACCGGCCGCTTTCCTGCAGTTCGATGTAGTTGTTTACCAGTTCCGTCGGGAATACCTCGGCCGCATACAGGTCCCCGGGCTCATAATCGGCCTCCAGGAGGGCCTGGAAGGGGAGGAACAGCGACGGACGGAGACCGCACCGGCGGGCGGCGTCGGCGAGCCGGTCGGCGGCGAGGGCCTTGCGCTCCTTCGTCCAGAAGGCATTCCAGGCGGCGATGCGCGCCTCCTGGTCCTCCTGCGGCTGGAACAGCAGCGGGACGAGGGACGTGTAACTTTGCACAAGGCCGGCGTCGGACAGCGAATCCAACTTGTGCATCAACACCTTGTTGTTCCGCAGCGCCTGGTCCAGGTCTTCGTCGTATGCGGCGAAATAGAGGTTCATGAACCCGTTGGCATTCTTCTCGTTGTACAGGTTCTGGCTCTCGGTGAGCAGCGGCTCGTCGTAGTCGAGGTTCCTCAGGTCGCTGTCGAACTTCACCCGGTGGCTCAGGGCGATGCCCACGACGACCAGGACCGCCAGCCCTGCGAGGACCCAGCGGTTCCGGTCCCAGGGAAGGTCGTTGATCCGGTCGATGATGTGGAATCCCTTGTATTTCTTGAACTTCACCTGTTCCGGCTTCATGAAGTGCGGCAGGAACACGAGGGCGAAGAAAGTATTGCCCAGGAGGGCGAAAGTGGCGAAGAGGCCGAAGTCCCGGAGCAGGTCGCTCTCCGTGAAGAGCAGGCCCAGGAAGGCACCCACCGTGGTGATGCACCCCAGGGTGACGGGCGTGGATTCCTCCAGGAGCATCTGTTCCACGTCACCCACGTAGTAGTGGTGGATGAGCACGTGCAGGCAGTAACTGATGGCGACGCCCAGGACGATGGCGCCGAGGCCCAGGGCCATCAGGGACATGTACCCCTTGATCCAGTACATGCAGGCCAGGGAGAAGACGGTCCCGTAGATGATGGGCACGACCTGCTGCCAGATGAAGGTCCAACTGTGGAAACTCAGGAGCAGGATGACGAGGATGATGAGGAGGGAAATGCCCACGGTCATCATCAGGTCTCCGCGGATGGTGCTGGCGTTGGAAACGCTCCCGAGGGGCGTTCCGTGCACGAGGACGCGGACTTCCGGATGGGCGGCCTCGAAGGTCTTCCGCTCCTTGGACAGAAGGTTGTAGAACCGCTGTGCGGCCCAGGAATCCAGCGTGGGGAAACTCGGGGACAGGAAGGCCAGCGCCACGGTCTTGTCGGGGCAGAAGAAATGCCCGTCTTCGATGGTGTAGCCCCCGGCGGAACCGCCTTCCTCACCGAGGAGGTCGCCGAGCATGAAGTTCCTCAGTCCCAGCGGGTCCATCGACACCAACTGCGTATTCTCGCCGGTCATGTCCTCTTCCAATAGCCGCAGGTTCTCTTCCATCTGCGCGAGGACGGCGTCCGGTTCCAGCGCCGCCTCGAAAGCGGCGTACAGGGACGTGTCGATGAAGGACGGCAGGTGTTCGAACCCATAGTCCATCGCCCCGAGCATCGTGCCCATGTCGATGGAATGCAGAATTCCGGCGATGAACCGCCCGGCCGTGTCCCGCTGCAGGAGGGAGTCGGAGAATTCCGAGATGCATTCTCCGAGGACCGACGGGTCCACGGGATTCCCGGAATCGGCCGACGTGACCTGGATGAAGATCTTGTCCTTGAGTCCTATATCACTGAATGCCAGTTCATTGTCGGTGCTTGAACGCGGCAGGAGCTTGACGATGTCTTCCTCGTAACGGAGTTGGATGCCGAAGGCGGCGAACAGGAGGAAACTGACGGCCATGAGCGCATACAGGAGCGCCTTGTGCCGCTGGAAAAAGTGATAGATCGGAACGAATATCCGGTGCATGCTTGGGAATTTCAATTAAATCCCACAAATGTACGGTTAATTCGTGAGAATTGAAAATTCTCAGAAGCAGTTCCGGAGCACTTCCACGACGCTCGTGGACTTGCCCATGGTATAGAAATGGACGGCGGGGACGCCTTCGTACAGGAGTCCGCGGCACTGGGCGGTACACCATTCGACGCCGATGCGGCGGACGGCCTCCCGGTCGTCCCCGGCTTTCCGGACGGCCTCGGTGAGGTCCACCGGCAGGTCGATGGAGAAGGACTCCGGCAGCAGTTGCACCTGCCTGGCCGTGGTCAGCGGCTTCAGTCCGGGAATGATGGGAACCGAGATGCCGGCGTTCCGGCAGCGGTCCACGAAGCGGAAGAAGACCTCGTTGTCGAAGAACATCTGGGTGATGATGCAGTCCGCCCCCGCATCGACTTTCTGCTTCAGATAAGCGATGTCCGTCTCCAGGTTCGCCGCCTCGAAATGCTTCTCCGGATAGGCGCCGACGCCGATGCAGAAACGGTCCCCGCCTTCCATCCCGCGGATGGCGCGGACCAGTTCGTCGGCATGGGAGTACCCGCCCGGGGTGGGGGTGAAACGCTTTTCTCCCGTCAGGGAATCCCCCCGCAGGGCCATGACATTGTCGATGCCCAGGTACTGGAAGTCCTGGATGAGCCATTCGATTTCCGATGCCGTATTCCCCGCGCAGATGACATGCGGGACCACCTCCACCTGGAACCGGGCCTGGATGCTGCCGCACACGGCGACGGGGGAGACGCGGCTGCGCGTAACCTCCCGGCGGAAGGTTCCGTCGGCGAGGGGAACGAAACGAACCTCGTCCCGGTGGGTCGTGACGTTGATGTAGCGGGGCTTGAACTCCATCAGGGGAGCGATGTTCCCCAGGAGTTCGTCCTTGGTGATGCCGCCGAGGGGCGGGACGATCTCCAGCGAGGGAAAAGGATGGCTGGGATCCAGCAGGTCGGTGATTCTCATAGCAGATGGGAAAGGAAGGTCCGAGCCTCGTCGGGGGAGAGACCGCGGGCCGCAGCGTACTGTTCGTATTGGGCGGGGCCGATGTGCCGGATTTCCGGATATCCGGCCTCGGGATGAAGGACGACGAAGCCGCAGATGGCGGCATCGGGCTTCATCGCACAGCTTTCTGTGAGGGTGATGCCGATTCCCTCCGGAAGCAGCCGGAGGATGTCCCGCTTGAGGCTGTGGTCGGGACAGGAGGCGTAGCCGGCGGCCGGCTTGGCGATGCGGACGCCCTCGGGCACCCAGGCTTCCAGCCGGCGGTCCAGCCAGGAGGAAGCCGCCTCGGCGAGGGTGACGCGGACGGCGCGTTCCATCATGGAGTCGTAGTCGGAGTGGCAGGCGTCGCAGTCGCAGCCGACCGGTCCCTGAGCTTGTCGAAGGGCCGGCTGGTGGACACTGACGGCGAAAAGACCGAAGGGACCGGTGCCGTCCGAAGGGACGAAATCGGCCAGGGAGCGGCCGGGGGCCTCTTCCTGCCGGAGCATGGGCAGTTTCACGGGACCGAGGTCGATGAGGTCGCCTTTCCGCCGGGCGGCGAAGAAGCGGGCGGCGATCCGGACGGTGACGCCGCCGCTGCGGACCATCCGGTCCAGGACGGCCTGTCCTTCGGCGGTGAGTTCCGCCGATTCGCGGACGCCCCAGACGAGCCGGAACATCGGCCAGTCGAAAAGGGGAACGAGTCCTTCCAACGGGATTTCCGTGAGGGGGATATCCTCCGGGACGGTGCGCAGGTACGATCCCGGGTCGAAACCGGCTCCGGGGGCGGCCGGTACGCTCTTCCGCCCCTCGTGCAGGGCCCGGATCCGGGCTTGCTCCGCGTGCTGCTCCGCCTCGAAGGCCTCCCGGTCACGCAGGCATTTCTTAGCCAAGACAGCCCCGGCCGAGGCGTCCGGCGCGTAGAAGACATGGTCGTAGAGCGGAGCCAGTTTCACGGCCGTATGCAGGGCCGATGTCGTGGCGCCGCCGATGAAAAGGGGCGTATCCAGCCCGCGCGCGTGCATTTCCCGGCACAGTTCCTCCATCTGGAACAGCGACGGGGTGATGAGTCCGCTTACGCCGATGAGGGCGGCGTGATGCTTTTCCGCGGCCTCCAGGATGGTCTCCTTGTCCACCATCACGCCCAGGTCCACCACCTCGAATCCGTTGCAGCGGAGGACGATGCCGGCGATGTTCTTGCCGATGTCATGGACATCCCCCTTGACCGTGGCGTGGATGACGACGGGCCGCTGCGCGGCATGCTCGCCTTCCAGCATGTACGGTTCCAGGATGGCGACGGCGTCTTTCATCACCTTGGCCGACTTGACGACCTGCGGAAGGAACATCTTTCCCTCGCCGAAGCGCTTCCCGACTTCCTCCATCCCGGCCATCAGCGGCCCCTCGATGACCGCTACGGCGCTCCCCAGCCGCTCCAGGGCGGCCATGAGCGCCTCCTGCAAATGCTCGGTCCGGCCGGTGACCAGCATCTGGGCGAGAGATTTCTCGACTCCGCCTCCGGCTTCGCTCGAAATGACAGGATTGTCACTTCGACCAAGCCCCGCAGGGGCGCGTGGAGAAGTCTCGTTTTCGTTCGCCAGCATCGCCGTCAACCGTTCCGTTGCATGCGGATCGCGGCAGAGGATGAGGTCCTCTACGGCCGTCCGCAGTTCCGGTTCGATGTCGTCGTACTGCAGGACCATTCCCGGATTGACGATGGCCATGTCCAGCCCGGCGCGGATGGCGTGGTACAGGAAAACGGCGTGCATCGCGCTCCGGACGGGGTTGTTGCCCCGGAAGGCGAAGGACAGGTTGGAGATGCCGCCGGAGGTATGGACCCCGGGCAGGTTCTGTTTGATCCAGCGGACCGCTTCGATGAAATCGATCCCGTAGCGGTCGTGTTCCGGAATGCCTGTCCCAATGGACAATACATTGACATCCAGGATGATATCCTCAGCCGGAATGCCGATGCCGGTGAGGAGCCGGTACGCCCGCTCCGCGACGGCGACCTTCTTCTCATAGGTGGTCGCCTGTCCCTCCTCGTCGAAGGCCATGACGACCATGGCGGCGCCCAGGCGGTGGATTTCCGCGGCCTTTTCCAGGAAGGCCGCCTCCCCATCCTTGAGACTGATGGAGTTGACGATACACTTGCCCTGGGCGTTCTTGAGTCCCGCGAGGATGCAGTCCCAATGGGACGAGTCGATCATGAGGGCGGCCTTGGCGACGGCCGGATCGTTTTCCAGGGTACGGACGAAGGTCTCCATGCACCGGGGCCCGTCCAGCATGCCGTCGTCCATGTTGATGTCGATGATGCTGGCTCCGCCCTCGATCTGCCCGGCCGCCACTTCCAGGGCCGCGTCGTAGTTCCCCTCGGCGATGAGCCGGGCGAACTTCCGGGAGCCGGCGACGTTGGTCCGTTCGCCGATGAGGGTGAAGTTCCGCTTCTCCGTGTCGATGAGATAGGCCTCCAAGCCGCTGACTGTCAATGAGCCGGACGGCTCTTTCAGCGGGGCGGGGGAGAGCGTCGGGAAGGCGGCGATATGCTCCGGCGTGGTGCCGCAGCATCCGCCGGCGATATTCACGAGACCGTCCAGCCGGGCCATCTGGGTCGCCATCTGCTGCGGTGTCTGGTCGTAGCCGCCCAACTCGTTGGGAAGGCCCGCATTCGGATAGCAGATGACCGGTACGTCGCTGAAGGCGGCGATGTCCTTCACGAGCGGAAGGAGCCCGTCGGCCCCGAGCGAGCAGTTCACGCCGAAGGCAGTCAGGGGATAGTGCCGGACTGCGGTATAGAACGCCTCCAGCGTCTGCCCGGTCAGCGTCCGCCCGCTCCGGTCCCCCACGCTCACCGACACGATCACCGGGAATCCATCCTTTACCTGCTGCACGGCATACAGCGCCGCCTTGACATTCAGGGCGTCGAAAGCCGTCTCGATCAGCAGCACGTCCACGCCCCCCTCGATAAGGGCTTCCGCCTGCTCGCGGTAACTCTCCGCCATGTCGTCGAAACTGTACGGCCTTTCAGCCGGGCGGGCGATGTCCGGGGCGAGCGTCAGCGACTTGGACGTCGGCCCCATGCTGCCGGCCACCCAGACCTTCCGGGGGGCGCCGGTCCCGTCATGCCCGGCCTGACCGGGCATCTGCATCGCACGGTCCGCACACGTCCGGGCGATCCGGGCCCCCGCGAGGGCCATTTCCCGCGCCCGGGCCGCCAGCCCGTACTCCTTCTGGGAGATCCGGTTAGCGCTGAAGGTGTTCGTTTCGATGATATCGGCTCCGGCATCGATATAGGCCTCATGGACGGCCGCGATGACGTCCGGCCGCGTCAGGTTCAGGCACTCGTTGTTCCCTTTCAGTGGCGTGGGGACATCTTCGAAGGCGCCCCGGCGGAAGTCTTCTTCCGTCAGGGAATACTGTTGGATCTGGGTCCCGGTCGCCCCGTCCAGGCGGAGCACCCGTTCCCGAAGGGCTTGCTGTAAGTTCGTCATTGGGGCAAAGGTACGGAAAATCGCTGAAAAACAGCGGGAGGAAACCGTCAGGAGCCGAAGCGGAAGTACCGGACGGACAGCGGAGCGCGGGATGCCACCAGATAGAGGTCCTCCCGATCCAGGACGGCGTCCTGGACGGGGATGGTGATTTCCTTCCACTTCCAACCCGTGTCCGGGAGGGTGGCGGAGGCGATGAGCGGCCCGTCCGGAGAGCCCTTCCTTACTTCCAACACGCCTCCGGGACTGCCCGTAAAGATGCTGAGCGTCAGACTCTTCGGCGCTTCGGGGAAACTGAAATAGCGGTAGCAGGCCCATTGTCCGTCCTCCTGGAAGGAGACGTAGGAATAGGCCCCCTTCTTCAACTGGTAGATGCCTGGTTTCCGCCCGGTGGAATACTCCACGGCGCCGCCCGCCTGGACCGTATCGCCGGTCCCGAAAGCGCCGCGCACGCCGGAGGTGCTCATCTTCACTTCCGGGATGGTCCCGTCTTCGTTGAAAACCATCGGCTCCAGGTTGGGCACCCGCGTCAGCCGAAGCCCCGGAACGCTCTTGTGATACTGCAGCCAGTATTTTCCCTGGAACGGCTCGAAACTGCCGTGGACATTGCCCGCGTTCGGGTAATTGTGATTGGTCACGATGAGCCCCTGGTATGTATAGGGACCGAGCGGCTGCTTCGCGGTCAGGTAGGCCATCCGGGTGGGTACGGCGCCGTTTTCGGCAACCTTTCCCGTGTTCTGGATGTAGATGTAGTAGTAGGTGTCGCCCCGTTTCCGGAGGGAAGGGCCTTCGAAGGGCTCGTTGTCCGTGGGCATGAAAGGAGTCATGTCCCGCACGGTCTCCGGCAGGATGCGGGCATAGTCGTCCGGATCCAACTGAGCCACGATGAAACTGGGGAGGGCCAGATAGACCTTCCCGTCGTCGTCCACCAGGATGCCCGGGTCGATGTGCCCGAGTTCCTGGCCGTTCAGCGTGATGGTCCGGGCGTTCGAATAGGGCCCTTCCGGCCGGTCGGCATCCAGCAGGAAGACCTTCCCGTTGTTGGTACAGGTGGCCATGTGATACTTGCCCGTCCGGGGATCGCGGAACACGTCTGGAGCCCACAGCCGGATGCCGTCACCCTTAACCTCTTCCGGGACATCCTTCAGGTTCAGGGCCTCCCCGGCATCGGTCCAGTGGAGCAGGTCGTCGGACCAGATGACATGGTAATTGTCCGAACACCACTCCACGCGGCCGTCGCTTCCCAGTCCGTCATAATTGTCCCGGGAACCGAAGATGTACATCCTTCCGTCGAAGACATGGGGCTCGCCGTCAGCGATATACAGGTCCCAGGTGGGCGGAAGGATGGGATTCTGGGCCTCGTAGCCCACGGTGACGAGGCAACTGTCCTTCGCCCCGGTGTGCGGGTTGCTTGCCATGATCCAGGCGTCGCCGTTTGCCATGGCCAGGACTTCGCCCCGGTCGTCTACCTGCGCCACTTTCCCGTCGGTCGATGTCCAGACAAGGCCGCGGGGAACCGTTCCGCTTACGTTGATCCGGACCCGGTCTCCGGCGTCCAGCATCGTGGCATCCCGGTCCAGGGACCAGGGCTCGTTCCCCGTCCCGCAGGAAACCAGGACGGACAGGGCGGTCAGAAGGGAAATGGCTCTTTTCATTGGGATAGTTGTGCGTATGTTTTCTGGATGAAACGTTCCTTGTCGATGATGAACCGCTCATGGGTCCCTTCGCCGATCAGGCCCTGCTCATCGTAGGCCGCCACCCGGAAGACGAGCCTCCGGCGGTCTATTTCGACGAGTTCGCTCTCGCACCGGACCTTCATGCCCACGGGCGTGGCCTTGCAGTGTGAGACATCGACCCGGGTCCCCACGGTGTCCTGCCCGGGCTCCAGGTACGGCAGCACGCTCTCCAGGCAGGTCTTCTCCATGAGCCCGACCATCATGACAGTCGCATAGACGGGCACGTTGCCGGTACCGATCGCTTCCGCCGAGCGCTCTTCCGTGGAGAAAGACTCCAACTTATTCTTGATCCCTGTCGTCAGCATAATGGGCATATCAATGGGTGAAAGATTCCGGCAGGCAGATGTTCTCCACGGCCGTTGCGGCGGCGAACAGCGGCGCGATCTCGCTGTCCCGGAACCCGGCGATCCCGCAGCCGATCCGAGTCACGTAGAAGAACAGTTCGGGATGGGCCTTGGCAAAGTCGATGAAGGCATCCACGTAAGGTTTGATGGTCTCGACCCCGCCCTGCATCGTCGGGATGGCGTACGACTGGCCGCGCAGCCCCACTCCGCAGCCCATGACGGCTCCGAAGTTGCGGAACGCCTGGTACGCGGCCCCGCCCCCGTGCATCCCTGCCAGGTTGCTTCCGAAGACGAAGATCTCATCGGCCCGGAGTTCCGTAATCCTTTCCGGCGTAAACTCCGGCCTGGGTATGTCGTGATAGATTCTCATATCGATGGTGCTAATGTTTTTCAAAAATACAAAATCCTGCTTTTTCCTGCAAACGCGGGATTTCCTGCCCTGTCAAATTCGGTGCCTCTGCCCACACCCCTGCATCCCAAAATTCGCAGCGCATCTTCCAGCGCTCCCTGCGTTCTGCAGCGAGCCCTCCGATGCTTTGCCCGCCAAAATTGCCGCACAGAGCATCTCGTTAAGGCGCCGAAGCGCTAGGGAGTTGTTTCCGCTGCTTTGCGAATTTTGGGTTGGAACTACATCCGGTCTTTCACCTCATCGTACACCAGACCCGCCAGGCGTGCGATCTGCTTGATGGAACTGTTGTAGCGGCTCCGCAGGGTGCGGGCCAGCCGGAGTCGTTGCGGCATGCTGAGCTGCCTGACACTCGGGGTGCCGAACAGTTCCCGGCAGACTTCGTTTTTATGCTGGCGCATCTCCTGCATGGGAATCGACAGGAGCGAGATCGAGCCGCCGCGGGCGTCCACGTCCTCCTCCTTCGTGATGCTGAGGAAGAAATTGAAACTCTTACAGGTCTTGAAGATACGTTCCACGACCTCGTAGGCGACATACTCGCCCGGGAACACCAGCGGACCGATCATCCGGGGAGCGCGCCGGGCCAGTTCATCTTTCCGGGTACGCAGGGCTTTCCGGTGATCGACAACGCCCATGGACCCGGCCTCTTTCGTTTCGTCCATCCACCGTGGTGAACTCCAATACCCGGGCCTTTTGAAATAGAGCGGACCGCTGGACCAGGGATAGTCGAGTGCGTTGAACATGATACCGCCTGCGGGAGCGTTTTTCACGGTGTAGCAGATGACGGTCTTCAGGTAGGAATCAGTGTCCACCGCCTGGTGGTTGATGGGAACTCCATCCAGCTTGTTGCTTTCATGATGCGTCACGGATATGTACCAGGAGGTTCTGCGGACATATTCATGCATGAACCGGTTACATGCTTCGAAAGTGCCGTACAGGATGAAATGCACATGGGTGTCCATCAGGGAAAAAGCCAGAATGACCACGTTGTAGTCCTGGATCACCATGTAAATCCGGTTCATCCCGGCGATGAAGTCATCGTCGTCTTCGAACATGGCATCGACGGCGTTTCCGTCCGTGCTGAAATGCCAGCAGTTCTTGATTTTGATTTGACGTCCCTTGACGAACGGGACATGGAGCCCGAGATCGGCTTCGATCTGCGCGAGCAGTTTCTGATCTATCTTCACGTTCTTTTCCGGCGCCTCTTGTGGCTGCTCTTTTACAAAGATAGGTCAATCCTCCCGTTTTTGCAACCCGATTTTTGCAGAGCATCCCAACCTGCGAATCCTGCGCTGTATGAGGCCTCCCGATGCTCTGCCAGGCAAAAATGCCGTGCAAAGCATCGTATAGTGGTGCCTATGCTATACAAAGCGGTTGACAATGCTTTACGAATTTCGGGTTGGGGTGGTAGGGGAACAAGGAGCCGGGGCGGAGGGCTGAAGGAAATGGGGATGTGAGGAACGAAAGCCGTTATGAAATGGCTGCTTCCTGCGGATTTTCGCGGGAGAATCGTTATATTTGTCCGATTGGATAAAACGAACATGACAATGAAACGATTGCTGCTCGGGGACGAGGCGATTGCCTTGGGAGCGCTGTATGCCGGACTGTCCGGCGTGTATGCCTATCCGGGGACGCCGTCCACCGAGATTACGGAATTCATCCAGAACGATCCGCTCGCCCGGGAAAGGGGCGTGCGCAGCCGCTGGTGTACGAACGAGAAAACGGCCATGGAGGCGGCTCTGGGCATGTCCTATGCCGGGAAGCGCGCCCTGGTGTGCATGAAGCATGTGGGCATGAATGTCTGTGCCGATGCCTTCGTCAATGCCGCCATCACCGGCGTGAAGGGCGGCCTGGTGGTCGTCGCGGCCGACGATCCGTCGATGCACTCTTCCCAGAATGAGCAGGATTCCCGCTTCTACGGGAAGTTCGCCCTGATTCCCATCCTGGAACCTTCCGACCAGCAGGAGTGCTTCGACATGATGGCCGATGCCTTCCGCCTCTCGGAGGCGGTGAGGCTGCCGGTCCTTGTACGCATCGTCACTCGCCTGGCGCATTCCCGCGCCGGGGTGGCAGTGGGGGAACCGGCTGTCGAGAATGCCCTGGTGCCCGACAATGAGCGCACCCGCTGGGTCCTCCTGCCCGGTAATGCCAAACGGCAATACGCCGCCCTTGTGGACAAGCAGCCGGAACTGCTCCTTCGGGCGCAGGATTCCCGCTGGAACGCTTTGGAGGATGCGGGCTCGCCCCTCGGTGTCATCGCCTGCGGGATTGCCTGCAATTATGTACGGGAGGCCCTTCCCGACGAAGTGTCCGTCCTGAAAGTCTCCCAGTATCCGCTTCCGGAGAGTCTTGTCCGGGAACTCGCCGCTTCCTGTGAGGAGATCCTCGTGGTGGAAGACGGCCAGCCCTTCGCCGAGGAGCAAGTACGGGGGCTGCTGGACCCGGAGTATCCGGTCCATGGCCGCCTGGACGGCCACCTTCCCCGCACCGGCGAACTCACGCCGGACAGCGTGGCGGAGGCCCTGGGCCAGCCCGCCGGACAAGTGCATCTGCCGGCCCGGAACCTGGCCCCGCGTCCGCCGCAACTCTGCCAGGGATGCGGCCACCGGGATGTCTATGCGGCCCTGAACGCCGTCCTGAAAGGTTTCCCTGAGGCCCGGGTGTTCGGCGACATCGGCTGCTACACCCTGGGTGCCCTTCCGCCGTACCGGGCCATCGACACCTGCGTGGACATGGGCGCTTCCATCACCATGGCGAAGGGCGCTGCCGACGCGGGCGTCCATCCCGCCGTCGCGGTCATCGGCGACTCCACCTTCACCCACAGCGGCATGACCAGTCTCCTGGATGCGGTCAATGACAAAGCCGCCATCACCGTCATCCTCTCCGACAACCTGACGACGGCCATGACCGGCGGCCAGGATTCCGCGGGCACGCACAAGTTCGAGGCCATCTGCCTGGCCCTCGGCGTGGAACGGGAGCACCTCCATGTGGTCGTCCCGCTTCCGAAGAATATGGAGGAGATTACCCGCATCATCCGCGAAGAACTTGAGTATAAGGGCGTTTCTGTCATTATTCCCCAGCGGGAATGCATGCAGACGCTGGCGCGGAAGAACCGGCAGATTTCTCGACTTCGCTCGAAATGACAGAGGGCACTTCGCTTGAAATGACAGAGGGCACTTCGCTCGAAATGACAAGGAACATGAAAACAGATATCAAATTAGCCGGTGTGGGAGGGCAGGGGATCCTGTCCATCGCAACGGTGCTCGGCGAGGCCGCGACGGCCGCCGGCCTGTATCTCAAGCAGGCCGAAGTACACGGCATGAGCCAGCGGGGCGGGGACGTGCAAAGCGACCTGCGCCTCTCGACGGAACCCATTTTCAGCGACCTCATCCCCCAGGGCGGGGCCGACCTGATCCTGTCCATGGAGCCCATGGAGGCGCTCCGTTACCTGCCCTACCTGGCTGAGGGTGGTGCGGTCGTCACATCCTCCAAACCTTTTGTCAATATCCCCGACTATCCCGCCGAGACGGAACTCCTCTCGGAACTGGACGCCCTTCCGAAGGTGGTCAGGATGGACATCGAGGCCGTTGCCAAGGGGTTGCTGGCCCCCCGCAGCGCGAACATGGTGCTCCTGGGCATGGCGGCGCCGCATATCGGCATCCTCTCTCCGGAGGATCTCCGGCAGGCCATCCGCACCGTTTTCGCCCGCAAGGGAGAGAAGGTCGTGGAAGACAATCTGAAAGCATTCGACGCAGGACATGAAGGTATTCAGTGAGGCATTGGTGGAGGAGGCGCGCGTCGCTTCCCGCGTCGCCGACCTGTCACAGGCGACCATCGGCGAGGTCCTGCTTGTCGCCCAGTACCTGGAGCGCAAGACGGGGATTCCCTTCATCCGCATGGACCAGGGCTCCCCGGGCCTTCCGCCCAACCGGTACGGCGTGGAGGCCGAGAAGGAAGCGCTGGACCGCGGCGTCGGTTCCCAGTATCCGCCGGCCGACGGCGTGCCCGAACTCAAGAAGGCGGCCAGCCGTTTCGTGAAGGCCTTCGTCGACATAGACATCGACCCGGCCGGCTGTGTGCCCACCACCGGCTCCGTGGCCGGTTCCTTCGGCGCTTTCATTGCCTGCACGCAGCGGATTCCGGGGAAGGACAAGGTCCTGTTCATCGACCCGGGTTTCCCCATCCAGAAATCCCAGTTGCGGGTGCTCGGCATCGGCTGGAAGGAGTTCGACATCTACCGTTTCCGGGGCGAGGGGCTCCGCGCGAAACTGGAGGAGGAACTCGCGGCCGGCGATGTCGCGGCCATCGTGTATTCGAATCCCAACAACCCGGCATGGATCTGTCTGGAAGAAAGTGAGTTACAGGTAATCGGCGAACTGGCGACGAAATACGACGCCATCGTCATGGAGGACCTGGCGTACTTCTGCATGGACTACCGGCGCGACCTCGGCCGTCCTTTCGAGCCGCCTTTCGTCCCCACGGTGGCACGCTACACGGACAATTATATCCTGATGCTGTCCTCGTCCAAGATTTTCAGCTACGCCGGCCAGCGGATGGCCCTCGTGTGCATCGGCGACAACCTGTTCGGGAAGCATTATCCAGCCCTGGCGCAGCGGTATCACGACGCCGGCATCTTCGGACAGACGCTCACGGCTTCCATCCTGTATATGATTACAAGCGGTTGCACCGCATCCACGCAGTACGGTTATGCGCGGATGCTGGACTTCTCCTGCGACGGCGTGATCGACTTCGTGGAAGACACCCGGGAGTACGAGCGCCGGGCGGCCCGGATGAAGGAAATCTTCTGCCGGAACGGATTCCGCGTGGTATATGACCGTGACGTCACGCAGCCCGTGGGCGACGGCTTCTTCTTCACCCTGGGTTACGGGAACCTGACGGGCGGCGAACTGCTCCGGGAACTCCTGTATTACGGGGTGAGCTGCATTTCCCTGTCCACGACCGGAAGCCTCCAGAACGGTGTCCGGGGCTGCACGAGCCGGATGCGGGAGGAATTGTACCCGGTCCTGGAGGAACGGATGAAGGCCTTCCGGGAAGACCATCCCTGACAAGAGAACGAAACGAACCTGACAAATATGATCTGGAATCCCAACAAAGAATGCATGAGCCGCGACGAAATGAGCGCGCTCCAGGGCAAACGGCTCCACAAGATCGTGGAGTACGTGTATCACAACGTCCCTTTCTACCGCCACAAACTGCAGGAGATGGACCTCACCCCGGATGACATCCGTACCATCGACGACATCGTGAAACTCCCCTTCACGACCAAGAAGGACCTCCGGGACAACTATCCCTTCGGCCTGCAGGCGGCCCCGCAGAGCGAAATCATCCGCATCCACGCCTCGTCCGGCACGACCGGCAATCCCACCATCGTGGGCTATACCCGGAAGGACATCGGCGTCTGGAGCGAGTGCATGGCCCGGTGCCTGACGGCCTATGGCGTGGGCCGGGACGACATTTTCTCTGTTTCCTACGGCTATGGCCTTTTTACCGGCGGCCTGGGAGCGCACAACGGCGTGGAGATGGTGGGCGCCTCGGTGGTCCCGGCATCGACCGGCAATACCGAGAAGCACGCGAAACTGATCCGGGACCTCGGCATCACCGGCATCGCCTGTACGCCTTCGTACGCCCTGTATCTTGCCGAGACGATGGAACAGATCGGCATCACCAAGGACCAGATCAAACTCCGCGTTGGTGCGTTCGGGGCCGAGCCCTGGACCGAGAAGATGCGGGAGGAGATCGAGGAAAGACTGGGGCTCAAGGGCTTCAACCTCTACGGCCTGTCCGAGATCATGGGCCCGAGTGTGAGTTATGAATGCCAGGAGCAGAATGGTTCCCATATCAACGAAGACCACTTCTATCCCGAAATCATCAATCCTGTCACGCTGGAACCGCTGCCCAAGGGACAGCCCGGCGAACTGGTGTTCACCACCCTCACCAAGGAGGGAATGCCGGTCCTGAGGTACCGGACGCGCGACTTGTGTTCGCTCATGCCGGGCGAATGCGGCTGCGGCCGTACCAGTGTGCGCATGACCCCGATCACCGGCCGTAGCGACGACATGCTCATCATCCGCGGAATCAATGTGTTCCCGTCCCAGGTGGAGAGCGTCGTCCTGAGCATGCCGGAGTTCGCTCCGCGCTATCTCCTCGTCGTGGACCGGATCAACAACCTGGACACCCTGGAGGTGCAGGTGGAACTGCGGCAGGAGTACTTCACCGCCACGTTCGACACCCCGGCCGCCATCGACCAACTGAAAAAGCGGCTATCCGACAAACTCCGCAGCGTCCTGTCCATCAGCGCGAAAGTCCAGCTCAAGGCCCCGAACGCCATCGAGCGCAGCCAGGGCAAGAGCGTCCGTGTCATCGATCTCAGAAACCAGAAATAACACGATACCATGACCATCAATCAGCTTTCCATCTTTCTCGAGAACCGCGCCGGAACCCTGACGAAGGTCCTCGACCTGTTCAAGGAGGCCGGTATCCGGATCGTTGCCTCTTCCATCGCCGACACGGCCCAGTACGGGCTGCTCCGGATCATCTGCGTGGATCCCCAGCGGGCCTATCACGAACTGGAACGGGCCGGCGTGGCCGTCGCCCTGTCCGACGTGTTCGCCATCGAACTGGACGAGCGCCCGGGCCAGATCGCCGAGGTCGTCCGCGGCCTCAGCGAGGCCGAAATCGGCATCGTGTACATGTACTCCTTCTTCATCCAGGGGAAGGGGCTCCTCATCATCCGGGCCGATAAAACGGAAGAAGCGCGGGATGTGATCCTGCGCTCCTCGCTGCGTTGCGTCCCTGAAAAGGAACTCGTCGACTGGAAATAACTATTTCTGCTTGTGGTAGGTGAAGATTGTCTTCACCCCCAGGACTTCCTGCTGGATGACGAACTTGGAGTCCGTCAGTTCCAGTACGTCGTATGTTCCTGACAGGCGCATGTGGTAAAGCAGTCCTTCCGAGAGCCAGAGCGTCTTGAGGAAACTGATCTGCTTCTTGTCGGCGTTGTAGGTGAAACGGACGGCATCGACATCCACGTCATCCAGGTCGAAATCGGTGAAACTCCCTTTCTTGGCGATGGCGTGCGGGAACGGGAACTCGCCCAGGGCCAGGTAGAAATGGAAACTGCCGTAATCCGTCTCGTTCTTGATTTCCTCTCCGCTGGAGTTCTTGGAAATCTCGGTCTTGGAATCCATGACCCAGACTCCGTACAGGGTTCCGGTCTGGTCGCCGGTGTGGTTGACTCCCGCTTTTTCGCAGGAAGTGAAAAGGGCGAGGCAGGCGATGGCCGCCGCAAAAAGTAACTTTTTCATAATATTCAAAGTATGTTGCCGGCTTTCTCGCTTCAATTATCGTTCCAAACCGGAGGCTCGGGGCACTGCCTGATGGCCAGGGCGGGAGGAATGCTGTTTTTTGTGAAAAAAGTTTTCAAAATGTTTGCAGAATCAAAATAAGTTCGTACCTTTGCAATCCCGAAAGGGAAGATCACTGACAAATTGGTGCGGTAGTTCAGTCGGTTTAGAATACCGGCCTGTCACGCCGGGGGTCGCGAGTTCGAGCCTCGTCCGCACCGCTTAAAGCGCCTTGCAGATTCTGCGAGGCGCTTTTTGTTTATCCAGTCCTTTCCGGCGGCAGTAGGCACGGGAATGTAGGAAGAAATTCGTATATTTGACGGAAACAGAGGAACCTATGAAGCGTTTTATTCTTTTCGCCGGCCTGGTGGCGGCGATGCTGCCGGCCCGGGCGCAGGACAATACCAAGGGGTACTACAAGGATGTGTTCATGGACAGCGGGATCATGCTTACGTCCTACCGGGAACTTCCGGTGACGGAGATGCTGGGGCTGTCCCTGGAGATGTTCGTCTCCACGAAGCACAGTTATACGGAGAAATATAAGTTCACGCCCACCGATACGCTGCGGCAGCGGGAACTCATCGCCGGGTCGCCCATCGACGAGAACGGCATCCTCCTGTATCCGGACGGCGCTCCGCGTTTCCGGATGATCTACATGAACGGGGGCCGGGCGGGAAGTCACGGCAAGTCCCTGGAGGAAGGCGGAAGGCAGGCCATCCGGGATTATATCCGGGCGGGCGGCAGTTACCTGGGCTCCTGTGCGGGCGCATTCGTCGCCAGTGCCGGTTCCCGCAATGCGGAGGGCAAGATCAGCAATACGAAGACCTACCTGGGCATCTGGCCCGGAAACACCATGGGCACCAAACTGGAGAAGTCCTACACGGCCGTGGACATCGTCAAGGACGGTCCGCTGACGCGGTATTTCGACTTCGACGACCGGATGCACATCGACAGCGTCCGCCACAACGGCGGCTGCTTCGCCTTTATGGAGACGGCGCCGGAAGGGACGGAAATCCTTGCCACTTACAGCACCAAGGGACGGGAACTGGAACGGGATATCGACGGGCTTCCCGTGGTATGGGCCCATAAAGCCTCGCCGGAAGCCGGCCGCGTGGTCATGTGCGGTTCCCATCCGGAAATGGCCCGGATCCATCCCGACAACCTGGGCCTGATGGCCGCGATGGTCCGTTACGCCCTCGCCGGCAACGGCACGCCGCAACTCAAGGCCGTCCTGACCCCGGGCGAGCCCCGGGAAATGAAAGCCCGGACCTCC
Source organism: uncultured Bacteroidia bacterium (assembly GCA_902781705.1). Lineage (GTDB taxonomy): Bacteria > Bacteroidota > Bacteroidia > Bacteroidales > UBA932 > Cryptobacteroides. The sequence goes on from CACZKE010000012.1 coordinate 53,449, forward strand.
CAGCACGATCCGGCCCATACCCGCATTGGCGACCGGCAGTACCATCACTTCGCCATCGACGTCCCGGCTGGAGTCAAGACTTTGACCATCAGTCTGGAAGGGGTCCTTGACGCCGATGATTTCGACCTTCATCTTTACGCCTCCCGGAAGGGCTTTGCCTATGCGGGCGAGGCCACCTGGTGCAACATCGGCACGAACGTGGACAAGCAGTTGGAAATCACCGCCCCCAAACCCGGCCGGTACTACATTTCCGTATACTGTGCGACCACCGTCACTGCCACGGAAGGTAAGTTCGGCGTGGAGTACGGTGGTCGTACGGATGTCTTGAACGGTGTCCCTTACACCATTCGGGCGGATTTCGAGTAGGTCCTTACTTGACCTCGATCTGCTTCTTGGCTTTCTCTACCTCGACCTTGCGGATCTTGGGGATGTTCACCGTGAGGACGCCGTTCTCGACCTTGGCCTCGATGGCCTCGCGGTCGGCGTCTTCCGGAAGCAGCATCGTCTGCTGGAACTTGGTGTAGGAGAATTCGCGGCGCAGGTAGTGGCCCTTGTGGCCTTCCTTGTTCTCGGCCTTCTTCTCCATGTTGATCACCAGGTCTCCTTCTTCGTCCAGATGGACGTTGAAGTCTTCCTTGGTCATGCCCGGGGCGGCGAGTTCCAGTTCATAGGCCTCCGGCGTCTCGATCACGTTGATGGCCGGTGCAGTCGCTTTCGGACGGTCCATCCAGTTGTTGTCGAAGAAATCGTTGAAGATGTCGGGCATCCAGCCATTGTGTCTTGCGGGTAACATAGTAACCTCCTATTTTTATTCGTTTAACTTTCCATTTCACGTTCCCTCGGTGGGAACCGTGTTCGCCGCAAGAAAGGCAAATCCGGGACCAAGCCCCGAAAATGGACAAAATGGCAGATATAACTGACTAAATGTCAATTAGTTATGACAAATTGGCTGGTTTTTGGCCATTTCGTCCGAAAAGCGTACCTTTGCAAAAGCGATGGAACAACAGCCCGAACTGCACTGGTACGCCCTCAAGGTTTTCTACAACAAGGTCTTCGAGATGGAGGCCCTGACGGATTCCATGGGCCTGGAGAGTTTCATCCCGGTCCGGAGGGAGCAGGTCAAGGGGGATGAGCACCTGAGAGTTGCGAAAAGACTGGCCACGCCGGACGACCGCCGGCTGGATAACCAGTTCCAGAAAGTAGGTCCTGTGATCTACAAGCGGATCCCTGTGGTGAATTCCCTGTTCTTCGTCCATGCGCCCGAGGAGCGCATCCCCGAACTCGAGCATGCCATCCAGGGCCAGGGCTTCGTCTATCGCATGACGGACCACCAGCGCCCGTCCGTCATCCCGGACAAGGAAATGGGGATTTTCAAACTGGTCTGCACCTCGGGCGCGGAAGGGTTGGAATTCTTTGCCGACGAGGACATGACCCGCTATAAGCAAGGGGACAGGGTCCGCGTGCTGGAAGGTCCGTTGAAGGGGGCGGAAGGCTATATCCGGCGGATCCGGAAGGACCGCCGCCTGCTCGTCGCCATCGAAGGATTCATCGCCGTGGCGACATCCTTCATTCCACCTCAATTTCTTGCCAAGGCAGAAGATTGAGCCAGTCGTAGAAGAATCCGAAGGAGAACGGGACTGCGAGGCAGAGGAGTTTCCACCAGCCCGGCAGCACGATCAGCCACAGCAGGACCATGACCGGCAGACCGAACATCCGGATCATGGACCGGACGGTATTGCGCCAGGCCGGATCCTTCAACTTCTTTTGACACAGATATTCCGCAGCGGCCCAGAGGGGAAGGGTCAGGATGGCGCTGACGAGGGAAAGGGGCGACAGGATCACCGCCAGGGGGATGTTCGTCTTGTGCGGGGGCTTGACTTCCGCCAGGCGCGCCTCGTAGTTCTCATCGTCGGGAATGTACAGGATCAGTTCCTTCATCCGGTTGAAAAGCAGTTCCCGGAAGTCCTTGTAAGTCTCCGCCTCCGTACAGTCCTTATGCTTTGCCAGGAAGGCGTTCACGTCGATGGGTTCGCCGTACCGGATGTCGCAAGTCGTCCTGAAATGGAAGTAATCTCCGTACTCGATGCCGGTAGGGACCACCCAGGTCTGACGTTTCCCGGCGCTCGCGAAAGCGATGCGGGCGATGCCCTTCTGGATGGGCAGGAGGGAGTGCTTGGGCCGATGCCGCCCTTCGGCGAACATGCAGAAGGGAGTGCCCTCGGCCAGGATGCCGTCCACTTCCCGGAAGGTCTCCAGGTTCTGAAGCACGGCGGCGGCGCCGTTGCGGATACGGGCCAGCGGCAGGATGTGCAGGAAGCGGAGGAACTTCTCCACGGCGGGTTTCTTGAACACGTCGGAACGGGCCCCGAAGGAGGTGGCGGTCTTCCGGCTGCGGAGGATCACGAGCGGATCCATCAGCGTATTCGTATGGTTCGGGGCGATGAGGACGGCGCCGTCCTGCGGGATGGCCCCTTTTATGGTCGTCCGGGAGTAACTACGACCCGTATTGCAGTCGCACCAAAACTTCAGGATGCGATAGAGGAACTCTCTTTTGCGGTTTTTCTCCATGATTTACGGTTGAAGTAGAAGGCTGCGGCCAGCCCGGAAACGATGTGCCAGATACCCCACCAGGCCGTGATGACGAGCATGCCGCCGTGAGGCGGGAAATTCGCGAAGAGGGGCGTGCCCAGCAGGAGCACGAGGCCCAGTCCGGAATTCTGGATGCCGGTCTCGATGGTCAGGGTGCGCTTGTCGGCTTCGGGGAGCCGGAAGATGGCGGCGACGTTATAGCCGATGGTCAGGGCCAGGAGGTTGTGGACCAGCACGATCAGGAAGATGTATTTGATGCACTTCAGGAAGGCGTCCATGTTGCCGGCGAAGGACAGGATGACCATCGCGATGAAAAAGGCGATGGAGATATATTGGAGGGGCTTCTTGAGGAAGTCCGCCACCTTCGGGAGGTACCGGGCGGTCAGGATGCCTGCCGCGAGCGGAATGCCCAGCAGGATAAAGATGGTCCGGAACACGTCCATCAGCGGGATGGCCAGGGTGGGGATGTCGGCATGGACGGCAGCGAAATGCAGGTAGGCATTGCCCCAGAGCCAGAAGTTGAACGGGGTCATCACGACGGCAAGGGCCGTGGAGATGGCGGTGAGGCTCACGGAAAGTTCGACATTGGCCTTGGCCAGGGAGGACATGAAGTTGGAGATGTTCCCGCCGGGACAGGAGGCCACCAGGATCATGCCCAGGCCCATCATCGGGGAGATCCACCGGCTGATGAGGATGGCGAGCAGGCAGGTGAAGGCAGGCAGCAGGACGAGCTGGCACGTGGCGCCCAGGATGACGGACTTGGGCTTTTTGAACACGTCCACGAAGATGCCCGGCTTGATGCCCAGCGAGACGCCGTACATGACGAAGGCGAGCACGATGTTGATGGTGTTCATCCCACCGGCGTTCAGGGTTACCTGGATCTGGTCGATGGCGGCAGCGGTTTCAGGTGACATATCGGTCTGGGGTTCTGGTTAACTGTCTTGGGCGATCTTGAAAATGGCGGGGGAGAGGTGGCAGTACCCGGTGGGGTTTTTCTCCAGGTACTCCTGGTGGTACTCCTCGGCCTTGTAGAAGTTCCTGAGGGGAAGGAGTTCCACGGCAAGGGGCTGTCCCAGGGCGGCGGCACAGCGGTCCAGGGCGGCCTTGATGGGCGGAACCTGCTCTTCGGAAACGAAGTAAACGCCTGTGCGGTAGCGCGTTCCTTCATCCTCGCCCTGCTTGTTCAGACTCAGCGGGTCGATGGCTTTCAGGAACAGGTCGGTGAGCTTTTCCTCGCCGATGACCGCGGTGTCGTATCGCAGGTGGACGGTCTCGGCATAGCCGGTCTGGTCCGTATAGACTTCCTTGTACGTGGGGTTTTCGGTAAAGCCGTTGGCGAAGCCCACCTCGGTGAAGGTGACTCCCTTCACCAGGGAGAAGAATCTCTGGGCGCCCCAGAAGCAGCCGGCGGCGAAATAGAGGTCTTTGGTCATGCCTTGTTTATAAACATCCTTCAAAAATACGCAAAAAAATCCGTAACTTTGCAATCTTATCGATTCGGATATGCCGGCAGAAGGAAATATCATCATCAGAAGGGCGAAAGTCAACAACCTCAAGGACATTACGGTAGAGATTCCGCGGAACCGCCTCGTCGTGGTCACGGGCATCTCCGGCAGCGGAAAATCCTCCCTGGCGTTCGACACCCTCTTCGCCGAGGGGCAGCGCCGTTTCGCCGAGAGTCTCTCCTCCTACGCCCGGCAGTTCCTGGGCCGGATGTCCAAGCCCGACGTGGAGATGATCGAGGGCATTCCGCCCGCCATCGCCATCGAGCAGAAGGTCAATATCCGGAATCCCCGTTCCACCGTCGCCACCACGACGGAAATCTACGATTACCTGCGCCTGCTGTTTGCGCGCATCGGCCGCACCTATTCGCCCGTGAGCGGGGAAGAGGTGAAGGCCCATACCGTTCAGGACGTCCTCGGGGACATCTTCGACGGTGCCCCGCACATGGTCTATATCCTTTCGGACCTGCAATGGAAGGACCGGGAAGACCGGGTAGAACTGATGCTCTCCCTCAAGGAGGAAGGCTACGGCCGCCTGTTCCAGGTGGACGCGCAGCAGGTTTACGATATCGAAGAGGTCATGCAGATGGGCGCCGATGCCCCGGATGACCTGTTCCTGCTGGTGGACCGTGTGAAGATTCCCGGTCAAGCCGGGAATGACGAGGCCGTCATGACGGACCTGGCGGACCGGCTCGAAGACCTCCGGACCCGGCTCCACGCCTCCGTCCAGGCCGCCTTCGACAAGGGGAACGGCGACATGGCCATCATCAAGGACGGTATTCGGAAGGAATTCTGTTCGCGGTTCGAAAAGGACGGGCTGACCTTCCGGCAGCCGGACGAGTACCTGTTCAGCTTCAACAGCCCGCTGGGCGCCTGCCCGGTGTGCGGCGGCCTGGGGAAGATCATCGGCATCAGCGAGGACCTCGTGGTCCCGGACAAGACCAAGAGCATCTACGACGGCGCCATCGCCTGCTGGCGGGGCGAGAAGATGAGTTGGTTCAAGGACCTTGTGGTGAAGAACGCCGAGAAGTACGGCATCCCCGTATTCGAACCCTACTGCAAACTCACGGAGAAGCAGAAACGCACCCTCTGGGAGTCCCGGGCCACGATGGACGACGAAACGACGATCGTGGGCATCGACGAATTCTTCGAGTGGGTCAACGCGAACCGTTACAAGATCCAGTACAAATACATGCTCAGCCGTTACTCCGGCCGGACCACCTGCCACGAATGCGGCGGGAGCCGGCTTCGGAAGGAGGCGCTGTACGTGAAAGTGGGCGGCAGGACCATCCACGAATATATGTCCATGACCATCGACGACCTGGTCCGCTGCATCGACACGCTCGAACTGACGGAGTACGAACGCGGCGTTGCCGGCAAGGCGCTGGAGGAGATCTCCTACCGCCTCCGCTGCATCCAGGACGTGGGTCTGGGCTATCTGACCCTGAACCGGACCATGAACACGCTGTCCGGCGGCGAAAGCCAGCGGGTGAACCTCGTGACCGCCCTGGGAAGTTCCCTTGTGGGCTCCATGTACATCCTGGACGAGCCGTCGATCGGCCTGCATCCGCGGGACACCGACCGGCTGATCGAGGTCCTCAAGCGGCTTCGGGACATCGGCAATACCGTCGTCGTGGTGGAGCACGACCCGGAGATCATCCGGGCGGCGGACCTGCTGATCGACATGGGCCCCAAGGCGGGTGTCCATGGCGGCGAAGTCGTCTTCCAGGGCCTTTCCGACCACATTACGGAGGAGGAACTCAAGCGTTCCCTGACGCTGCAGTACCTGACCGGGGAGCGGAAACCCTATATCCGGGAGAAGCGGCACTGGCAGTATTCCATCACGGTCAACGGGGCCATGCAGAACAACCTCAAGGACATCGACGTCCAGTTCCCGCTGGGCGTGCTGACCGTCGTCACCGGCGTGTCCGGCAGCGGCAAGTCCTCCCTCGTGGGGGACATCCTGTACCCGGCCCTCAAGCGTCGGATCAACGAGACCGGCGACCTGCCGGGCACCTTCAAGGGCCTCTCTGGCAACCTGGACCGCGTCACCCGGGTGGAATACGTGGACCAGAACCCCATCGGCAAGAGTTCCCGGTCCAATGCCGTCACCTACCTGAAGATCTACGACGACATCCGCAAACTCCTGAGCGACCAGCAGTTCGCGAAGATCAACGGTTTCACCCCGTCCTATTTCTCCTTCAACCAGGACGGCGGCCGCTGCCCCGAGTGCCAGGGCGACGGCTTCGTGAAGATCGGCATGCAGTTCATGGCCGACGTGACGATGGTGTGCGAGTCCTGCGGCGGCAAGCGCTTCAAGCCCGAGATCCTGGAAGTCCGCTACAAAGACAAGAATGTCGATGACATCCTGAACATGAGCGTAGAGGAGGCCATCGCCTTCTTCGGCGCCCAGAAGGAGGACCTGGCGAAGGCCATCGCCGCCGACCTGCAGCCCCTCGTGGACGTGGGCCTGGGGTACATCAAGCTGGGACAGCCGTCCAGCACGCTCTCGGGCGGTGAAAGCCAGCGCATCAAACTCGCTTACTTCCTGAGCCTGAGCAAGGGAGAGGACCGTCCGCGGAAGGACCGGATCCTCTTCATCTTCGACGAGCCCACGACGGGCCTGCATTTCTACGACGTGGAGAAACTCCTGAAGGCCTTCGACGCCCTCCTTTCCCGCGGCCATTCGGTCGTGGTGGTGGAGCACAACCTGGACGTGATCCGGAGCGCCGACTGGGTGATCGACCTGGGTCCGGACGCCGGCGACCAGGGCGGGGAAGTGGTCTTCGCCGGCACGCCGGAGGACCTGGCAGCCAAGGGAGACACCTTCACGGCCCGATACTTGCGGTAATTCGGCCGAATTCGCTATCTTTGCCCTTATGAAGAGAATCGCCGCCCTCACGATGGCCCGCAACGACGACTTCTACCTGCGCAAGTGGGTGGAATACTACGGTGATCAACTCGGCCGGGAGAATCTGTACATCTTCCTGGACGGCCTGGACCAGGTGGTCGGGGATTTCTGTGCCGGCACGCATGCGCAGGCCGTGGAAAAGATCGGCTCCCAGGTCATCGAGGCGGAGAAAGGCCGGCTGCGCTTCCTCTCCGGCAAGGCCGCGGAACTGCTCGCCGGGGGATACGACCTCGTCATCGGGGTCGATGCCGACGAATTCATCGTCGTGGACCCGAAGCTGGGGATGTCCCTTCCCGAATATCTCAGTTCCTTGAAGGTCAAGGATTCCGTGTCCGCCCTCGGCCTGGATTTCGGACAGAAGATCGGGGAAGAGGAGGAGATCCGGGAAGACGAACCCTTCCTGCACCAGCGGCATTATGCGCAGCTGGGAACGCGCTACACCAAACCTTCCATCATCGCGAAACCCCTTGTCTGGGGCAGTGGATTCCATCGGATCAAGGGGCATAACTTCCACATTGCCAAAGATTTATATTTGTTCCACTTCGGCTATTTCGACCTCGCCCGCATCCAGGCCCGTTATACGGACAAGGACCGGATGGACCAGGGCTGGGGGGAACATATGCACAAGCGTTCCCGCACCATCCGCCTGGTGACGGAGAAGAAGGCCCTGGACTTCGACCGCTGGACCCGGTTTGCCCGCCGCTGCCAGACCATCTGCCGCCCGCCCTATGCCTGGAACAAGCCGGGGATGTTGGAACTGAAGATCGTGGTCCGCATTCCAGACCGCTTCTCCCAGATCAGCATATAATGGATTCCTCTCTCTTTCCCCTCGTTTCGGTCATCGTACCGATGTACGGTGTCGAGGATTATATCGCCCGTTGTGCGGAGAGCCTTTTCGCCCAGACCTATCCGAACATCGAATTCCTCTTTGTCGATGACGGGGGAAAGGATGCGACGGTGTCCGTCCTGCAGGAGGTCATCCGGCGAAGAAGACCGGAGCGGGTGCAGGTCATCCGCCAGGAAAACGCTGGTTTGCCGGCCGCCCGGAAGACGGGTTTGGACGCTGCCGGCGGAGCGTATGTTCTCCATGTGGATTCGGACGACTGGCTGGAAACGGATGCCGTGGAAAAACTCGTGAGGAAGGCCTTGGAAACGGATGCGGACATGGTCGTATTCGATTTCTGGAAAGAATATGCGCACCGGCGCAAGCTGGACAGCGAAAAAGAGAGTTCGGTCGCGGACCCGGACCTTTTTCGCAAGCGTCTCTATACCTATGCTTCCTACGGTTATGTCTGGAACAAGTTCTGCCGCAGAAGCCTTTTTGAGGATGTCTTCGTACCGCGTTATGCGATGCACGAGGATATCGTATTCAGCACGCAGACCCTTTTCAAGACCCGGAAGGCAGTCCACCTCAAAGAGGGACTCTATCACTATGACCGGACCAATGCTTCCTCGGCCACGCGCTCGTCGAATGTCCTCCGGCGCGGCAATTCCTGCCGGAACATGTTGGATATGCTCCTTCATTTCCGGGACCGGCACCCTTCACCGGTCGATGGAGTGGAAGACGAAATCCTCCTTCGGGCGGCCTGGGTCGGCTTCACGCTGGACCGGCGGCTTTTCGGGGAGTATCCTTTCCTGCTTGCCGAAGCGTCGGCCGTCCCGGTGAAAAGGGGCCGGTTCGTCCGGATCCCGCAGCAGCTGGTCCTGAAGCTTTTCCTGAACAGGAAACTGGCGGAACAGAACCGCTAATGGTCGTGGACCAGGTGGTCCGCGAAGGAGCCGGGTACGATGTCCTCCAGGTCCCGGTAGCTGGTCTTCTGATAGAAAAAGCCTTCCTCCGCCGCTTTCAGAAGCACCTTCTCGTCATACGGAAGATTCTTGTATTCATAGAGATACAGATGTGTCGGGTACTGGTCCAACTGGGCCATCTCCCCAAACAGTTTCGAGGCGGTGGCGTTGTAGGTGACGAGGGTCCGGAACATGACCTGGTGCTGGAAATAGTCCACCCGCCGGTCCTCGTGCAGCCAGTAATCCAGGATCATCGCCCGCCAGGCCTCTAACAGGTAACTGCCCTTCCGGGCGCGGATGAAACAGTTCTGGATGAAACTGTAGTTGCCATGGACCTTCTCTCCGGCCATGAATACGAAAAAATCATGTTCCGTGATCCAGGCCGGAATGGGGGCACTGACGTAGCAGGTGGAGTCCAGCCAGTAGCCGCCGTAGGTGTGGAGGAGTTCCACGCGGCAGATGTCCGCGAAATGGGCGGGCTTGATCTTTCCGGCCCGGTACTTTTCCACGATGGCTTCCGGAAGCGTGATCCAGTCGAAGACGGTTTCTCCGTCCAGGATCACCAGCGGCTGCGTGCAGTGCTTCCGGATGCTGGCGAAGCAGGACTTGACGATGTCCGGGGCCTGTTCCTCCCCTTGGAGCCAGAGGGTGAAGATTCGCTCCTCGCCGTCATTCCGGATCACCGGTGTCACGGGAACATCGGCGGCGGCCTGGAGCCAGTTCTTCCGCATATAGTCCGTGAGGATGCGGCCGAAGGCCTTGCAGCGGCGTGCGCGGCGCACCTCCTCCCCGTCCCAGACGGGATTGAGGAGATGCCCTTCCACGAGAAGACGGAAGCGGGTCCGGCCCACGGATGAGGTATTTTTGCCCATATCTGCACAAAAATAGATAAATTTGCGGAGAAAACCCGCTTTCAGACATGAGAAAGACCGATTTAATCCTGGCCAAGGCCTGGCTCCTCGCCGGAGCCCATCTGACGAACCCCCTCTGGTGGCCGCGGGAGCGGCGCCGGGAGCGGCGGCGCGATGTCCTTGCAGCATCCTTGCCTTGGTACTTCCGTCGCAATTTGCTGGACGGAGTCGTCGCTTTGCCGGAGGTCCCCGTTGTGAAGAATGACGCATCCGACAAAGTCTTCACACTTTGGCTGCAGGGGGAAGATGCGGCTCCGGAGCTCGTGAAAGCGTGTTTCCGCAGCATGCGTCGGCATTTTTCGCAGGTGGTCCTCGTGTTGGATGAAAAGACGCTGTATGACTATGTGGACCTCCCGCCGGTCATTGTGGACAAGTTCCGGTGCGGGAAGATCAAGCCCGCCCATTTCGCCGATATCTGCCGCGTGGACCTGCTGTACCGGCACGGCGGGTACTGGATCGATTCCACCTGCTACGCCACCGCTCCCATTCCGGACTGGATTGCGGCGGAGGATTTCTTCATGTACCTGACAGAGAAGGAATATGGCAGCGTCTATAGTTTCTGCCAGAACTGCTTCATCCGGGCACGGAAAGGGGACTATCTCCTTGCGGCCTGGCGGGAGATGATCCTGGATTTCTGGACGCACCAGACTGTCCGGATGGATTATTTCCAACATCAACTCATGTTCAAGGCCCTGGTACAGAACGATCCGCGGGCGAAAGAGCATTTCGCGAGGATGCCGCATGTCGGGCAGGATGCGACGCATGTTCTCGGCGCCCAGCCGCTGGATACGCCGTATGACCCGGAGCGGTTCGCCCGGGATACGGAAGGAGCGTTTTTCCAGAAACTGACCTACCGCGGAACGGATGCGGCGCCCGTCGGTTCAGTCATCGACTTCATCAAGCGTTCCTGAACCCTTTGCCTTCTACGGACCGATGACCAGGAGGGCGAGGGTGTCGCGGTTGACGGGCGGGCCTGCCTTGAAGTAGACGAGGGCGGAACCGCCTTTCCAGGTGTGCAGGGTGATGCCGTGTCCATCCGGGTCGATGTCGTAGGTGTAGAGGTTGTGGACGCCTTCGTCGTCGTCCCAGGCGACCGGGTCGATCTCGAAAGGGGTGTCTTCCGGAAATACGTCGCACCAGATGCGGTAGTCGTCCCCGGGCTGGCATTCGTTGTAGGCGGCCGGATGCAGGTCGAAGCGGGTTTCAGGCAGGAGTTCTCCCTTGTCCACGCGCCAGCCATCCTCGGACAGTCCGTCGCCCTCCAGGCATACGGTCACTTCGCAGGCCGTGTTCCGGTAGATGTCGAAGTTGCCGGGGCCGTCTCCCAGGTAAAACCGATAGGAGACGGTTTCCCCGGGACGGGTGTGCCAGACGTCGGAATGGTAGGATCCCTTGATTTCCAGGTAGGAACAGACCTGCGGGTACCGGCCTTCGGAAAAGGTCTTTTCCCGTTCGTCCTCCGTATCCAGCAGGTCCCCTTGCAGATTCTCCAGGAGGTACAGGCTGACGGCGCCGCTCCGGCCTACGGTCTCGTCGATGTTGAGGGGCTGGACTTGCCGCCCGCTGAGCGTAAAACCGCCCTGGAAGACCTGGGAGGCCGATTCGGCCCGGCTGTCCCCGAAAAGACACACCGATGACGGACCGTTGCCGATGCTCACGGACGTCACCTGGAAGGAGACGTCGCTGCGGAGTTTGCTCCGGTCCAGCCGGAGGTCGATGCGGGCCATCGTCCGGACGAGCGGGATGGTAACGGAGGGCTCCCCGTGGCTGATGAATCCGTCCAGGCGGGCGCACATGGGCATTCCGCGGCTGTATTCGTCGGGGTAGGCCATGTGGAAACGGTAGGTTTCCACCTCTTCCCGGCTCAGGGCGGGAAGGGCGTGGCCCAGATTCGCGGCGATGAAGATGTCGTAGGCTGCCTCGGTAAGGAGCGTGGTCCTGACCCGGGCGCTTCCGCTGGTCGCGGTAAAACTCCGGGCCGGAAAGTATCGGCGCTCTTCCAGGAACCCTTCTTCATTGTAAATCAATAAATTGATGTCAGAGACAAGCAAGGGGTCCGGCAGTGCGGACCGGACAGGCTCTCCCCAAACCAGATCCATGACAAGCTCTCCCATTTCACGCTCGCCCGGACGGTCCCAACTATTGCATCCTATCACCAAGCTTAACACGAAGAGGACGCCGGTTCTTTTCATTGCTTGTCTCCTCCATCAATCAACTGAAATGTACATCGTTCCACGTCCGGCCGTCCCAGTCCAGGACGTTACCTTCCAACTGGATGGTGCCGGCTGCGGCGGGAATGTCGGGGTCGGTGGTTCCGGCCCGGGTCAGAGTTACGTCCAACCGGTACTGCACGTCGGCCTCGAGGCCGGGCAGGTCGATGGGATAGTAGTAGGTGGTTCCCCGGAGTTTCCCCTCGATCACCAGGCGGGTGACCGGCTGGCCGAACTGTGTCCCGTCAGCCGGGTTTGGATAGCAGTAAAAGTCCAGGGAAGGGTATATGCGTCCGCCTACGGACGGGGCGACATCGCGGAGAACGGTTTCCGGATGGCTGAGCGCCTCCGTGCCGCTTTCGTCCAGTTTTCCGGCATTGACCCAGGAGGCGGGAACGGCCTCCGGATCGAAGGGATGGCATACGTCCACGGCATAGGTCAGGTAGGCCCGCACGTCCTGGAGCCGCTCTCCGGCATAGGAACGTCCCGTAAAATCGCAGGCGAGGGACCGGAGGGTGATCCGGGCCAGCATGGGCCTCAGGGTAACCCGGCAGGAGCGTCGGCTCCCTTCCGGAAGGCCGGCCGTCCCGACGAGGACGGGCGCGGAGGGATCCTCGTCCGCCAGCCGGATGATCCGGTCCTTTAAAGATGTATAGGAACGGATATCGCTCCAAGTTCCGCCCGTTTCCGGATGATTGCCGATGACGGCGAGTTTCCGGGCCTCCACGGAAGATACACCCTCCACGCGGGAGCCTGCAGGGGAGGGCAGATGCTGCCATGCGTCCAGTCTCTCAAGCGGTTCCTCCCCAAAAAATAACAGATCGATTCCCCGGACCGTTGTATTTCCCGACGGAAGTATATATATTTGCGCTTTCCGTGTCGCGGGGGTAATATCCGGTGCGGCGTCCGGCAGCGGTGAACAGGCAAGCAGAAAGGCCGGCAAGTGCAAGAACGCACTCCGATGTGCCGCAGACCGACGGCGCCCGACGCGGGAGAAGAGACGATGAGGTGTGAAATGATATGTCCGGCCTTTGATGCTCATATTCGGTTTCCAAGCGTTTGTCCTGTTGCAAAGCTACGCAAGGGAAACTGAAAAAGGCCCGGACGGGATGCGCCGGAATGCATTTTTTTATGTTTTCGGTTCATTTTATCGGTTTCTTATCCTTTTTTGAACGGAAAAAAATGAACGATTAATTTTTTTCTTATGCATATTTCGCGGACTTTGCGTCATCTTTTCCACCCGAAACGGGACTTGACTCCCGTCTTTACGCAGCAGGCTGCCTACCTGTGCCGCTGCTCCGAAACCCTCGTACGGATGCTTTCCACGCTGGACAAAGAGGAATGGAAACGCTGCCACCGGGAGATCCATACCCTGGAAGTGCAGGGCGACGCCCTCCTGACGGAGTTCCGGGAAATGCTTGCCGAGCGCCTGATGGGCTCCCTGGGACGGACGGAACTGACCACCGTGGCTATGTCCATGGACGACTGCATGGATGTCATCAAGGACGCCTCCAAGGCGGTCCTCATCTACAATCCCCGGAAGATCGATTCCCAACTCCGGGACCTGGCGATGATCATCCAGGCCGAGGCGAATGCCCTCCGGGACCTCCTTCCCCTCCTCTGGGACATCAAGCACAAGGCCACGGAGATCTCCCTCCAGTGCGACCGCGTCGCCGAGATGGAACACGCCGCCGACGATGCCTACGAGGAATACATCGGCTACATCTTCTCCGAGGAGGAGGACTTCCGCGAAATGACCAAGTACAAGAATCTGGCGGAACTCTTCGAGAAAGCCACCGACAGCGAAAAGCACGTCGCCGACTGCGTCCGCCTCATGGTCCTGAAATTCCTCCACGAATAGTCCCTCCGACTTCCTCTGAAAGACAATGAAAGAGATCAACCCAAGTGGTCGGTCTCTTTTTTATGGTCTGGGTATGGGGTGTCCGGGGGACTCCGTTCCGCTTCGCTCCACTCCGGCCCCTCCCAACGTCTCCTGCGTCCCGCTTCGCGGAACTTGTATCCGTCGGGCCCCTCCCCCTATATTTGTCCGGGGGTGGACAAACCCCCGGACACCCCATACCCAGACCATTAAAAAAAGAGCCGACTCGCGGTTGAGTCAGCTCTTTTCTCATTGATGGAGCGGAGATTAACCTCCGAAGTTGTCGTAGAGGATGCTCTCGGGGGCGACGCCCAGGGAGTCGAGGAGTTCGTTCACGCACTTGGTCATCATGGGCGGACCGCACATGAAGTACTTGATGTCCTCGGGCGCCTCGTGATTCTTGAGGTAGGTCTCGTACATCACGTTGTGGACGAAGCCAGGGGTGTACTTCACGCCGGCGGCATCGGCGGCCGGATCCGGACGGTCGAGGGCCAGGTGGAAGTGGAAGTTCGGGAACTCCTTCTCGATCTCGGCGAAGTCCTCCAGGTAGAAGGCCTCGACAAGGGCGCGGGCGCCGTAGAAGAAATGAACCTGCCGCTTGGTCTTGAGCGTCTTGAACAGGTGCATGATGTGGCTGCGGAGCGGAGCCATGCCGGCGCCGCCGCCTACGAAGATGTATTCCATGTCCTCCGGATCGTCCTTCGGAAGGAGGAACTCGCCGTAAGGGCCGCTGATCATGACCTTGTCACCCGGCTTGCGGGAGAAGACATAGGTGGAGGCGATTCCCGGAGGAACGCCCGGGACGAACTTGAACACGCCCTTCGGCTGGGTGCGGTCGAACGGAGGGGTAGCGATACGCACGTTCAGTTTGATGACGTCCTTCTCGGCCGGATACGAGGCCATGGAGTAGGCGCGGATCGTGGGGACCGTGTTCTTGAACTTCAGGGAGGTGATGCCGTACTTCTCCCAGTCGCCCATGTAGATGGGAGCGACACCCATGTCGGAGAAATCAGCCTCGTACTCCGGAATGTCGATCTGGATGTACTCGCCGGACTTGAAGTCGATGTGCTCGCCTTCCGGAAGACGTACGGTGAATTCCTTGATGAAGGTCGCGACGTTCTCGTTGGAGATGACTTCGCACTCGAGCTTCTTCACGCTGAGGGCGGATTCCGGAACGGCGATCTGGAGGTTGTCCTTGACCTTGACCTGGCAGCCGAGGCGCCAGCCGTCCTTGATCTGCTTGCGGGAGAAGAAACCGGTCTCGGTGGGGAGGATGGTTCCGCCGCCTTCGAGGACCTGCAGTTTGCACTGTCCGCAGTTGGCCTTGCCGCCGCAGGCGGAAGGAAGGAAGATGCCGTGGTCGGCGAGGGTGTGCATCAGGTCGCCGCCGGGGGTGACCTCCAGTTCCTTGGTGCCTCCGTTGATGGAGACCTTGACGGAGCCGGACGGGGTGAGGGCGCTCTTGATCCAGAGGAGCAGGGCCACGAGGATGATCGTGACCACAAACATCACGAGGATGGCGAAAAGAATGGTATTTGTCATAACGCGTTCCTCCGGATTACAGTGAAATACCCATGAAGGTCATGAAGGCGATGCCCATCAGACCCACCGTGATGAAGGTGATGCCCAGGCCCTTGAGTGCCGGCGGCACGTTGGAGTAGGCCATCTTCTCGCGGATCGCCGCGAGGGAGACGATGGCGAGGAACCAGCCGATACCGGAACCGAGGGAATAGACGACGGCTTCACCGATGTTCAGGAAGTCCTTCTGCTGCATGAACAGGGAACCGCCCAGGATGGCGCAGTTCACCGCGATCAGCGGCAGGAAGATACCGAGGGAGGAGTACAGTTCCGGGGAGAATTTCTCCACGACCATCTCCACGACCTGCACGATGGCGGCGATGACCGCGATGAAGACGATGAAGCTGAGGAAGCTCAGGTCCACCCCTTCGATCAGGGCGTCGGGGGCCAGCACATAGGTATTGAGGAGATAGTTGACCGGAAGGGTGATCAGAAGGACGGCGATCACGGCGAGACCCAGGCCCGCAGCCGTCTTCACATTCTTCGATACCGCCAGGAATGAGCACATTCCCAGGAAGTATGCGAAGATCATATTGTCCACGAAGATGGACTTGACGAATAAGCTGAGATATTCCATAGGGCGTCGTCGTTATTTTTCCTGGAGGTCTTTCTGGATGCTCCGCTGGACCCAGACGATGCATCCCAGGAGGATGAGGGCGAACGGAGGCAGGATCACGAGGTTGTTCGGAACATAGCCGAAGCGGTTCAGGATGTCGATCCCGAAGAGGGTGCCGCTTCCGAGAAGCTCGCGGAAGAAGGCGACGATCAGGAGGATCATGCCGTAGCCGGCTCCGTTGGCCACGCCGTCGAGGAAGGAAGGCCAGGGCTTGTTGCCCAGGGCGAACGCCTCGATGCGGCCCATCACGATGCAGTTCGTGATGATGAGGCCGATGTACACGGACAACTGCTTGTCAATGGCGTAGGTGGCTTCGAAACTCTTGAGGATCTGGTCCACCAGGATCACCATCATGGCGACCACCACGAGCTGGACGATGATACGTACGCGGCCCGGGATGGTGTTGCGCAGCAGGGAGAGGATCAGGCTGGAAATGCCCGTGACCACGATGACGGAGAGGGCCATGACGAGCGCACCCTTCATCGTGACGGTCACCGCGAGGGAAGAGCAGATGCCCAGCACCAGGACGGTGATCGGATTACCCTTGAAAATCGGGTTGAGAATGGTTTCTTTGAGTTTGGCGTCCATAGCTTATTCCTCCACTTCTTTGTTTTCGCAGTCTTTGTCACCTTCGCAATCGCCCTCGCCGCCTTCCTGGCAGCAAGCCTTTTCGCATGCGGGCGCAGCGCTGGTGAAATACTTGGCATAGGCGCCGAGCCAGGTGTCGATCGCGGCGTCCAGACCGTTGGAGGTCATGGTCGCACCGGTGATGGCGTCGATCTTGTTGTCCATGATTTCGGCATCGCCTTCCTTCGGGGAGCCGCCCTTGACGATGTCAAAGACATTGGCTTCGGTGAAAGCGGGCTTCTCGCCGACGAACTCCGCCTGGAAGGCGGGATCGTCCTTGATCTTGGCGCCGAGGCCGGCGGTTTCGGACTCATGGTCGAAGTAGGCGCCGGCGATGGTCTTCAGGTCCTTCTCGAAGGCGATGTAGCCCCAGACCGGACCCCACAGGCCGGCACCGTAGATGGGAACCACGGTCTTGCCGTTCTTGAACACGAAGACGGGAATCTCGGGTTCGCCGGTCTTGTTGGCGCCGCCCTTGATGTTGTAGTTCTGGCGTTTGAGTTCCTTCGGGCTGTACACCTTGGTGAGGTCCAGGTCCTTGACTTTCTCGCCATTGACATTGACCGTGAAGGCCTGGCCGATCTCCTCGGCGTACTTGGCGAGGACGGCGGCGTTCCCGATCTTCTGGAACTCGGCCTTGGTCCCGAACTGGGCGGCGGTGAGCATCTGGGAAATCGTGTCGGCCTTTTCATTCGCATCCTGCTTGCCCTTGAGGGACTGGGAGACGAAGGCGAGGAGCGCGGCTACGACGACCACGATGAGGGTCGTATAGATGACCGTATAAAGATTGTTGTTGGTATTCATAGCGCGTATCCTTTAGGCAGTTTTCACTTTTTTCGCGCGGCGGTTCACATGGGCCGTCACGACGCAGTGGTCGATGAGCGGGGCCATCGTGTTCATGAACAGGATGGCGAGCATCATGCCTTCCATGTAGCCCGGGTTCCACAGGCGGACGACGACAGCGAGGGCGCCGACGAGGAAGCCGTAGATCCACTTGCCGGTCTCGGTCTGGGCCGCGGTCACCGGGTCGGTGGCCATGAAGACGGAACCGAACAGGAAGCCGCCCATCACGAGCTGGTAGTAGCAGGGAAGTTCCGTGGCGCCGCCGATCTGGCCCAGCCAGCCGACGAGAAGGCCGCCGGCGATGGAGGAGACCATGATCTTCCAGGAAGCCACGCCCGTCCACACGAGGATGAGGGCGCCGATGAGGATGGCGATGACGCTGGTCTCACCGGTGGAGCCGGGGATGAAGCCGTAGAACATGTCCATGAAGGAATACTTCGCCTCCAGGGCCGCGAGGCCGCCGTCATGCGCGATGGCGAGCGGGGTGGCGGCGGAGACCGCATCCACGTCCTTCAGGGCGCCGACCCAGGTCTTGGACACCCACACGGAGGAGCCGGACATGGAGGACGGGTAGGAGAAGAACAGGAAGGCGCGGGCCACCAGGGCCGGGTTCCAGATGTTCATGCCGGTGCCGCCGAACACTTCCTTCACGAAGATGACGGAGAAGGCGACGGCGAGGGCGAGCATCCACAGGGGAACGTCCACCGGGACGATGAGCGGGATGAGGAAGCCGGTGACGAGGTAACCCTCGTTCACTTCCTCGCCGCGGATCTGGGAGGAGCCGAACTCGATGGCGAGGCCGACGATGTAGGAGACGATGAACAGCGGGAGCATCCGGAGGAGTCCGTACCAGAACATCTGCCAGAAGCCCCAGTCGAGGCCGTAGGTGAGGGAGGTCTGCAGACCCACGTTGTACATGCCGAAGAGGGCTGCCGGAACGAGGGCGATGACGACCATGATCATCACGCGCTTGAGGTCGATACCGTCACGCACGTGGGCACCCTTCGCGGTCACGGTTCCCGGGACGCGGAGGAAGGTGTCGAACGCATCGATGGTAGAGTGAAGCCAGTAGAGCTTGCCGCCTTTTTCGAAGAGGCCGGGTTTCTTTTCGTCTGCCATAACTTATGCCATTTCTTTAATCATCAGGTCGATGCCCTTCTGGATCATGGCCTGGATGTCGTTCTTGGAAGGATCCACGTAGTCGCACAGGGCGAGGTCTTCGGGAAGGACTTCGTAGATGCCGAACTTCTCCATCTTCTCGATGTCGCCCGCGAGGCAGGCCTTGATCAGGTAGATGGGGAAGATGTCCATCGGAGTCACGTCCTCGAAGCACTTGGTCTCGACGAAGGCGCGGGGACCGCCGTGCAGGTTCGTGTCCATGTCGTACTGCTTGCCCGGGGTGAGCCAGGAGAAGTAGCACCAGGAGGAACTGTGTACTTTGGGACGGAAGGGCTTCGCCCAGCCGAACCATTCGCGCTCGGTGCCCTCGTGCAGGAGGGTGACCTGGTCCTGGAAGAAGCCGAGGCAGCCGTCGGCGCCGAGGCATTCGCCGGTGAGGACGTCACCGCCGATGACGCGGGTGTCCGCGGGAATGTCGGTGATTTCCTTGACGGGCGTGCCCGGGAGGCAGACCACATAGGCCGGGTCGGCCACGACGGGGCCGGTGACCGCCACCTTGCGGGTGAGGTCCAGTTTGCCGGTGTTGATGACATGGCCGAGGGCGGCCACCATCAGCGGGGACATCGTCCACACGGTCTCACCCTTGAGGATGGGGCTGATGTGGCTGATCTGGACGCCCACGTTGCCGGCGGGGTGCTTGCCGCTCACCACGTGGGTGATGGCGTTCTCCACCTTGTGGAACGGCGTGCTGGAATAGACCGCCTTGTTCACGCCGATGTGGACGCCGCCGTCGGTCAGTTTGGCGAGGGCGTTCACGCCGGCCTGGAAGTCGGCGAGCCGGTCGCCGAGGGTGAACTCGGTGTCGGCCGCGAGCGGGGCGGTGCTGAACGTGGAGATGAAGATGGCCTTGGGCTTCAGGTCCGGATTGGCCTGGATGCCGTAGGGACGCTGGATGAGGGCGTTCCAGAGGCCGGTTTTCAGGAGGAGGTCCTTGACGGCGTCCGCATCGGCGGGGACCTTCGTGCCGAAGTCCGCGTAGGACTGCTCGGCGTCGGCCTCGACCAGGACGGCCAGGAGCTTTCTCTTCTCACCCCGGACGATGCCGCTCACCGTACCGCTGACCGGCGCGGTGACGAGGATCCGGGGATTCTGCTTGTCGGCCATGACCGGGGAACCGGCGAGAACACGGTCGCCCTCCTTCACGAGGAGTCTCGGAAGGAACCCTTTGAAATCAGTGGGCTTTACGGCGATGGTTCCCGGTTTGACGGTCTTGGCGACTTTCCGGGCGGCGGCACCCTTTACAGGGATGTCGAGGCCCTTTTTCAAATCGAGATGGTTGGACATTATGATAACAGTTATTTGTGTATTTCTGTAAATACCCGCGAATTTACGCATTTTTTTGCTATTTTCGTGCAAAATTTGGAGGAAGTATGAGCACGAAGATTCTTGAGGATTTGAACAGTGAGCAGAGGAAAGCGGTGGAATGCTTGGAGGGGCCGGTGCTGATCGTGGCGGGAGCGGGGTCCGGCAAGACCCGCGTATTGACATCCAGGATAGCATACATGATCGACAGGGGGACGGACCCGTCCCGGATCCTCGCCCTGACCTTTACGAAAAAGGCGGCCGGGGAGATGAAGGAGCGCATCGCGCAGATGGTGGGGGACCGGAAGGCCCGGCGCATCTACATGGGCACGTTCCACTCGGTTTTCATCCGGTTCCTGCGGGAGTTCGCCGACGCCATCGGCTTTCCCCCGACCTTTACCATCTATGATACGTCCGACTCGGTGAGCGCCCTGAAGGACTGCATCCGGCGGCTCGGCCTGGACGACAAGACCTACAAGCCCAAGGAGGTCCTCGCCCGCATTTCCAAGGCGAAGAACGACCTGGTCACTCCGACACCCTATTCCCAGGGAGCCGGCGGTTTCCTGGAGGAGGACCGGCTGCACAAGAAGCCGGATATCCATAAGGTATATACGTTGTACTGCCAGTTGTGCCGGCAGGCGGGGGTGATGGATTTCGACGACATCCTCCTGTACATGAACATCCTGCTGCGCGGGAATCCGGACGCCCTCGCCTCCATCGCCGGGCGCTTCGACGCCATCATGGTGGACGAGTACCAGGATACGAACATGGCGCAGTACCTGATCCTGAAGAAGTTGGCCTCCGGGCACCGGAACCTGTGCGTGGTAGGCGACGACTCCCAGTCCATCTACGCTTTCCGGGGTGCCAAGATCGAGAACATCCTGAATTTCCGGAAGGACTTTCCCGAGGCCAAGGTGTTCCGCCTGGAGCGGAATTACCGGTCCACGCGGAACATCGTGAACGCGGCGAACACCCTGATCGCCAAGAACGAGAACCGTCTGCCCAAGGAGTGCGTGTCCATGGGCGAGGAAGGGGAGAAGATCCGGCTGATCCGGGCCTACACGGCCGAGGAAGAGGGTGCCCTCGTGGCCTCCGCCATCCTCCAGCGGATGCATTCCGAACACGCGGAATATGACGATTTCGCCGTCCTGTACCGTACGAACGCCCAGTCCCGTGCCCTGGAGGAGCAGCTCCGCAAGCGGAACATCCCCTATATGATCTATTCCGGGAACTCCTTCTTCGACCGGGCCGAGGTCAAGGACATGATGGCCTATTTCAAACTTGCCGCCAATGTCAACGACGACGAGTCCTTCAAGCGGATCGTGAACAAGCCGGCCCGCGGCATCGGCGACACCTCTTTGAACGCCTTGGCCGCTGCGGCCGCCGCCAAGGGCATCTCCCTGTTCAAGGCGGCCTGGGCGGAGGATCTCGAGACCTTCGGCCTCCGCGGCGCCGCCGTGTCGAAGATCCGCGCCTTCTGCACGATGGTGGACAAGGTGGCGGCCGTCCTGGACCGGACCGATGCCTACGAAGCGGCGCATGGCCTGGCCCTGGAATCCGGCCTGTACCTGTTCTACAAGGGCGACAACTCCATCGAAGGACAGGCCCGGGCGGCCAACGTGCAGGAACTCCTGGACAGCGTGAAGGGGTTCGTGGAGGAGGTTCAGGGCGATTACCGGAACGAACGGATGGAAGACGGGGCCGTCGAGGTGCCCGATTCCGAACTGCCGCTCGTGACCCTTCCGGAGTTCCTGGAGAGCATCTCCCTGCTGTCCAATGTGGACGTGGCCGAGGATGAGGTCTCCAACAAGGTGGCCCTGATGACGGCCCACTCCGCCAAGGGTCTGGAGTTTCCTTACGTATTCGTGTGCGGCATGGAGGAGAACCTGTTCCCCTCCGGTGGCTGGTCCCTGACGGAAAAGGACCTGGAGGAGGAGCGGCGCCTGTTCTACGTGGCCCTCACCCGGGCCAAGAAGGCCGTCGCCCTCACCTTCGCCCAGACGCGCATGCGCAACGGCAAGCACGAGTCCAATGCGCCGAGCCGCTTCCTCCGGGAGATTGCGCCGCAGTACATCCAGAACCCTTTGCGGAAGGACGATTTCATGACCGCGCCGGATCCGGAAGACGACCATCCGGGCTTCCGGTTCGGCCGGCGGCCGGAGTCGAAAAATCTGATTACTCCCGTCCGGCCCACCCGTCCCACGACCCGGGAGGCCGTTCTGAACCGGCCGCTGCCCCCCAAGGTCCCGGATGCGGAATTCGTCCCGGACCCGATGTCCAGTTTCCATCCCGGCGACCGGATTGAGCACAATCGTTTTGGGGTTGGAAAAGTCCTAGAAATTACCGGAACTATCCCGGAATTAAAGGCTAAAGTCGTATTTGACCGGTATGGTGAAAAACTTTTATTATTGAAATATGCTAAGATTCGCCATCTTTAATTTGTTTGGATGAAAATTTTTGTATATTTGCACTGAAGTTTTTCATAGTTTAAGTTTAGGTTAAGTAGCGGGCCCGTCGCAGTGATGCAACGGGCCCGTGAAAAATTTGTACCGATAAGTGCTGTTTTATCCGCAGTAGAAGTACTGGTCCACCAGTTTCCGCATGAGGGCCGGATCCTTCTTCGCGTCGGCGTGGAGGTGCTTGTCGTGATGGGCCTTCAGGGACTGGACGATGCCGTCGATCATCCGCGGGTTGAACACGCCGGCTTCTTCATAGACGGCGCGGTCGGCCTTCAGGCACTCCGCCGATTCCGAGCAGCAGGTGGGCAGGGATGCCAGCGTAGCGAGCCGGGCGGCGTTCTCTCCCTTGTGGATGTCCATATCGACATAGGTCTCCCGGGCGATCTTCAACGCTTCCTCCACCGGCATTTCGAGTCCCTTGCGGGCGGCGACGCACAGGCCGGCCATGAGTTGGTAGATGTCGGCCGAGCAGTCGGGGCTGCGCATCTCGAAGGTCTGCTTTTCGGTCGTGTCCATGGGCACGGGCCTCTGGTGCGGGTTGGCCTTGGTGCACATGTCCTTTCCGGAGGACCATCCCAGCGGGACGCGGACGAGGGCGGAGCGGTTGCAGTCGCCCCAGCAGACGTTCGTGGGTGCTTCCTGGTGGGGGACCAGGCGGAAGTAGGAAGTAGGATTCTTGTTGCCGAAGGCCGTGATGGACGGGGCCATCACCATCAGGCCGGCGATGGCGCGGCGGGCGGCCTCGGACAGGTTGCCGTCGGCCCCGAGGGTGACGTTGCGGCCGTCCTTCATCAGGCGCATGTGGATGTGCATGCCGGATCCGGCCTTGCCGGTGGTGATCTTCGGGGCGAAGGAGACGTCCAGGTTCCACTGGTAGGCGAGGTTCCGGATGACCCATTTCGCCAGCAGAAGCTGGTCGGCGGCCGTTTCCACGGGATTGGGCAGGAATTCGATCTCGTTCTGCTCATAGATCTTCCCGTCCAGGGTGAAGTTACCCACCTCGGAATGGCCGTACTTGATTTGGCCACCGGTCTTGGCCACATGGACCATGCAGGCACGGCGGAAATCGTTCAGTTTGGCGAAGGGCTCAGTCTCGTGGTAGCCCTTCTGGTCGGTGGCGGGGAAGAGCGGGTCGGCATCCGTGATCACGTAGTACTCCAGTTCGCCCATGGCTTCGAAGGTCATGCCCGTGGACTGGTAGAAGGCGTCTTCCGCCCGCATGAGCGTGGCATAGGGGGCGCAGTCGAAGGGCTCGCCGTCCTTGTTGAAGAAACTGCACAGGAGGCACAGCGTGGGAATCTCGTTGAAGGGATCCACGAAAGCGGTCCGGTAGCGGGGTATCACGTACAGGTCGCTGTTCCCGGCTTCGATGAAGGAAGGGAACAGGCTGGAGCCGTCCACCCGTTCGCCTTCGGTGAGGATGGTCTCCGCGTAGGCGAGGCTGTTCACGGTGAAGTTCAGGGTCTTGACGCGCCCGTCCTCGGCCGGGTACATGAAGTCCACCATCTGTATCTTCTTCTCGCGGATGAAAGCGAGCAGGTCCTCCCGGGTGAATTCCTCCGGCGACTTGCCGAGGAACGCCACCACTTCGTTGGGATTGAGTTCAAGGTTCGGGTTCATTACTAATCCTGTGTTTTTTGTCAGACAAAGATAATGAATCGTTACCGAAAAGCAAATCTTTCCTCTTATAAATAGGAATGATTGCTCCGGGGCTTTGGATTTTCGGGAAACTTTCCATAACTTTGTCATCCCGATGCGGAATTAGCTCAGTTGGTAGAGCGTTGGCTTCCCAAGCCGAAGGTCGCGAGTTCGAGCCTCGTATTCCGCTCCAGACGCCTCTCTCCGGAGAGGCGTTTCCGTTTCCTCAAACAATATCGGGTGCGCATGCTGATTGTCAGTCAGTTATCGGTCATGCACTAAAACTTGTTTTTTTATTACATGGACGTAAAACCGTAACTTTGCAGTGCAAACAAAACAAGACACTATGGACTCCCGTTTATTGAAAAAAGCAATCGATCTGCTGTATTTTCTGGCATTTGACTATTTGGCGTCAGCCTTTGTCTATGACGGTGGCCATCCGGTGGCAGCCGGTATCGTTGCCGCTGTTCTGGTAATCGTTTCCGTGTTCAGTGTATTCGCCGACAAGAAATTTTCGGTCCCGGACTTTCCGGAAAGCACCTTGGCATTGGATGTCTTGTTCATGGTACTGGCCGTATTGTATATCTTTATGGCCGATGCGGAGAGAGATTATTTGTTTCTGCCCGTCATGGTCCTTGGTTTTGCGGGCTCCTTCCTGGATGTCGTACGTATGTTCAAGTCAGGCGAGTTCAAGGGTAAAACCTTCAGGGCGTTTTTCGATGACCATCTCCGTTTGCCGGTCTGGCTGAATCTCATTTTCCTGTTTTGGCCCATATACTCCGGATTTACTGACGGGTGGGATACACTCGGGGGCGTCGGCTATGTCTCGATGGTACTTCTTACCCTCGACCTGATTCACAATGTGGTTATTCTTCCATCGACGATCCGCAGGGAGAAAGAACGGTATTCCGAGTATCTGCAAGAGTTGGAGAAGGAGAAAGAGGCCTTGGCCAGCGTCGATACCGATGCTCCGGTCTTTGACGAAGAGGCGAGGCAACTGTTGCTTGAGCGTATCGATCTCATCGACCGTATCCTGATCGGCAAAATGTCCGGCAATGCCGTTTTCAGCCGGAAGGCGGAAAAGGAAGTGGAAAAAGTCGTGGCCGACAGATCGTCCTTTATCGAAAGTCTCGCCTTGCATTTTGCCGTAAGCCACCCGCAGGTGATCGAGCAGTTGCAACAGCATGGCCTTTCCCGGTACGAAATCGGGTTGTGCTGTCTGTACTATATGGGTTATAGCGGTAAGGAGATCAAGGATATTTCCGATACTTCCATGGTCTACCATGTAAACAGTGCGATTCGGCAGAAACTTGGTTTGAACTCCAACGACGTCAATCTCTCCACCTACATCCGGGATCTGTTCGCTTCTGCGTGATTGTTTTTCCAGGAGGGTGTTTTTCCCATGCCTTTGGCACGGCTCAGGGAACGTTTTGGAGCATTTTTGTTCCCTGGTGCATGCTGCAGCATTGCAGAGGGAACAGTGTAGGCCCAAAACGTTCCCTCAGGCGTGCTGCTCCAGTATTGGAACTTGCAATAAAGAGGGGTCACATCTTTTCGAGGACTTCTCTGTTTTTGTTTCGTTTTATTTCAAGATATACTCCGACGTCCCTTTGAGGCCGGTGGTGCCGAAGTAGGAGGTGACGAGGCTGCCTTTCAGGTAGACGCGGGTGCCGATGAGGTCGGGATGGTCCACGAGGTTGAGGGCGTTCCGGATCTTTCCCTTGGGCAGTTCCACGGCGACGCAGGATGCCTTGGCCGTGACGGTGGAGCGGGTGGCGATGGCAAGGTGGGTGGCCTTCGTGACCTTGGAGGTCTTGACGGTCGTTCCGGCCGTGGAGAGGTCTCCGCCCACGATGTAGCCGAACACCCAGACGCCGTCTTCGCCTGCGTGGGATGGGGCCTGGGCAACGGAATAGGCTCCGTCGATCTCGTCGTCTCCGCCGGAACCGCCGCTGCCGGAGCCGCCGGAAGAGGAGGATCCTCCGGAAGACCCGCCTCCGCCGATGATGTAGGATTCGCTGTTCCAGACCTTGGCCGTGTCCACGGCGACGGAGATGGAACTGGCCATGGCCGATCCGCCTCCGTGCGGAGCCGATATGTTGAGGGTGAGGATGGTGCGGGCGTCCAGCGTCCGGGAAAGGAGCGTCTCGTCCTTCCCCTGGTTATACAGGAGGAGCGAGACGGGTCCGGGCGGGAAGTAGGCGATGCGTTTTTCCGAATAACTGTACATCAGGCGCGTCTCTCCCGCCTTGAGATAAAGCACGCCGTCCGGGTAGGAGGTGAGGAAGTCCGGGGCTACCTGGAGCCGGACGCCTGCGTTCTGCAGCGTGCAGTTGAGCCGGACCGTCACGACCGCGCCACCCTTGACCACGACCACCTGTTCGTCCCCGTAAAGCGGCCTGGAGAAGCCCGGGGCCGTGAATTCGATGGAACGGATGCCCACCGTGTAACTGCCTGCATCCACCAGCAGGGATTCGGGCGATTCCCCGTAAGGTCCCTCGTAGAGTACCTTCCCGTCCGCGTTGCTCACGCGGAGGATGAAGTCGTTCGTGTCCGGGATTTCGGCCGATGCCCGGGTCCCCGCCCCCTCGCTTTCGATGATCCAGCGGAGTTCCCCCTGTCCTTGGAGGAAGCCCAGGCCGAAGTCGTCGCACGCACTGACGGCCGCTGCCAGCGGCACCAGTGCCCAAAGAAATTTGAGTCGCATAGCTATGAACCGTTAACGGCCGGGCACCGCGCCCGGCCGTCACGAAATTAAGCGGCTCGTCAGGGAAACAGGACCGGAAACATAAAAATGTGGCGAAATTTTTTCCGGTTGTTTCAAAGAAAAATGTTTCTTATCGTGTCGAGGCGACGATTCCGTCGATCTCCGCAAGTTCCTCGGCCGTGAAGGAAACGTTCTCCAGGGCCTTGAAATCGTCTTCCAGCTGGGAGACGCGGCTCGCACCCACGATGACGCTCGTCACCCGGTCGTCCTTGAGGCACCAGGCGAGGGCCATTTCCGCGAGGGTCTGGCCGCGGCGGGCGGCGACCTCGCTGAGTTTCACCAGGGCGGCGTGCATCTGCGGGGTCAGGGCCGACGGTTTCAGGAACTTGCCCTTTGCCATCCGGGAATCGGCCGGGATGCCGTCCAGGTAGCGTCCGGTGAGGAGACCCTGCGCCAGCGGGGAGAAGGCGATGAACCCGACACCTCCCTCCTTCGCCTGGTCCAGGATCCCTTCGGTCTCCGGCTCCCGGTTCAGCATGTTGTATCGGCCCTGGTAAATCAGGCAGGGGACGTCCCGGTCCTTCAGGTACCGGTAGGCGAAAGCCGCGGCCTCCTCCGGGTAGTTGGAGATGCCCACATAGAGGGCCTTGCCGGCCCGGACGATGTCCACGAGGGCCTGCATCGTCTCTTCCAGCGGAGTCTTTGGATCGAACCGATGCGAATAGAAAAGGTCCACATAGTCGAGGTTCATCCGCTTCAGGCTCTGGTCCAGGCTCGCCATCAGGTACTTCCGGGAGCCCCATTCGCCGTAGGGACCGGGCCACATGTCGTAGCCGGCCTTGGAGGAGATGAACAGTTCGTCGCGGTAGGGCGCGAAGGATTTCTTCATGATCTGCCCGAAGGTTTCCTCCGCCGACCCGTAGGAGGGACCGTAGTTGTTCGCAAGATCGAAGTGGACGATGCCGTGGTCGAAGGCGTAGTGGGTCATCTCCAGGGAGTTTGCAAACGGATTCACGTCGCCGAAGTTGTGCCACAGGCCCAGGGCGATTTCTGGTAGCAGGATGCCGCTGCGGCCGCACCGGCGGAAGCGGATGCCGCTCTCATAGCGGCCGGGGGCGGGGGAATAGATGGGGTTGATCATAAGGTATCTGTCTGTCAATGATTCACAAAGATACCCTTTTTTGGCGGAAAGACAACGGCGCCGGTTGGCCGTTTCCCGATCGTTGTGTATTTTTGCAGGAAATTGATCGGCCCATGGATACTTTGGACATCCGTCCCGGGGAGCAGGTCGCCCTGGTCGGGGAGAACGCTTCCGGGAAAAGCCGTCTCGCGGCCGCCTTCGCGGCCCGCAGCGGCGCCCAGTACATCGCCTTCCGGGATTCGTACGGCAGTTACGGCGACCGGACTTTCTTCATGCAACAGCGCTGGAACCTGTCCTCGATGGACGGGGAACCGGACAATCCGCTCGTCACCCTGTCTTCCGGGGAACTGCGCCGGCACCGGCTGATGCGGGCCCTGGAGGCGGAGCCGGAGATTCTCGTGATCGACAATCCGTACATCGGCCTGGACCCGGGGAACCGGGACCACCTGACCCGGAGTCTGGAGGAACTGTCCGGAAAGGCGACGGTGGTGCTGGTCCTGTCCCGCCCGGCGGAGATTCCGCCTTTCATCACGCACGTCATCCCTGTCCGGGACGGGGTTCCCGGGGAGAAAATGACGCGCGAGGCCTATCTGGACGCAGTCCTTCCTCCGGCGGTCATCCGGCTTCGCAACGTGTCCGTCCGCTATGGGGACCGCATCATCCTCAAACCCTTGACCTGGACTGTCCGGGAAGGGGAACACTGGGCGCTGACCGGAGCGAATGGCAGCGGCAAGAGCACCCTCCTGAGCCTGATCTGTGCCGACAATCCCCAGGCCTATGCCCATGACATCGAACTCTTCGGCCGTCCGCGGGGGAGCGGGGAGAGCATCTGGGACATCAAGCGCCGCATCGGGTTCGTGAGTCCGGAACTGCACCGGGCCTTCCGGGTGGATGCGCCGGCGCTGGATATCGTGACGAGCGGTCATTTCGATACGGAAGGATTGTACCGTCGTCCGTCGGAGGAGCAGAGGGTGTCGGCCCGACGGTGGATGGAGGAGTTCGGGATCGGCGACTTGGCCGAAAGACCGTTCCTGCGCCTTTCCAGCGGGGAGCAGCGACTGTGCCTCGTCGCCCGGGCCTTTGTCAAGGACCCGCCGCTGTATATCCTGGACGAACCCCTGCAGGGTATCGACGAGCAGCATCGCCGCCATGTGAAGGCCCTGCTGGACCGCTTCTGCGCCGCTCCCGGCAAAACCCTCGTCATGGTCACCCACTATCCCGAGGAATACCCCGCCTGTATCGACCACAGTCTTTGCCTGTAATTATGTCACATCCGAAATTCATCCTCGTCTCCGATCCCGCGACACCCCTCGTGGGCACTTTCGTCTATGGCATGGTGGACCAGCACCGCGACCTGGTCCGGGGCTATGTCAAGGTCCATGGTGGCGGCTGGTACCTCAAGGACGACGCCAGGCGCACGATGACCCTGTACGGAAGTTCCGGAGACTACGGCGATCCCCGCCTCTCCTTCCTGAACCGCATCCCCCGGGAACTCGAAGGCTACACCTTCATCTTCACCCCGGGCTGGAACCTCCCCGGCAACGTGCTGGATCTCAGCGGAGTGGAATGGTTCTGACCCGGTGGTACGCCGGTGGTACATGTAAATAGAAAAACCCCGCTGGAGGTATCTCCAACGGGGTTTTTCAGTGACTCCTACAGGATAATGATAATGAAATTCTACTTACTCGAAAAAGGGATATTTTGCAACGCATCAATAAGTTAGCAAATGCCATATTTCCAGCGAATTACATCCTCTTTTCATTCAATTCAAAATCATTCGGGCAAATCCTTGGAAATTGCCCGAAAACTTTTTAATTTTGCCCGAAATGAATCCTAAACGAGTTCAAACCTTATGGAACGTATCATCATTGTGAACAGGAGTACCAAGACCGACGGGACCATCAAGCTGAGGTTCCGCCTGATGGACAGCGGCAAGCTAGAACTCTTTTATAGCCCAGGAGACAAAGTCCCCGTCAAGGACCTGTCAAAGTTCGAACCTACGGGAGAGCTGAAACCCAAGGTCTCTGTATATAACAAGGAACTCCACGCCACCATTTCCAAGCATATTGCTGCTATGCATAAGGCTTACGAGGCTATGAAACAGAAGGGGCTCGATATGACGTCGGCTGTTTTTGAGGAACAAATCCATTCGATCCTGAATCCAATCAAAGAAACGCGAGCCAATGCCGGAGAGAATATTCACGACCGATTTGTACGATTTGCCAAATCAGCCCACAGAGATGGCGTAATTGGCGATGCCCGCTACAAGCAGTTTATGGTTCAAATGGGTAAGATAGAACGTTTCCTCACCATTAAAGGCCTATCGGAACTCACAGCACAGGAATTCGATAGCGAAATACTTATGCAGTTCCGACAGTTCATCATGGAGGAGTATAAATATGTTCCTCGCTTCAAGAGAATCTACAAGGGGATGAAGAAATCGGCCATCCCTACCGAGAAGCTGAGTATTAATACATTGACATCGCAACTCAAAATATGGCAGACCTTCTTTAATGAGCTGGAGCGCCAGGACGAGATTATCAAATCTCCCTTTAAACGTCTGGGAACAGAAAAGAAGAAATCCATTATGCATACTATGTATGACGATCCCGTCTTCCTGCGTTTGGACGAACTGAAAAAACTGATTGTGGCCGATGTCCCCGAGAAGTACGAGACCACCCGAGACGCTTTTGTCCTACAATGTGCCCTTGGATGCCGGATTGGTGATTTTCAGAGAATGTCAATGAAAAAGGTTGCTGTATCTCCGGATGGAATACCTTATGTCCATTATATCCCATCAAAGACGGCCGGCAGTCAGGAAACCAACTCTGAGATAGAAACTCCCCTTGTGAGATACGCGTTTGACATTGTGAAGAAAACAGAGTTCAATCTTCCCATCCTGAACTATCCCTATGGTGTGAATGGCTACAATGTCAAAATCAAGGAACTCCTGAAGATCTGCGGGGTTGACCGGGAAGTTAAAACCTTCAATGAGGAGACTCGCGACAACGAGTACCTTCCCCTCTACGAGGCCGCTAGCACCAAACTTGCCCGCAAAACCCACGTGGATATCATGAACAAGGTCCAGGTGAACATCTACGCCGCCGGTCTACATCGCCAAGGAAGCGCAGCCGTACACCGCTACACCATGATGGAACTTGCCGACAGATTTGCCCTCATGAACGTTGCTTTTGATCAGGAGGATTATAGAGTTAACGAGAATTTGGAGGTCATATTCCGGGATTCTTCTTGTCACAACTCCAAATCCCCACATTAGGCTAGGCATTTTCTATTTAAAAGAGGAATAATACTCCTTATACTTATCATACAATTCGATTCCGGCATCTTCGCCCACTTGAGGATGGAGACTTAGGTTATTGAAGACACCAGGATACTGATAGCAGAATATTTTTTCAAAATTATCGAACATCGTCAGATCGGTCATAATCCCATCGAAAGGTCTGGGATATAGGGACCCATCGGGGTAGAAAAGAAACGCTGATGGTCAGGACTCCAATAAGCAAGGAAGCCAGGCGGTGATGCGCTACACCGCCCTGGAACTCAAAGATCACTTCACTATGATGAACCTTGCCTTCGGCCAGGAGCCGTACAAGGTCAACAAAAAACTGAAGGTTATTTGAAAAGCGCCCGGAAATGCTTCCCCAACTCGCGCTGTACCTGCTCAAACGGCGGAAGCTCTGCAATCTGGTCCTTCATGGAAGACTCCCACCTGGACTTGAAGATACCCACCTTCCCCTCCAGTTTCTCTTGCAGGGAATCCGGATCAAGGCCTTTGTGTCTGGCCTTTACCTCGAACTCATAGCGGTGGTCGGCCATTTCCATCCCTTCCATTTCTGAAAGGTACCAAAGGTCATAATAGTCACGCGGCTGGGTCCTGGATAGGAGTGATCTCATCTTCTCCGCCATCACCTCATCCAGCGAATAGCACTGCACCGTGCAATCCTCCTGGTCGGTATACGACTCGAACATCGGCCGGCTCTCCAGCGGAAAGCAAAGTTTCTCCGTCCTGGAAATGTCCACCTTCACCCGTTTGTTTGCACCAACGCCGCCCAGCGGCCCCACGTATGTGATGTAGAAATTGACGTTCCCCGTCTCGTGGATGCCGAAATCCTCCATCGCCAGCGGGATGTTGGCTTCCTCCCGGACATACCGGAACACCTCCTTTAACGCATCCTGGATGGTTTCGTTGGAGATGCCGTCATCAACGAGAGTAAAGTCCAGGTCCTCGGAATAGCGGTAATCTTTGAAGTAGAACTTCTTCAGCACTGTTCCGCCTTTGAAGGCCAGAGCCTTTGACAGCACCTCATTGTTCGCAACACCGGAGAGAATCCACGTCAGGATATAATCCTTCTCTATCTGAGTGTCCCTCACACGTTCCTTGTTCGCTTTCTTCTGAATCTCAGCAGGCCGTATCATAAAATCAATTGTTTATTGCGTTAATGATCGTTTCAATGTCAACATTCTGGCGGATGCTCCACTTTGTGCAAATCTTCCCCTCATTCGGGACCTCCGTGTCCAGCGGGGACACCGCAGCAGTCCGCAAGGCCCGCAACTCCGCCACAATCTCCGTCCCAATTCCCAGTTTATCCAGCAGGTAGCCCAGGCGCTTAATCACTACCTGGCTGTCAAACTGCCTGGCATAGGAGAGCAGCTTCCCGTAGTCCAGTTTCTCCCGGGCCGTCCAGAGTGCCTTCGCCACCTCGATGATTCCCCCGGCATAAGCCGGCATATACAGGCAGTCAATTATCGTCTTCTCCAGGTCCGAGCACGGCACCTTGTTGTACGAGTCAATCCACACCTTTTTCACCCCGAAGAAATGCGTCTCATTATGGTAGATGAACTGGAACTCCACGCCTTTCAGGACCACCGTTTCCGTCTTGCGCTTCTCCCTCACCACCTGTTCCTTCAGCGACGGCTGCGTAATGAGCCCGTGGATCTGCAAGGCCGAATAATAACCGATATAATACCGGCCGCCTCCGGAAAGCGGCTCCGCAAGCAGATGCCAGTCCGGCAGGAACTCCCCGGCATTTTGATCGAAAGGCACCACCCAGTAAACCTTCTTGGAAACTTTGATCAGCAATCCCTTGTCCAGCATCCGCATCAACATAAAGCGCACCGCTCCCTCCGACTTATCCGGAAAAGCCGAATACGCATCCTCGATGCTGAACCACTGCTTTCCCTCCCCGGTCAGATAACTGAGGAAAACGCTCTCTGCAGGAGAAACTGTTTTATTAGATTTTGTATCCACTCTGTTAGTATATTTCTAACTGCAAAGATACAAAATATATTTATTCCATCAAATCTTTCCACAAAAAAACCGCCGCCCTCTCTCCGAGATGACGGCAGTTCTCATTGTCTTCCTGAGGCGAAGCCGAAGGATCTACTTTCCCCTCACAAAATGCCGGTAATCAGAGCCCCAGGTCCCAACAGAATAGGTCGTACCTTCCTTCTGCCATTCCATCTCATTGATCAGGTCAATGGCATAGCTG
This sequence comes from uncultured Bacteroidia bacterium, assembly GCA_902781705.1. Taxonomy (GTDB): domain Bacteria; phylum Bacteroidota; class Bacteroidia; order Bacteroidales; family UBA932; genus Cryptobacteroides. The sequence goes on from CACZKE010000012.1 coordinate 86,839, forward strand.
CCGTTGTAGTCGTGAGACTCTCCGCTAAGAGCGTCATAGACATGCATCTGATAGTGGCCGTTTCCATCAAAGGTGTACTCCACTGAGCCATCCATCGCGAAAACCGTGGGGTCATACTGTTCGGTCCAAGTGCCTTCCAGCTTGTTCACGTCGATCTTCTCACAACCGCTCAGCCCTGCCACCAGCAGCGCCGCGCAAATCAATGTTCTCAGTATCTTCATCATCGTCTTTTTCTTAGTAAACGTACAAAAGTACGAAATCTTGCCTGTAATATTTCATTATTTCTCCCTCCGCCAGGCGGAACCCTCCCAGGCCCCGCCCGGCATCAGGATAGAAAGTATTTATGTTTAACTGCTTATGAAGCCTACTCGAGATAGTGATACAGCACCACGGCCGAACACAGCACCCCCACAATCACCAGCGCCAGCAGGAACACCGACGGCATGAAGCCCACCCGGTGTGCGAACTGCTGAAGGTAATACTTCACCACCAGCCAGCCGACGGGCGCTGCAATCACGTAACAGATGGCCACCGTCCTCAGATACAGCATCAGGCCTTCGCTGGTAATCTGGCCCATATCGGCCCCGAACACCCGCTTTACGGAAATCTCCATCCGCTTGTACTGCACGTCCATCAGCACCTGGCCCCAGATGCCCACCAGCGACAGCAGCACCGCCAGCAGGGAGAACAGCCACACGGCATCGTCGGATCCATATCCCGGAGGATAGTCTGGATTTTCTCGGTAGCGGCCAAGCGGTCCGCCCCTTCCATCAGCCGGAGATAAGCGAACGGCATAGAATGTCCCTTCTCGGTATGCACCTGGAACGCCACCGGAGAATCGGCTTTGCGCATGGAAGTGATATTCACATTCTTGATGAATCCTACAATGGGCGCTCCGTCGCCGAATTCGTCAGCATATACCTCCATCTCAGCGCCATGCGCCTTGAGATCCTGCGTGAACAGGATCGGGCCGAACTCGCCTTCGTTGAAATCCCGTCCCTCGATGAGTTCCAGCCCCAGCACCTGCGGCAGATTCCAGCTGCAGTAAATCATGCTCATTGACACCTGGCCGTCTCCGAAATCCGCGCCCTCCGTCATATAAGTATCCGAGCCGCCAATGAGATCATTTGCGTAGGCCACGTCCTTCACCTCCGGAAGTGCGCATAGCCTCTCCCGCAACCAGTCGGCTTTCTCTCTGCCGTTCTCGCCGCCGATATTCACCACCGCCAGGTTATTCTTGTTGTAGCCGCATGGATACTCCTGCATGAACTTGCTCTGACGCTGGACGAACAGCACGAAGATGAGCAGCGCC